>NZ_JAELTN010000064.1 GCF_016428855.1 Pedobacter sp. ASV28
ACGCAGGTCTCGTGGGCTCGGAGATGTGTATAAGAGACAGGATATAGGTTGAGCTCGGGTGAATAGTTTTGAAAGTAGGTGAGATGAAGTTTATGGGCATGATTTCTTACTTTAAAGAAGTATAATAACCCGATGGTGAGCAAAGAAAAAGGTAAAGAAAAGATAGGTAGATTATATATTCCAAGCACTCTAGATAAGCCATTGACGAGCAATATCATTACTGCGGTTGCAATGATGGCCCAAATATAGGAGCGGTTGGAGGGAATAAGGTAAACCCCACCTATGGAAAGACTGATCATCATGAAGTTTGCCCCCAAATGATAATTACTGATCCCATCTGGATAAATGCCTGTATACTGGTTAATGGTATGGGCCACAATCAGACCTAAACTAACAAGACTAAAGGCAATTCTGGAGTGGATCAGTAAACCTATAGCAATTAAAATGCCACATATCATACTGTTTTGAAAGATGATGGCACTTAATGACCTGAAAAATAAGCTGATCAAATAGGAGATATTACTATATTCCAAGTATTGGTTTAAAGTGTCAATATGTATCTTATTGCCACTATAGATCTCAAAAACTACATAACTGTCTTTTTGCATAAGTCCCATAGTTGCATAGCCATTGCCTGCAATAAGCACGGTCCAAAAGGTAATGGCAAAAGGAATAGAGAGGGCGGGTAGCTCGTATTTTCCTAAAAATGCCGAAAAATTGATGCTTAGCAACAGGCAGAATATGCAGGAAAGTGCCAACCAGAACCAAAACAGTACATTAAACGCGAAAAATGCCCCAAAGCCTAAACCCAATAGCAACGAATTAAAGGTGTATAAGCCAGTCTTGCTGATGGATTTATCGAAACCTAAAGCACTAACCATCGCTATGGCAAGAGAAACGCTGATCAAACCACTAATGCCTGCCGAAGGGTTGAGCATAGAGGCCACAAATAATATTATCCCAAACACTTTGTTTTGGGAAAAGAACAAAATGGCATAGCTGTTTACCAGGGTATGGAAATAATGGTCGAGTTGTTTCTTCAAATGTAGCTAAGGGTTTAAATGGGTTGGTATTTGTTCATGGCTATCTAGGTAAGCTAAAGTTTCTGGTTTTCTAATGAGATGTACCTTGGATTTCTGGTCAATGAGCACCACAGCTGGTCGCATTTGTATAAATTGCATCCATTGTGTCATATTATAGGCACCTACTTTATGTACCACAATATGATCTCCTTTATTAAGCAACGGAAGCTCGATATGTTGCCTAATCACATCTATATTCATGCACAAGGGACCAAATAGGGTGGTCGCCTCTGTATATTCACTATATGCTTTTGTGGTGCTGATGTGGTGATCGTACCAATTCGATGTAAATAAAAGATTAACGCCAAAGTTCAAAATAGTGGCACTTCTGCCATCACTGAGACGCTTATTGGCAATTACAGAGCCAATAAGATAACCTGCATCGTCAATCAGGGCCCTGCCACTTTCTAAAATCAACAAGGGGAGCTCTTCAGTTGGAAAGCCGGCATTTAGAATAGCTTCGGTAATGCTTGTGGCAAATTCATCAATGGTAGGAATACTATCTATTCCTGTATAAGTACCTTTCAGGTTGTTCTTGGATGGAAAACCACCGCCAAGGTCTAAATATTTAATAGATAGCTGCAATTCAGCCTTACAGCGCAAGGCAAGTTCGCTAAGCTTTCTGGCCGCTATTTCATGAGGTTGTGTAGAAAGTAAAAATGTGCCAATATGGCAATGTAGGCCTTGCAGCTCCAGTAGCTGATTTTCTTTGATCTTTTTTATGGCCGTCCATGCCTGTTCATTTTCTAGGTTAAAGCCAAACCTGTCCCAAATTGGATAGGTGCCAGTATCCATATTTACCCGGATGGCTATCTTGGCTTTTTGCTTAAGGAGCTGACAGAGCTGAATAAGCTGATCAAGTTCGTTAAAATGATCAATATGGATCAATGATTGGTTTTTGATGGCTAATGTAAGCTCCTCTTCTTTTTTGTCTGGTCCATTGAAAATGATTTGATGTCCAACTACACCATTATTAATTGCCTTCTGATATTCAAATCCAGATACCACTTCGGCCCAACTCCCTTCTTGGTGAAAGATTTGACAAACACTATTGAGGTAATTGGTTTTATAACTCCAAGCAAATTGAACTTTTGGGTAACGCGTATTAAATGCACGTAATGCCGATTGATAATTTCGTCGAATCTGTTTTTCCGAAATTACAAAAAGCGGGGAGCCATAATTTTCCACTAATTGCTCGATGGTTACGCCTTCAATATCGCTAACGGGTTCCTTGCTATTTTGCCTACCGAATTTGTCCATTAATCCGGTATGCATTTTTTTTATAATAGGCCTTTCGTATGGTTGTTTCATTAGTCGTAATCTTTTAAAGTTCACCAAAAGCGGCCAATTTCTGAAATTCTTCTACATCTATCACATGGTCCCAGGCATAGCGTACAAACATTTTGCCACCCTTCAAGCCATGGAGTTTGTTTATTTCTTGGCCCGTTGCCATTTGCACTAGCGCTTTTGGTTGGTTTTGTCCCGCAGCTACGCTCAAATAGATCCAAGCTGGGAAACGAGGGTTGATTTCTATGATGAATAAACGACCTTCGTGATCTTTCACCACTTCTAGTTCAAAAGCTCCACGCCATTGGCTAGCTTTGGCAAATTGGAAGGCCAGGTCTATCATGGCTTCATCTTCAATGCTAATGCCGGCCCAAGCCTTGCCCTTTTCAGTAATGAATAATTTTCGCATAGGGATGGCACTAATGATATTCCCCTTACCATCACCAAGGCCTGCAATGTTAAATTCGGTGCCATTAATGTATTTTTGAACAATAATAGGCAAGCCCCATTTGGCTGATAGCTGATGGTAGGCTTTGTACGTATCGGCCAAATGATGGCAAATAATGGCATCATAAAATTTTCCTTTTATGACCAGTGGAAAGCCCAAGTCTATGCTAGCCATATGCAGTTCAGTTTCCTTATTGATCTGTATATCTGGAGGAATGCATAAGCCTTTACCCTTACCGAAAGCATAAAGGTTAAGTTTATCCCTTTGCTGAAATTGTGCTAAACTGGGAAGATAGGTCTTAATGCCTAGCAAGGCCAGTTGACCTTCAATCTTAATAAAATTGGTTAATTCTGCATCAAAGTTGGGTATAAGTACATCTATGTGTTCTTTTTGCTGGATAAAAGCTAGCCTGTTTAATAAACTATCAGTTCCGTCGGCAGGATAGGGGATTTTATAAGTCTTGTCAATTTGTTCTTTTAGATAGATGGCTGGCTCCAGATTTTCATAGGCAAGTCCAATAATTCTAATGTTTTCCCCAAAGTCTTCTTTTAAGGCCCTAGCCACTCCCAATCCCGAACCTGGATTATCAATGGCATTGAGTCCTGTAAGGGCTACACAAATTTTTGGAGGGTTGGTCATGTTATAGGATCTGTTGAAGTATAATTCTATTTGTTGTAAATTGATGAATAATAGGCATAAGCATTTATAAGGCTAGTAAATTAGCTTCTCTTAGCTGTAGGATATAATCATCCCAGTCCCGCTCCAGTTGTTTACGTTCCACTTCATATTTTTCTAATAATTGTATTTTGATCTCATCGGCTGTATAACCATTCTTCAATAGTGCAATAATTTCAGCGGCAATAGGATTGCTGGTATATGAATCGCCAGTACTGGGGTTAAAAATGAACCCATTTTCACTTGTTGCGATATTGCTTTTTAGTTTAACCATAACTCTTTAAATTGTTATATACCTTTTTGTTGATTAATAAAGTCTTTATAAGCGTCGCCCACAGGCAATTCGGCATGGGCCAAATTTATCTTTTTATGATGAATGGATTTGATTTTATTTTTGGCCACAATAAAACTTCTGTGCACACGGGCAAATTGTTGTTTTGGCAGCTTTTCCAAGATTTTTTTCAAGGTTAATAAGGTAAGTAGAGGTTTGTCTGCTTTGGTCTGGTATATTTTAAGGTAATCGCCCATACTTTCAATATATTCGATGTCCTTAAGCATTATTTTTACCATTTTATATTCCGAATAGACGTAGATAGCCTCATCTGTAGCAGGGTCTTTGGCAGCAGACTTGTATTTTTGAAAATCAATGGCTTTTTCAATGGCTACGGTAAACCGTTTGAAGTCTATGGGCTTTAAAAGATAATCTAGCGCCTGTAGCTCATAGCTTTCAAAGGCGTAATTCCTATAGGCTGTGGTAAAGATGATCATTGGATTATTGGTCAGGCTTCTGGCAAGATCAACACCTGTAATGTCGGGCATATTTACATCCAGGAAAAGTAGATCGACCTGTTGGTGGTTCAAAAACTCTGCACCAGAAATGGCATCTTCAAAAGTCTGTACCATTTCCAAAGAAGGAAATCGTTTTACATAAGTCTTGATGAGTTCAAGCGCCAAGGGTTCATCATCAATTGCTACACATTTTAGAGTCATAATTTTTAACAGTTGATAGCCAGTTTTACAATGAAAAAATTAGCTTCACGATCAATATCTAGTTGATGTTGGTTAGCGTAAAGGTGTGTCAATCGCTGAAGGGTATTGCTTATTCCAATGCCGGTACGTTCCAGATTGGATTTATGCATATGTATTTTGTTCTTGCAGTAAAAATTAATCTGTTGAGGCGTAATATCAAGATGGATGGTAATAACGGTCTGCTCTTTCTTGGTTACCCCATATTTAAAAGCATTCTCTATAAAGGTCATCAAAATTAGCGGAGCTATAATTTTTCCGATAGGATTTCCGCTCACTTTAAAATCAACATTTGCCTCATTGCCTAAACGCATTTTTTGTAAACTTATATAGTCTGTTATACAGTCTATTTCGTCGTTTAACTTTACAAAGTCTCTAGTCACGTCGTCAGTGACATACCTCATGATATTAGAAAGTTTCATAATGCTTTCCGAAGTATGTTCACTATTGATGATGGATAATGTATAGATATTGTTTAAGGTATTGAAAAGAAAATGTGGATTGATTTGTGCCTTTAAGAAGGAGAGTTCTGCGGTAGCTTTCTCGCTTTCGGCTTTTACCACCTTTCGTTCGGTACTTTGCCAACGTTTTACGGTACTGGTGGCAATACCAATGCCCATGATCATGACAAAGATGAACAGGCTTACCATGTCAATGTTATTGGATTGGTGAAGGTCCAAAATTCCCTTGTTCTTTTTTAAGTTGGGATCCTGCATGCGTAGATTTTGGTTGGGCAGTGGTCCAAAGGGCATGCCCGTATGGGGGCCTACCTTGCTTTTATCTCCGAATATAGATTGGTTCAATCCTTTTGAGGGACTATTGGTTTCGCCCTTTAAAGCATTGATTACCGAAGTGTTATGGCCCAATAAATTATTGTAGGGTTGTGCATAGTACACAAAAGCAAATAAAACAAAAAATAATAGGCCATAAACCAAGTGTTTTTTGTGGAAGATAAATTGGGGTATCAATAGTAAGGTATTGATATAGAAGATAAGGATATAGGTGAGGCAGAATAGCCAATAATAAGGAGAAGAGAGTAAAATTAAGCTGCTAAAACCCGACTGTTCATTGTTGATGAACAGTAAAGGAAAAGTTAAAAACAATAACCAACCTGCTACGTGAACAAAAAAGGTTGGTGTTTTAAAAAATTGCATGGTACAAATTAATGATAATTTTCTCTCTATTATACTTTCCTGGATAAGGATGTGGACAGTGCACCTTGATTATCAAATACCAACCAAAGGACAGCCAAATTTGCCTAGTCTATTTCAATGTGCCGATAAACGTGAATTATGTGTCGGCAAAAGACTATACAAATTTGGCTGAATGGTTTTTATATTAGGAATTTAGAGATAAAATTGTCATATAATTGTTTTAGTGCATCTCTAGTTTTGCTTTCTTTTTATAGCTCCAATAGAATACAATAGGGTAAACAAATAGATTAAATAGTGTATTGGTAATTAAACCACCTATCACCACTATGGCCAATGGTTTTGAGGCTTCAGAACCTATACCGGTAGAAAGTGCTGCAGGCAATAAACCTATGGCCGCCATGAGCGCTGTCATGATAACAGGGCGCATACGGTTGGCTACGCCATCTTTAATGGCATCTGAAAAGTTCCAGTCTGCTCTATGCCTCAGTTCGGTAATATTGCTCTTAAATTTGGTGATGAGAATTACCCCATTTTGCACACAGATACCGAATAATGCTATAAAGCCAATGCCAGCTGAAATATTAAAGTTTATGCCCGTAATTAATAAGGCCAGAATACCACCAATCATAGCGAAAGGGACGTTATTTAAGACCAGTAGTGAATCTTTGGCATTGCCAAACAAAATGAACAAGATAAAAAATATTAACAGAAGACTAATGGGCACTGCTTTGGAAAGCTGACTGGTGGCCCTTTGTTGGTTTTCAAAATCGCCTGCCCACTCTAATTTGTATGGTTTGGGGAGTTTAATCTTTTCTTCTACCTTTTTTTGGGCTTCGGCAATTACACTTCCCATATCACGCCCCCTAATGGAGAACTTAATGGCGCCATAACGTTTGTGTTTATCCCTGTAGATCATGCTTGGGCCTGTAATCTTCTTGATCTTGGCAATTTCACCCAAAGGCACTTTTGAACCAGAAATGGTAGGGATGCGTAAATTGGCAATGGAACTTTCATCGTTTCTGAAATCTTCCGGATAACGGATAATCAGGTCAAACTTTTTTTCCCCTTCGTAGATTTGCGTGGCAGATTTACCTCCTATGGCCATTTCAATAACGGCATTGGCATCTGCCGTACTTACACCATACAAAGCCATTTTCTGTTGATTGAGATTGATCTGTAGCTCTGGTTGACCTAAATTTCTCAAAATACCCAGGTCTTCAATTCCATTTACTGTTTTTAGAATGTGGTATATTTTTTCTTCTTCTTGCTCAATGAATTCGAAATTATCGCCAAACAGTTTTACCACAATAGAACCTTTCACTCCAGAAACAGCCTCTTCCACATTGTCGGAAATAGGTTGCGAGAAATTCAGGCTGATGCCCGGAAATCCTTTCAGTTTCTCCTGCATACGCTCAATGAGCTGTTCTTTGGTCTGTTTGCGTTTCCATTCCTTTTTAGGGTAGATATCTACATGGAATTCCATATTGTAAAAGCCCGTAGCGTCTGTGCCGTCATTGGGCCTTCCCGTTTGGGAGAGCACCTGTTTTACCTCTTCGAAGCTCAAGAATATCTTTCTCATTTCGTTTGATAGCTTCTTGGTTTCATCGAGCGAGATACTTAATGGTCCTGTTGCCCTTACATAAATAGAGCCTTCATCGAGATTGGGCAAGAACTCCGTGCCCAAGAATTTAAAGCTCATTACGCCAATGATCAATATTCCAATGGATAATGAAAAAACAAACTTTTTATGCCTAAAGCAAGTATCATAGATCTTTAGGGTATGTTTGGTGATAAATTCAAGAAAAATATTGTGTTTTTCTTTTACATCTTTCTTTAGCAACACACTGGCCAATGCAGGAACTAAGGTAAAGGTAAGTAGTAATGCGCCTAGTAGGGCAAAACTTAAGGTCCAAGCTAAAGGAGAAAACATTTTCCCCTCCACTTTTTCAAAGGCGAAAATAGGCATCAAACCTGTAATGATGATTAACTTGGCAAAGAAAATACCTTTCCCGTTTTCCAGACAGGCCTTTTTGATCAGACCTAACTTGCTTATCTTGTTGAATTTTTGCATGCCAACGGCCTTGGCTTTTTGATCTAGCACTACAAATATTCCCTCTATCATAACTACAGCGCCGTCTATAATAATCCCAAAATCTATGGCGCCCATAGAAAGTAGATTTGCAGACATGCCCTTTAGCTTTAAGCAGATGAAAGCAAATAAAAGTGCCAATGGAATAACAATAGAAACAATTAATGTAGTGCGCCAATCGGCCATGAAAAGAAATACGATGACGGTAACAAAAAGTATACCTTCAAGCATATTGCCCATAACCGTATGGGTAGCAAAATTAACGAGGTCTTCACGATCGTAGAATGCTTTGATTTTTACATCATCAGGTAAAATATTATTGTTGATATCCTCAATTTTCAATTTGAGTTTTTTGATGACCTCGCTGGGGTTTTCGCCTTTCCGCATCACTACAATGCCCTGTACTACATCTGGATCTGCATCCCTGCCCACCTGGCCTAAACGAGGTAGGGCCGATTCGGTAACCTCGGCAATGGTTTTCACATAAATGGGCGTGCCATTATAATTATCAATTACCACATTTTTAATTTCGTCGATATTATTGAGTACGCCTATGCCGCGTACCACATAAGCTTGTCCGCTTTGCACAATTACATCGCCGCCTACATTGATATTACTTTTGGAAACAGCTTCGAACAATTCGGTGGCACTCACATTGTATTGTATGGCTTTTTGTGGATCTACGGTGATCTGGTAGGTTTTCACCTCACCGCCAAAACTCACCACATCAGCCACGCCAGAAACGGATAGCAGTTCCCTTTGTATGGTCCAATCCTGTAAAGTCTTTAATTCCCTAACCGATTTTTTATCGCTGAAAAGAGTATACCTGAAAATTTCTCCGGTAGGACCATATGGAGGTTGTACCTCTGCTTTTACGCCATCTGGTAGATCGGCATCTTCGATATGGTTGTTAACCTGTACACGGGCAAAGGCATAATCCACATCATCCTCAAAAGTGATCTTAACAATAGATAGACCGAATAGGGAAGAAGAGCGTATGCTGGTTCTTTTTTCGGTTGGGTTCATGGCAATTTCCAATGGTCGGCTCACAAATTTTTCTACTTCTTCTGCACTTCTACCTGGCCATTGCGTAATAATGGTTACGCTAGTATTGGTTACATCGGGAAAAGCCTCGATGGTTGTTTTCTTGAAACTAAGATAACCCGCCAAAATGAGGATAAAGGTGGTGAAAAAGATGAAATATTTGTTTTTTAAGGAAAAACCAATGATTTTTTTGATCAATTTATTCATTACTGAATGTTTAGGGGGATGGAAGGGATTAGTTCTTTAAGCTTTCGAAAAGGAAAACCTGTTTAGAGGCCACTACCTTATCGCCAGCATTTAAACCTTTGCTAATGTAAATTCGATCAGTGGTTTTACGGCCAATTTCTACTTCTTGTATGCGTATTTTCTGTTTAGGATCGAGAACCAGAACATAATTTTTATTCTCGTCGAAGATGATCCCTTTTGGACTGATCGAAGGAAGATCGACCGTTGATTTAGAGAATACCTTAACCGTGGCCATCATACCTGGTTTTAAACTGAAGCCGCTATTTTTGATGTTGACCCTGGCATTGATTACCCTGCTTTCATGATCAATGGTATTATAAATGCGTTCAATCATTCCCTTATATACCTTGTCTGGGTAGGATAGCACAGCAACTTCTACTTCGTCTCCCTCTTTTAGCATGGCTATTTCAGACTCGTAAATATTGATGACGGCCCAGACATTGGATAAGTCGGCAACGGTAAATAAGCTCTGTTCATGGTCAGGCCTTAACTGCATATAGTTGCTTATATTTTTCTCAATGATATAGCCCGATAATGGCGATATGATCCGATAATTGCCTTTGGTATTGCCGCCATTTAACTTTAAAATCGTTTTTGCTCGCTGTGCCTCCGATTGCTTAATGGTGAAATCATTTTTGGCTTCCTCCAGTTCTTTGGCTGAGCTTAGGCCGCTATGATAAAGTTCTTCTGCCTGTTTTAAGGCCCTTGTTGCATTTCTTAACTCAGCATCGGCACTAACGGCCTCCTTATCAAAGCCAGCCATTTCGCTACTGGCCACTGTAGCTAATAATTGGCCTTTACTTACTTTGTCGCCAATTTTAACGTTAACATTGCCAATGGTACCGCTAACCATTGGATAGATGACAGCCTGAAGATCTTCATTTGCCGTAATCTTGGCAGAAAAATTTAACACGGTAAGATTATTGGGAGACTGTACAGTGTCTATAGTCAGTTTACTGATGAGCGAGTCGGTAACTTCAAACTTATCATTGGTAGTGGTCTCGCTGGCTGTGGTGCAACGCTGCAGGCTAATGGCAACGACGACCAATGCCAATACATAGTTCTTTGATGATGAAAAATACATTATAATTTATTTAAATAAGGTGGATCCAGTAACAAAATTGAGTTCTTCCTTAGCATTTAAGCGTTCGAATTGGAGTTGGTTGAACTGTAGGGTATTTTCTTTATAGGAATCGTAGAAATCTAGGAATTCCAACAAGCTGATATTTCTTTTGGTAAAATTTTTGGTCACTTCATCTAGCAATTGTTGGAAATCCCTTTGGAAGTTTGGGTCTAACTGCTGAAAAAGATCTTCTACACGCACAGCATTTTTATAGGCTTTGAAAACTTCATTGGATAGGGTGTTCTCTATCTGCTGGTAGTTGACATTTTGTGCTTCAATGGCTATTTTGGCCTTTTTGATCTCTCCTTGGTTTCTGTTAAATAATGGAATGGGCATGCTAATGCCAATACCTGTATATTTTTCTGGATAACTCCCTTTTAGGTCGTAGCTTAACGATAATTGTACATCGGGAATGGCGTTGGCCTTCTGTAATTTGAGGTTTTGTTCGGCATAGGTGATACCAGATTTGGCAGCTTTAAGGTCAATCCGGTTTGTTTTTGCAGAATCTAAAATGTGGATATAGGTAAGGTCGTTAATGGCTGTTGGCGCAATGTTTGGGGCTTGGGCCATTAGGTTGACAGATGGTTTTAGTCCTGTAAGTAATTTAATGGTATTCTCCAATTCATCTATTTCCCCTTTTATGGCATTTTGTTCTGCTTTTAAGTTGTATGCCAAAGATTTAATGCGAAGCAGGTCCTTATTAGCTATATTGCCTAATTTAAGTTGTTGAGCCGAAGCATTCAATAATTGTGTTAAGGCATCTAGTTGTTTTTGGTAGGTCTTGGCCGATTGCTGTAGGTAAAATAGTTTGTAGAAACTACTACGTAACTGATATCGTAATGTTCTGATCAGGTCAAAATATTGGTATTCCTCCAATTTTACGGCAGTATTGGCCAGTTGGATATTTTTGTTGCGCTTACCTGCCAATTTGATGAGTTGCGAGATCTGTGTATTGAATTGTCCTGTAGCGTACGAGGTTTCCAGGAAACGCTTGGTTTCGTGGTTATAGAAAAGGTTTTCATGGGTAATTTCCGGATTGTCAAACAGCTTGGCCGTAATCACATCCGCTTTGGCCTGTTCAATCTGGTATTTGGCCAGAATAAGCTCATAGTTATTGGATAAAAATAATTTCTCTGCTTCGTTTAGACTTAACTTCAGGGTGTCTTGAGCTAGGCAAATATGGCCGATAGCTGTGCAGCATAGTAAAAGAAATAGCTTTATCTTCATAGACGGCAAAGCTATTTTTACCGAATTAAAGCTGAATTAAATCGAAATTAAAATGGAATTAAAATTTATTGAACTTTACGATAAAAGTAGTGCCCAAGCCATTTGAAGAGATGAAATCTAAATGTCCTTTGGCTAATGTAATAATTTTCTGTGCCATATAGAGCCCCATTCCATTACCCTTATGCGCATTTTGTTTACTTGAGGTATAAAAGGGCTTGAATAGGTGCTGCCTATCACTTTCATCAATACCGATCCCTACATCTTTGATCTCTATTTGAATATACTGTTCGTTGGCTTTTAATAAACAGTGTACATCTTGTTGGCCAGAGAATTTGAAGGCATTAATAATGATGTTATTTAGGGCAATTTCCAATAGGTTTTTGTTAATAGAAAGAATGAGGTCGTTGGGATTTTCTGATAAATCGGCTATTTCAATAAAAAGTTTTCCAGTCGAATTTTTATGGTTCCATTGCGATTGCAGTTCCCATAAAAGCTCATCAATACGAAGGTGTTCTGTAGTAGAAGAACCAAATTCTAGATCGGCTTGTGCCAGGTTAAACAGACTATTGATGATCGCATCCATTTTTTCGGCATCTTCGATAACCGATTGCAGGGCCTTTTGATAGTCTGCTGTACTTCTGTTTTGGCTGAGGGCAAGCTCTGCACTCATCAATAAACTGGTAATAGGCGTACGCAGTTCGTGAGAAGCATTGGCCACAAAGGTTTTCTGTAAGACAAATGCCTGTTCCAAATGTGCCATCAACTGATTGAAGTTCTGCGCCAATAGGTTGATTTCATCTTTGTTCTTGCCTTCCCGTACCCTAAAATGGAGGTTGCTGGATTTGATGCCCTTTACGTCATTAATAAAAATATCCAATGGTCTTAAAATGCGGTTGGCAATCCATCTGGATGATAACAACAATCCTAAAGTAATGATGAAAAATGTAGCCAACATAATAGTCTTCAATTTTCCAATTCTAGAGTAGGTGCTTTGGTCTATGGCCGAAGCTAAGATGACAAAATCACCTTGATTGTCTTTATAAAAAATACCGACGGTTTGTCTCAACCCTTCTTTAAAACGAATTTTCTTAGCCTTTCTAACCTGGTTGATCGTTTCACGGGTCCAAAACTGCTGATTATCCTTGATAAATCTGGCTTTGTTTTTTGAATCGTAAACCCTAACGATTTCGCCATGTAGAGTTTCTAGGTATTCATTTCTAACTTTTTGTAAAGAATCTGACGAGATTTCGTCGGCCTCTAGGTAAAGTTTGGCTATGATAAATGCCCTGTCATTTAGCCGGTCATAAAAATCGCTTTCCAAAAATTTAATGAAGATAAAATAGATGGCAAACAGCACTGCCGATAAGGTTATAGTGCTTACCAATGTAAAATACAAGGCCAGGCGATCTTTAATCTTCATGTTATTTTAATATATAGCCCATACCAATTTTGGTATGGATCAGCTTACTATCAAAACCTTTGTCGATTTTATTCCTCAGGAAGTTTACATAAACATCAACTACGTTTGTGCCGGTGTCGAAACTGATGTCCCATACCTGTTCGGCAATATATTGTCTGGAAAGCAGCCGGTTGGGATTAAGAAGGAAAAGTTCCAATAAATGGAATTCTTTTGCCGTTAATTCAATACTGCGTTGTGCACGTTTAACTTCTTTACTATGGGTATTTAGGGTGAGGTCTTTAAACTGTAATAGGGCATGGGCGGGTTTGCTAACATCATGGCCAAAGTGCTGTCGACGTAATAAAGCTTCAATTCTGGCCAATAATTCCCTAAAATGGAAGGGTTTGACCAGGTAATCATCGGCGCCTGCATCCAGGCCGTTAACTTTGTCGTCAACCGTACCAAGAGCGGTGAGCATCAAGAGGGGGGTATAGATCTCTCGTTTACGTAGTTCCTTACAGATTTCTATGCCGGTCACATCTGGAATCATCACGTCCAAAATTAAAAGCTGGAATTGATCTCTGATAAATGTTTCCAAAGCAAACGTCCCACTGTGAAACACCGTAACTTCATAACCATTTTCTTCCAGCCCCTCTTTAATCAACTTCGCAATCTTTTGATCATCTTCTGCCAATCCAATTTTGTACATAGCTTTTCTATCAATGTAAGAATAACAAAGGTATTTAATTTTTTAGAATAGCTTTTCAGCTATCAAAACACCTGTTCTGGTTTCACTATATAAAGGCAAATTGGTTCTAGCTTTATCCTTCTTCTGTCATCTCTTTGCTTATTATTGGTATATCGAGAAAAGTCGATATATATTTGTAGCATGGATCAAGTTGAACTGTTCAAGGCATTGGCAAATAAGACTAGGCTGCAGATTTTAACCTGGTTAAAGGACCCGGAATTTTATTTTCCTGATTACCAATCGGCATGTGGCATAGATGATATAGGAGTTTGTGTGGGCCATATCCAAAAGAAATCGGGTTTGACCCAATCTACCATTTCAGCGTATTTGTCGCTCTTGCATCGCGTAGGCTTGGTGTCCGCAACAAGGGTGGGGCAGTGGACTTACTATAAAAGAAATGAAACTGCTATAGCAAAACTGGGCCAATTGATTTCATCTACTTTATAAAAATACACATGAGTAATAAAAAATTATCGGCATTGCCATATTCGGTTTTGGATTTGGCGGGCGTTATAGAAGGAAAAAGCATCGCCAACACATTTGAAAATAGCGTATCGTTGGCGCAGCATGTTGAAAAATTAGGTTATCAGCGTTATTGGCTGGCAGAACACCACAACATGATAAGTGTGGCCAGTTCGGCCACATCGATACTGATTGGCCATATTGCAGGACACACCAAAACAATTAGGGTTGGATCGGGTGGTATTATGCTGCCTAATCATACACCTTTGGTCATAGCCGAGCAATTTGGTACCTTGGCTACGCTATATCCAAATCGGATAGATCTAGGTCTTGGAAGAGCACCTGGTACCGATCAGCTGACTGCATTTGAAATAAGGGGGGAACGCTTTCATTCACCCCAGCAGTTTCCTCAGGATGTTCTGAAGTTACAACGATATTTGGGCGATGATAATTACGATAGTAAGGTGAGGGCTATTCCAGGTGAAGGAACCAATGTGCCCATATGGATCTTGGGATCAAGTACCGAAAGTGCACACTTGGCAGCTTCTTATGGTCTACCTTATGCTTTTGCCAGTCATTTTGCCCCAACATACTTTTTTGAAGCCATTAAGATTTACCGTCAGAATTTTCGGCCATCGGCTGGGTTAAGTAAACCCTATGTGCTTTCTTGTGTGAATGTGGTAGCAGCAGCTACTGATGAAGAGGCAGAAAAATTGGCTACTTCGTTAAAAATGTTGTTTTTGGGAATCGTAACCAATAAACGTAGACTTTTACAGCCGCCTGTAGACCATATGGAAGGGGTTTGGAACGATATGGAAGAAGCGGCTGTAGAACAAATGCTCGACTTTACTTTTATTGGTGGTCCAGAAAAGCTGAAAAATCAATTTCAATCCTTTTTGGACCATAGCCAGATCGATGAGCTAATGGTTACCTCACATATCTATGATCATCAGGCAAGGTTAAGGTCTTATGAACTGGTCGCAGAAGTATTAAAAAGTAAGTAATCCTTATGAACTAATAATTTGGATAGGATTGCTTAATATCTTGTGTATTGGACATTTATCGGCAATGAGCATTAGGCGCTTTCTTTGTTCGTCGTCTATATTTCCATTGAATTCAATTTTTCTGGTAATCACTGTACCTTCTTTCATTTCATCCTCAGGACAAATGGCCAAATCGATCCTGATGCCTTCCAAAGGGATCTGTTTTCTGTTGGCATACATGCTAATGGTGATGGCTGTACAACTGCCTAAACTGGCCAGTAAGAGTGCGCCTGGAGGCATGCCTTCGTTGGTTCCACCAAGTTCCTCCGGCTCATCGGCATAGATAAAATGGCCGTCGGCAAATATTTTTGTTTTATATTTAGATTGATCGAGTTCTACTATTGCAGTAATTTGTTTTTTGCTCATACAGCTAATATTTCTTTAAATTTAACAAAAAATGATCCAAATGGAACAACAAAATAAGGTTAACGAAAGGTTGGCGTTATTCAGGTCACTTATAGGTCAGGAAGTAACGCAGTCACCGTCCCACTTTATGAATTGGTTGAAGCCTGTTGTATTAGGTGCAGCTAAAGGGGAATTACATTGTAGCTATATCGTTCGAAAGGAAATGACCAATCCTTATGGCATTTTACATGGTGGAATAACGGCTGGAATTATCGACGACCTGATTGGGGCAACGGTATATACCCTAAATTTAGCGCAGGCTTATACTACCGTTAACAATAATATAGATTACTTTGCACCCGCAAAGGAAGGTGATCAGATTACCGCAAAAACACGCATTATAAAGCAGGGAAGAGCAATTATTAACCTAGAATGCGAGGTGTTTTTACCTTCTAAAAATAGATTAATTGCAAAAGGATATTCTAATATGTTGAACATAGGATAGCTTTTATTTGGTTTTATGAGTGTTTTGATTTTGTTTTGAATTTTTCTAAATAATGTGTTGGTGTAGCATTGGTGCGTAATTTTGCGTATATTTCAAAAAACTATTTATCAACTAATCAACACAAACATGAACAGAAAATTTATCCTAACCTTGTTGGGATTCTTGCTGTTGGCCACGTTTACTTATGCTCAGCGAAATGTGCGGGGAAAGGTAACCGATGCGGCCGACGGAAAAGGAATTCCAGGAGTAAGTGTGTCAGTTAAGGGACAAACTGGCAACACTGTAATTTCAATCGCCGATGGTAGCTTTTCCATCAATGTCCCAGCCAATAGTTCCATATTGGTATTTACTTATATTGGTTATATTTCAAAGGAAATTACGGTAGGAAATCAAGCAACCGTTAATGTGGAGCTTAGCTCAAGCAACCAGCAATTAGACGAGGTAATGGTAGTGGCTTATGGAACAGCCAAGAGAAGTACGTTTACTGGTTCTGCTTCTGTGGTTAAAGCTGACGACATTAAAGAAATGCCCACAACGTCGTTTCAAAATGCCTTAGTAGGTAGGATGGCTGGGGTACAAGTAACCACTTCATCGGGTCAGGCAGGTGCAACACCTAGTATTCGCGTTAGAGGTATTGGGTCAATGAACGCATCATTAGATCCACTTTATGTAATAGATGGAGTTCCGGTTAATCAAGGGAATGCTGGCCAGATGAGCGATTATACTACAGCTTCCAACAACATCATGAATACCATAAATCCCGCTGATATTGAAAGTATTACGGTTCTTAAAGATGCCGCTGCTGCTTCATTATATGGTTCTAGAGCGGCTAATGGTGTAGTCATTATCACTACCAAAAAAGGCAAATCGGGTAAACCTAAAGTAGAATTTAGAACTTCGATTGGTTTAACGCCTTCTTGGGCAACAGATAATTACGAAGCAGCTGGTCCACAAGAGCAGATCAATATGTTATACAGCATACTTTACGATTCCCGTATTGCAGCGGGCAGAACGCCACAACAAGCTAATGAGCAGACACTCATGCGATTAAATTCCAGAAACTGGACCCCTGGGGCATCCTATGGTACTCCTACGACGGCGTACGGATTTGGAATGCATGGTTATGAATTTTCAACCCCAGGAACTAGCATGAACGAAAATGTCATCATTAAAGGCAAGACTGACGGCGTTGAAAATCGCGATGGAAAGTACTATGATTGGGAGGGTGCCTTATTCAGAACTGGACTGTATCAAACCAATGATTTAGCAGTCAGTGGAGGTACAGAAGAAAGTAAATATTACACCTCGCTTTCCTATACTAAAGATCAAAGCCGGATAAAAATTAATAATTTTGATCGTATTACTGGTCGTATCAACTTATTACAAAAGGTAGGCAAGGTATTCGAATTTGGTGCCAATATGACTTTTGCCCGTTCAGAGCAAACGGGTTTTAACGATACTAGAAATACTGGTTCTAACTACTTTATGCAAACCAGAAATCTATTATGGCCTTTTTACTGGCCTACAGATTATAAAACTGGTCAACCTTTTACGGCTAGATATGGTAGTTTGGCGCAAAACAACATTTACTACGATAACGAGTGGGATAACAAATCGGTAACTAAAAGAATATTGGCTAGTCCTTACGTTCAATTTAACATATTGCCTGAGTTAAACGTGAAGTCTATCTTTTCTTATGATAATGCTCAAATTACCGATCATATTTATTACAGTGCAATACATTATAACGGATCGGCAACAAATGGATCTGTGAACGATATTACGACTAATGACAATAAAATAGTTTCTACTACCACCTTAAACTACAACAAAACTTTTGGTGATCATTCACTAGGCTTTTTAGCGGGTTTTGAAACCGAAAAAAATGTTACCGATTTTCAACGCTCAACAGGAACTGATTTACCTGCAAGCACTTTGCCAACAGTGGTTACCGCAGGCGTACAAAGTGCCAGTTCATATGAATGGGGGAATTCGCTTGTATCTGGATTAACCAGATTGGAATACAACTATAAACAAAAGTATTTTCTCTCTGGATCTTACAGAAGAGATGGATCTTCAAGATTACATCCAGATGCGAGATGGAGTAACTTTTGGTCCATTGGTGGCTCTTGGATGTTAAACAAAGAAGAATTCATGAAAGGACTAACTTTTGTTGATCATTTAAGGCTTAGAGCTTCTTACGGTACAAATGGAACCTTCCCAAGTGCAAACTATGGATGGAGAGCATTGGTAACTTACGGCTCTAAATATCTTAGCCAAGCTGGATCAGCGTTGGGTAGTATCCCCGACAAGAGTTTGAAATGGGAAAAGAACTTAGCGACAAACATTGCCTTAGAATTTGGTTTGTTTAAGCGCTTAACTGGTACGGTCGAATACTTCAATAGAAATACAGAAGATTTGCTACAGAGCGTGCCTATATCAACCACTACTGGTGTTAGCTCAGTACTTAAAAATGTTGGAAGTATCAACAACAAAGGTATTGAGATTGATTTGAATGCAGAGTTACTAGCCAAAAAAGATTTTAAATGGACTTTGGGTGTAAATGCAACTTTCTTATCCTCTAAGGTGACTAAATTATATGGCGTAGCAGGTTCAGCAGCTGGTAATGATGTGATCTGGAACGACCCAACTGGAGGTGATGCGAGAGCACAGTTTATTTATAGAGAAGGCGCTTCTACGTTAAGTTTTTGGGGCTACGAATGGGCTGGCGTTGATCCAAAAAACGGCAAAAATATGTGGTATGTGAATAATCCTAATAATCCAAGCGCTGGTGATGAAGTAATTAATGGAAGAGGAATTACATATGATTTTAACAACGCAAATAGAAAAATTATAGGTGATGGTATTCCTGACGTTTATGGTGGCCTTAATACTAATTTTGAGTATAAAGGCATAACGCTAGGTTTTGTTTTTAACTATAAAATAGGCGGTGATCTTTATGATGGAGCTTATAAAGATGCGGCGGATGATGGATATTATTGGGAAAGAATAAGAGCGAAAAGCGTGTACGACAATATGTGGACACCTCAAAATACAGGTGGATCTTTACCTCAACTAAAAGGTACAGATTTAACGGACCCTATGCAATACAGTACGCGACAGCTGCATAGTGCTTCATTTTTACGATTAAAAAATGTTTTGTTGGCTTATCGTTTGCCAAATCAATTAACCTCCAAAGTAGGGGCATCTAGTGCCAGAATCTATTTTAACGGAACTAACTTACTTACGTTTTCTAAGTTCAAGGAAGCGGATCCAGAGGTTAACCAATATAGTACAAGAGGATGGGAAACACCGTTTGGAAAGACCTATACCTTTGGTTTAGAGTTTAGTTTTTAATGATAACTGAAACATTGTGATGAAAAGATATAATATATTATTGATGGCTTTACTGTTAATCAGTTTATCCTCATGTAAGAAATTTTTAGATATGACGCCTACCAATTCTGCAGATGCAGACCAGGCGATAAAAACTCCAAAGGATGCCTCTGTGGCCATTAATGGAATAATGAGAGCCATGACATCATCAGATTATTATGGAAGGAATTTTTTGATCTATGGTGATGCCAAGGGTGGAGATTTTACAGTCTATTCTCAAGGACGTGGTTTAGATGGTTTATATACGTTTAATCATGCAGCAGATAACGGTAGCTATTCTGGCTATTGGTCTCAAATTTATTATTGCTTATTACAGGTGAATAATTTATTGGAAAATATACAAAAGCAGGAAGCGTTAGGAGTTACTGGATTTAATACGGCCAAAGGACAAGCCTTGACAGCAAGGGCCTTAATGTATTTTGATTTAGTACGCTTATATGGAAAGGTTTATGATCAAGACAAAAATGCTTATGGTGTACCTCTAGTACTTACCAAGTTGTCTACAGATGCGCAACCACTTAGAGCTACTGTAGAGCAAAATTATGCCCAGATATTGAAAGATCTCACAGATGCAGCACCTTTATTGCCTAAAACAAAAGTAAACGGATACATTAACTATTACGCTAATAAAGCAATTTTGGCTAAGGTGTATTTGTATATGAAATCTTATGGTAATGCGTTAACAGCCGCAGAAGAAGTAATTAATGCGACTTCATTATACACTTTATATACCAATGCCAATTGGGTAAGTTCTTGGACAACTCAATTTGGTTCGGAATCTATATTTGAATTAGGGATGGTGCCATTAGAAAACGATTTAACAACTGGTTCTTTAGGAATTTACCACAGAAGAAGAAACCATGGTGTTACGCAAGCGCTTGGCTTCTTTGTAGCAAGTGATTATTTCTTAGCACGGTTAGGTCAAGATGCAGCTGATGTAAGATGGGGAATAATGGCGGCAGATGAAATTTCTGCCACCCGTTTAGGTGCGCTTTATAAATACAGTGGAAATACGGCCCTTTTAGGTGATGGAAAAGCAACCAACACAGCTGTAAATATTAAGGTAATTAGATTATCTGAAGTTTATTTGATTGCGGCAGAAGCTGCCTTAACCTCAGATCCTGGTAAAGCTGTAGGATATCTAAATCAGATTAGGAAACGTGCACCAAATTTAGTGCCTGCAACGGTAGGTACAATAACCTTGGATATGATTTTAGACGAGCGTAGCAAGGAGTTATACGGTGAAGGCCAACGTTTCTTTGATATGATGAGAACTAACAAAGCGATCACTTTTAACGACGAGCTTGGTAGTATATCAGTACCACAACATAGAGCTAAAACAATAGATAGAACTTTCTATAAAACAATATTGCCAATTAGCCTAGCAGAAATGAATGCTAACCCTCCGATTAGAGCACAACAAAATCCTGGATATGCGAATTAATTTTTAGATAAAATAAAAGCCGCATCAATTTTGATGCGGCTTTCTTATAAATGAATTTTTAAGTATAACTACGCTATAACCAATTGCCGGTAAGCGACCAGCAAATGAACACTTTTAAGGGAAATAAACTGACCACTTTATTTTATAGTAGTTGGTCTGTTTTTAGATAACTTTTAGGTTATCAGGATTAGTTTCAAACTAATAATCTTACTCGTATTTAATTTGAATATCACGGTGATATTCCGCTGTTCCTACTGTTCCAGTTATGGTGGCCTCTCCATAAGTGTTGCCTTCTAAAACTGGATAAGCGGGGTCAAGTTCGACCGTGACAGTGTCGCCTGTATTAGAACCTACAATTCGTAATGGACCACTAACTGTCCACGTGACTGTGCTGCCGGGTGGTTTATGGTAAAAGGTATAAATTTCCTGATCTTGCCACCACATTCTGTTTACTCCACCAATCATTTGTATCACACATGACCCTACTAAATTTGCGTTAGTAAACCCATATCGATCTGCGAAAACATGGGCACGAAGATCAGCCTCCTGCTGCGAGATAACAGATAGGATAGTGCCAGCACTTACTGTATATGTATGAGCCGTTCCAATATATCCTGGCCCACAATCAGTTTTTGGAAAAGCACGATCTGTTGTCCAAGCTGCACTATAGTAAATTGTTGAGTATGGATATAAAAGATTGGTAGCTGTAATATCACCAGTAGTGAAACTGACCCAAGGAAGCACAGTAGAATTCATCACAGAATAAGGGTCGCTAGATGGTGTGCCATTAATATAACTCCCCTCTGTTTCATTAGTATGTTTAAAACCTATCGTATGTCCCAGTTCATGAGCTATCGCAAATACTTTTCTAGATTCAATCAAGGTATTATAATGATAGTTTATATTTATTTCATTGCCTGGTGAGCCAAACATAGGCAAGTATGCCCAAGCAACAGGTCCACTGCTTCCTTGATTAGAGGCATTAATTCTAATATCGGCATCTGCATAGCTAGAGGTTGTTATAAATCTTACCCTAGTAAGTGTATTATTCCAATGATCTATTGCTTGATATATGGCCGGTAGCCATTCGGTAGGTACAGCTGCACGTACATAAACTTTAATATTGCTTATGTTATAAACTATAGAACCTCCGAAATAATGTTGAACCGTTGGCGTAGTTTGTTTCTTTTTCCTATCAACAAACATTTCGCCAGCATCTTTGAAAGATATTAACATGTCTTTTTGTATTGTGAATAGACTATCGGTGGGATTGTAGTTTATATCATTTGTATCTACTTGCATTGTGACACTGAGGAAATTTAATAATTCCTTTATTGATATACTTTCTAGCTTTTCAGTTTTTTTGGAGTGTTGGATGTTTTCTTGACTTTTTTTACAAGACAGTAAAGAAAATAAGATGGACAAAAAAAAGAACGTCTTTTTCATAATAATTTTATTTAGGGGTTAATTTTAAATGATTATAATAAAGCTACACATTTTTGTAAATCAATATGTTAATAGTTGTCTTCTTTGTATTTATGAATGAATAGGTTGGTTAAGAATAATAAAGGCCGTACATTTAATACAGCCTGTTATTCTACTCTAAAGAGTTGTTGTAATCATTTTATTAACTATTCCCAAAAAACAGATAAGCCAATCCAATAGCGGTACAAACACCAACCAAATCTGCCAGTAACATGGCGCCAACTGCATAACGTGTATTTTTAATGCTAACAGAACCAAAATATACGGCAATTACATAAAATGTGGTATCAGAGGCCCCTTGAAAAATTCCTGATAATTTACTGGCAAAAGAATCTGCACCATAAGCCGTCATGGTATCCACCATCATTCCCCTTGCAGCACCTCCACTCAATGGTCTGATTAAGGCGGTTGGTAAAGCTTCAACAAAGCGAGTGTCTGCACCTAGAAGTACAAATAAGTTTTTAATGCCCATAATTATAACATCAAAAGTACCACTGGTACGCAACATACTTATTGCGACCAGCATGCCCACTAAATAGGGGATAATCTTAACGGCAGTTTCAAAACCATTTTTCGCACCGTCAATAAATGCATCAAAAACATCAATTTTTTTATAAACCCCGCCTAAAACGATCAATAGGAAAACCAGTAAAATTAAGCCGTTACTTAACAAGCCAGAGAAAGATTTAATGCCATCCGCATTGAGGGAAGTAAGGTATAATACCAATAAAGCAATGATCACGGAAAGACTTAAAATCCATCCAATAATAATGGGTTGAAATAAATTGATCTTTTGTTTAAACGAAACGATTAACATGGCACTTATGGTACCCACAAACGTAACAATTAAGCAAGGAATGAATATATCTGTAGGATCAGATGCATTTTGAGAAGCACGTATGGCAATTACACTTACGGGAATAAGACTTAAACCGGCAGCATGCAAGCACAAAAACATCAGTTGTGAATTGCTGGCAGTGTCTTTATTTGGATTGAGTTCCTGTAAGCTCTCCATGGCCTTTAATCCAAAAGGAGTAGCAGCATTGTCTAAGCCTAGTAAGTTGGCAGAGAAATTCATAATCATATGCCCCATTGAAGGATGGCCTTTAGGGATCTCTGGAAAAAGTTTAGAGAAGAATGGCCCCACAATTCTTGATAATAGTCGAATACCTCCAGCTCTTTCGGCAATGCTCATAAAGCCCATAAATAAAGCTAATATGCCAATCAATTTTAGACATAATTCAACAGATGTCCAACAAGTTTCAATGATACCGTTAACCTTGGTTAAATTGCTAGGATCGTCGGCCTTGCCAATCACCATCCAACTGAAAATTTCTGTTTGACCAAAAAAGATACATTTGATAGCGGCTACTACAATAGCCACAATGATAAAGGCGGACCAAATTCTGCTTAATGCCATTCTTAAGATTGTTTTGCGGTGTTGAATGTAGTGTTTTTACCGCAATTTTCCATTTTCAAATGCTAAAATTATTTGGTCATTTGCAGTGAGCTTAAAATTTGCAGGCTGGTTAAAAAGAATGCTGCCCTGCAATTGATAATGCTTGGCATCGTAGACCTGATAGGCATCGCAAAAACTCAAATCGCCAATGTCTTGAATACCATATGTTTTTATGGTACCTGTTCCAAGCTTGTCTGGGCATTCTTCATAATTAATGCCAACGCTAACGTGTATGCCATTTAAATAGAGGTGATGAATAAGGATATGAAAAAGCTGTTTGTTGTTTTTTGGAATGGCAAAATAGTTACCGGTATTTTGCTGTAGGTAGCTTTTTTGTGCAATGGAAACCAATCCGGATAGGATAGAAGCGAAATAGAATTTTCTGATTTCTTGTTTCTCTGTATCATTTTGGTAACCACCTGCTTCGATTAAAATGGTAGAAGTGCCTGCCTTTTGGAAATTATCACCAAATGCCCTAGGTTCATATTCATCATCAAAAAGTCCGATATGTAGGGGCAGTAGAGGATCCACTACTTTAAACATATCAGCAATGACCAACATGGCTTTTTCACGCGATGGGTTAATGGACAGTTCCTTATCTATGGCCGGGGCCAAATAGGATAGGGTAGCAGGTTTTAGGGTTCCATCTACGCTCCAGAGTGTAAGTTGATCATGCAAATTGAAGCCAAAATGGGGCTGTACTACCTCTCTACATCGCTTTAGTATTTTAGCTTCTGGCGTAAGGGTCTGCAAAAAATCCCGGTTAATGTCTATTTGTTGCGCATTTCGCCGGGTAAATATTTGGGCCCCATCTGGATTTACCATCGGAATGATATAGAGCTCACAGTTTTCAGCTAATAATGGCACCATTTCATTATCTTGTTGCAAGAAGTTGAACAGATCAAAAAGAGCCATGGTTCCTGTAGCCTCATCGCCATGCATTTGGCTCCACAACATCACTTTGGTTTTTCCATTGCCCCATTTCACGGCGTGGATACTTTTTCCTTTAACGGAATGACCAAGCGTACTCACTGAAAAAGTAGAAGGTAGTTGTTTAATTAACGGTATAATATCTTCATGTTTGAAAAAACGATTGGTCAAGGTCTTTTCTTCGAAGCTTGAATAATTGCTTAGGGTTGATTGGATGTTCATTTGAAATCGAAGTTAAAGAAAAATCGCCATTGGGAGTAGGAGAAGTAATCTTTCTAATAATAGATAAGATTGTTTCGTGCCTCGCAATGACGATTTAAATAATGCTAATTAAGTCGCTCGAAATGACAAAATAATTAAGGCTTTTCGTCAGTTAGCTCAAAGCCCCAGGTTTTTCCTTTTTCTGTAGCCGGAATACCGTCTACCATCCAAACAGGTGCTTTAGCACCTTTTAGATAATAATCAAAAAACTGTTGTTCACGTATTTGAATATCTTTTCTGTTTTGACGCTGTACCAAGTTATGGGCTTCATTATTATAGTTTAACAACCATACTGGCTTGCCCAAACGTTTTAATCCTGTAAACATCTCTATACCTTGGTACCATGGCACGGCGCCATCTGCATCGTTAGCCATCACCACTACAGGAGTAGTTACTTTAGGGAAATTGAACAATGGAGAGTTTTCAATATATAATTCTGGTTTTTCCCAAAGCGTTGCCCCAATTCTGCTTTGTGTTTTTTCATATTGGAATTGGCGATTCATACCGCTTTCCCAACGGATACCACCATAGGCCGAGGTCATGTTTACTACAGGTGCACCCGCCCATGCAGCAGCGTACATATTGGTAACCGTAATTAAATGAGCTACCTGATAGCCACCCCAGCTTTGTCCCTGTATGCCAATTTTACTGCCATCTACCCATGGATTTTTTTTCAGGTATTCTACACCAGAATTAATAAATTCTTCTGCAGATTTTCCAGGATGCCCAGTTTCATAGCTAATATCTGGAGCGAATACCAAATAGCCATTGCTCACAAAAAATGAGATGTTCAAACGTGATGGCGTTGGGGCTGGTGCCTGATACGTATAAAGTCCATCAGAAAGTTTCTCATAGAAATACACAATCATTGGATATTTCTTGTTGGGATCAAAATTTTCAGGCTTATATAAAATACCTTCCGATTTGTAGCCCTTAGGGGTAGTCCATTTTACCAATTCGGTGGTACCCCAGATATAATTGGCTTGTTGCGGATTGGTACTGCTTAATTTTGTAGCTGTTTTAAAGTCTTTGGATAGGTAAACATCTGGAGAGTTGATATAACTTCCTTTATCGTAAATGAACAGATCCAGATCTCTTGCTTTAACTAAGGAAGAAAATTTAGCTTTTTCCATTACCAATTGCTCAGGTAATTTATTGTCATTAATGGCTTTTCTGAAAATTCCATTCTCCTTTGTGGTATTGTTTAAGCCATCAAAGTATAGTACTTCATTCTTTTTAAAGAAACGGTCATCACTGTTACCACCGGTATTTCTCATGCCCATGTTTCGCTCTGCACTACCTATACTTACTCTTTCTACCCTTAAAGTGATATTATTGGAGCGGCCGTAACCAATGGTTATATTTTTAGGTGCAGATTTACCATCTGGTGAAAAAGCCCAAACATCATAACGATCGTTGATCAAAACTAGTTTGTCTTCTTCCGTCCAGCCAGCCAGCCCATAACTATTGGCATAATCAGGCACATCATTATCCTCATCAGCAAATTTCACGCTCATATTATGGTTTAATAAGGTGATTTTTCCCGTAGCTACCTGATAGGTATACCAATTGCCATTTTCTTTATTAAAGTAAAGGATATACTGACCGTTAGGAGAGGCCGTAGCATTGCCTATCAGATTTTCAATAATTTTTTTACGGTTTCCTGTTTTGATATCAACCAGGTAGTAATCTCTTTTGCTTCCTCCGGTCCATTGCTGCGCCACACGATTTCCGTAATCTGTAGAAGCAAGTACAAAACTGGCATCTCCTTCTTTTACTAAACTGGCATCTGGTAGCTTTAAATCAGTTAGTGGTACGATTTTGGGATCAGAGCTATAAACCTCAATAGCGGTTAAATAGCTTCTTTTAGCTTCCCGTTCGGCATTTTTTAACTGCATGGGTTGTAGGTAATCATCTTTGTAGCCCCAAATATCTAGTTTTGCATTTTCAAAGTCCACCAACGTAGTGTCCTTCGGTTTTTTGATAGGTGCTATACCAAAGAATAATTTAGCACCGTCTTTACTAAAAGTAAGTCTTCCATCTCCACTTACGGCATATTTACTTGGCATACCGGTCATATCATTGTCTACAAGAACCTGAGCGGTGTCCAGCGATAAGGAATTGTAATAGATATTAAAATCTTTAACCTCTTGTTTTTCTGGGCTGGTTTCGCCTAAGAAAGCCAAATGTTCGCTTTCTTCGTCAAATGCAAAATTTTTGAAATTGCCCTTGTCTCTGACCAAAGTTTTCAAGGTCCATTTTTCTGTATCTAATAAAAACACCCCGTGCTTGGCATCTTTATCTTTTTTAGAGCCAGAACTGGCAAAAACCAATAGTTTTCCATTTTTGCTAAAGGTATAATCGGTTACATACTTATAAGTTCTTTCTACCCCGGTAATCAAATTTTTTACAATGAGGTCTGTTCCCTCTTTTGAAGCTCCAGCTGCGGGTGTTTCGTCTGCAAAAAACAGATCTCCATCGTTTTTGCGTTCTTGGGCAGGTGCGGCAGGTCTAGGTTTTTTAGCCGTATCCAAAGGTTTTTCCAAGTTATAAGCAATAATGGATGCACCTTTTTCTGGGAAAGAGAAAGATTTAATTCTTGGTACTTTGGTAACGGCCAAAGTGCTAAGGTTAATGATACCCAAACTGTCTTTTGATTGCTCGTCTGGTTTCTTCTTTTTGATCTTCTCTAGCCTGGTATCTTTAAATAGTGGTTTGATCGCAAGTGCGGCAAACTTTGAATCGTTACTGAAGGAAATATTTGTACCTCTGGCTATCTTGAGCTTTTTAGCAGTCTGTCTCTTATACACATCTGACGCTGCCGACGATCGAGCCATAGTGTAGAGGTCGGGGGTGGGGGGGTGGGTAGAGGGGGGGGGG
>NZ_JAELTN010000065.1 GCF_016428855.1 Pedobacter sp. ASV28
TATTTGCATTGCAGAAGGAACAATATTGGGAATGATATTTCCTATTTGATATTCGTAAGCTCCCAGATCCACGGTATTGTTCCTAATTCTGGTATTTCCAACAATATCAAAATCATTGTCTACTGGATTGCAAGTACCGTAATTATAGCACTTATTATTGCGTATATTTATTTATGGTATACTCCCGAAACTTTCAGCACTACGGCTTCTTTAAAATTTGAAGAAAAACGATCAGAAATTTCAGAGTTGCTCAATGTAAGAAATGTTTATGATCGCACCAATAAAATGCAGTCAGAACAATTTGTTATTCGTTCTAGAGAAGTTTTGACTAATGCTATAGGTAACTTAGACTATAAAATTTCCTTCTATCTGAAAGGTAGGGTGCGAACTTCAGATATTTATCCGCAAAAACCAATTGATATTTCTATTATAGAACAAGATAGCGCTAATTTTACACGGGCCTTATTTGAATATGAACCTCAAAATGCATCCTCTTTTAAGCTCACATATCAAGAAGGTGGCAGGGAAATCAGCAAAACATATAAGCCAGGTCAAATCATTGCTGTCACCGGATTAAAATTCAAGATTAATAACCACTTATATGATAGTAGCAACAATCCAATCTACGCTTTTCGTTTCAATTCAAAAAGTAGTTTTTTAGGTAGAATTTCAGCAGGTCTGAATATGAGTGAAACCAAAGGAACAAATATCCTTTCCCTATCTCAAACAGATGCCAATCCTTATTTTGCTACCGACATTTTGAATGCTATCCTGCAGGAGTATGTAGGCTATGATCGCAACCAAAAAACTGTTTCAGCCACGCAGACCATCAGGTTTATTGATACCCTACAGCAAAATATGTCTAAAGTGGTAAAGGCTTCCGGCACAGAACTAGAGAAATTCAAGGTTGCCAACAAGATGCTGGATATTTCGGCCACTGGTGAAGAGGTGATGAAAAAGCTAACTGACTTGGAAACAGAAAAACGTACCCTAAACCTACAGGGTATTTTTATCAATCAGTTAGAGGCCGAAATCGTAGGTAATAAAAACCTCAATGCCATTAATTATAATCTACAGGGCATTACCGATCCCATGTTGACTAGTCTACTCAATCAATATAATACCTTATTGCTCAAACGGGAAGAAGCATTAGTGACCTATAAGGCGAGTTCTGATGTTGTACAACAAATAGATAAGCAGATTTTGGAGATCAAATCGGCATTTGTAAGCAATGCCAACAGCCAAAGACAAAAGAACACTAAGACTATCGATTTTTTAAATCAACAAATAGTGTCGATCAAACAAACCTTTAATGCTATTCCAAAGGCTGAAAGGGATATGATTAATTTACAGTCTGATTTTGCCATTAACCAAAAGGTGTATAGCTATCTATCAGAAAAAAAGTTGGAAGCCCAAATCAGCAAAGCTGCCGTGACTTCCGGAGCTACCATTGTTGACCATGCCCTTTATAACACTAAGCCAATTGCTCCCTTACATCAAAAAACCTACATGACTACTTTCATTATAGGTTTAATTGCAGGTATTGGTCTTATCTTTCTGGTACGGATGCTCAATCCTTTTATTTACGATAAAGAGACCATCGAGAGCTTAACTAACATACCTATAATTGGTGTAATCAGAAAATATCAGGATAAGATAGATGAGGATAACCGCCAAATTTTGTCCATTAAAAATCCAAAGTCGCTTTTTGCCGAGTCGGTACGGTCTGTAAGGACGAACCTTAGCTTTTTAGCTTCGGACAAGGCAAGTAAAATTGTATGCATTACTTCTGAAATTTCTGGGGAGGGCAAATCATTCACTACGGTAAATTTGGCAAGTACTTTAAGCTTAATAGACAAGAAAGTAATTGTGATTGCGGCCGATCTTAGACGTTCAAAATTACATCACACTTTTAAAGTGAGTAATTTAAAAGGGTTAAGCTCCTACCTATCCAATCAGGCTAATCTAGAAGAGATCAGTTTCACTACCGAAGTAGAAAATCTTACTTTTGTTCCTGCTGGCCCAGTACCTCCCAATCCATCAGAATTGCTGTATTCAGACAAAATGAAATCACTTTTGGAGCAACTTACCTTAAGTTACGATTTTGTAATTGTCGACTCTGCTCCAGTTGGTTTGGTTTCTGATGCTATTCCATTGATCAGAATGGCCGATGTCAATCTGTTTGTCATCCGTTCAGGCGTATCTCGTTATCAGGCGGCATCTGTTCCAGAACGGTTGTCTAAAGAATTTAACCTCTCTAATATTGCGATTATATTAAATGCTTTTGATAACGATATTTTACATAGCCGTTATTACACCACCAATTATACGGGAAGCTATTATGCCAATTACTATTATTATTCCGACTATTCAAATGCGACCTATGGTAATGGCTATTATAGTGATGAACCACAAAAAAAATGGTGGGAATTTTGGAAAAAAAGATAGAAAATGATCGATCATTTGTACAGATGGTATCCTGTGTATACGAAATCTAGAGCAGAGAAGAAGGCTTATCAAGAATTACAAAGAAAGAGCATAAGCACTTATCTCCCTCTTAAAAAAGAGCTAAAGCAATGGAGCGACCGTAAAAAGTGGGTCGAAGAACCATTGTTCAAGTCTTATCTGTTCGTACACATTTCCCACAAAGAGTATGCTGAAGTATTAATGACACATGGCATTAGTAGATTTGTCTATTTCTCCGGCAAAATAGCCGTAATGCCAGACAAGCAAATGGAAGACCTAAAATTACTTTTGGCATCTGGAGATGAATTAGAGCTCATTGAATATGAAATTGCCCCTGGTGAAAAGGTACTGATCAACGCTGGCCCTTTTAAAGGAATGATTGCCGAATTGGTTTCGATAAAAAATAAAAAAAGCCTAGTTTTAAAGTTGGAAAATCTAGGTTATGCTATACAAGTGAAGACTTCAATGGCTTACATTGAGCCATTAAAATCATAAAAGCTACTCGTTCTGGACAGATAAATCTACTAAGCTAGATCTCTATTACGGGATGATGAGAATAAGAATTAGGTTTTACAAAAAATTGTGGGACTGAAAGGGCGAAGCTGTGCTTGTCGTCCATTGTTTGTTGTAAACAACCAGAAATCAACAACGAATAGCGAAGAACAAAGACAATGTCTAAACCACCTAAAATCCTTTTCCTTACCTTAAAAATCTTCAGTTTTACTGGAGGTATAGAAAGGGCTTGTCGGTCGTTGATGAAAGCTATACAGGAAGCGGGATATGCCTTAGAGACTTGGTCGATGCATGATCCAAAAGATAGTTTAGATGAGCGTTATGGTACTCTCCATGGTTTCGAAGGCTTTGGAGGAAAAAGAATAAGTTTTGCCTGGTCAGTATTTAATGGGGCTTGGAAATATGATAAGGTTATTCTTAGCCATATTAACTTGTTGATTTTCGCAAAGATGATCAAAATCTTAAAACCCTCGACAGAGATTATTCTCTGGGCGCATGGCATTGAGGTTTGGCGACCTATCTCTAATTGGAAAAAAAAGTTTTTACAAAAGCATTGTAAAGTTTGGGCAGTAAGTAATTTTACCAAACAAGAGTTAATGCAAAGACATTACATTAGCGAGCAGCATATAAAAGTACTTAATAATAGCCTAGATCCCTTTTTTACTGCCCCTTCTACTTTTGAAAAGCCAGATTACCTCATCAATAGATATGGTATTGCGCAAGATAGTTTTGTACTTTTCACCTTAACGAGATTATCTTCAAGCGAACATCAGAAGAATTACGACACCGTAATCACCTCTGTTTTAAATCTTAAAGAAGATTTCCCAAATCTGATTTATATTATAGGGGGCAAAGCTGATGCCCAAGAAGAAGCTCGACTAATGCAAATCATTAGTCAAAATGGTCTGGAAAAAAAGGTGAAGCTAATTGGATTTATAGATGAACAAGAAATCACCGAGCACTTTTTACTCGCAGATGGTTTCATTCTGCCCAGCAGTAAGGAAGGATTTGGCATTGTATTCATCGAGGCTGCCACTTGCGGCTGCCAAGTTATTGGTGGCAATATAGATGGCAGTACTGATGCGCTTTTAAATGGTGAATTAGGACAATTGATCAATCCCAATAATGAAAAAGAAATTACCAATGCCATTCGAAAAGTTTTAACGCTTAAAGGGCATCGGCCCGAAAAACAGAGAGAATTGGCACTGGAGCATTTTAGCTTTGAAAAATACCAGAAAAAGGTGAAAGATTTATTAAATTGATTATTGTTGCTCGCCTATCAAAAAACGAAAAACCAAAATAACTATTGAAGAACAAGTAACCAAAACAAGCAATGAACAACCAACAATACGACTGGACTATTGAGCCACAAAGTTCTTTATTAGACCTGAAGTTAAAAGATACTTGGGCCTACAGAGATTTACTTTGGTTACTGGTAAGAAGAGATTTTGTTTCTTTTTACAAACAGACCATTTTAGGACCATTATGGTTTTTTATCCAGCCCTTACTTACCACCCTTATTTTTACTTTCGTATTTGGAAATTTGGCGGGTATAAGTACCGATGGGTTACCACAACCGTTGTTCTATATGGCCGGTATTACAGCCTGGAATTATTTTGCAGACTGTTTGACCAAAACCTCAACGGTCTTTAAAGACAATGCTAATATTTTCGGGAAAGTATATTTCCCTAGATTGATTATGCCATTGAGCATTGTGGTAAGCAACCTGGTACGGTTCGGCGTACAGTTCTTATTATTTCTTATTGTATTGGGTTATTACGCTTTTTTTACAAATGCACAGTTTAATGCCACATGGGCCATAAGCCTCTTTCCTTTGGTGGTCATCTTAATGGCATTGTTAGGCTTAGGTTCAGGCATGTTAATTTCTGCCATGACTACCAAATATCGTGATCTTGCCTTTTTAGTCACTTTTGGGGTTCAACTATTAATGTATGCCACTACGGTGATCTATCCTTTAAGTACAGCCATAGAAAACTATCCAGATTATGCATGGCTCATCAAATATAATCCCATGACGCCATTGATCGAAACCTTTAGGTATGGTTTTTTAGGTCAAGGATCATTCACCTGGTTTAGTTTTGGCTATACGGCATTGGTTACCGTTGTGGTTTTAATCTTCGGTATTGTTATTTTCAATAAAGTAGAGAAAAACTTTGTGGATACGGTATAAGGACAATAAGCTATAATGATTACTCCAACATTGTTTAGTATTTTAGTTGCCAATTATAACAATGGCCATTATATAGCAGAATGCTTGGATAGTCTTATAAAACAAGATTACGAATCTATAGAGATCATTATTGTAGATGACGCCTCTACTGACAATTCCATACACATTATTAAACAATACCAAAACCAACATCCCAATATTTTTCTTTTTCATAATAGTGAAAACAAAGGCGTTGGATATACCAAAAAACGTTGCATTGATGAGGCCAAAGGAGAAATATTGGGTTTTGTAGATCCTGATGATGCCATAGCTCTAAATGCTATTACAAAGATGATTGAAATGCACAAAAAAAATCCACAAGCTTCGTTAGTATATAGCAACCTGTATTATTGTGATGAAAAACTTCATATTACAGGAAAGAAATATATCAAACAAGTACCACAGGGGCAATATGATTTTTTTAATGATGATGGGGATATTTCAGCATTCACCAGTTTCAAAAAAAGTAGTTATTTAAAAACAATTGGCATAAATCCCTATTTAAAAAATGCAGAAGACCAAGACCTGTATTTTAAACTATATGATGTTGGTGAAGCTATTTTAATAGATGAACGCTTATATTATTATAGAATACATATTGGAGGTTTATCTACCCTAGCGAATGTCGACCGTTCTTATTTTTGGCGGTGGAAGGTAATCTTAAAAAGAGCTGAAGAAAAAGGCATTAATATGGAGCAAGCATTTTTGGATACCTTTATTAGAAAAACCAGTGTAAATAGATATATCAAAATTGACCAGACCTTAAGAAGTTTTTTTTTCCCCTCCTTGATAAAAAAATTTAAGAAACAATAAATGTTATTGTCGATCATCACCGTAAATTTAAACAATGCTCATGGCTTAGAGCAAACCATTAGTAGTGTTGCTTATCAGAAAAATACTGAAAATGAACATATTGTGATAGATGGTGCATCTACTGATGAAAGCGTTAATGTAATTAAAAAATACCAAAAACATATTTCATATTCGGTTTCTGAAAAAGACAATGGTATTTATCATGCTATGAATAAAGGCATTAGACAATCAAAAGGCAAATATCTACTTTTTTTAAATAGTGGAGATACCCTGTATCATAATAATGTTTTAACAGAAATTACTGAAAGAATTAAAAATAAGGCTGTCAGTATTTTCTATACAGATGCAAACTTTGTTGACAAAAAACAAAAATTGGCTTGGATAAAAACCTATCCAGAAGAAGTAAATGATAGTTTTTTTATAAAATCATCGTTATGCCACCAAACTATGCTTATCGAAAAATACGTATTTGAGCAGATTGGACTTTACAATCAAAATTATCAGCTAGCTCCTGATTGGATGTTTAGTTTTGATGCCTTTAAAAAAGGATATGTATTTGAAAAATTAACACAAACTGTGCTCAGTAATTATGTTCTGAATGGTTTTTCGGCCAACTACAAGCTAAGCCAAAAAGAAAGACAGAGCTTTTTGCAAAAATGCTATCCTGAATATTTAGAAACCTATAATCTATTAATTCGCAAAAAGGGAATATTACAAAGGGTAATCATAAAAGCCAGTAAGTTAATAGGCAATTTTAACAAAGGTCATAAGCAAAGAGATTATCTAAAGTATATTGACTCTTTACCATAATTCTTCATATTGTTTAATACAGCTATTAAAGCAGAAAATCTTTCTAAAGCCTATCAACTTGGTGAAATAGGTACTGGAACGCTAAGTCGTGACTTAGAGCGTTGGTATGCCCGCATACGAGGTAAGGAAAATCCATTTTCACTTATTGGCCAAACTAATTACACTATCAGTGCTAGCTCAGAAAGGATATGGTCTTTAAAAGATGTCAATTTCGAAATTGAACAGGGCGAAGCAATAGGTATTATTGGCAGTAATGGTGCAGGGAAAAGCACACTATTAAAGGTACTTAGTCGTGTTACCTCCCCTACTTCTGGATGCATTACTGGCAAAGGACGTATAGCTTCGTTACTAGAAGTTGGTACAGGCTTTCATCCTGAACTTACTGGACGCGAAAATGTTTACCTTAATGGTGCTATATTAGGTATGCGTAAAAAGGAAATCGCTAGCAAATTTGATGAAATTGTAAATTTTGCAGGTGTAGAGCGTTATGTAGACACTCCAGTAAAACGTTACTCTAGTGGGATGTATGTTCGTTTAGCATTTGCTGTAGCTGCACATTTAGAGAGTGAAATTTTAATTGTAGACGAGGTTTTGGCCGTTGGCGATGCTGAGTTTCAACAAAAATGCCTTGGTAAAATGGGTGAAGTAAGTAAAGGCGAAGGTAGAACGGTTTTATTCGTCAGCCATAATATGGCCGCGATAAAAAATCTGTGTACTAAAAGCATGCTACTTGTTAATGGTATACTCACCAACTTTACGGATACCGAAACGGTAGTTCAAGACTACATGAGCAATAACGATAGTCCATCACATTATACCAATTTTTCATTAATTAAAAGAGTAAATAAAGAATATGGCATCGAATTATGGTTTAAATCCTGTACACTAAATTCAACCACAATACAACAGCAGGTATGCTTTGGAGAAAAATTGAGTTTTAATATTTCCATAGGCTCAAGTCAAAAATTTTTAGGACTTAATATAGGGTTGCGAATAGAAGATGATATGGGCAATGCAATTACTGGCCCCAGATCTATGGATCAAAATGTTTCTTTCGAGATTGAAAAAGAGCTGTCTTTAACTATCGATTTCGATAAATTTATGTTAACGCCTGGGACTTATTATGTCACCTTAACATGTCTCTATAAAGGGATTTGCTTGGATCAGGTCGAAAAATGTTCGAAATTTATCGTTAGGCAAGAACCCGTACAACATACCAAACCATATTCTGGAGCTTGGGGAAAAGTAATATCTGAACCGAAATGGAAATTATGATTAGTACTTATATTAAAAATAAGGTAAATCCATACTTGTATCAGCTATTCCCACAGTTGGCCGAAAATGGTGTGCCCTTTGAACTTGATCCTTTAAAATTAGTTTGGGACAGCAGAAGATTTGATTTGGCAACCAAATACACCTATCTTAAGTATAAAAACAAATACTCAAATTTATCATGGCCAAAAGCTCTATATCAAAACCACATACATGCTTTTACAGAGGGTAGCTTTACAGAAGGAGATGGTTCTAAAAGCAATTTGAGTGACTACATCAAGAATTTTGAAATACTAGAAGAAAAATTTAAATCTAACCTTTTCGATAAAGAGAAGAGCTATATTCCCTTTAAAAATAATATTAATACAGATGGCTCGCATCGCATCTCACTCGCCGCATATTATCATAAGAAATTAGTAGGTGTACCACTAGCCGCTTTGAAAGAACCTAATTATAATTATGTATATTTCAGGGAAAGAAAACAAGAAAACTGGGTTAATGATTTTGTTTTTCTACAACATGTATTACATAATCAAAACATGAGGATCATTCATGTACATCCAAAGGCAAAATTGAAAACACAGCAAATTACTGAGATACTTGCTCAACATGGTATACGTGTCGAGTATGACAAAACGATTAAGCTCAACAAATTTGCCCATGGTTTATATGTAAGGGAATTGTATAAAAACGAAAGTTGGATTGGTAGTTCGACAAACAATTATGAGGGCGCTTTCAATCATGCTGCTCATTCTTACTCTTACTTTGGAAAACTCCGCATCTTCTTTGTCAAAGAAGATCGTCCGGATGTATTGAGGAAGATTAAAACTACCATCAGAGAAATTTGTAACATAGGAAACTATAGCGTTCACATTAACGATACCCATAACGAAACTGTAGCACTCGCTCATATTTTGTTAAACGATAACAGCATTTCTTTTATAAATGAATGTCATAATAACATTACCTTTTGGAAAACTGATAAATTTGTTAAGTACTTCGCAAATACACCAAATATTACAGAAAAGTCAGATGACTTCATATTTGTGGGAAGCCTGCCCTTGGCAATGACAGGCTTACGAGAAAATAGAGATACAGATATAATTTGTGCCAGTGAACAACTTACGACCATAAAAGAGATTTTACCAGATATAGACTGTCATAATCAGTACATGAAACAATTCAACTTTAATATCATTGAATTATTAACTGACCCTAGACAAAGTTATTACTGGCAAGGCTTTAAATTTCTATCGTTACAAAATGTTTGGAAACTGAAGCGACAGCGTAAAGAGTTTAAGGATTATCTTGATTTTACACTATCAAAAACATCCAGTTATATCCCACTACCTACCAATAAGATTTACCATTTGGCTACAAGATTAAAATTTAAAATTAGCTGATTTTTGGTCTCTTCACAATTTAAGTTGCCTATTTCTGCCTTTGTTGCAAGCTGTAATGAAGCACATCTGCTCGAAAGATGCTTGAATGGCTTATTTTTTTGCGAAGAAATATTTGTTGTAGACTTATCTTGTAAAGATGAAACAGTAGCCATTGCCAAAAAAATGGGTGCTCATGTAATAGCCCATCATAAAGTTGATGTAATCGAAGAGATTTTCCCTAGCATTATTCCTTATTCAAAAAGACCTTGGATACTAATGACCGACCCAGACGAGCTGCTACCACTTGCTTTGGCCATGGAAATCAAAGAATTATTTGAAACAAGTAACCTTACCGATTTTGCCGCTATAAAGGTACCATTCCAGTATTACTTTAAAAACACACCGCTTAAAGGAACTATTTGGGGAGGAAATAGGCATGGTAGACTCTTGTTTAATAAGGGAGCTATCAAATTGTCTACCACTGTACATCAGGGTATTCAAATTAATGAAGATAAAATGACCTACTTATTACCCAAGAAGACAAATGATATGGTTATCCAACATTTCTGGGTAACCTCCTATCGATCATTTTTGGCAAAACATAAACGTTATATATTGCAAGAAGGGAAAGCACTGTTCAATAGAAATATTAAGTATCATTTTCTCTCGCAAATGAAAATGACCATTCACAGTTTTAAGGAGTGTTATTTTATGACTAAAGGTTATAAAGACGGCTTACTGGGCTTGTTTTTATCCACTTACTGGGCTTATTACAATTTCAAAAGTTGGCAACAGCTGGCCGTATATGAAAAAAATACCTTTAAAATTAACAAGGTCTCTCAAAAAGACTAACCCCAATAGGGTTGAGCATAGTATACATCACAGCACTAATAAAGCCGAAACCAGTTTTAAAGCCCACCAAGATCCTATCATTCCAATCTTTGTGAGGAATCTATATTTAACATCATGAGTAACATCGCAATAAAAGCAGAAAATCTTTCTAAAGCCTATCAACTCGGCGAAATAGGCACTGGTACCATTAGCCGTGACTTAGAACGATGGTATGCCCGCATCCGTGGTAAAGAGGATCCTTTTCTGCGCATTGGCGAAGCTAATGATCGTACAAGCAAAGGTCATTCTGATGTGGTATGGAGCCTTAAGGATATTAATTTTGAAATTGAGCAGGGCGACGCTGTAGGCATTATTGGTCGCAATGGCGCTGGCAAAAGCACCTTGTTAAAAGTACTGAGCCGAGTAACCTCCCCTACTACAGGCCGCATTACGGGCAAAGGCCGTATTGCTTCGCTATTAGAAGTAGGCACGGGCTTTCACCCTGAACTCACCGGCCGCGAAAACATTTACCTCAACGGCGCCATCTTAGGCATGCGAAAAAAGGAGATTACCCGTAAGTTTGATGAGATTGTAGACTTTGCCGGCGTGGAACGTTATATCGACACGCCTGTGAAACGTTACTCTAGCGGCATGTATGTGCGCTTGGCCTTTGCCGTTGCTGCGCACTTAGAAAGCGAAATTCTCATTGTCGATGAGGTTTTAGCCGTAGGCGATGCGGAATTTCAGAAGAAGTGTTTAGGCAAAATGGGCGAAGTGAGTAAAGGTGAAGGCAGAACGGTGTTGTTTGTGAGCCATAATATGGGGAGTGTTTTAGAGCTTTGTAGCAGTGGAATTGTACTTGCTAACGGAATAACTCAATCAATGGGTCCTATAGAAAGTTGTGTCGAATTTTATCTTTCTACTGGAGCTGAAACATATAATTATCAAAATATCAACCCAAACAGCGATATTCCGCAAATTCTTTCCGCGTCATTAGACAGACAGGCATTAGATTATAATCAAATTAAGTGCCTTATCAATTACCAATCGTCAAAAAGACTACAAGTACCTAATATCGGTTTTATCGTTAAAAACGAACTGGGCACACCGATATTCGGAACGAATGCTGTTACTCACGGAGTAGTTAATCAAACAAAAAATTTGTCTCGAAACTCTTTGATGCTAGAGACTGAGCAGCTACCGTTACACAATGGACTTTATTCTGTAGACTTATACTTAGGGGATAAACTGGGAGATTACCACCAGCTCAATGACTGTTTAAAATTCGAGATTACAAATCAAATTAACCGAAAAAAAGGTTACAATATATCGTCTATTGGTTCTTTGAATTTAGACGCAACTTGGTACTATTCTGAAAATGCTAGCAACTAAGGCTAACTACTATCTCAATTATTTGAAAAACATTGTATCCAGTTACAGAAATGGAGTTGTAATACATCCAAGTTGTAAAATAGGAACGCGAGTCATTATGACTACCCAGTCGGTTTTTTGGAAAATGAAATCTGGTGAACTAAAAATTTCTAAAAATTGCCATATTTCTAACTTTGCAAACCTACAATGCTACGGTGGAAAAATATTGATTGAGGAAAGAACTTTCCTTGGAGAATTTGTAAGTATTTATGGTCACGGTGACGTCCGCATAGGGAAAGATTGCCTCATTGCAATGAACACCTCCATTCTTTCATCTAATCATTCTATACCGCCAACCGGTATTCTTATAAATTCAAAACCAGATATACCACTGAGTACAGTGATTGAAGACGACGTTTGGATTGGGGCAAACTGTGTTATTCTGGGTGGAATTACAATAGAAAAAGGTGCTGTTATTGGCGCAGGTAGCGTTGTTACAAAAAACATACCGTCTTATGCTATTGCTGTTGGAAATCCAGCAAAAGTTATTAAACATCGCAGCCCTAAAAAGATATGATCTTTATAAATAAAAAAGCAACAAGATTTTCAAGATATTGGTATAAATGTTAGATAACAAAGGAGTCTCTATAATTGTCTGCTGTTACAATAGTGCTAGTCGGCTACCAGAAACCATTAAACACATTGCACTTCAAGAAATACCGAAAGATATTCCTTGGGAGCTTATTGTCGTAAACAACAACTCAACCGACAATACTACTACGGTTGCATTAGCAGAAATACAAAAATATGAAAGCCTAATATCGAGATCGAAAATTGTGGACGAACCTCAGCCTGGCTTAAGTCATGCTCGCCACAAAGGTGTTGATAAAGCCAATTATGAATATGTTATTTTTTGTGATGACGACAATTGGTTGGAAAAAAAATATGTTTTTACCGCCTACGAAATACTGTTGAATAATCCGAAGATTGCAGCATGTGGAGGTGAAAGTGATGCCGTTAGCGATGTGTCATTTCCTGATTGGTGGGAAGATTATAAAGGAGGATATGCTGTAGGTAAACAGGCAGAAGAGACAGGAGATGTAACTTGGCGAAAATACTTGTGGGGAGCGGGATTGTCATTTAAAAAAGAAACTTACTTGGAAGTAAGCAATAAATTTCCTTCATTACTTAGTGATAGGAATGGTTTAGAGCTAACTTCTGGCGGAGACAGCGAGCTGTGTATGCGATTAATACTAAAAGGCTACAGGCTATTTTACTCCAGCCAGTTAAATTTTAAACATTTTATAAGTGAAGATCGGCTAACACTTAGTTACAGAGAAAAGCTTTATCATTCATTCAAAGAATCTGGAAAAATCAATAGAATTTATAGCCTAAAAATAGAAGTTATGAAAATGTCTTATATTAAAAAAGCAGTAGCATTTTCAACTACACTTGTTAGACTTATATTTTTTAGAACAAAAGCTGATTTAGAGTATGAGAATTTAAAACTTTACTTTCTTTGCGGTTTTTCCATTTCGCCTTTGGACAATAAAATCAAGCTTATCAATAATTTTTAACTCTTTTAAATGGAAATACCAAATCCAAATCTCTCATATGTTATAACAACCAGAAATCGACTGGAATATTTAAAAATCATACTACCTATTTTGCTTTCAGAGCTAAAAGATGACGAAGAAATCGTGATAGTCGATTCTGGAAGCAATGATGGCTCTAAAGAATACTTGCAAGACTTATTTACGAGAAGAATAATTCACCAGTTTTTATCAGAACCAGATAAAAACCAAGCACATGGATGGAATAAGGCGATGTTATTGGCAAGAGGTAGGTTAATAAAAAAAATTATTGATGATGACGTATTTTGCTTCTCTGCAATTAGAGAGTGTAAGGAATTTATGTTAAAAAATCCCTCTGTTGATGTTTGCATTTCAAATGAATCGAGTATTTTCTACGGAAAGGACATCTCAACAGCTTTCTTCCATAGTCACGACGACAAATTTTTAAGTTGGAAACGAAAGATTACGAAATCATTTCCATTTAGCGATGTTCATATATTGATTAGAAAAAATAGCCTTTCCTTGATTGGCTTATATAATACCAGCTTTACAATGATGGATTGGGAATATTCTCTAAGAATTACATTTCTTCAAGCAAATCTAGCTTATTATACAGGCTATAATGCTTTAGGAATTTTACATCCTGCCTCTATAAGTTCAAAAGTTCAGAAACAAGTCCTAAAAGATGAAGAAATTAGGGGTTGCACAATGTATAATTATAATAAAATCAGCAATTGGTCTAAATTAAAGATTTTTTTGGGAAAAAAAATACTAATAAATAGGAGTAATACGCAAAAGCTTCCAAATTTGGAGAGCTTTTATGATTTAAATCCAACTGAAGTTTATAAGATATACCATAAGTTCATTGAAGATCGACATTCAAAAAACAAAAAGAACTACAAATTTCACAATTAATTGAGTAACGAAAAATTAAAATTCAAAAAATCTGTTTTAACAGTCTCAGTCGGTACTGAATACTATCATTCTCTAACGAGAACACTTATAAAATCATTTCTAATACACAATAAAAATGAGATAGTTTTTAATCTACTCACTGACAATCCTAAATTCTTCAGTGAATTTGTAAATGAAATTAATGTATTCATTCAGGATTTGAACATATCGGATAAAGACAAAAGTTTCACTTCAAAATTTTATATGTATGATAAAATTATTGCAAATGAAAACCTCTTTATAGACTGCGACTGTATCATTTTTCAGGATCTAAATCATATCTTCGATTTATTTGCTAATAGAAATTTTAGCGCAATTGGAACACAACAAAAAAATGGTGATTTTTTTTGTAACATAGAGAGCATTGTTAAAAAATTTAACATACCATCTTTACCAGTTTTTGTCGGTTCAGTTTATTATTTCAAGCAAGGACAAATAGCTGCAAACATTTTCAAAAAAGCTACTCAACTTAAAAGCGATTATGATCATTATGGCTTTATTAGACTGCGAGGCAAAGAAAATGAGGAACCACTTATTGCGGTTGCAATGAGTTTATATGGCGAGACGACACTTCAAAACACATCGATAAAAGCGGATGCAATGTTTTACAAGCGCATTAATTCAAACGTGATTCGTGGAAAAAATGATCTCTTAGCTATACAAAATAATTTTAACATAAAAGATACTTATGCAAATGAGAGTGTTCGCAACATACCTATCATACACTTTAACGCTTCTTTTTCAGATGGCTGGAATTACAAGCTAGAGCAATTTCGATTAAAAAACATTCATCTACCGCAGAATCTTGTAGATATAGCGGGGCAGATGGGCATAAAATATCCAGCTATTCTAAAAATTTGGACAAAAGAAATCTTAAGACCCATTTACAGAAGTATTTTCGGTTTTAGAAAAGTTAGTACTAGCAAGCGTTTAAAATAAAAACTTGATGGATAAAATAAGTGTAATTATACCTGTTTATAACGGAGAAAAATTTATCAAAGAAACAATTAAGTCTGTATTAGACCAAACTCATAAAAATTTTGAAATTATTTTAGTAAATGACGGCTCTTCAGACTCCACATTGAGCGAAATACAAGAGTTTGTAAACGAAAGCAACTTTACATTAATTAATACAAAAAATAGCGGGGCGAGCGCAGCAAAAAAACTAGGTCTTGTACATGCCACTGGCGATTATATACAGTACCTAGATGCTGACGACTTATTGTCTCCAGAAAAATTCGAGGTACAAATTAAATGTCTTAAAAATAGTCCAAATGCTGTTGCAGTATGTAATACCGCTTATTTTTACGACGGAGAAAACCACTTAAATTCAATTCAGTTTTCTGGAGATTATTTTTTTAACGATCATTTTTGCAATAATCCTATAAAATTTCTTATCAATCTTTATGGAGGATTCGATTTAAAAGGTGGAATGATACAACCAAACGCATTTTTGGTACCAAAAAAGATAATTGAGTCTGCCGGTACTTGGAACACTGACATCTCACCATGCATGGATGAAGATGGAGAATATTTTTGCAGAGTATTACTAAATTCAAACAAAATCATATTCAACAGAGAAGTACTAAACTACTACAGAAAATTTAGATTTTCTAGATCACTTTCCAGTGTGAAGTCTGAAATATCTTTGAGAAATCTAGTGAAAAGTACCTTACTAAAACATGAGCATCTATTAAAGGTAAATAAGGATCCTGAGCTACTTAAAAATATAGATTCAGCTACCTATAGAACTTTAGACGAAATAAAGTTAATGTGCTTTAACATCTACCCTCAAGTTTTCGAAACAGTAACTAGTGCACAAGCTCAGCTTAAACCTCATTTAATTAACAGAAAGCCAATACTTGGAGGCACAGTAATTAATCTAATAGCAAAGATTTTTGGTTGGAAGGTTGCAAAACGACTTCAATTGACAAAGTTAAGATTGCTTCATACATTAAAATTTTAGATAGCTGAGCAAATGAAGTCACTAAATTTATTTTACAAAGAACAAGACAATTATAGATGGTTCAAGTATGACCAATATCCTAGAAAACTGATTAGAAGAATTTTAAGAGGAAAGCAAAGGCCTGGAGGTCAAATGATGGTCGCCATCAACCTTATGAAAGGTTTAGATAAGTTAGGTATTCCCTATCGTTTTAACGACTACCGTTACGCAAGGAAAAATCCAAATGAGCTTATAGGAATAATAGGCAAAGACCATCTAATATTTGAAAAAAAATTCAAAAACCCAATCCTATTCGGTGCATCTATTGGTATTAATCCGTACTCGAATCCAAACTTCCTAAAAGACTTCCCAAATGTTATGAAAATTTTGGTTCCTGGAAATTGGTTAAAGGAAATGTTTGATAAAAAGTATGAAAAAGATAAAATAAATATTTGGCCTGTAGGCATTGACACAAATATCTGGAACCCATTTTTAAAGAAAAAACAACCTAATGTGGATTTCTTGATCTATGATAAAATACGGTGGGATCATCAAACATTTGAAATCGAAATTATTAACCCTATCATTGAAATTTTAAATTCTCGTAGCCTTAGCTACGACGTTATTCGATACGGATTTTACGAGCCGGAGCAATTAAAAACCAAAACATCAAACTGTAAGGCTGTTATTTTTCTTTGCGAACACGAAACACAAGGGATTGCTTATCAGCAAATTTTAGCGACTGGTACACCTATCTTCGCGTGGGACCGAGGGGGATATTGGCAGGATCCTGCATACTATCCTGATAAAATTAAGTTTCAACCAGTTAGCTCTGTTCCATATTGGGATGACAGATGTGGTAAAAAATTTAAGGACATCTCAGAATTTAACCTTCATCTCGATGATTTTATCGCTAACATTCATAATTATAGCCCAGATCAGTTCATAAAGGAAGAGCTAACTTTGGAAATAGCTAGTAAAAAATATTTTGAAATCTACGAGCAACTACGTGCTTCAATAATATGAAAGAAGCTTGCCTAATTATACCTTACTATGGCAACTGGCCAGTCTATATGAATATCTTTTTAGAAAGCTGCAAACACAATCTGTGGCTAGACGTGCTGTTTTTCACAGACATAAAAGAAAGGCCAAATACAACATTGAGTAATGTACAATTCATAAATTTTAGCCTAACGGAGATTGAGAAGAAAGTTAAAAAATTGACAAACATCTCCGGTTTCAAAATCCCATTCAATTACAAACTTTGCGACTTAAAACCCTTATATGGCTCCATTTTTGAAGATTATATTTCCGATTATATTTATTGGGCATACGGTGATTGCGATTTGGTTTATGGTGATGTTTATTCTTTTGTAAAAACTAAATTTGAAAGTAAGATTGATTTTATCTCGTTTCACGATAAATGGCTGAGTGGTTCGTTTACTTTAGTGAGAAACAACCCTTACAACAATAAGCTTTTTCAAAAATTAGAAATGTTAGAAAAGCATCTAAATAGCGAAGTTTTTGAAGGTATTGATGAAGTTAAACATCAATGGATTTTTGAAGATCGATTGGAACTATCCCCAAGTTGTATGACATATTTGGTTCAACTGAAAACTAACCAAAAGAAAATTACGTCCTCTTTCGAAAATAATATTACCGAAGAATTAATAAAAAATGACCTAATTTTCTACAACAATGGAACAATCGATTACAACCACAGTTTTAAAGCATACTTCCATTATGTTAGTAATAAAATCCGTCCTCAATTCTGCTTTCCTAACTGGAGAAATGTACCTCAAAAATTCTACATCAACGAGACTGGCTTTTACAAAGCAAAATGGCAAGCAACAATACTGAGGCCTTTTAAAAAGTATCCAAAGCTATTCTTTTATTACATGCTAAAGCTACCTAACTACATCAAACGCAAATTACTTTTAGATGGATAAACGTATCTGCATCATCTCTCATCAACACCTTTGTAGAAACCCCAGAGTTTTAAAAGAAAGCTTGGCACTATCTAAAAATGGTTACAAGGTGACTATACTCACTAGTATTTACAATTCAGACCTATTAAAAGAAGACCAAAACTTACTGGCGAACCACAACATTATATACCTAACTTACAACAACCTCATCAATAGTAACTTTAAAAGTTATAAGAGTAGAATTTGTAACAAGCTAGGCAGACTCATTAATAAATTGGGCGTTGAAAATAGATGGGCCATAGGCTATTTACCAAATAAATGTTTGACAATGGCTCTACAACAAATTGCAGACCTATACATTTGCCACCAAGAGTTACCCACGTACGTAGGAGTAATTTTACTAAAACTAGGAAAAAAAGTAGCTTTTGATTTTGAAGACTGGTATTCTGAAGACCTCTTGCCAAGTGCGAGAAAATACAGATCACAAAAGCTGCTTTCAAAAATTGAAGAATTTGCGCTTCATCACGCTAGCGTATGTTATACTACATCATTACCAATGGCAAATGCGATGGCTGAGAAATACAATACAGAAAAACCAGGAATAATCTACAACAGTTTTAAAATCTTGTATAAAGATCATGTCAGCAGCTCTACTATAATTCGGCTGATATGGCTTTCGCAGACTGTTGGTCCTGGGCGAGGATTGGAAAAAATCATAAAAGCCATGAACTATACTAAGAACGTTCAACTTGAGCTTAACTTACGCGGGGCGATATCAGATGATTATAAAGAGATCCTTAAGGCTGAACTAATTAATTCTCAACACAGTATTAATTTTTTGCCCTTAATCCAAAATAATGATTTACAAAAAAATCTTGTAAAGTACGACCTAGGTCTTGCAACCGAGCTAAACACACCCGCTAGTAGAGATCTTACACTAACAAACAAGATATTTCATTATTTATCAGTTGGGCTACCGGTAATAGCCAGTGCTACAAAAGGCCAGTTATCACTCAAAGAAGATTTTCCGGACGGCATCCAGTACTATTACAACACCGCAGAACTTAGTGAAATTTTTTCATCCCTCGATAAAAACAGTCTCCAAAACGAACGAGTTAAAATTTTGCGAACTTATCGAGAAAAATATGACTGGAGTTTAATGGAAAAAGAACTACAGAGTATTGTAAAACAAATCTTTTCTTGAAAAAACTCCTTATCATATCCCCCTATTTTCCGCCAGCTAACGCCGCTGATATGCAAAGGATACGCATGAGTTTACCTTATTTCGACGCATTTGGATGGGAAGCGGAAGTCGTGGCCTGCCATCCGAAGTATTATGATGGAAGTGTAGATGAACTTCTATTGGATAGCATACCGAAGAATACGAAAGTACATTATGTTGAAGCCTTCAGTAAAAAATTAACGAGCAAGCTTGGTCTAGGTAGTTTAGCCTTAAGAAGTTTATGGTTTTACCGAAAAAAAGTAAATGAATTGTTGAAAAAAAAACATTTCGATTTAATCTACTTTTCTACCACACAATTTCCGGTTTGTATTTTAGGAGCGTATTGGAAGAAGAAATTTAGCATACCCTATGTAATTGACATGCAGGATCCTTGGCATTCTGAGTACTATCAAGATAAGCCGAAACATCAACTTCCACCCAAATATTGGTTTTCTTATCGTTTAAACAAATATCTAGAACCGATTGCAATGAAAAGTGTGGACGGCTTGATTGCAGTTTCTGAGCAATACAATACCGATTTAAAAAAAAGATATGGTTTAAAAGTACCTGCGGCAACCATTACTTTCGGAGCTTTTGAACGCGACATTGAGATTGCAAGACAAAATATAGCGCACTGTCCAGCATTAATCACTAAAAATCAAAAGATAGCCGTGGGTTATATCGGTAGGGGTGGCCACGATATGCAAGATGCAATTGAAATACTATTTGGAGCAATACAGAAAGGCCTGGTTCAACATCCAGAGTATTTTAAACAATTTCATTTCAATTTTTTGGGTACGAGTTATGCGCCCAAAGGCAAAGGAAAAAAAACCATTGAACCGTTAGCCACTGCTTTCGGCCTGGAAGAATCAGTAGTTGAAAATACAGACCGAATGCCTTTTTATCAAACCATTAATACACTTGCTGCATTTGATATCTTATTCATTTGTGGTTCTAATGACGAGAAATATACCGCTTCAAAAATATATCCATATCTATTATTAAAAAAACCTCTCTTAGCAATATTCCATGAGAAAAGCTCTGTGGTAAATATCATCCAATCTTGTAGCAATGCTACAGTGGTTACTTTTCAAGAAAATAAAGAGACTCAATCTGAAAAAATTATTAATTTTTTAGAAAACTATGCAAAAAGAACGTTCGGATTAAGTCAAACAGCATTCCTTCCCTATACGGCTATTGAAATGACACATAAGCAATGCAGATTGTTTGACAATGTTTCTTTATAAAGCTAAAACATAGCAGAAAATGATTAAAACACTATTAAAATTACTATTAAGGCGCTCCTACTACAAAGGACAATACAGGCTATTTAATTTTTTTTACACTAATGGCTTTTTAACAGGAAATGAAGCAATTGTTTCTCCGTTACAGGGAGATTTTCGAATTAAATGTAATCCTAAAACATGGATAGGTGCACAAATAACATATTTGGGGGAATATGAGGACTACATCAAAGATACTTTTAAAAAACATGTTTCAGTTGGAGATACAGTCTTAGACATTGGCGCTAATATTGGTTTTCATACTTTATTCTTTTCTACCTTAGTTGGCAATAAAGGCAAAGTAGTTGCTTTTGAACCTGTAATTAACAATTTCAACCAATTAGTAGAAAATATTCAACTCAATGGCTTTGATAATGTATTGCCCATAAATATAGCCTTAGGTAATAAAAATGAAACCTTATATATCAACACTGCTGCCACCAACAATAATCCTGGGGCATATAGCCTTTTAGATTTAGGCGAGACAAAAATTGAGTGTAGAGTTGGCGATGAACTGAGCGAATTTGGTAGCCAGCAAAAAATAGATTTTATAAAAATTGATGTAGAGGGTTATGAGCTATTTGCATTGCAAGGTTTGATAAAAACCATCCAACTGTACAAACCAAAGATAGTCTTTGAATACGACAAAAATTACCAGTTGAAAGCTGGCGTAGACCCAAATGCCATATTTGACTTATTAACATCACTTGATTACTCTTTTCACGAAGTTAAGCGGCATGCAGTGGTATCAATCACCCTTCCTGTGCAACTTGTTTCAGCCGATATATTGGCGCTACCCATTTAATGAAAAAACTCGCCATCATCATCACCCACCCTATCCAATACTACGTGCCGGTATTCCGCCTAATGGCACAACAATGCAAGTTAAAAGTATTTTACACTTGGGGTGTGGCAGGCATGGTGCCCAAACACGACCCTGGTTTTGGTAAAACCATCGCTTGGGATTTACCAATGTTAGATGGGTATGATTATGAGCTTTTAGAAAATATTTCAGCAAATCCAGGTTCTCATCATGGCAAAGGAATTATCAATCCAGATATAATTAGCAAAATTGAAGAATTTTCTCCAAACGCCATTTTAATCTACGGCTATATTTACGATAGTCACCTTAAGGCGATGCGTCATTTTAAAGGTAAAATTCCAATTTGGTTTAGAGGTGACTCTACATTATTGGGTGAACAATTTGGATTCAAAGCCATCGCAAAAAAACTGTATTTGAAATGGGTGTATAGTCATGTAGATAAAGCTTTTTACGTGGGGACGAACAATAAAGCTTATTTCAAAAAATACGGTTTAAAAGAGAAACAGTTAGTTTTTGCGCCACATGCCGTAGATAATAAACGTTTTGCTGAAGATAGAAAAGCGGAAAGTAATGATTTGAGAGAAAGTTTAGGAGTAGCTAACGAAGATATTTTAATATTATTTGCTGGGAAATTAGAGCCCAATAAAAATCCAGAATTGTTACTGGATGCGTTTATAGCTTGGAATAAGGAACAACAAGCAAAGAATAAGGAGCTTAAGTGTGAGATTTCTCCTCGGAATCTCGTCGAAATGACTGCAGAGAAGGGAATGTCGAGTAATAAAAAAGTTCATTTGCTATTTGTAGGGAATGGAGTATTGCAGGAAAGTTTAAAGTTGAAAGCACAAGTATTTAATGCTGAGATTGCTTCGTACCTAGCAATGACGAATAGTATTCATTTCATGGATTTTCAAAACCAAACGCAGATGCCGGTAGTATATCAGGCCTGCAATATTTATTGCCTCCCTTCAAAAAGCGAAACTTGGGGCTTAGCTGTTAATGAAGCAATGGCAGTAGGCAAAGCAATTATCGTTTCAGATAAAGTAGGTTGTGCGATAGATTTAGTGCAGGATGGAATTAACGGCTATATTTTTAGGTCTAATGATATGAAGGACTTAACGGAAAAACTTAACCTATTATTCAACCATTCAAATTTGCTCGCCGATTTCCGCAAACAATCTCAACAGCTCATTAAAAATTGGGGTTTCGAACATCAAGTAGAACAGTTCATTACAACATTAAATGCAACAAACTAAAGTTTTTGCTATACCAGCATTCATAGTTTTCTTTCTATCGCTTGGTTTATACGATTCGCCTAATGTAAGTTTTTTAACTGCTTGGCTAGGATCATTCTATATTTTTTACCTCACGTGGTTTTCACCACATAAAATAGTGCAAAAAGATTTGCCCATAGCACAGCAAATTATGCGTCCGATCTTTCTATTACAATTCATCTTCGCTGGTTTTATGTGTTGCACTTCTATTTTCTATTTTTTGGATCATTTAGGTTATGAATATTTGGAGAAAGTAAATCCAGCAAAATTCATCGTAAATGAACAAACCTATCTGATTGCCAAATGTCAACGTTTATTCCTCTTGGCCCATATTGCATTGGTATGGGGAATACTATTTTTTTCTTCATCAAGTAAAAAAAAGAAGCGATATGCACTATGTACCAACTTTCCATGGCTAAAAGTAGGAATAGGTTTTTATATGGTTGCCTTAGCCCTTCAGTTTATTCCTGGACTGTTGCAATTTTCCATATACTTTAATAATATGGCTGTTTTTTGTGCCTCTTTATTATTGCTAAAAGGTTTACGTAATAAAGAAGGCCTACTTATTACCTATGGGGCTACCATGTTTGGTCTTAACTTTATTAATGCTACCTTAAGTGGTTTCAAGGAACATATTATTATCAATGTCATTATTCTCTTTGCGTTATTGCTTCCCTATTATAAACGTACCATAACCATATTGGCCTTACCTACCATTTACATTCTTTTATATATTTTACCTACTTATGCAGGCATTATTCGCCAGCAATCTTGGTCCGGTGAAAAAACAGCAACAGAAGCTAGATCTGCTGCCATAGAAACTATTTTTCAGGAAGATAATGATGAGAAAATTGTAGAAACCAATTGGGAATTTTTAACCAATCGCTTTTCTGAAATTGGCATGTTTACGCAATTTGTGGCCTATGTGCCTGAAAAAAGAGATTACTACGGTTTTGAAATTTTGGAAAATGCTACCTTAGCGCTTGTGCCGAGGGTATTTTATCCCAACAAGCCCATAACCGAAACTACTGCCATGCAAAGGGTTTATGAAGCGGGTGTAGTTGATGAACGTTCATCGGTTTCAGCTAAAACCCGTCCTGTAGTAGATGCCTATTTATCTTTCGGCTATTGGGGCGTTTTTATTTTCCTTTTTGCGTTGGGTTATTTTATTCAGTTTTTTAATGATACAGCTGAACGTTGGTTTGGGGGTTATGAATTTGGCTGTATTGTGATGTTTAACGGTTGTTTTCAGGTTTTATGGCGGGGAAACAATTTCGAATTTATGCTCAACAATATGCTCTATGGCTTCATTACCATGTGGTTGGTATTTGTGATACTGCGTAAAATACAAATACTAGCGCCTGTACGTTAAACAAAACTGAATGTAATTTATAATAGCAGTTAGCCGCAAATAACAACTACCTTTAGTTCAATTTCAGTACCCACCTTACCCTATCCAAAATCACGTAAAAAAACATGCCTGAACTTAAAGAACGAAATAATCTATTAGATAGTTTCAGGCTGTTAGCCGCATTTGCCGTAATGCATTTACATACGCAATTAGGTGATATAGGCTATGAATGGAGTAGCATCATCCGTTTTGGCTGTCGATGGGCTGTTCCATTTTTTTTTATAAGTGCAGGACATTATTTGGCTATAAAGAATGAAAAATCCACCATCTCCATATTATCCATTCGTAGCAACCTGATCAACCTCATTGGCATACTTATTATCGCCAGTGCAGTGTATATTATTTTTGCCTGGCTATCGGGATATATGTGGTTCCATAATGACGTCAAGTATCTTTTTATCGGCTCATTTTGGCACATTTGGTTTATTGGATCAATGATTTTTGCCTATATCATGCTTTGGTTTATTGATGAAGTGTTGGGAAGGCGCCTATTGTACATTTGCGGAACAATTACTTTATTGGGCTGTATCATCATATCTGAATTCTCTTTTCTTTTGCCCCTAAAAATCAGTTATGAAGAAATTCCGAGGTTTATAAGCGGCTTTGCCTTTATGACACTAGGCATGCTCTTAAGTAAGATCAATTTTTCACAAGTAAATCGATTTTTCCTATTAACATTAGCTATTATTTCCCTATGCGTAGTTTTTATCGAGCTATACGTAGGTAAGATTGGAAACTATATCAATTTATATCAGATTGAATTAAGCCTGGGAAGTGCCTTGCTTGCCATTACATTATTTATTTGTAGCCAAGTGCTCACCACTGAGAAAAACATGATGAGCATAATTGGAAAACGCTATTCTTTATTCATATATCTTTATCATATCCTCATCTTTAAAATGATATCAAAAATTTTCGTTATGCTAAAGATCAATCCGGACAGTACCTACATTTTTTTCCCTTTATTGGCTTTAGCAAGCCTATTGCTAGGTGTTTATAGTCTAGAGAAAAAAGCACCTAAGTTATTGGCTGTACTCAACGGTAAAATGACCAATGGGGTGACTACAAAGTAAAACCTTCATAGAGATCTTACTTACGTTTGAGACGAATAAAAATTACAACATTCCATACCTTTCAACGTTCAATCATTAAAAATCATGAACACAATCATAAAAAAACAACGCCACTATATCCCTCAAACCCTGGAAATCAAATGGGAAAACCTATCCCCTATTTTTGAGGAACTGCGACAAAGAGAAATCAATAGCCCTACCGAACTTGAACAATGGCTTCGTGATAAAAGCGAGCTAGAAGCTGCCTTAGAAGAAGACTTTGCATGGAGGTACATCAAAATGAGCTGCGATACGGTGAATGAACAGTTGGTAGCAGCCTTCCAATATTTCGCTACCGATATTGAGCCTAAAATAGCGCCAATTGCCAACGACCTGAACAAAAAACTTGTAGAAAGTCCATATCTCAACAATTTAGATCAAGAAAAATATTTTGTTTATTTACGTGCCGTGAAAACTGCGCTAGCCCTTTTTAGGGAAGAGAACATTCCCCTATTTACAGAGCTACAGGTTAAACAACAAAAATACCAAGGGATTACCGGCGCCATGAGCGTAGAAATAAACGGACAAGCTGTCTCTTATACACATCTGACGCTGC
>NZ_JAELTN010000066.1 GCF_016428855.1 Pedobacter sp. ASV28
CCCCCCCCCCCCCCCCCCCCCCCCCCCCCCCCCCCCCCCCCCCCCCCCCCCCCCCCCCCCCCCCCCCCCCCCCCCCCCCCCCCCCCCCCCCCCCCCCCCCCCCCCCCCCCCCCCTTTTCAAGCAGAACACGGCATACGAGATGGTAACGCAGGTCTCGTGGGCTCGGAGATGTGTATAAGAGACAGATTAAGTAGACGCCATCAGTCTTTCCAAGACAGTTCAAGGCAGACATCATTGCCTCTGATTTATAATTTGATGCAAAAAAGGCATTCTGAAATTGAACAGAACGCCTTTTAAAGTTCTTCTAGTCGAATTATTTCGCTAAAGAAGCTAAAACAGCATTGTTTTTAGCTAATTGATCATTCTTAGATTGAACAGAACGGCTGCCCAACTCTAAGTTAGTAGCTAATTTCAATCCTTTAACTTCTAAACGAGAAACAGTTTTGTTGTATCTGTCTTTTCTTTTTAATCTAGTAACTGCCATAATAATGAGCTTTATTTCTTTTTATTATTTAAATCTTGAGGTCGAGAGCGGATTCGAACCGCTGTACAAGGTTTTGCAGACCTCTGCCTAGCCACTCGGCCACTCGACCTTTTTTTCAAGGTTGCAAAAATAGCAATTAAATGTGAGCTTGCAAAGCTTAATGGTTAAATTATATAATTATTTTATTTAACTACTAAATTCCTACTGATCTCGCTACAAAATATCGAAGCAGATACCGCCACATTTAATGATTCTGCCTGTCCAAATCTAGGAATAGTTATCGGTATATCAATTTTATCTAGCAATTGTTCGCTAATGCCATGGCCTTCGTTGCCCAATAAAATCAAACCTTGATTGGCCCAAGTGGTTTGATAGATATTTTGTCCATTTAGCAAGGCGCCATATATAGGTAACTCGATTTGGGTCAAAAAAGGCAAAAGAGGTGTGTAGGTAATGTTTACCCTACATAAGGACCCCATGGTAGATTGCACCGTTTTTGGATTGAATGCTTCTACGGTATGTTCTGAGCAGATGATGTTCTTAATGCCAAACCAGTCTGCAGTTCTAATGATTGTACCAAAGTTGCCAGGATCTTGCACATTGTCCAATACTAAAGAAAAACATTGTTTTAAAGATTCGATGTTGATATCCCTTTGGGAAGGAATATGTACTAAAGCTAATATACCTTGAGGGGTTTGTAAGGTGCTAATCTTTTGTAGTTCAGCTTCGTTTACTTCAAATAAATTTATATTTGCGTTAGTTTTTGGCAAAATAGAAGAAAACTGTGGGGTGTAAAAAATGCTATGTAGTTGATAATCTGAATGTAAGAATTCTGATATAGATTTTATACCCTCAATTATAAAAATTCCGTTTTCTTTACGGTACTTTTTTTGATGAAGTGATTTAATAAAACTGATTTGAGATTTTGAAAGCATATACAAACAACTATAAACAGGAGATCCAAATTCTTGCAATATTACTATTTATTCTTGTTTTAATAGCAGGATGTGCTTCAACAAAATATATTGAAGATTATCAGTCTATTGTTAAAAAGGTGAAAATAGATAGTGTAGAAAAACCTTATGATGAGCTGGCTTATAATTATGTGCAGAAGGATATCAGGCCTCCAGAGGGCTTGGGAATTAATATTTTGATTTATAATGTGTTCAATACCAAAGATGGAAAGTACAGAAAAACAAATATAAAACCTTTGGGTACACCGCCCCCCATATTGGATAGCAATTTGGTGGAAATTTCAAGAAATCAAATCGAAAAGTTCCTAAAAAGCAAAGGTTTCTTCAATGCCAAAGTAAAATCTGAGATCAAGGTTAAGAATAAAAAAGCCAAACTGAGATTTATAGCTGATGCAGGTAAACCTTTTATGGTCAATAAAATTACCACTCAAATTCCAGATGCTACGGTAAAATCATTATATGAGCAATACAAGCCTAATTTTTCGCATTTGAGCGAAGGCATGCAATATGACGAAGACTCATTGGCCTATGAACGTGAGGAAATCTACAAAATGATGAGGCAAAATGGCTATTTTGATTTTGTTAGGCCTTATGTAAGGTATGAGCCAGATTCTAATCAAAACAATAATAAGGTACGTTTAAAACTGATTATCGATAATCCGATAGACAGTTCGGCCAGGCATAAGGTGTACACCATTGGTGAAACGGATATTGTTGTAGCGCCTAATCAAGAAGGATTTACAGATTCTATCCAGTTTAATAAGCGTAGTTTTAATGGAATCCGCTTTACAGATCTATCTCATAAATTCAGGAGAAATCCTATTGTTAGATATGACTTTATCAAAAAGGGAGAAAGATATGATATTGATAAAGAAGCATTGACCTATGATAGACTTTACGAATTAAATGTCTTTAAAAACGTAAAAATAGATTACCTAAAGGCAAAAGATAGTAGTAATGTTGTAGATCCTGTCATACTTCTTATTCCACAGAAAAGAATGAATAATAGGATAGAAGGAGAGGTGCCATTTAATAACGCTACCGTTGGTTTTACCTTAAGTAATACCTATACCAATAATAACTTTTTAAAAGGAGGTGAAAAGTTTCAATTTCAGGTAAAAGGAGGACTTCAATCGCGGTTTATAGATGGTAAGTCCATCTTTTCCGATATTTATCAAAGAGATTTTTCGGTGGGGGCTAGTTTAACGGTTCCTCGTTTATTGGTTCCTTTTAAAATTCCGATGATGGGGAAAAATGGCATGCCTTATACTACTTTTTCGAGCAGCTACCTCTACGCCCTGCAAAAAGATATTACCGTTCGTAGGATATTCATCAATTCCATCAGTTATGATTGGGTAGAGACAAAATCAAAACTTCACTCTTTTACCCCTTTAAATTTTGAATACCGTTTTGGTAGTATTCTGATAGATACCAATGATAAGAGTAACCTAGAAGAATACATGAAAAATAAAGAACTTTTCGAGAAGAATTCATATAACATTAGGCTTTTGGGTAGGAAAGATTTTACGTTGGGCATGAAATATGCCTATTCCCTGAATGCTGAAAAGTTACTTCAAAACAGGTCTTTCATTTACTTTAGGGGCAATATCGATATTGCTGGAAACATGTTGAGTGGTCTTTCTAGTTTGTTTGGAAATAAACACGATCCTATGAATGGAGATTATGGTAAAGTGTTAGGATTGCCTTATAATCAATATGTTAGGCCTGAGGTGGATGTAAGATGGTATAAAAGTTTGGGTGCAGAGGCGCAGTTGGTAACCAGGTTGAACATGGGGGTGGGATATGCTTATGGCAATAGTGTGGCCATGCCTTTCGAGAAATTGTTCTATGCCGGAGGGTCGAGTGGGGTAAGGGCTTGGCAGGCTAGAACCATTGGGCCGGGAAATTACAACAGGGATGTAATCACCAGTCCAGAGGCTAGAGCATCATCTTTTGGTATCGATCAATTGGGGCAGATGCGTATAGAAGCCAATTTAGAATATCGTTTTAACCTGGCAAGGAAATTTTTTGGTGGAAAATTAAATGGTGCTACCTTTATAGATGCCGGAAATATTTGGAATATTGCACCGGGAAATCCACAGCCAGAAACCTATTTTGATTTTAAAAATCTGCAAAACCAAATTGCTATAGGCACCGGTATTGGTTTTAGATATGATGTTCAATTTTTCGTTTTCCGTTTCGATATAGGACTAAAGTTAAAAGATCCACAGTTTGTAGGAGATGACCAATGGGTAATCGGTAAGTTCATCAATGGCGGAAAAGCATTTAAAGCGGCTTATTTGGCCACTCATAGCCCAGACCGTTATCGTTTTGTACAATACAATTTTGGTATAGGTCTTCCTTTCTAGGCAATTATAAAAACGAAGTAGCTGAAAATAAATTTTTAGTGGTACAACTTAAACCAAGTTTCTCAAATAATCGAAAATTGTTTCGAAATAGGTGGATATATTTAGCCCATTGCTATAGCTGAAGAAAAAGAAAACAAGAAATAATATCACCGCCAGATAAATGAATTTCTTAAAAGCGAAGGAAAGAATAATGATGAACAGGGGGATAATGATGAAAAATATACGGCTAATAGAAATCGGGGTCAATTCGCCATTCTTTTTATATACATAGAGAAGCTTACTATGTGTGCCCCGGTCATTTTCATGTTTGATATATACGAAGGTCGATTTGTCAATTTGTAAAGGAACAACAGATACACCATTGTGGAAGTTAAGTTGTTGGGTGAAACCACTTATGCTAAAAGTATAGATGCCATTAATTTGTTCTAAGGGATTTTCAAGGCTATCAGTGGCAATAATGGCAATCTTACTGTTTTTGAGCAGGCTTTCTTTTACATTAAAATTATTGATATTGGTAAATTGGGCAAAACTATGGGTGCAAAATAAGATTAAAGATAAAAAAATAGTGTTTTTCATGATTTATCAATGTTATTCAAGAGATCGTTTGTTATAGATTAAGTAGCCAATATGTAAAAGTACGCCATTTCTTCTGATCGGATCATCATATAAATTGTAACTAAGGCTTATAGGACCCAATGGAGATTGGTAAACTAAGCCTGCAGTGCCTGCATAATGCCATTTGCTAAATGCTTTTTGATAATCCACTTGTTGTAGTCCCACCTTTTTAAATTCTTTATAGGGTAAAAATACATAACCTTCAATACGTAAATCAAATTTTCTTTTGATATTAAATATATTTTTTAATCCTCCTGCAGCATAATTATGTGCCCTGAAGTTTTCTAGGAAAGTAGATTTGCTATCTTGTAAAGGATAAAACGCGGGAGCAGAAAGTAAGGTTGAGTAATAATTGTTGTAAAGCGGTTGGTTGGAGAGTACCACTTCGGTCAAATAGCCTAAAGTATAAGCTTTGCTATGTAGAAAGTAGTTTTCGTAACTTAATTTGGCATGCACCCACTCTCTGAAATTTCTAGAAAGTATAGCCCTGTTCGCATAACTGTTTGTCTTATTTGGTTGCATATTGCCAGGTAAATAGTTTTCTTTTCCTGTGGTATAGTTCAGGCTGATTAATATATTCTGTCCCTTTTTTGGATATTGCTTTCTGTTCAATGAATTTTTTTCAAAAGTCAGACTTCCCCTAAAACCATTGAAAACTGTCCTATCTAACATGTCGCCAACGGAAAATGTATTGGTAGGACTATAGTTATCACTATTGTTGATAAAAGAAGAGCTTAAGATGATCCTGGCATTTCTATTAAGGGGCATGCCAAATTTCAGGTCTATTTTTCTATCCGCCTGATCAATATAAGTGGGTTTGGGGTTCTCTATAAAGATTTGACTGGTATTGTAGAAATTCCAGTTGTTGTAGGTGAGCTCGGCGGCCAAAAACAAGGGCAGTCTAGTAGGATAGTCAATCCTACCGCTAATTTGGACCGATTCATAAAAACGGCCAGAATAAAAGTTCGTAGCAAAAGTATAGGCTTTCCTGTTGAGGTAATTATACTGGACACCCAAAAATACATTGCTGATTGGCCGCGTAGATATATTGCCGCCAAAATCAATTTTGAAACTTTTCTTGGGTTGTGCAACGATTTCGAAATTATAACTATCTGTTTCAGCTTCATAGCTAATTTTAGGATAAATGGTTTCGAATACCTCATCGGCTACTAATTTATAATAGCCCCTTTTAATGTCTTTAAGGTTAAATGTTTCTCCATTGCTTTTAAAAAGACGTTCTATATATTTTTTTTGCTGGGAGTTTACACCGGTTACAACAATATTGCTGAAGATCAGATCTGATTTGCGCATATTGAATGCAGTGCGTTTGGTGAGCAGTTCCTGGGCAGATACCCTACGTTTAATCGATTCTTTTATTTCTTCCATTTCTGCCATGGTTGCATCATAGCCCCGTTTAATCAGCTCGGCCACCGGCGTAAAATTGGTGGAACTAAAGTCGGCCAGATTAGGTTCAATATAAAATCCATTTTTGCCAACCAAGGTAGAGTCTGATTTTGAAAGAAACATATAGATTAAAAACCTGTTCATCAACCTATCGTCGTTCTTGGGGTATTCATTAAAGGTTTTTGAAGATACGTTGGCCCCAATGATCAAATCAGGTTTGAATTCTTCCTGCATGACGTCCGCAGGGAAATTGTTGTAAATGCCTCCGTCAAAAACAAATTTCTCGTCTAGTTTTATAGGTCTGTAGATTAGGGGAACCGTCATGCTGGCTCTCACCGCCTCTGCTAAACTACCTTTGCTCACTACAATACTCTTTTGTGAAAGCACATCCGAGGCCATACATCGATAGGGGACGAATAGGTTGTTGAAATTATCTTTGGCAATAGCCGATGCTTGGGAGAATAATTCGAGCAGGGCAAAGTTCAATGGAATATCATTTACCAGGTTAGACCTGAAACTGAGCCGCAGACTTGTATCAATGGACATCTTTGCCGTAATAATGGAAGGGTTATTGGATGATTTTTGAAAATAAAAACTGTAATCACTCTGATAACGCCCGCTTACCCAGTCCTGAAAATCACTGCTTAGGGCAATCTTTTCAATTTGAGAAGGAGCATAGCCCGCGGCATACATAGCCCCCACAATTGCCCCCATAGAGGTTCCTGTAATAAAATCAATAGGAATGTTGTTTTCCTCTAAAGCTTTTAATGTACCAATGTGTGCTAAACCCTTAGCACCGCCCCCACTAAAAACCAAGCCTACCTTTTGGGCATTTGATGGTAATGCAAAAAGTAGCAGAAAGAAGAAAAATATACTTTTATGAGACATCACTTCATAAAAATACCAATTTCTTTTGATTTTAGTTTAGAATGAAAATGGAATAAGTTAAATAAGTGGCAAATGATACCCATAAAAAATAGGGAAGAAATAACCAACCTGAAATTTTATCAAATCGATAAAAAATAAACGCATTGGCAATAATAATCATTAATAAAAGAAATATTTCTACCAAGGCAAAGCCTATTTGTTGCTGATAGAAAAAGAGAAAAGACCACATGAGGTTGAATGCCAATTGCAGAAAATAAATAATAACGGCCCAGTGGAACCAGCCAACACTTTTTCTATTGGTCCACACCCTGTATGATGAAATGCCCAGCAATAGGTATATGGTAGTCCACACGGGGGCAAAAATCCAATTTGGAGGATTAAGAGAGGGCTTATTAAGGGTGGTATACCAAGTCTTAACAGATTCCATGGTAAGTAGGCTGCCAAGGTATCCAATAAATAAAGGAATGGCTAGGCAAAGGATAAAAGCTAAAACTTGAAATTTTGTATTTCTCACAGTCATTGGTTAAATATAATATTACCTAACCAAATAGATGGGCTATGTGTTTGTTTGTAAGCTAAAAATTACGCAATCAGCATAATTACTTAAATAAAACGGGAGATTTCATGACTAGAAAGTTTAAGGCAAAGCTACTTAAGCCAATCATGCCAATTTTAAAGAGTTATTCTAAATAAAAAGAGATTAATGCTATATTAGACTGATAAGTTTTGTGAATGTAAAAAAGATCTGGTAACCTTATTTTTTTTAAAATTCAGGCGTTTTTTCAAGAACTTAGCATAAATTTTCAAGAATTTATTTTAAAAATTAGGCGGTAACGAATGAGCTACAATCAATTACAGACGGAGGTTGAAACTTATGTTTTGAACTACTTTCACACCCATCATGTTAATGGGCTGGTCTACCATAATCTAGATCATACCAAAGATGTGGTGAAGGCCGCAATACAGATTGCCAATCACTACCAGTTAGGGGAAGAAGATTTTTTCATTGTTTTTACCAGCGCGTGGTTTCATGATACGGGATATTTTGTCGATCCGATGCTGCATGAAGAAAAAGGAGCAGGAAATGCAGTAGAATTCTTGCAAAAACATCAGGTAGATGGGCAGGTGATCGAGGCTGTAAAAAAAGCTATACTTGCTACAAAAATGCCTCAAAGTCCCATGAATCAGAACGAACGTATTGTGTGTGATGCAGATTTGTTTCACTTAGGTACAGAAAACTGTAAACTTAAATCAAAGCTTCTCCATCAAGAGATAGAAGCATTATGTAAAAAAGAGATCAGTAAAAAAGTTTGGCGCTTGCGAGATATCGAATTTATGGAACACCATGAATATCATACCGATTATTGTAGGTTGTTGCTGGATGACCAGAAAGCCAAAAATATCGCAAAGATTAAGGATAAATTTAATGAAGGTGTAATGTTGGATATGGAGAAATCTCACAAAGAAGAGAAAAAGAAAGAAAAATCGATCAAGGCAGATAAACATGATAAAGATGAACAACCAAGTAAGGGGGTAGAAACCATGTTCAGAATTACCTCGGCCAATAACCAACGTCTCAGCGATATGGCAGATAACAAAGCTCAATTATTGATCACCGTAAATTCCATTATTCTATCATTAATTGTGAGCTTACTGTTGCGGCGTTTAGAAGATAATGCCTATTTGGTGATCCCAACCTTTATCTTGTTGTTGGTGAGCCTATCCTGTATCATATTTTCTATATTGGCCACTAGGCCAAGTATTCCCAAAGGTGTTTTTACAGAAGAAGAAGTAGAAAAGAAGAAAGTAAACTTGGTATTTTTTGGCAACTTTTATAACATGCCATTGGAACATTATATGGAAGGAATGAAAAAAGTAATGTACGATAGGGAGTTTTTGTACGGAACCTTAATCAAGGATGTTTATTCACAGGGAGTGGTGTTGGGACGTAAGTACAAGTTCATTAGAACGGCCTATAATATTTTTATGTTCGGACTTATTACGGCCGTGTTGGCCTATGTTATTTCTTACGCAGCATACGGTAAATTATTATAACCATGGTTCAAATACCCGAAACCAAATTGTTTTTTGATAGAGACCTGAGTTGGCTATCGTTTAATGAGCGGGTTTTATCGGAAGCCGAAAGAACGCATACACCATTATTGGAACGTATTAAATTTTTATCTATCTACTCGTCCAATCTCGATGAATTTTATAGAGTGCGTATGCCCATTTTACAGGCGCTGAAAAAACTGAGCAGAAAAGATAACAATGAAATTCGACAGGAGGGGGGGCTATTGGAAGAGGCAAATCAGGTAATCAACAGCCAGCAGGAAAAATTTGGGGTGGTGCTGAAAAATCTAGTGCTGCCTGGGTTGAGAGAGCATGATATCTATTTTGTTTATAATGAGCCGATACCCCAAGTGCTAAACAATGAACTGAGTAACTATTTTCTAAGTCAGGTATTGGCATTTTTACAACCTATAGACCTCACTGAACCAGATATCCAATTTTTCCCAAATAACAATCAGCTTTATTTTGTGGTTTATGTTGAATATGCCCAGCAGGCCAAAAGCTATGTGCTAAATATTCCTACCGATAGCCTTTCGCGGTTTTATGAAACCAAGCATGAGGGAAAAACCTATGTCTTTATCATTGACGATATCATAAGGGATAATCTTTCCCTGCTTTTTAAAGCAGGAGAAATAAAGGGTAGTTATAGCTTCAAGATTACCCGAACAGCAGAAATCGATTTAAAGGATGAGTATCATAATGATGTAGCGGATTTAATAGAAAAGCAAATTCAGAAACGCGATTTGGGTTTGGCAACAAGATTTCTTTATGAACCCAATATGCCCAAAATGATCTTGGATATTTTGGTCAGACACTTTGACTTGGGCCATGCTACTTTGGTAGAGGGAGGCAGGTATCATAACTTAAAAGACCTGGCCGATTTTCCAGTTAAAGATGTGCAGTTAAGTAACAAAAAGTGGGCAAAAATTGTTTATCCTAGCTTCAGAAAAAACAAGTCGCTTCATGATCAGATCCTGGAAAATGATCTATTGATCAATCCTCCTTATCAATCTTATGATAGCGTGTTGCGCTTTTTTAATGAAGCAGCTACCGATGAACAAGTAATTGAGATCTATACCACCTTATATCGGGTTGCTAATGACTCCAAAATTGTAAATGCATTAATTACAGCGGCCAAAAATGGAAAAAAGGTAGCAGTATTGGTCGAATTAAAAGCCCGTTTTGATGAGGCCAACAATATCAAATGGGCAAAAAAAATGAAGGCTGCAGGGGTAGAGATCATATATAGCGTAACTGCTTTAAAAGTTCATGCCAAAGTAGCCTTGGTTAAACGTAGGCAGGCAATTCGTAATCGATATACTGGGCTGTTTGCAACGGGTAACTTTAACGAGACAACGGCCAACTTTTATACCGACCATATCTTAATGACTGCCCATCAAGAAATGTTGCGTGAATTGGAACTGCTATTTATTTTCTTGAGAAAAAGAGAAAAACCAATAGACCCTGATCTTATCCATTTTAACCATCTTTTAGTGGCGCAGTTTAATTTGCAAAATAGATTTTTAGCGCTCATTCAAAGAGAAATTGACCAAGCTAATTTGGGTAAAGCTGCCTCTATTATAATAAAATTAAATAATTTGGAAGAAGAGGTGATGATTTCTAAATTGTATGAGGCGTCTAATGCCGGGGTTGAAATAGAGCTTATTGTGAGAGGGATATGCAGATTGATACCAGGCGCAATCGGCCTAAGTGAAAATATAATGGTGAGAAGGATTGTAGATCGTTATTTGGAACATGGAAGGATTTTCGTATTCCATAATGGTGGAAACGAGGAAGTCTATTTGGGATCTGCAGATTGGATGAACAGGAATATCTACAGACGTATAGAAGTCTGTTTTCCGGTTTATGATGAACATATTAAAAAACAGCTCAAAAAACTATTGATGTTGCAGCTTCAGGATAATGTTCAGGCCGTATATATTGACCATGAAATGAAGAATGTTCCTGTACCCTCAAGTAATGACAATATACAATCACAATACGCCATCTATCAATATCTCAACCATAAAAAAAATGATTAACGAAATGTTAAAGAAATACATTCCTTTTATAGGGGTCATTTGCCTTAGCTGTGCCTTTACTATCTTATCCTGTGCCCAGGAAAAGGGAAAGAAAGATACTAGTCCCAGAGGTTACGATTTGGCCGGTCCTGTAAAATATAATATGCCCGATATCTTACAGGAAATATCCGGAATCGCATTTCTGAATGGAGATCCTCATACCGTTTTTGCAGAACAGGATGAAGAGGGTAAGGTATTTGTGCTCACGTTGGGTGCAAAAAAATATAAAGCAACCAAATTTGCCAAGAACGGAGATTATGAAGATATAGCGATCTTAAAGGACAGGGTCATTGTACTTAAAAGCAACGGTGATTTGTATGCTTTTCCGCTTAGCGAAACCCAAAAAGAGCTTGCTGCTAATGTGATGGAAACCAAGTCAATTTTACCCAAAGGAGAATACGAAGGGATGTACGCCAATTCAAATACGGGATTGCTTTATGTAATTTGTAAGGAATGCAAACAGGATAAAAAAGGAAAAATTACCAGTGGTTTTATTTTGGCCATGCAAAGTAATGGCAGCTTTAAGCTTAATGGTAATTTTAGCGTAGATGTAAGTGCATTGGAAAAATTAACTGGGCGGAAAAAAGGTACTTTTCACCCTTCTGCTTTAGCATTGAATGCGCTTACAAAGGAATGGTATATTATTTCTGCCATTAACAAGGTTTTGGTGGTAACAGATGCCAACTGGAAAGTGAAGAATGCCTATCATTTGAGTTCCAATGTATTTAACCAACCAGAAGGTATTGCTTTCGATAAGTATCACAATTTATATATCTCTAATGAAGGCAGCGATACACAATATGGCAATATTTTGAAATTTGATTATAAAAAGCCTAAAAAATAATTTTAATGCTAAAAAAAATTACGTTCATTTTAGGATGGTGTATAGTGCCATTATTAGCATTATCGCAAGAAACTGTTAAATATCGGGTGATTTTAATTGGCGACGCAGGAGAAATGAACTCAAAACAATTGGAATCATTGAAAGATGCTGCCAAACATGTCATCAAGGATAAAACAACGACTTTATATCTGGGGGATAATATTTATCCTACGGGTATGGCATTAAAGGGCGATAAAAATATAAAAGAAACAGAACAGATTTTAAGATCGCAATTTGAGCCCATGCGAGCTAATGGTGCTGCAGTCTATTTTGTGCCAGGAAATCATGATTGGGACAAATCAGGCCCTAATGGGTTGGCTAAAATACAACGCCAGAGCGAATTTTTGGCTTCCTATAATGATCCGCTGTTAAAACTTGTCCCAGAAAATGGCTGTCCTTATCCAGTAGCCATTAACCTTAGCGATAAACTGACCGTTATTGCCTATGATAGCGAGTGGTGGCTTTTTCCCTATACGAAATTCAACCCAGATTGCGAATGTAATAGTAAAGAGCAGATTACCTTACGGATGCGGGAGCTATTAGATCAAAATAAAGATAAGACCATCATCTTGGCTTCTCATCATCCTTTTCAGAGCTATGGTGTACATGGTGGGTATTTTACTTTTAAAAATCATGTCTTCCCCTTAACGTCATTAAACAAAAATCTATATATTCCATTGCCCATTATTGGCTCTCTTTATCCTTTGCTAAGGACAACTTTTTTGAGCCCCGAGGACATGAAACATCCATTGTACAAGGAAATGATGACCAAAGTTAATGGCGTTTTTGGCGATCTGCCCAATGTGGTTTATGTTGCCGGTCACGAACATGGCCTGCAATTTATCAAAGGCAAACAGTTACAAATTGTAAGTGGGGCGGGAGCAAAGCATTCGCCTAATAAAAAAGGTAAGAATTCGCTGTTCCATAGTGGAGAGAATGGATATGTAATTGCAGATCAGCTTTTGAATAACGATATGCGTTATGAGTATTTTGTTCATGCCGATACCGGGGTTGTAAAAGTATTCAGCTATACCGAACCTTATAAAGAACTGACATTTGCAACTAAGAAAGAGATACAACCAATTATGGGGGATAGTGTAATGGTAAAGGTAAAGCCAGCTTTCGATAGTGTAGGTAGCTTTCACCGTTACCTGTTTGGCAATAATTATCGCAAAGATTATGCTACCGATACCAAATTGCCGGTAATACGTATATCTGAGATTAAAGGTGGTTTATTACCTACACAATTAGGGGGAGGTAACCAATCGCGCTCCTTACGGTTAAAAGATAAAAATGGCAACGAGTATGTATTGCGCAGCGTGGAAAAATATCCTGAGGTGCTGCTGCCACAGGGCTTAAGAACTACTTTTGCAAAAGATGTATTGCAAGACAACATGGCGTCTCAACATCCTTTTGGTGCATTAGTGGTGCCGGTATTGGCAAAGGCTGCAGGAATACCCCATGCAAACCCCATCATTGGCCTGGTTTCTCCAGACAAAAACCTGGGTGATTATGCCGGTTTGTTTGAAAATACCATTTGTTTGTTGGAAGAAAGAAATCCTATCGGTGATTCGGATAATACGACAAAAATGCTCAAAAAGCTGGATAAGGACAATGACAATACCTACGATGCTAAAATGTACCTAAGAGCAAGGGCATTAGATGTGTTAATTGGCGATTGGGATAGGCACGAAGATCAATGGCGATGGAAAGCAGACAGCACAAAAAAAGGCCTGAAATATTTGCCTGTGCCTAGAGATCGTGATCAGGTTTTCTTTAGTGCCGATGGTAAACTTCAACGTTTTGCCCAAAAATCTGATTTACTACCCATGATGCAGGGCATGGAAAAAGATCTAAAAGACATTAATTGGTTTTTATGGGAAGGTAGGGCCATGAACAGTAAGATTCTATCTCAATATACCGAAGCGGAATGGGATAGACAGATAAAAGAATTTTGTGACATTTATACAGATGAAGTATTTGAAGAGGCTTTAAAAAGATTGCCAAAAGAAAGTTATGCCCTTAGGCACGATCAATTTTTAAGGCAGTTAAAACAGAGAAAAGCTACTTTGCCCAAAATAATGAATGAATATTATCATTTTTTTAACAGGATAGTAGATATACAAGCTAGCCATAAAAATGAAAAAGCGGTAATTACAGATTCTGCCGGTAAACATCTTAAAGTCGAATTATATAAGATAACAAAGTCTGGAAATGTCAAAGATGTAATATTTAGCCGAAATTTCGATCCAAAGGTTACGAAAAGCATACGTTTATATATGAGGGATGGTAATGATAGTATATCTATAGATAATAAAACGTCGCCAATACGACTTAAGATTATAGCTGGTCAAGGTAAAAAAGTATATGATATAAAAGCTTCCAATCAATCGATAAAGCTGTTTGGGCTTAAGGACGAAAATATATTTGATGGCGATGACCGCAATAAACTGAGGGTGAAATTATCTGCTGATACTGGAAATGCTACTTATTTGGGCAAGGACTTATATAGTAGGACATCCTTATATCCAAATGTAGGATACAATGTAGATGACGGCGTATCATTGGGTGCCTTTATGAAAATTACCAATCCCGGCTTTAGAAAGCAACCTTATGGGAACTCTCAATCGCTTTCTCTATTGTATGCTTTTTCTACATCTGCAGTTAGGTTTAGCTATACTGGCGACTGGCTAAAGGCCATTGGCAATGCAGATGTTGTAGTTAAAGCTAGTGTTCAGGCACCAGACAATACCAGGAATTTTTTTGGAGTGGGCAACGAAACAAAGTTTGATGATAGGATTAGCTATTACCGAACTCGTTTTAATCTTATCCAGTTAGAACCGACATTGCGCTGGAGAAGACCAAAATCTACCATAAGTATCGGTCCAAGTTTTCAGTTTTATACGTTTGACAAAAAAGATAACATAGACAGGTTCATCAATAATATTGATGAGTTACATTCTCCAGATAGCTTAGTGGTAGGGCATGAAAAATTTTACGCAGGGGCTGTAGTCAATTTTATTAATAATACCCGAGATAATGATTTATTGCCAACCTTAGGTAGTTATATCGACTTTAGATTGGTAGGCTATAAGGGGGTAAATAGTACAGCACAATCATTCATGCAGTTTAACGGCTCTATATCCTTATATAAAAATCTCGATGGAAGAGCCAATTTGATTTTGGCGAATAGGTTTGGCGGAAGTATTACCGTAGGTAAGCCGGCTTTTTATCAGCACGCCTACCTGGGTGGGGAAGGTAACTTATTGGGCTATAGACAATATCGTTTTGCAGGCTTGCACAGTTTTTACAATAATTTGGAATTAAGGGCAAAGCTTGGAGATTTTGTGAGCTATGTGCTTCCTGGTCAAGTGGGCTTATTGGGACTTTATGATGTGGGCAGGGTATGGCGAAAAGATGAAGACTCAAATCAATGGCACCATGGTGTAGGGGGGGGCGTATATTTTGCACCCGCTTCATTAACCATTTTTAGAGCGGTAATAGCATATTCTAAAGAAGGCTGGTATCCATATTTTTCAATGAACTTTAGATTTTAATAAGCACAATGAATACTAATATTATTAAAATAAACAAAGATGAACGCATCAATTGCCAAATAGAGTGGAGCCTTTCATTCAGGCCATTGGTTGCTTATCTCAAAAGAAGGTTGAAAACAGAGCAGACCATTAAAAAAGAATTTTATAGGTTCCTGTTGGAAAAGATAGAGCATGAAAATGCTTTGGTTAAAAACCTTACTGTAGAAGACCTGATCAAGCATAAGGATACGCTTGAGCTTATTTTTACCATCCTAACCCCCTTAATGGCTAATGAAAAAGAGTTGTATTGGGCATTAAGTACACCGGTTCCAGATCAGATTTTTTTTAGCACAGACCTATTGTACGACTTCATTCAGAAGAACGTAGAACAAGATAACCTGGACGAGGTTCATAAGGTCGATAAAGAAAAGAAACAGGCCATGTTTATTTATAATATGATTCTGGAACGCTTTTACAACTATACGCCTTTGGCCAATAGTGAGATTTTGTATGGTTATAAAAATCCGCAAACTGGACTGACGCAGTATTATAATATTAATGTTGATACGCAGTTTGTAGATATTGTATATAATAAAAAGGATCTTCCAGAGCTAAATTTTGAACAATTTTCTGCTAATCCGCAAGATGAAAAGGAAATAGCCATACTTAAAACACTCTTGCCATTGAATGATTTTAGGTTTGATGGTTTCACGGTCATTTCATTAAAGGATGTAACCCTTCAGCATGCCATAGATGGTATTAGAGATGCGCTGGTCAACCATACTTATCAAGATGAAGCTTATGGGCATATCATCCAAGCTTTAAAAACCTTGGCAGAAAATGGACAAATAGAATTTGGTTTGTTGCCATTACTTACGGTAAATAATAAACCTGTATTTGATGACGAGGATGAAAATTCATCGAGTATATTGATGAATTCGGCAAAAGCTGCCGGCTTGGACGAACAAACACTTTATGCACAATTAGAAGCCTATAAAAATGATCCTCGTCCATTATTTTTCAATAAAATAACGGATGAAGTAATTGAAAGAATTCCCTTTTTGGATATCATCAAAAAAAGTGGCATTGAATCCTATTCGCTTTTGCCTGTCTTTTATAATAACCAGTTGGTGGGAATGTTGGAAATCTATTCGAAAACAGAGCTATTGGTAGACGAAAAGCTATTATCGCGTCTACACGTTGCAATGCCATTTTTAGGCCAGCTTTTTAAATACCGTATTGAAGAATTTAATGCGAAGATGGATGAAGTATTGAAAGATAAATTTACGGCCTTACAACCTTCGGTACAATGGAAATTTAATCAACAGGTATGGGAATTTATAAAGAAAAATAAGGGAAAGAAAAAGGCGCTGAATATAGAAACCGTAACTTTTAAAAACCTTTATCCCATTTTTGGAGCTATAGATATTAGAAATTCTACCATTGAGCGCAATTTGGCCCTTAAAGATGATTTAAAAGTGCAGCTAAACAAGTTAAGTATGACCTTAACTACACTCCGAAAGGTCATCAAACTTGAGCTTATAGACAAAATACTTTTTAATTGTAGAAATTGGATAGAGAAAACCAATGGATTTATCAGTTCCAGTGAGGAAGATCTGCTAAATGAATTTTTGGAATTTGAAGTGTATCCTATGTTGAAATATGTAGAGAAAAACCACCCAAATACTAAGGATATTGTTAGTGATTATTTTGAAAGTATCGATCCCTATACAGGAGTAGCCTATGAAAATAGACGAACATTGGAAACTTCTATGCAGTTCATTAATACTGCTGTTGGAGAATATTTGGAAAACACACAGGAAGATCTGCAAAAAACCTATCCTTGCTATTTTGCCAAATTTAGAAGCGATGGGATAGAATACGATATTTATATAGGACAGGAAATAGCTCCAGATATTCCTTTCGATTTGCTATACCTTAAAAATATTAGGTTATGGCAATTACAAACCATGGTAGATATTGCACGTTTAACCAATGGCCTGATCGATAAAATGCAAAAGCCATTGCTCACCACACAACTGATATTTATCCATTCTAATCCAATAGATATCAGTTTTAGAAATGATGAAAGAAGGTTTGATGTAGAGGGGGCATATAATATTAGATACGAGGTAGTCAAAAAACGTATAGATAAGGTACAGATTAAGAATACAAACGAACGCTTGACCCAGCCAGGCAAAATCGCCTTGGTTTATTATAATGCCTTTGAAGCTAATGAATATTTAGAATACATTAAATATCTGCAAGAACAGGAGTTGCTGCTTAGGGATTTGGAAATGCTGGACCTGGAAGAATTACAGGGCGTTAGCGGACTGAAGGCTTTAAGGGTGGGAGTGAATTATAATGTAATTATAAATGCAGAAGATATTTCTTTAGGTGAGAAAGGAAAGGTCGCTAGAACAAAAGGATAAGGAATTGATTTAGCTAGTTATGGCCTGTCCTTCTTTTCCTTTTTCTTGCCAAAGTTCCATGGGCAGTGTTTACACTTGTTTTTACAACAATATCCACGCTTTAAATGGTAGGTCTTTGTAAATACCATTAAACCGTCTTCGTTGAAATAGAAATCTTCACCTTCCTTCATGGTTCATCAAAGGTTTAAATTGGATTAGAAAGTAAGCTAATTTAAAATTTTTACGGTTAACTTATCCTTAAAGTATGCCTGAAGCTGTTTACCATCGCCATGCAAGGTCCAAACTTCCATAGGTTTTACCTTTTCTATGGTTTCAATGATGGCTTTCCAATCTACATGATCGGAAATGTAAAGGGTTAGGCCATTGTTGTTTTGAAGGTGTTTCCAACCTGTAGCAAAAACCCTGACTACGTTAATGGCCCTGATATAACTGTTGAATACCATAGGAGGTACCATATAGATATTACCTTCCAGGCTCTGCTTCATTATCTTTCTGTCATACACTTGGTAATTGCCCAGGTAGACGCCACATTGTTCATACAGATGGACAAATGGTATAATACTATGGTGTACTAATATTTTTTTTTCTGGGCAATGCTTGCTGATCAGATGTATCAGGCGTTGACTTTTTCCTAAGGCATAGGCACCTAACATGATGTTGCTTTCTACTTTGTTGAGTTTTTCAATTTCGCTTATGGCATCGGGGTGTGCCACCTTAGGGTCGGCAAAGGTAGTTTCGGTAATGAGCACATCGGCATCAACAAATTCAATCGCTTCGCAAGTGGCATCATTTTCTAATTTATAATCTCCGGTATAAAGGTACTTCACACCTTGGTACTCCATTAAGATCATAGCGGAACCTAACATATGACCAGCAGGATAGAAACTGATCTGAACAGGGCCAAGTTCAAAGCCTTCTTTGTATTTTTTGCTATGGAACGTTGAAGCGGCAAATTTTTTATAGCGATGTTGCATAAACAACTTAGTCGCATCCGTACAATAAACGTTTTGATTGCCACTCACCGCATGATCTGCATGAGCATGAGAGATTACCGCATTTAAAACAGGTGATTGTGGGTCGAGATAAAAGTTTCCATACCGGCAATATAAGCCAGTTTGGTTGAGTATAATAAAATCTTGAAGTATAGGGCTGCTCATTAATTTTTACAGTTTTAAAAACTGCTCGTGTAAGTTTAAAACTTGTTGGATAATCGATTTCTTCTCGTTGTTTTCGATAAAAAAATCAGCCATTTTTGATTTTTGTTCATCTGTAAACTGTTTGTCCATTCTTGCTTTCACTTGCTCTTCAGTAACAGCGTCACGTTGGGTGACTCTTGAAATCTTTAAGTTATAAGGAGCAGTGACCAAGATATTTTTATCGCACATTTGATAAGAGCCACTTTCAAATAACAAGGCAGCCTCCTTTAAACAGTAGGGGCTATTTTTGGGAATTTGTTCTACCCATTGATCAAAGGCCCTGAAAACTGCAGGGTGTACCAAGGCATTTAACTTTGCCAGTTCTTCCTGGTGGTTGAAAACAATAGAGGCAATGTATTTATTGTTTAGTTTCCCATCATCGAAATAACTTTCCTCGCCAAAAGTATCTTTAACTCCCTTCATTAGGATCGGATCTGTAGTCATGATGGTTTTAGCTACGGTATCTGCATAAAAAACCGGAATGCCCAAGGTCTCAAAAACCATACAAATAGTTGTTTTTCCACTTCCAATTCCACCTGTTATTCCAATTTTTAGCATTATTTTTCTATAAGGAAATTTATTTTCTGAGGACTTATGCGAACCATTTTACAGAATTCTGGAAATAGGGTGATCTTAACAGAAAGTTGATTGTGATGTAAGTCTTTCCATTCATTAAGATCTACCGATGCATGAATGAAATCTTCATTTATCTTGGCATAATTGGAAAGTGCTACCAAAAAAGTGACCTGTACCTTTTTAGGATAGAGCTTAATGTCATAATAGTCTTTATTGTTCAGTATGCTCAAAGGAACTTCGATAGTTTTTTCTGTAAATTCGTCAACAGGAATTTTTACCGCTACACTGTTGGGATATATGCTAATGTTGCTGATTGTATTCTGTAGCATATTTACCCTGGTATCGATACTGCTTCGTATATTAGATACTTTCAAGCTATCAGTATACCACACATGAATTCGCTCCAATTCTTCATGTGGACCCGATATATTCACATAAGAAGGGGTAAGCTGGATTTTACTGGCAATGCCGTATTGAGGTATAAAACTTAATTTGGATACCAATTTTATCGGAATACGTTTATTAGTCCTTCTTGAAAAATCAAAAAATAAGGTATCTGGCGTTACAGAAATAACTTTTTGAGAAGTTTCAAGCTGTTTGTTGATCTGGTCTAATTGTTCTGAAAAAAGAATAAAACTTCTGGTATTTAATTTTTGTAGGCTTACCGTAATAGAAGGAGGTTTTATCCGTAGTCTGGCAAAAATGAGCTGCCATCCTGTACCTTCCACTTTGAGGTCAACCGTATCAGGCTGCAAAGCCTTAAATGCCTTACGTTGGGGCTCATCCTTATAAATAAGTTCGGTTTGCACTGTGTATGGGTATTTTTTGTTGAGTGCTAAGAATAACCAAGCAGCAGTTGCGCAGATGGCACAAAGTACTATAATTCCAAAACGTTTTCGTTCCAGCTTGGTTAATCTTATAAAAGGCATATGGTAAAATTACTAAAAAAAGCCACTTCGAGTTAATAATCGAAGTGGCTTTAATAATATATTTTAAGCTAACTAAGCTTTTGTAGCTGTTGCTTTTGTAGCATCAAGAGAAATGGCCGACTTATCGAAACGGATTTTAGTGCCACCTTCTACCTCGATTAAAAAAGTAGTATCGTTAGAACCTACAATTTTACCGTGAATACCTGCAGTGGTAATAATTTTATCACCGATCTTAAGCTCACTAACCAATTTTTTGTGGTCTTTGGCTTTTTTAACCTGAGGTCTGATCATGAAAAAATAAAAAACAACCATGATTAAGGCCATGGGTATAATTGTACTGTAAAGTTGGTTGCCGCCGGCAGCTTGTAAAATTACTATTGATGTCATTATTTATAAATTAAGTTTAAATATAATATATATGTTAATATTTTGTTTACCTAATGCTATTTCTCCTTAACCTCGCCTACCAAGTGCAGTTCTTCAAATTTAGGATTGGCATTGGAAATAATGGTCACTACTTTATCCTGTATGCCAATTTTTCCTGTACTATTAAATACAACCTTAATGGTTCCTTCTTCTCCTGGTTTAATGGGCTGTTTAGGATATTCAGGAACAGTACAACCACAAGTTGCAGAAGCATCGGTGATAATTAAAGGTGTTTTTCCGTTGTTTTTGAATTTAAAATCATAATGTACCTTTTCACCTTGTACAATAGTACCAAAATCATAGATAGCTTTTTCAACTTTTACCTTTGGGGCATCGGCATCCGCTACAAGGGCATTAGAATCGGTAGAGGTAGCAGTATTAGTCTCTACCTTATTACTTGAATTTTGGCAAGCCACAAAGGCCAAAGCAGAAAATAGAATTAAGAATACTTTTTTCATCAGTATATTAATTTGAGTTTAGAGATTATGAATTATTCCTCAATTAGGCCTCGGCCTACTTTTTTAATACTATTTGTTTTCTTAAGATCATTTAAAATCTTATCTAAGATACCATTTATAAAAGTATTACTTTTCGGTGTACTGTAATCTTTTGATAATTCAAGGTATTCGTTTATCGTTACTTTAACCGGAATAGAAGGGAAGTTCATCATTTCACAGATGGCCATTTTCATTAAAATGGTGTCCATCAGTGCAATACGCTCAGATTCCCAGTTTTTAGTTCTTTCAGCAATTAGTTCTTGATATTTATCATCATTTTTCAAGGTATAAAGAAATAAATCCTTTACAAAAAGACTGTCTTCAGGCCAATCGGCGCTAATGGGAGTTAATTTGTTTTGCAATGGGTTTTCGGAAGTGAAATTCTTTAGGGTTTTGGCAATCATACCCTGCATTACTTCCCTGTCTACCGTCCAGTTAATGAATTTATCTTCAAATGCCTGTACTACATTGGCATTCTTCAATAGCATTTTACGGAAAATAAATTTGATGATCTCTTTAGAGCTTTCTAGTGTTTCTTCAGCATCTTCAGCCAAATAAGCAATATATTCTTTGCTTTCTTTCAGTTTGTTGAAAATGGCCTTAACAAATTCAGGATCGGCGTACCAATTGATTTGGTATTTGTTAACTGAAGCTACATATTCAGGGGTTTGCTTTAATAGATTGGCAAACTTGTTATGAAGCAGCTTCTGGTTTGGATTTAGATCTTCAGCCGTGGGCAAATGCTTGTTAGCCCTTTCAATAGCATCATTTGCCGTGTACTCTGTAACATCTACAATAAGTGCAAGCATCGAAATATACATTTGATATACTTCATCAATACTCTTCATCAAAATTTTTTGACTACTTATCGTATCGTTTTTCTCAGTGGTGTGCCAAGCAAAAATATTTTGCAGGGCTTTAATTCTTAAGTGCCTTCTGTTTAACATGAATGTAAGAACGATTGGGTAAAATTACCTATTTGTGTGATTATTAATATGACGATTTTATTTTTTTTATATCCTCTATACGCTTTTCGGCAATACGTGATGCTGCTAAGTTAGTGGGTATGTTTTCTGATTTTGATAACTTGATAACTTCTTTTGTGGCTTCGTAAATGTTTTCTGTTAATTGGATCGTTCGTTTTTTGCCATATCCAGTCAATTCAGAGTAACAATTGATAAGTCCGCCTGCATTGATCAGATAATCTGGCGCATATAATATGCCTTTTTCCAATAAAAGCTGCCCATGTTTCTGTTCATCGGCCAGCTGGTTGTTGGCAGATCCTGCAATGATGGCAAATTTCATGGTTTTGATGGTCTTATCATTTACGGTAGCACCCAGTGCACATGGAGCATAAATGTCGGCTCCTATGGTAAATATCTTATCGGCGTCAATAGGTTTTGCCTTATATTTACTGGCCACTACTTGTAAACGATCTTGGTTGATATCGCTTACATAAACTTCAACATTTTCTTGTCTAAGCAGCTCGACCAAATGTTCGCCAACATTGCCTATTCCTTGTACAACAACTGATCTGCCAGCTAGCATGTCAGTTCCAAAAACCTCTTTTACGCAAGCTTTAATGCCCAGAAAAACACCTTTTGCCGTATATGGAGCAGGATTACCGGCACCACCTAACGATTCTGGAACTCCTGTTACATGTTGGGTTTCCATTCTGATGTATTCCATATCCTTAACGGTAGTACCTACATCTTCTGCTGTAATAAACTCACCGTTTAGGTTTTTAATAAAGCGGCCAAAACTACGCATTAGGGCTTCCGATTTTTGTTTTCTGGAATCTCCTATGATCACTGCTTTCCCTCCACCTAGGTTAATACCCGTAATGGCAGCTTTATAGGTCATACCTTTTGATAGGCGGAGTACATCTTCAAGCGCTTCTGCTTCAGAATTGTAGTTCCACATACGGGTACCACCTATAGCAGGTCCCAAAGTGGTATCATGAATGGCGATAATTGCTTTTAGGCCTGTATCGGGATCATTGCAGAATACTACTTTTTTGTGACCAGATAGGCTTAATTGCTCTAAAACTGAATTGATAGGAGAACTATTTTCCGGCATACAAAATAAAGTTGAAGCGTACGCTGCAAAACTAAAATAAAAAAACCATTATTTTACTTTGTTTTTGCATAAAATGAATAAAAAAGAAACACTTTTGGCTAACTTTACCAAACAATGAAACATCTTTTCTACCTGAATAAATATTTTCTCAAATATAAATGGAGGATCCTACCTGGAATTTTATTTGTGTTTATTTCCAATATTTTCGGTGTAGTACCAGCTCAGGTGATCGGCCATGCCTTTAACCTGATCACAGAAAACATTGCCATATATAACCTTTACAGGAATTTTGACCGTCAGGAAATTGTTTACGATATCTTTAACTATAGCCTGTTCTTTTTTGGGGCTTTAATTCTACTGCTATACCTTTTGAGAGGGCTTTTTCTATTCTTTATGCGTCAAACCATCATTTTGATGTCTAGACGTATCGAGTTTGATATTAAGAACGAAATCTACGCTCATTATCAAAAGCTAAGTTTAGGATTTTATAGACGGAATAACACCGGAGACCTGATGAATAGGGCCACAGAAGACGTAAATAGAGTACGCATGTACGTTGGGCCTGCTATTATGTATGCCATTAATACTACGGTACTATTTTGCTTGGTCATTTACTTCATGTTTTCGGTAAACATTACTTTAGCTATCTATGCCTTATTACCGCTTCCCATCTTAGTGGTCGCTATCTATTATGTAAATACCATCATTAACCATCGAAGTGAGCAGATACAGGAGCAATTATCCCGCTTGTCAAGCTTTGTACAAGAACGGTTTTCGGGAATTCGGGTAATGAAGTCTTATGTAAGAGAAGCGCATGCACAAGAAATCTTTGCAGAAGAAAGCAATGCTTATCAAAGGAATGCAATGGGATTGGTAAAGGTACAGGCCTTTTTCTATCCAACCATGTTGCTTTTGGTTGGGGTAAGTACTATCCTCACCATTTACATTGGTGGCAGGCAGGTAATTGATGGGGCCATTACTCCGGGTAATATTGCCGAGTTTATTGTATATGTTAACCAGCTTACTTTTCCGGTAACGATGTTGGGCTGGGTAACTACGCTCATCCAACGTGCGGCAGCATCGCAAAAAAGAATAAACGAGTTTTTGGAACTTAAGCCCGACATTGTTTCGGGTAATGTTCAGATCAAGCAGATGGAAGGTGCTGTAAGCTTTAAGGATGTAAGTTTTACCTATCAGGATACGGGGATCACCGCCTTGAAAAACATCAGTTTTGAGGTTAAAAAAGGGCAGTTTTTGGCCATAATAGGTAAAACGGGTTCTGGTAAGTCTACTTTGGCCAATTTACTTATGCGTATGTATGATACCACTACAGGGCAGATTACGGTAGATGGAAAAGACCTGAGGACATTAGATCTACAGGAATATAGAACACAAATAGGTTTTGTTCCCCAAGAAGTATTTCTTTTTTCTGATTCCATAAAAAACAATATTGCCTTTGGATTGAGCCAAGTAGAGGACATACAGGTGGAACAGGCAGCAAAAGATGCGGCTGTTTATCAGAATATTATCGCTTTTGATCAGCAGTTTGAAACGATGTTGGGAGAACGGGGCATTACACTTTCTGGAGGCCAGAAGCAACGTGTATCCATTGCCAGAGCGCTGATCAAGGAACCCAAAATCCTTATTTTTGATGATTGCCTATCGGCAGTAGATACTAAAACAGAAGAAGAAATACTAAGTAACCTGGGCAGAATAATGAAAGGAAGAACCAGTATTTTAATTGCCCATCGCATTTCCACAATTAAGAATGCCGATAAAATTTTGGTTTTAGACCAGGGGAAGATCATTGAAGAAGGAACACATAAAGAACTTTTAGCACAAGGCAAAAGCTATGCTGAAATGTACCAGAACCAACTTTTGGAAGAACAAAGTGGATAAAATATAAATAATATTGGTATAACTAGCATTTCTATTTTGAAGTTTGGAAATTATTACATTATATTTACCCCCTGTCTCTTATACACATCTGACGCTGCCGACGATCGAGCC
>NZ_JAELTN010000067.1 GCF_016428855.1 Pedobacter sp. ASV28
TTTGAGGGCTTTTAAAATAGATATCTTCTGATTCGATGTTGTATTTGAGGGGAATGGACTTTATGACCTTGTTGGACTTGAAAACAACAACTCCATCTGACCAATCTGTATATAAAAAGGGTGTTCCTTCAACTTCTGCATATCTAGAATCTTTTCTTAAGGCAGTACCGGAAACATCGCTCATGTACACTTCTTGGGCTTGTGAATAGGCCGTCACTAGTAATAGTGCAGCTAGCATTGTCATTTTGGACGCGATTTTTAACAAAACTTTCATATCTAAAATTGCTTATGTCAAATTTAAAAAACCCGATTCGCAAATTTGCGAATCGGGAATGTAGGACTTTAAAAAGACCCTATAATTATATTATTATTGAATATAACCTGGATTTTGAGTAATTGGGTTAACATCTCTTTCTGCCTGAGGAATTGGTGCAAGTCTAAAGTCGTTAGTATATGGAATACTAGTGATGCTATAGGTGCCACCAACTCTGGTGATGTCTCTTTTTAACCTGGTTAGATCATAAGATCTATCGCCTTCAAAAGCAAGTTCTTTCCTTCTTTCCTGAACAATGTCATTGATCAGCTGTGCTCCAGTTGATGCATAGACTAGGGAAGGATCCCTTTGTGCCATCAAGGTATTCAGCAAAGTCAAAGCTCTAGGCTCGGTAGCGACACCAATTCTTGCTGAAGCTTCAGAAGCAATTAAATAAACCTCAGATAACCTCAATACTTTTTTGTCATCTCGATCGCCAGATACAGCCTTGTATTTATTTACAATGTATGCAACTGCTTCTCCACCGGCACGTGAGCCTACAGTAATTAAGCTTCTCCTTACGTCTGTAGCATTATATAAGTTATATAATGTTGGATTAACTAATAAATCACCATAACCAGCTTGTAGATACATATAGGCAAGTTCATCAGTTCCAACATTTAAAGTTGCATCAGCAGATACTTCGAATAAGGTTTCAAGCTTAGAAGTAGCAGGGTTACCAGCTACATTGCTCCAATATGAACCCAAATTAGCAGAAGTTGCCAAGGTAAAACCTCCATTTGTAATTACATCATTTGCAAAATCATAGGCTTGTTGATTAAGGCCTTGATACAAAGATGCTTTTGCGGCTAGAGCCCTGGCGGCATATTTGGAGAACCTGTTAGATCCAGTATACTGCGTCATTAAATTATAAGCTTGTAGCAAATCTGCCTGTATTAAAGCATAAACATCAGCCACTGAGCTTCTCGCAGGTTTTAGTTTAGGATCGTATTGGGTAACGATAGGTACACCAGGACCTGCTGGATTATCAGTATATGGCCTTGCATAAGTTCTAACTAAGTTAAAATACATCAATGCTCTAATGGCATAGGCCTCTCCCTTATATTGGTTTACGGCAGCACTACCGGTCACAGTAGCATTAATGATGTTGTTAGCTCTTAAGATTGCGGTATACGAATCTGTCCACATACCTGTATATTCTGTATTTGCCGAAGTAAATACATATTGATCCCAAGCAAAGAATCGACCCGAGTTTTTGGTAGAGATAAACACGTTATCTGCAGATAGATCACCTATTACCTGTATATTTCTGCCAAAAAGATTTGCTGCTCTTAAAGTAGCATATGTACCCCTAAGTGCTGCCAACATGTCACTTTCGGTGGCAAGGGCATCTTCTGGAGTGATTTGCGTATATGGCTTTTGATCTAAAAAATCTTTAGAACATGAGCCTAAAAGTCCTATTGCAAGAATACCCGAAAGTAGAACCTTATTCATTTTTAATTTCGTTTTCATTTTCTTCAAAAATTTTTAGTTAAAAACCTACATTGACACCAACTGTAAATGTTTTAGGAATGTAAACATCAAAGTTAGATCCTCCTCCAATTCCGCCTGCCTCAGGGTCCCAAGGAAGATTTTTATCTTTAACCCAAGTCAACAAATTCACACCTCTAACATAGATTTTAGCGCTAGATAACTTGATTTGGGATAAGAATTGCTTTGGTACGGCATACCCAAGCGTTACCTCTCTCAATCTAACATAGTCTCCTTTATAAATGAAACGATCAGATAAGCTATTTGAACTGTTTGCACCACCATAAACATATTTAGGAACATTGGTTTGGGTGTTTTGAGGGGTCCATCTAGCTAACTGGTAAGCAGTACGATTGAATGTAGCATTGTAGCCGTCAGATTGCGTGTAATTCGCCCATCCGTCACGAACTAGGTTGCCAAAATTATAATATAATAAAGCATCTAAACTAAATCCTTTATAGCTGAATGTAGAACCAAAACTTCCAAAATAAGAAGGAGAAGCAGAACCTACTACGCCACGTTTAGCAGAAGCATAGGTAGAAGTTGTAGCTGTTTTTGTCTCATCAGTATACCATAATGGCGCTCCATTGGTTGGGTTTACTCCAGCCCATAGTGGTACATAGAATGTTTGATAGTCTAAGCCTACTCTTCTGATGAATGGACTTGATAATTGTTCTTGGTTATTAACTAAGGTTAAGATCTTATTTTTATTATGGGAAATATTAAATGATGCATCCCACTTGAAGTCACCTGCTACTACTGGTGTTCCGTTTAATGTGACCTCATATCCACTATTTTTCATTGATCCGACATTGTTTACAAAGCTCGAAAATCCTGAAGTTCTAGAAAGGGGTTCATTTAACAATAAGCTACTGGTGGTACGGGTATACCACTCTAAAGTAACATTCAATCTTCCTTTTAGGAAGCTAGCATCAACACCAATATCAAGGGGTTTGTTTTCTTCCCAAGTTAAAGGAAGGTTACCTACCGTAACCGGGGCACTTCCGGTTAAGCCTTGATAGTTATAAGCCGCACCATATCCATATAAAGGTCTCCAATCATAATTACCTATATCGGCATTACCATTTTTACCATAAGATCCTCTTAGTTTCAATTGGTCTATCCAATTAACCGATTTAAAGAAATCTTCTTGGTCAATATTCCATGATGCACCAATAGACCAGAAATTACCATATCTGTTATCTGCACCAAAGCGTGAAGAACCATCACGTCTGAAAGATCCAGATAATACATACCTACCTTTATAAGAAACATCTCCTAACGCTAACATTGAAGCGAAGGTATAGTCACTGTTTGATCCAGTTGCTGTATTATATACAGAACCTGCTGAAGGAACAATGATATTGGTGTTCAATGGCAAGGTATAAGCTACAGTATTAGAGAAATAGGTTGAAGACTTTTGGGCCTCATAACCTGCTTTTAAATTAAAAGATAAAGATTCGTCAGATAGTGCCTTAAATGAGTAGTCAAATAAGTTTGTCCATACCCAATTGAAATAGCGAGTATAATATCTACCAGCCCTACCGCTATCGTTTCTACCATCTCCATGATAAGGGTTGTTATAGGTATCCTCTTCGTTATTGTTGTAATCGATACCGTATTTAGAGGTAAACTTCAAGTTAGGCAAGATTTGGTAAGAAGCTGAAAAGGAACCCAGGCCTTTAAAAAAGTTAGAGTTTCTTTTATCGTATTTTGCGATATATAATGGGTTGAACAAAGAACCTGGCGCAAAATATGAAGAAGTAATGTTTGGTGTAGTACCATCTGCCTCATAAGGGGCATAACTTGGCAAAAGGAAATAGGCAGTTAACACTGGGTTAGCAAATAAACCACCATTTCCAGGGCCTTTTTGGTTAGAGTTTGATCCCACCAAATTCGCGGTAAATGTTAATTTATCTGTTGCTTTATGTGTTAGGTTTACGTTTGCCGAATATCTATTGAATTCAGAGGCAATTACAGTTCCTTCTTGTTTGAAATAGCCCGCCGAAACATTAAACTGTGTTTTTTCATTACCACCATTAGCTGAAACGTTATATTGTGCCTGATTTCCGTCTCTGGTAACCTGATCGATCCAATTTGTATTTACTCCAGCACCTGTATTGAAGTTTGCATCAACAAAGGCACCTACGTTTGCAGGAGTTAATCCATAAGCAGTAACATAAGCAGGAGCGTTTAATAGGCCCTCAGCAGTAAGCTCTTTCCATTCTGAAGTGGTCAATGGCCTATTTCTTTCATTTAGATAGCCAACAGATGCTCTTCCATATTCTGCATCTACTCTTATCTTGGTAGCACCTGCCTTACCTTTTTTGGTGGTCACTACAATTACACCATTTGCCGCTCTTGCTCCATAGATTGATGCCGCAGAAGCATCTTTAAGAACGGTAATTGTTTCGATGTCATTCGGGTTGATCCCAGCTAGTGCATTCGCTGTGGTAGTTGCCCTAGACAAATCTCCACTGTTAATTGGAATACCATCAATTACATACAATGGGGCAGCTCCAGCGGTCATTGAACCAATACCCCTAATTCTAACCTGTTGAATAGATCCTGGTTGACCTGAACCTCCAATAGATTGAAGACCAGCCACCCTACCTTGTAAGGCTTTATCAAAAGAAGTTAGCGGTTGATTCTCTAGCTCTTCTCCGCCAATTTGGGTAACAGCTCCAGTTTGGGTTAATTTGGTTACAGTACCATAGCCTGTAACGACAACTTCTGTTAAAGCTTTAGAATCCGATTCCAAAGAAACATTGACCGTATTGCTAGATCCAATGTTTACCGTTTGGGAAACAAAACCAAGAGAAGTGATCTCTAGAGCAGAAACGGAGCCTTTTACTACTAAAGTGAATTTTCCGTTTGCATTGGTCGAAGCACCTATGCTTGACCCTTTTACTTTTACACTCACGCCTGGTAACGGCAGTCCATCTTCTTTCGAAGTCACCGTACCAGTAATTGTTCTATCTTGCGCCATTGCCGTAGTGGCAACAAATAGCAAGATGAACAAACTTTGTAGAAGTTTTTTCATAAATTAATAAAATTTATGATTATCTATTGCGAACTTATTAACGAATATGTCTGTGCTAAACCACGGTGATTGAGAAAACAAAGCTGGCGCTCTTTTATAACAAGAAACAATAACAAGGTTAAACAATAAAAGGAGAGTTTTAAATTAAATTTCATGAATGAACAAAAAAGAATTTCGGAAGTAATTAGCTTATGGAAGACAGACAAAAAGCAATACGTAAAAAGGTCTAGTTTTTCGGCATATGCGCTTTTAATCGAAAATCACTTGTTGCCCGTATTTGGAGATAAGTACATTGTTGAGGAAACAAGCGTGCAGGCTTTTGTATTTCAAAAGCTAGAGCAGGGGCTTAGCCAGAAATCCATTAAAGATATGCTAATTGTCTTGAAAATGGTAATCAAATTCGGCGCTAAAAACAAATGGTTAGAACAGAGGCCATTCGATGTTAAGTTCCCAACAGAACGGGGGAAAAATATCATTGAAGTGTTGAGCAGGGGCAATCAAAAAAAAGTAATGAACCACATACAAGAACATTTTACGTTTCGAAGCTTAGGCGTATACATTTGCCTTAGTGCAGGAATGCGAATCGGCGAGGTATGCGCACTTACTTGGGATGATATCGATACAGATATGGGAATTATAAGGGTTAGGAAGACCATACAAAGAATTTACCTTATAGAAGACGGCATTAAAAAGACAGAACTTATTATAGATACACCCAAAACTAAGAATTCCATTAGAGATGTTCCTATGAACAAAGATTTATTGAAAATGTTAAAACCCATCAAAAAAATTGTAAATGGTTCTTTCTTTGTGCTTAGTAATAGCGCAAAGCCAACTGAACCAAGATGCTATAATAATTTTTATAAAAACTTCATGAAAGAATTAGGTATGCCTGAACTAAAGTTCCATGGGCTTAGACATAGTTTCGCTACAAGATGTATTGAAAGTAAATGTGATTATAAAACAGTAAGTGTCTTGCTTGGACATTCGAATATCAGCACGACTTTGAACTTATATGTACACCCTAATTTAGAGCAAAAGAAAAAATGCATAGACCAAATGTTTAAAACATTAAAGTAATTTTAAACAGTCTGTGCTTTAAATCTCTATAGGTATTCAAAATACAGCCTATAAAACTTGGTCAATCTTATAAGATTGACCAAGTTTTATAGGCAAAATAACAAAAACAAAATTTTCTATTTATATGCAATATAAATGTCAAAAAACGTGCGGGCTTATCTAAAGCCATGATAAAAAGACCTATATCTTTCATCACAAGTTGACATTTTTTCAAAAAAACTGTTAAAAAATGTTAAATAAAGTTTGTGTTACATTTTTAATGTATCTATATTTAGCTATTAATTAATTATTAACTAACCTAAATTTTATTAATTTATGAAAAAACTTCTACAAAGTTTGTTCATCTTGCTATTTGTTGCCACCACGGCAATGGCGCAAGATAGGACAATTACTGGTACGGTGACTTCGAAGGAAGATGGACTGCCGTTGCCGGGTGTGAGTGTAAAAGTAAAAGGGTCAAATGCTGGTACTTCAACCGCAGCAAATGGCCGTTTTTCCCTAGTGGTAAAGGGAAATGTATCGGCTTTAGAGTTCTCTTCTCTAGGCTATCTTTCCCAAACAGTTAATGTAGGTTCATCTAATTCGGTGAACGTTTCATTAGTTGCAGATTCTAAAGCTTTAACAGAAGTTATTGTAACAGGTTATGGAGTGCAACAAAAAAGAGAGGTGACAGGATCTATCTCTCAAATTAAAGGCGATGCTTTCCAAGATCAGCCTATCCAATCATTTGACAAGGCACTTCAAGGTAGAGCTGCGGGTGTTCAGGTAAACTCAACAAGTGGTCAGCCAGGTGGTGGAATTTCTGTAAACATTAGGGGTACAGCTACGATCAATGGTTCTACCCAACCGCTATATATTGTAGACGGAGTACAAATGAACTCTGGAGGTGTATCTGGTCAAACGTCTGTAAATACACTTGCTTCAATTAATCCTAATGATATCGAATCAATCGAGATTTTAAAAGATGCTGCTTCTGCTGCGATTTACGGATCATTGGCAGGTAATGGTGTGGTGTTAATTACGACCAAAAAAGGTAAAGCTGGTAAATCTGTAATTAGGGCATCTGCTCAAATTGGTAATGCTAAGCAATACAATCCTTACGACATATTGGATGCTGCAACTTGGTATAAGTTACGTGTTGAAGCTTTCGAAAACCAATATGTAAGGGCAGGGTTTTCTGCTGCAGAGGGAGCGGCAGCAGCGGCGGCAGCTACATTCCCAGCTGGTGTGCCTGCAGTAATTGAAAATTACAATTGGATTGACGCTGTTTCTCAAACGGGTAAAAATAGTCAGTACGATTTATCTGTTTCAGGTGGTGACGCCAAAACGAAGTTCTTTATATCTGGCTCTTTTAATAACAATGATGGAACGATTTTATCGTCTAATTATAAAAGAGGTACGTTTAGGGCAAATTTAGACCATACCATATCAGATAAATTTACTGTTTCTGCCTCATTAAGTCTTGCGGGTTCTAAAGCAATAGGTCCAGGTACTACCGCTGGATTTTTCACGAATACTCCTTTTACTGGCGCATTATTAACTGCACCAATAAATAAAGTATACAATGCTGATGGTACATTTAATACTAATTTTATTGGAACAAACAGCCAGAACTCGGTTCAAAATTTGGTTCAAGAGATTAGAAAGGCAGGTACTTTTCAAACGGTAAGTAACTTGGCTTTGACCTATAAAATAATGCCAGGTTTATCTGCAAAAGTATTTGGTGGTATTGATTTTTCTGATGTTAACGACCTAAACTACAGACCAGCTACTTTATCTGCAGCGGCAGGAACAGTAGGTTCTGGAGCCGAGCAGTTTAGAAGGAATATTAACTATACTACAACAGGTACCGTTAATTATGCGAAAACCATTGGTGATCACAACCTAAGCGCACTAGCTGGGGTTGAATTCAGAGAAGTTACAGGTACTGTATTGAGTGGCACAGCTCAAGGTTTTGCCAGTCCGGTTATCTCCTTGCTTAGTGGGGCTTCTACTCCTACCGCTACCACTTCAAGCTTTACAGGTTATAGAACGGCAGGTATCTTGGGTAACGTAAAATATGATTATAAAGGCAGGTACCTTTTCTCAGGAAACGTGAGATATGATGGATCTTCTAGATTTGGAGCAAATAAGAGATTTGGTTTATTCTATGGTGTATCCGGAGGATGGAGGGTCATTGATGAGGATTTCATGAAAGACCAAAAAGTAATGAGCGATCTAAAATTAAGGGCAAGTTACGGTGAAACAGGTGTTCAGCCTACAGATAACTTTGGGGTATTGGCTCTTTATGGAAATGGTGGTCAATATGGTAACCCTGGTCTTTCAGGGGGCTTAAGGCCAATCCAATTACCTAATCCTGATCTTACTTGGGAGGTTTCTAAGCAAGTAAACTTTGGTTTGGATCTAGGGTTCTTAAAAAACAGAATTACTTTATCATTTGATATTTACCGTAAAACCAATTCAGACCTTATTTTGGGAAGAACATTGCCTGGCGACTCTGGCTTCGGATCGATTAATGAAAATGCTGGTAAAGCGAGAACAGAAGGTATCGATATTGATTTGAATACCCGAAATGTTGAAACAAAAGATTTGCGTTGGACAACAAACTTCAACATTGCATTTAATAGGAATAAATTACTTCAATTGAATAATGGACTTACCAATATTTCAGACTTTTTCTATACTGTTGGGATGCCTTTATATCAAATCTTCACTTATAAATATGCAGGTGTAAATCCGGCTGATGGTAGGGCAATGTATTATGATAAAAATCAAAATATTACTTATAACCCAACCCTAGCTGATAGACAATATATAGGTGATCAAAACCCTGACTTCTTCGGAGGTTTTACTAATACGATCTCTTATAAAGGAATTACTTTAGACTTCATGTTTCAATATCAGTATGGTAACTATTCATACATTCAAAGTGCTCAATATATTGAACAATCAGGAAGTATAGCTAACAATCAGTTGGTTTCTCAATTACAGAGATGGACTACTCCAGGACAACTAACTGCAGTTCCAAGACCATTTCAAGGACAAGTTGAACCGGGTTCTCTTTCAATGATTACTTTTTCAAGCAGGTTTGTTGAAAGAGCCTCTTACATTCGATTGAAACAAGCGAACCTAAGTTATAGAATACCAGAAAAAATTACACAAAAAATTAGAATTCCTAATGTTACGGTAAGCCTTCAAGGATTGAACTTGTTAACGTTTACAAATTACAGAGGCGATGATCCTGAAAACTCAGGTAATAACTTGAATTTCTATCCTAATCCAAGAGTTATTTCTGGTGGTTTAAGTGTTCAATTTTAAAATATAGAAATGAAAAAGAAATTATTAATATATGTTGTTGCAGGTCTAATGATTTCTGTGACTTCTTGTAAGAAACTAGTGGAACTAAACCCGCAGAACTCTGTTACTCCAGAGGTTGCATTGAAAGATGTGGATGGGTATCAATCTGTTTTGATCTCTGTTTATGATCGTATGCAGGATTATGCCTACTATGGAAGAGATATGGCAATTATGGGTGACGCTCTAGCGGATAATATATTTACAGCTACAGCAATATCTAGTAGTAGATACAATACGCAAAATTTGAACACTAGAGGCGCTCAGTACAATATTTGGGCAAATGCTTATTCTGCTATCAACGAGCTGAATAACATCATTGCGGGTATTGATGGTTTGGCAGATGTGCCTGCTACTAAAAAAGCTTTGCAAGTTAAGGTTAAGGCAGAGGCTTTGGCTTTAAGGGGATTGATATACTTTGATATAGCTAGGATTTATGGTTACGAACCTAATATGATACCTACTACCGGTACCAATGCAGGCTTTAATAAAAGTGCTGTATTAAGGTTGAAACCTACGAAACTGGCATCAGAGGCTACTTTACAGTCTAGAGCTACAGTTCTTGAGGTTTATAATAATATTGAAAAAGATTTATTAGCCTCTATTGCTGCATTCGCTAATCTTGCTGTTGTTGATCCAACTACTTCGCGTGTGCCAACCAATCCATTCAGGGTTACAGAGAGTTTCGCGCACGCACTTTTAGGTAAAGTTTATTTATACTGGGGCGGAAAGGATGCTTTAGCAGTACAAGAGTTTGATAAAGCGCTTTCTCCAACCATTGTTTTTGCTAAACTTTCTGGAGCTGGAAATGCGGCTGCTGATTTTAAAAAGGTTCCCCATCCGGAATCGTTGTTTGAATTGAACTATGTTCAATCAGTAGAGGTAACGGGTGTTACAGGAAGTAATAATGGTTTGTTTACTTACACTCAACCAACTGGAACCAATGCTAGTAACCTAGCTACTTTTGGAGGTCAGACTGTTTCTAACGAGTTATTTGCTTTGTTTGAGACAGCTGATGATAGAAAAGCATTGATCTTTAATGCCCGTACTTCAACTAATGCTGTTTTTTATAACTGGTGTAATAAATACTCTGGATCTAATGGAGCTTATACGGATAATGTGAAAATGATGAGGTATTCGGATGTTTTATTGATGAAAGCAGAAGCATTGGCTAATCAAACTCTTTATGGAGATGCAGCAGCACTTGTGGTTCAATTGCGTACAGCTCGTAATGCTACAACCGCTGGGGTACCTGCAACGGCGGCAATTGTTGATTATATCCAAAATGAGAGAAGAAGAGAATTATTCTTTGAAGGACATAGATGGTTCGATCTAAAACGTTTGGGTAGAACAATTACAAAACCCGCTCAAGCTGCTTCTGCTTTGCCTGTGTTATACACCGATTACAGGTTATTGGCACCACTACCAAGTGGAGAAGTCTCGTTGAATCCAGCATTACCACAAAATCCTAATTATTAAAAGAAGTTATGTTAAGAAAATATATTATTTACCCTATAGTTTTATTTGTTCTAGGAACAATGTTTATAGGGTGCCTTCCTGAAAAATCAGAAACGGCATTAATCTATAACGGACCCGTAGTTACAGAGATTAAGAACTTTACCTTTGGCCAGCAGGCATCTGTATTGAGTGCCAAGGGGGTTTCGACACTTGCGGGTACCCAAACAGATTCGACTAGAACTGTGATGTTAAATGTTAGAGGAACTGATAGTATTTTAGTCCAATTAGTTGGACCACAAAGCGCAGCTCCAATCGACGTAAATTTTAGAGTAAGATCAACTAGCACTGCCGTTGAAGGTACGCACTATACTTTTAATCCAGTTGGCGCCAGAAAAGTGACTTTTGCTCCGAACACATCATTAGCTTATATCAAGTTGAACTTGGTTCCTAACAGCTTAACAACTGTTGGAGACCAAAGAACAGTAATTGTAGATTTATTATCGGACGGCAACATTAAGCCTAATCCGAATTTTAATAAGTTTATAGTAACATTGAGACGATAACTAAACTAAATTCAACAGCTAGTAGCAAAAAACTACTAGCTGTTTTTTTATTATATGTAATATGAAAAAGATCTTTTATCCCATAGCATTATTAATAATATTGAGTTCAATAAAGTCCTTCTCTCAGGAAAATTATGATAGAACGAAAGTCTTTATCGGTAGTATGGTTTCCGGATCTCCGTCCGATATCTTTGGTAGACGTGATGTAGAGGGTTCGCCATTTTTATATGATGATTGGAATAAAGGCATTATTAAAATGGACAATAACGCGGTCTATAAAGATGTTGAATTGAAATATAATGTATTAGATGATGTATTGTATTTTTTGGGAGAAAAGGATGCGACCATGAAATTCTTAAAGCCGGTAAAGGAATTTGTAATATTGATTAACGGCAAGCCAAAAGTATTTAGAAATGGTTTTAATGATTTTGGCAAATTTAATAAGGATTCTTTTTATGAAGTGCTGGCTGATGGAAATGTTTTGCTCCTGAAGAAGAATACGAAAAGAATTGGGGAAAAAAGAGAATATAACTCTGCCGTCACAGTTAACTATGTGATAGATAAAGCAGATTACTTCTTATATCTTGATGGTAAGATGCTGGAAGTAAAAAAGAGTAAAGATTTCTTGGATTCTTTTCCTCGTAAAAAATCAGAGATGGAAAAGTTTGCTTCACAAAACAAAATAAACTTTAAGAATGAAGCAGACCTTATAAAGCTGGTGGATTATTATAACAGCAAGTAAACACCTATTTCCTGTCTACACTATACTTTCCGGGCCCAATAAAAATAAGACCAAAGAAAACAATCCCAAGTTCTATGGCGTGGGAAGCTCCAGAAAGGCCATCACCTTTGCCAAAGTGAACCAGGGCGGCAATAATCATGGTGAATACCAGTAAGATATTTACGGGGCGGAAAAATAATCCCAAAATTAACAGAAAGCCCCCTAAACCTTCTGATATGGCCGCCATAAAGCCCCAAAACATAGGTAGGAAATTTATATTGATCACCTTCATACTACCACCTAATCCTGCCCATTTTTCTGGCCCTCCCATAATTTTTGGAAGTCCATGGACCATCATCATTATGCCTATGCCTATTCTTAAGATTAATAGACCTGTATTGCGGTATTTGCCTAAATTATCAAAAATTGCCATTGCTGTTAATATTTAAGTTGAACGTTATGATTTTCTACGGTCAAAGATACAGTTTTGCCTAAAACCATTGCCCTGTTATCTGCAATGTGCCCTGTTGGAAAATGGAAGCATACGGGATAATCATATTGAGCTACCAACTCCCAGATTACTTCTTCCGGTGTTTGGCCAAATGGAATTTTTTCTTCTTCAATTTCATTAAAAGCACCTACAATCAGTCCTTTTAGCCTAGCTAATTTCCCGTTTCTATACAATATCCGCATCATTCTATCAATGGAATATTCGTGTTCTCCCACATCTTCTATAAAAAGGATTTTATCGGTATAGTCCATTTCGGATTCGGAGCCTTCTACTGCAATAAGTAAAGAAAGGTTCCCTCCAATGAGCACCCCTTTTGTTTCGCCGTATCTCCCCTTAAAATCGCTCTGGTAGGTGTAGTTATTAGGCAGGCCAAATAAGGCCTTTCTAAGGCTCTCTAAAGCTTCAGGAGTGCTGTCAGCAAAGGTGTAGGGCATTTGACCATGTATGCTTTGGGTATTTAGTTTTGCCAAGGCGTGGGAAAGGAGGATGGTAATGTCGCTAAAGCCAATTAACCATTTTGGATTTTCATTGAAACGGGTAAAGTTTAACTTATCGATAATTCGGATTGTTCCATAGCCTCCTCTGCCTGCAATAATGGCTTTAATGCTAGGATCATCTAAATACTGCTGTAAATCTGTAGCACGAAGTTCATCACTTCCTGCAAATTGGTGGTATGAAGCGGTTATGGTCTTTCCCAATACAACCTCTAATCCCCATTCTTGTAAGACGGCAATACCTTGATCTATACTGGCAGGTAATTTTTTTGCGGGACATACAATGGCAATTTTATCTCCCTTTTTTAAATATGCTGGCTGCTTAATCATTTTTAAAACACTTATCTTTGCCAAAATAAATAAATAGTTTTGGATAACAGTAAAATTAAAAGATATACCGTAACGGCTGCATTGCCCTACACTAATGGTCCAGTTCATATTGGTCACCTGGCTGGTGTTTATCTGCCTGCTGATACCTATGTAAGGTATCTAAGGTCTAATAAAAGGGAGGTGAAGTTTATCTGCGGGTCTGATGAGAACGGAGTGCCGATTACGCTCAAAGCCAAGAAAGAAGGGGTAACGCCTCAAGAAATCGTAGACCGATATCATAAAATCATTGGCGATTCATTTAGGGAGTTTGGCATATCTTTCGATATCTATCACCGTACTTCCTCATTGACCCATCACCAAACAGCTGAAGATTTCTTTGAAAAGCTGTATAATGATGGGGTGTTTACCGAGGAAATTACCGAGCAATATTATGATGAAAAAGCGCAGACTTTTTTGGCAGATAGGTATATTACGGGAACTTGCCCAAAATGCGGAAATGAAAATGCCTACGGTGATCAATGCGAAAGTTGTGGGAGCACATTGAATGCTACCGATCTGATCAATCCAAAATCAACCCTTTCTGGCGAACCACCTGTACGTAAGGAAACCAAAAACTGGTTTTTGCCCCTCGACCAATATGAAGATAAACTGAGGGCATATATCGAAAGCCATAAAGAATGGAAACCCAATGTTTATGGGCAATGTCAAAGTTGGCTAAATGCAGGCTTACAGCCAAGAGCCATGACTAGGGATCTAGATTGGGGAGTAAAGGTTCCGGTTAAAGGTGCAGAGGGTAAGGTATTGTATGTTTGGTTCGATGCCCCTATTGGCTATATTTCGGCAACAAAAGAACTGAGCAACTATGGAAAGATGGGCATATGGAATCCAATAGCCGAAGAATATTATATCAATCAGATTAATACCACAAGTTTTGATTGGGAAGATTACTGGAAAGATGAGGAAACTAAATTAGTCCATTTTATAGGAAAAGATAATATTGTTTTCCACTGCATCATCTTTCCGGCGATGTTGATGGCGCACGGAGGCTATACTTTGGCTGATAATGTACCTGCAAATGAATTTCTTAACCTAGAAGGACAAAAAATATCTACTTCCAAGAACTGGGCGGTATGGTTAAATGAATATCTTGAAGAATTCAAGGATAAACAAGATATATTGCGCTATGTGCTTACAGCTACAGCCCCAGAGACCAAGGACAATGATTTTACATGGAAAGATTTTCAGGCTCGTAATAACAATGAGCTGGTAGCTATCCTGGGCAATTTTGTTAATAGGGTAACGGTACTTACCCATAAATATTTTGATGGTAAGGTACCAACCTTAATGGAGCTCACCGATGTGGATAAGGCTGTTATAGAAGAGTTGCAGGGCTATCCGGCAAAGATCAGCTCATCTATTGAAAATTATCGCTTTAGAGAGGCTTTGGCAGAGGTAATGAATGTAGCCCGTTTGGGTAATAAATACCTGGCGGAAACTGAGCCATGGAAAGTGATCAAGACCGATGAAGATAGGGTACGTACCATTTTAAATATTGCCCTGCAGATTGCGGCTAATATAGAGATCCTGATAGAGCCATTTCTGCCTTTCACAGCTGATAAATTAATGAAAATGCTGAACTACGGAGGTCATATCTGGGAAGATGCCGGATCTATTCATCTATTGAAAAGAGGCCATCAACTGAATGAGCCCGTTTTGTTGTTCAGCAAAATTGAAGATGAAGAAGTACAGGCACAAATAGATAAGCTAAATCGCAGCAAATTGGCCAATGAAACAAATGCCGTGGTGAGCCCGGTAAAAGAAAATATCCAATTTGAGCAGTTTGGTGCGATGGATATTCGAGTAGCGACAATTGTAGCAGCAGAAAAAGTAGAAAAGACCAAGAAATTGCTGAAATTGACACTTGATACCGGACTGGATGAGCGTACGGTAGTGTCGGGCATTGCAGAATATTATAAGCCTGAAGATATTATTGGACAGCAGGTGAGCCTATTGGTTAATTTGGCACCTAGGGAAATAAAAGGTATTGTTTCGCAAGGCATGATTTTAATGGCCGAAGATTCCGAAGGCAAATTGTCTTTTGTGAGCCCTGTCCAAAAAACAAATAATGGTGCAGTAATTCGTTAATTGCTGCAAACACAATATTGCGGTAATATGGAGCATAATTATTTGCAGGATTTCAGTAGGATAAGCTTGGCTTTTTTCAAGGGCCTGGGCTTATCAACAAATACGGCAACGCTGGTTAATACTTTTGTATTGCTGGCGTTAACTATTGCGATCACTTATTTGATCCATTATGTAGTTAAGCGTATCCTGCGGTTAATTGTCATCCAGACCATTCGAAAAACCGACTTGGCCTTCTTTAAATATTTATTAGAGAACAAGATCCCACATTATTTGTCGCTCATTGCCCCACTTATTGTGCTTTACTTGGCCATGCCAGTGGTTTTTCATGACTATCCGCAATTTGCAAAATTATTAAAGGTACTATGCGATATCTATCTTGTTATTGTGGTCATTTGGATCATAATGGCCTTTATAAAGGTTGGAGGAGATTTATTAAAGGAAAGCCCAGGTTTTAGGGGTAAACCCATAGATAGCTACTTACAAGTAATACGCATCATCTTATATCTGATGGGTACAGTGGTGCTTTTCTCCAACCTTACGGGAAAATCGCCCGTGGCCTTTTTTACAGCCATGGGAGCCATTTCTGCAGTGCTACTACTCATGTTTAAAGATACAATTATGGGCTTTGTAGCAAGTATACAGGTAACTACTAATGATATTGTACGCATAGGCGACTGGATTACCATGCCAAAATACGGGGCCGATGGCGATATTCTGGAAATCAACCTGACCACCGTAAAGGTCCAGAATTTTGATAAGACCATTACCACTATACCTACGTATTCCCTAATTTCAGATTCCTTTCAAAACTGGCGGGGAATGAGGCAGTCGGGAGGGAGAAGGATTAAGCGGGCGGTCTATATCAAACAATCAAGTATTCACTTTGTTAAACAGGATGAACTCGAAAGGTTTGAGAAAATACAATTATTGGCACCCTATATACAGCATCGTCAAAAAGATATAGAAAAGCATAATCAACGCATTGGTGCTGATAAGAGTTTATTAATAAATGGAAGAAACCTAACCAATGCGGGCCTGTTCAGAAAATATATTGATAGTTATATTTCTAACCATTCTGGCACAAATAAGAAAATGAATATCATGGTGAGGCAATTGGCACCTACACCACAGGGATTGCCCATTGAGGTGTATGTTTTTGCCAATACCATTGTTTGGGCAGAATATGAGTACATCATGGCCGATATATTCGATCATATTATTGCTGCTGCACCCTACTTTGATCTACAGGTTTATGAAATGGAAGGTTCGGGGGACATCAAGCATGTTGAAATGCGTAATATTTAACATTTCTGTTTAATTTCCCTATTTAAAGCTTTAATAAATTTATATATTTGCGACCATAACCTGGCCCTGTAGTTCAACGGATAGAATAGAAGTTTCCTAAACTTTAGATAGCAGTTCGATTCTGCTCGGGGCTACAAAAAAGCCATCAATCGTGTTTGACTGATGGCTTTTTTATGTTTTAACTGTATAGAATTGACAATATACACCATCTTTTCATCTATAAAATATATGGAGCATTTCTTATTCCGTATCCTACTTTAAAGAGGTAGGATGCTAATTATCTAATTGCCTCAAATACCTATTTTCTATTTTTGTAAAACTTTTCCAGGCTTCTGCTATTTTATAAGTAGTGGCTATTTGTATCGCCATGATTAAAAATTAGAGATATGGGTATGAATGAAAAGTTAGGGAAAGCACATATTCCCCCACAAGAGATTGGCGAAAAGATGGATGTAGTGGAAAAACGCGTATTTGACGATGAAGCCACTGCAATAGCATTTTTTCAATTGGTCAGAACCAGGTTATTGGATGTCAATCGCTGGGCTTCATTGGCTGGCACTGAAATGTCCAGCTTTCAATTGACAAATACTCATGGTAACCCAGTTGAACGTTTAGCAGAAGAAGGTGACTACCTGAAAATTGATATACCAGGACCGGGGACTAAAATTGGAAAAGGCTATGATTGGGTATTGGTAGAGGCTATTATTGAAGAACAAGAAGTAGGCATGGAAGCAGTGACCTTGAGGGCCAGACCTGCACCTAATCCGCTCTCAAAAAGTAACGATACGGCACATTTCTTAACTGAACAGGCTTCTTCCACTTTTCAGGTCAAACGTATAAGAAAGAATATTTATGCTGAAGAACATGGCCGAAACGAACAGGCGAATACTTATACCGTCAATACAATTGACAATGTTCGTAATATGCTGGTTGGGTGGGCAGCTATGGTTGGGTTTTCTTATCCCCAGTGGAAATCATTGGTAACTGGCTTGCTGGCCTGAGCTCGATAATTTGCTTGTCTGTTCAAAAAACGTACTTGAAATGGGCAACTGTTTTAACTAGAATATGATATAAATTTACCCAAACCCCTCGATAAGGTTAAAAGAGGCTGCAAAGGCTTATTGTGTGGGGATATTTGGCCGCACATCGACAAAAATGTATCGATGTATGATACTTTTTCAATCCATCAATTTCCATTTAGTCAACTAATCTTGTTAAATACTCGAAAGCCCGCAAGAGATAGTTTGCAAATAGCTTATCATGGTCTACTAAAAGGGATAACGTTTTTAAACGTATCCCTTTTTTCTTTTAGATGTTATTTCCCTTTTAGTTGGTCAACGTAAAATTATCGGTGTGTGCGACCGTCTGTCTGCCAGTAACCATTGAGCATTTCATAACTTCAGTTATAACATTAGAAGTTGGAGCAACAATAATGGTATGATCGGCAATGCTTAATCATCAAACGTTAACTTAATACTGCTCAATTATTTGATATCGTTGCTTTGCGTGAATTTTGCTGGACAGTTAGCTCATCATCTATTTTTTTTAGCACATATTTTAACGCATCCGTTTCAACCTCAATATCCGGTTTAATACCATGCTTATCAATTTTATATCCTTTATGAGAAATGTAATCATTAACGGGAATAAATAAGCTAAGATCTTTGTCTATGTGAAATCTTCGTCCGCTTAATGCGGCGCCTGCAGTTTTTTTACCGACCAGTTGTCCAATATTGTTTTCCCTAAGTCCTTGGATCAAAACTTCACTAGTACTGGCTGTATTTTCGTTACATAAAATATAAACTTTTCCCCTGAAATAACTTTTACCAGGAAGCGACCTAATGTAAAGTCCATTTCGATTTTTTGCCATGCTGTAAAATTCTTCAAGGGTTCCGAAATTAAATTCATTGAACTCGTCATAATCATGGATAATGGGAGGTGTTTTATGTTCCTTATACCAGTTTTTGTTTGGGAATACTCCCCCTGTTACCGCTTTATCAGAGAGATAGGACATAAGTGGTAATGCGGTTTCATTAGATCCCCCAGCATTATCACGTAAATCAATAATCAAGGTTGAATATTGATTATTCTCAATTTTTTCGATTAATGTATCTATCGTTAGCCTATCTCCCTCAAATGATTTTATTTTTAATAGGCAGCTCGATTTATCAATCGAGCTAAGGGAGAAATTAGTTTTATTTTCTTGTTCTTTACGGTTGGCAATAAGGTTATAATGTGTAAAAGGAAAATCACGGGCAATGGCATAAAATCCGGTTTGGAGCTCAAGTTTATCTTCCATCTTCCCACTGGAAGCAATTAGCCTGCTTTTAAAATTTTTCCAATCCTTGCTTTTTAGAAAACTGGGATTAAACAGGTGCTCTTCTGTCAGATTTATAATCTTTAAAACGATTTCCTCATAATTCTCACTTTTAGGATATTCATTTTTGTAACCTTTTATCACTTTTATGGGTTTTTCTAGCTTGTTCAACAATGTTATTACTATTGAATCTCCAGTTATTTTACCATAACAGTTGTTTTGTGAGAAGAGGTTGTAATAAACTCCTTTGAAAATAGAGGGATTTTTCGTGTCGAATGTACCTTCGAAATGGATAATCTCAGGATACTTTAAAGGGCTGGCCATTTTGATGAGCTTATATTTTAATGCTCCCACGTAGTCGTGTAAAGCATCCTTTCTTGTTTTACCTGTTATGTTGTTGCCGATTATCGTAGTGCTGATGGTAAAGTCTAGATTTTTAGGGTCAGCCATTGTCCACGTTGTTTGTGCTTTGGTGTAAATAGAAGTGATAAACGGGACGATTAACAGAAAATATTTCTTCGAATTTCTTTTCATTTTTTTGGATTTTATTTGCTGCAAGTATACTCGGCAATGGTTTATAGCTAAAGCAATCTGGCTTCAAATAAGGATTTTTATAGCTGAAATACGGGTATAACCTAGCCTTATATCAAATTCTTTTATCTTTGCTCGATATGAATTCTGGCAAGATTGAAATCAAGCAGTTTGTCTTCTCTAAAATCTATCATTTTTTAATATTCCCCCTTCTGGCGGTTTTGGTTGATCAGATCAATATGTTGAATAATGCAGAGAGAAGCCCGATCAGGAGTATCAGCGGTGGGGGAATATTTAATTATATTATTTTTTTTTCTGGTAACTTGTTTCTATTTGAGATCATCACAATTGGCATATTCTCTTTTCTGCTCCGATTTTATTACAAGAGATTTAAACTTGATCATGTGGGGCTGACATTGAAGCAGTTGATTATTTACGAATTGAAGTGGATCCCGTTATTTATATTCTCCATTTTTATCTTTGGTCCGATAACAAATTTTTTTAGGTACCTGGTGGTCTTCTTTCCCTTTTATGGTTGGTCGAGATATTTTCCAGAATTCGTATTTACCGGATCGATGTTTCTGAATTACCTATTTCCCATTCTACTATGGGGATTTGTCATTGTGAATATCAACCTTGTCTGGAGTTATCTATCTTTTAACAAAAAAAGTAAGGAGCAAGCTTCTTCAAATATAGTACAGCCAGCTATGGATCATTATCTTAAAACGATAGAATGTTATGATAATAAAGGTTCAACGATGCTAAGTGTCGATGATATCTGTTGGTTTGAGGTTATTGAAAAAGCTTATTATGCTAATCTTCAGGACTCAAAGTACCAGGTTAAAAAAACAATCTCAGAATTGGAAGAAAATCTAGATCCGTTAAAATTTTTCAGAATCAATCGATCACAGCTTGTCAATCTCCAATATATTAAGAGCTATAGTTATTGGGAATTTGAAAAGTACATTATCAAATTGTACTCGCAAGATCTTGAATTCCTCATCACCAGAAAAAGATATAAATCTCTTAAAAGTATACTTGAAAAATCACGTTTGGTATTCGGCCCGAAGAATCAGGAATTATAGCTATGCTTTTGTTGATGTAAGGTAATTATCAAGCAATTGTTTTAGATAGAGTTCGGGTTTGGGCATTTTTACGATCGTACCTGGCTCCTTATCCTGTGACTGTTTAATATAGGCAGCCTTGATCTTGCCCCAATCTTTGGAATAGAGTTTAATAAATAGTTCTACAAAATCTTTATCTGTATATTTTTTAGGCAGTTTTTCAAGTACCGCTGCAATCTTTTCTTCTTTCTTATTTAATACTGCCATATGGATTATTTTTTGCGTAAAAATAAGGGAATTAAATTGACCAAAGGAAACTATTTCATCAGCGTTGTATTAAAGCCCACAAAAAGCTTAAATAAATTTTCATAAACGGTAAAAGGTAGGGTGCTGGCTTTATCAAAAACATCATGATAGGCCGTAATGCCACCTTGGGTGTAAAGAAAAAATGAAGGTACGCCTTTCTCGCTAAAAAAATAATGATCGCTGTTGGCGGCTTTACCACGAGGATTAATTTTAACTAAAAACTTATTTTCGTCATTTATTTTATTGAGCAGCGCAAATTCTTTGGTATGAACGGTAGCATTGACCACTGTTGCACCAGTTTCTCCCGTGCCTACCATGTCTACGTTGAATAGAAAACGGATATTCTCTAATGGAATTAGGGGATTTTCTGTAAAATATTTAGAACCCAATAAACCTGCCTCTTCTGCGGCAAAACAGATAAAGGCAATGCTATATTTTGGGGGATTGGCGGCATAATATTTGGCCAGGCTCAATAAAAATGAGACACCACTGGCATTGTCGTTGGCACCCGGAAAATAAATCTTGTTGCCCATCCCGCCTAAATGGTCATAATGAGCTGTAATTACAATGACAGAATCGGGCACGGAGGTTCCTTTTACTATTCCACAAACATTAGCCGCACTGAAATTAGAAATGTATTGATTTTCTATGTCGACTTTTATATGGGTGGGTATAGCTGTTAAGGTAGCTTTGTTAAGCTCAATGAGGGTATATTCGAGCTCTTTTTGAGATACAGACCAAGTTAATTTTGGTTGTAAGCTAAGGGTTATTTTACTGGATTTACCGACAAAAGTGGTACTGTCTATAGGTAAAAGCTGATCTGTGACGTTAATTCCCTTGCTGGACTGATGAACAATAAAATCTTTGCCGGGCTCTAATTTTTTGCCATTAATACTTAATATGACCTTGCCAGGAAAAGTATTTACGGGAAAAGAAAAATGTTGCTGGTAGCTTCCGCCATTCATGGGCAATAAGCCGAAGGTTTTGAATTCGTTTTCGATAAACCCGGCCGCTTTTGCCATCCCATTTTTAGTATAGCCACGACCCCAATATTTTGAGGAGGTAAGTTCTTTTAAGGTGTTTTGGGCATAGGTTAAATCTTGTGCTGAACAATACACGCCAATAACTAAGAACAGCAGAAGGAAGACGATACGTGTCATAAAAAAGCTTTGTGCTGGCAATATATATAATCGCATGCACAAAGCTTATGAGTCTGATCTAATTTCTTAAAGAGTTTTATCCTTTAAGTAGGTATGAATTAATGATCTTGGTAATCTCTTCTTTGTTTTTGACTGATGACCATTTTTCTTTTACCGATTGGGCATTGGCTGCAAAGAATTTTTCATAAAGCAGTTTGTTGTCTACTTTGGGCGCAAGCTTGATCACCGTATTGCTTGCAAAAACATGGTCCCAAATGTCGCGGGCATCTTTCCAAAAGCTTTGGTTTGTTTTCCACCATTCTTGGGCGTAGCCAAAAGATTTAGGATCGACTTTTACAAATTCCTCTAGACCTTTTTCCTGAGCTAATAATTTATCGCCAGTAGGGGTGCGGACAATTTTTTTATTGTCTTGTTCAAACATCCAACCATTTGGAGTAAGATAAACGAAGTTGCGACGATTGAGTACATTGTAGTCGCTACGTTCGGTATGTTCACGGCGAGGCAGCGGAGAATCTGAATTACTGATCCATTGTGATCTGCCATCTACATGTACCCAGCTACCTATTGCTTGATAACGAGGACTGTCATCTACCTGATATACTTTCTGAGTCCATTTTCCTTTAGTTTCTTCTGGCTTTAAAGTTATATTTTTCCAAGTGTCTTCTTTATCGAAAACCAAGATTTTTGGATCTTCATAGGTCCAATCTTCACGCCAGTGTTTAATGATCATGCTGTCGCCTCTCATGACCAAAAGATGTTGTATCACAATTTTCTTGGGCGAATCTTCAACAATGATGGCAATTTCTTTTGCCGAAGATCGATGCCTATCGTGAAATTTGTAATCGTCATCAGGTGAAAAGGTTTCAGCGTAGTTAAAGGTAACCTTGTAAAAGCCTGCCAATGATTTTATGGCATTGCGGTCTTGATCAAATTTGTTTTGAGCAGACACAAATAAGACCGATAAAAGTAAGGCTATGGACAGTTGTATTTTTTTCATCATTATTTAATTTTATGGAGTTATTTAGAATGTTTCCAGATTAGTACAAATTAACAACCAATATTTTTATCAAACAAATTATTTTTAATTATTCTAAATAAATTTAATGGTGTTTCGATTTAGATTTTTTTCTTCTTCCCGACCAAATGATAAAACCTGTAATAGGCAAAGAGGCAGTAATAAAACTAGCGCAAAAGGCTAATATTTTTCCTGGCAAACCTAAAATGGCACCCACATGTATGTCGTAGTTCATCCCAATAAGTCTTTCGCCAGCATTTTTAGATTGGTAAGTTCTGTTGTTTAATAATTTTCCGCTGTATTGGTCAAACTGCATATCGTTAGAATCATAATAGGTTTCTTCGCCTTTGTATGCATTAGCATAAATGACGCCTTCTGCACCAATAGCTGGGCTTATTCCAATTTTTTTTGCCCTTGGATAAAGTGTCTTTGCGGTTTCAAAAGCAATGTCAAATGCATTGGCCGATTTGGCGTATAAAGTATCCGATTTGAAAGCTTTGGTATCGGGAGGAGTTACACTTAATGAGGCTGCAGCATAAACGGTACTTTGAAACCATTGAAAAGCCCATACCAATCCGGTTAAGGCCAAGGTAAGGGCAATAAGAAGGGCATAAAATCCGGGGACATTATGAAGGTCATAGTTTAGTCGTTTAAACTTGGCAGTCCATTTTATTTTGAAACTCTTATCTACATTGGATTTTTTTAGGTTTTTTGGCCACCAATGGATCATTCCGGTAATCAGTAAAATGACGAATATGATGGTGGACCATCCGATGATCTGTTGCCCGATAGGGTGGTTGATGAGCAAACTCCAGTGCAACATTTTAACAATGTTGAAAAACTCGTATTTATAATGAAATACTTTGGTGACTTCACCAGTATAAGGATTAAGATGTGCCGAATCATAATAATCGACCGCATCGAAATAAAAAAAAGCATTAGGGTCTCCACTTTTAAAGGCACCAAATTCCCAGGTTTTATGGGGGTCTGGATAGGTGGTAATAAAATTGATGGCTTTCCCTTTTAGGGCCATTTCAGCTTTGTCCTTAAGCACACTGATAGGCAGTGGCTTGGCTTGGCTTGTGGTGGGTTCTACGTAAAGCCGTTTACCATAGATGAGTGAAGTGATTTCAGTTTGGAAAACATAAATGCATCCAGTTAATGCAATAAATATGACCATAATACCCGCACCAATGCCTAGCCATAAGTGTAGCCAATCGCTTAACCTGCGAAATACAGATTTCTTGTTTTTTTTGATAGTTTTTGTTTTGCTTAAGCTCATCAACTTTTATAAGAAACAAACCAACCACGGGTTAAAGGATGGTTGGTTCACTATTTTTAGACTGTCTCTTATACACATCTGACGCTGCCGACGATCGAGCCAAAAAAAGATTTTTGGGGGGGGGGGGGGGGGGGGGGGGGGGGGGGGGGGGGGGGGGGGGGGGGGGGGGGGGGGTGGGGGGGGGGGGGTGGTGGGGGGGGGGGGGGGGGGGGGGG
>NZ_JAELTN010000068.1 GCF_016428855.1 Pedobacter sp. ASV28
CCCCCCCCCCCCCCCCCCCCCCCCCCCCCCCCCCCCCCCCCCCCCCCCCCCCCTTTTTTACGCAGGTCTCGTGGGCTCGGAGATGTGTATAAGAGACAGCTATTTCTGCTCTGGCTTTTACGATGTCCCTAAAAAAGAAGACGAAACATTTTTGGCCTCAGAACGATGAAGTAAGATTTGATATCAAATTTAAGGTTGAAAATGGAGCTAAGGTACCCGATCATTTTGCAGATACCTTGAAAAAAGCTCAAGAATTGCTCAACAAGGTTTTTTATTCTAAAGAATTTAAGGAAGAACTATATAAACAAAGCTATAATGATTCGGCTTACAGCAAATCAAAAAAGGGATGTTTTGAAACAGTTTATGACTCAAAGAATGGAAGAATAGCGGGTAAGGCAGTATATGATAACCTCATTGCCAACAAGAACATCAACCTATTGATTACCATTAAGAATAATGGGGATAAGAAAGGTACCATGGGATCTTCAAATGCCTGTATTGACAAAATAACGACCTATGACTACTGGCTTGTCGAAAAGGAAGGCTTGTCGCAGCGATTAGCTCGTCATATTGCCCATGAGTTCACGCATATTAGAGGTTACAGACATGATAACAAGGTAGACAAAGCCTATAAATGGGGAAAGAAAACAAATGAAGATCCTGCCTATGGAGTAGGTAGTATAGTAGGTGATATTTTATCTGCTTGGTCAAAAAAGGGATTGATTTAACCGGACTGAAATGAAAAAAAGTCTATATCTGCTATTGATGATTTTTACGGTGGTAGCTGCCTGTAAAAAGAAAAGCCAAGAACCAGTGGAAGACATAGATCCTCCTGTGGTTTCTAATATAGAGAATGTAAAGGATATAAAGCTCACTATTACCTATACGGTAACTAGCGATGCAAATGTGCCAGCTACACTTAACGACACGGTGAAGAAAGCACAAGATTTATTGACCAAAGTGTTTTCCTCAAAAGATTTCAGAGATGAACTCTATAAGAGAAACTTCCATGACTCGGCTTATAGCAAGTCTACTTCTAATTGTTTTAATAGGGTTTATGGAGGTACAGTTGTAGGACGAAGTATTGCAGGAAAGGCAGTATATGACAACCTCCTGCCAAATTCAACCTTTAGCATTGCGGTTAATATTAGAAATAATGGCGACAATACCACAACACTAGGTTCGGCAAGTGCCTGTGGTACCAGAATAACCACAAATGATTATTGGTTGAAGATTAGCGAAAAACGTTTAGCACAACGTTTGGCTAGGCATTGGGCGCACGAGTATACCCATATAAGGGGCTATAGGCACGACACCAACGTAGCTTCCAGTTATAAATGGGGCAGTGATGTAAATCAAGATCCTGCCTATGGTGTTGGAGACGTGGTTGGCGTAGTGTTAGATAAATGGACCGCTGCAGGAATCATTAAATAAGAAGAAAAATTAGCCTAGCATAATGATGGGCCCATCAAAAGCATAAAGTTTTATACTGATGAAAAGAATTAACTTATACTTTTTCTTAATTGTATTGGTCATCTGTTCTTGTAAGAAAAGTGATCAAACAGAGCCGAAAGAGGAGAAAAAACCATTAAGTGATATTTATAAGCCAAATACTACGGTGTATGGTACGGATAACTATGTGAAATTTATCGTTGGTGATTTAAAATCTCCAATTATTTTGGCTTCGCCACATGATGGTACACTTACGGCCAATATACCATTAAGAGATCATCCAGATGCGGTAACAGTTAGAGATCTTTATGTGACAGATCTTACCCTGGCAATTTCAGATGCACTATATGCAAAAACTGGCCTTCGTCCCCATGTTATCATCAATGAAATAGCAAGGTCTCGTATGGAACCTAATAGGGCGCTGGAAGAAGCTTATCATAAGAATGAGCTGGCTAATTCCTTATGGAAGGAATACCATACTTTTTTAAAGGATGCTAGGCAAATGGTGACCGATTATGTAGGCAAAGGTTTGTTTTTAGATATGCATGGGCATGGACATACTATTCCAAGGGTGGAAGTGGGCTATATCGTCTCTAAAACGAATTTGAATAGTTCCGATGCTATTTTAAATAGTGTTCCTGCAACATCTAGTATTTTACATATTGCCAATAATTCGTCATTTACTTTTTCTCAACTCATTAGAGGTGATTATGCTTTTGGTACCTTGTTAGCTAATGAAGGCGTTCCAGCCGTACCGAGTAAACAAGACCCTAAACCTAATAATGATGATTATTTTAATGGGGGATATTGTACCTTAACTTATGGATCGAGAAATGGAGGCACAGTGTCGGCTATCCAACTTGAAACCAATGGATCTGGATTACGTAATAATGCTACGGAACGTAAGGCCTCTGGAGCTAAGATTGCCGATGCCATTATCAAATACATGAAAAATCATTATGGTCTGTTTTTAGATAAATAAACATTCATCGGGCTGTAATTAATTAAAAAATAGAAAACGAATGAAAATTCAAAAATGCTACCTCTTATTTGCGCTGTTTGCAATTATACTCCAATCTTGTGCAGTTAAAAAAGAGGCTTTAGTATCCTCGCACCAAATAGGTAAGTTGGATACAACAGCCATCAAAGTTAAACTGCAAGAGAAAAAAATATTTTCCTTCCCTAAAGAAGGCGTATTTTTTACCAATGATTTTCCTTCTGCCCGTTTAAATCAGCTCAATAAAGTGAATGATAGTACTTATAATATTACCATAGAAGCAGAAAATAGACCGATCAATTCCAGTTCATGGTTTGCTTTTAAGGTTTGGGGAAATAATAAAAAGAATATCTATATCAATTTGAATTATCCCAACGACAAGCATAGGTACAAGCCGAAGCTAAGTACAGATGGGGTAATTTGGCAAACGATAAATGAGGTTAATGTCAATAAGGAAAAGGATCAGGCATCCTTTAAGCTACAATTGACAAAAGACACGCTCACTATAGCAGCTCAAGAGATCATTTCATCTAGGCAATCTTATAAATGGATGGATGCTTTGGTAAAGAGTAGGGAATTGCAAAAGCAGGTAATAGGTTATAGTATAGGTGGAAAGCCAATTATTGCGTTAAATTCGACTAAAAGCGATGGGAAGAAGATCGTGGTGGTGCTTAGTCGACAACATCCACCAGAAATATCAGGATATATGGCCATGACCGAATTTGTAGAAACATTGCTGGGAAATACGGCCTTGGCCAAAGAATTTGTAAAAGAATATGAACTTGTGGTCATTCCTATGATTAATCCAGATGGTGTGGATGCCGGGCATTGGAGACATAGTTTTGGCGCAGTAGATTTAAATAGAGACTGGATAGAATTTAAACAGCCGGAGACTAGGGCAGTGAGAGATTACTTGCTGGCCAAGGTGGCTAGACAGCAGGCGAAGGTTTATTTTGCGCTGGATTTTCATTCCACTTATAATGATGTGCTTTATACCAATGAGTATAGACCAGACACAAATAGCCCAGGTTTGGTTAACGATTGGATTAAGGGGCTGCATGATTTTGAAGGAGCGAATAAAACTGAGGTTAAGCCATCTGGTAATGGTGGTAATGTTTCAAAAGCTTGGTTAGGCAAAGTTTTGAATGCAGAAGCCCTAACCTATGAAGTAGGTGACAATACACCAAGGCCCTACATTAAACAAAAAGGGAAAAAGGTGGCCGAAGTCTTGATGGAAAGTCTATTGAAAAAATAAATAGCTACTTTCTATTGTTCATCAGTTCTTCCAGTTTATTTCTTTCATCCTGTAATTCTCGGGCCAACTTGCGTTCTTTTTCAACGGCCTTTGATTTATAAGCCTGATATTCATCAGAAATTTCGTTGTATAGTTGACTACGATGCTTGGCTTCGCTGATACTCTTTCCAGACCTGGCGATTATGATAACCAATGCAATAGCTAAAATGCCTATTACACTCCAGACAATAATATTATAAGTGCCTTTTTCAAAAGGGATGCCTAAAAACCGGATTTCATTAACCTTGTTTGTGTTTTCCTTGAGAGAGCTTTCCTTTCCAGAAATTTCAGTTTTCAAATAATTAACTGTTTTTTCTTGTTCTATCAGCTTTTGCTGAAGCCCTTTTCTCTCGGCTCTTTCTTTACGTAGTGTATCATTAACGCTTTTCCAAAGTTGATCTAGTCGATATCTGGCCACCATTTTATAACCATCTGGCGAAGTGCGTGTACGGGAAAGCATAAACTGGTATTGACCGTTTAAACTAGGGTCGGTGTTTTTTACTGTGTCCCGATCAAAGGCCGATGATTTTGTGATTGGCGTACCCTGTGGAGCCTGAGTTGTGGTGACTTGGGCGCTTACATAAAAGCCGTTTAATCCAATCAATAAAGTGGCAATAATAGTACGTATAGGTATTCTCATGTCTAAAATAGCATTATATAAATAAAACAGTAATTGTGAAAAAATATTGTCGGTAATAAAAAACCGTTTAAAATTAACAGTCTTAAAGCCTATTGCCCTAATAACTTTGCTCAAGTTAGGATGTTTAATCAATAAATCAATTGAGAAGCGTCATTTTTTTAGGTTATTGTCTCTATATCTTTGCAAAATGCGGATTGGTATTATTGGTTTAGGTGATATGGGCAAGCTTTATGCCCTAACATTTGTAAAAGCAGGTTATAAAGTTTGTGGAGCAGATCTCCCGACGAGATTTCAGACCTTGAGTGAAGAACTTTCTGGCCAAGGGGTAGTGGTATTGGAAAATGGAAATGAAGTAGCCCGTAGGTCTGATTTTATCATTTACTGTGTAGAAGCTGAAAAGATTGACGAGGTCGTTTCGCAATTTGCCAAGTCGATTAAATTTGGAGCGGTAGTTGCTGGTCAAACTTCAGTCAAGCATCCCGAAATAGCCGCTTTTGAGAAATACCTGCCCTCAGATGTACATATTGTTACTTGTCATTCTTTGCACGGGCCGGGTTTTAATACCCATGGGCAGACCCTTGTGGTAATCAGGCACCGGGCTAGCGATGAAGTATATGGGAAGATAATGGACGTTTACCAGACCCTAAAATCTAACATTATCGAAATGGCAGATTACCGCGAGCATGACAAAATTGTGGCGGACACCCAAGCAGTAACCCATATGGGCTTTGAAAGTATGGGGTCTGCATGGAAAAATGCAGGTTTCTATCCATGGGAGAATGCGGTATATGCTGGCGCCATCGATAATGTTAAGGTACTTACCACATTGCGTATATTCAGTTATAAGGCTCATATTTATGCGGGCCTGGCCATTCTCAACCCCTATGCAAGGGCACAAATAAAACAGTATGCCAAAACCGAAAGTGAACTCTTTAAACTAATGATTGGGGAAAATGAAAAAGCGTTCAGGGAAAAGATTTATAAGGCCCGGGACTTTGTATTTGATCAGGCCAATCAGTTGCTTTTGCTCGATGCTAAGATTATGGACGATTTTAGTATGGCAGATAAGGCGCATCAAAGGAAGCCGAATTCTCATTTAAGCATATTGAGTATGGTTTGTGCTTGGCATGAGATGAGGGTAAATCCATATCGACACTTGATCTGTCAAACACCGCCCTTTAAGCTGAGATTGGGTATTGCAGAGTATCTATTTAAAAATGAGGAGCTGTTGGAAGAGACGATTAATGCCGCTCTATTTGATAAAACCATAAGGGCAGATGACCTGGAATTTCATACAGCCGTTCATGAATGGGCTTCGATTATTGGATATGAAGATATGAATGGATATAAAGCCCATTTTGATGCGGCAAAAACGTTCTTCCAAAACAGGTTGGAACATGGTAGACGGTTAAGTGCAGATCTCATCTCTCGCTTAATGGTTTGATGCGAATTGTATTTTTATTTTTTTAATCATGAAATAATTTTTTTGTAAACTTTTTTATTTTTTGAAAACATTAATTTATTGATAATTAATATTTTAGTTTTAATTTTTTGCTAACTTTTTTTGATTATTTTAATTTTAAATTTTATTTTTTTGTAGTTTTGATGAGGTAAGATAGTTTACGAAATACTTTATAGATATGGAATCAATTACAGCTCAGGAACAGAAGGTATATAGTCAGGATGAAGCATATAAAGCCAGCCTTGAATATTTTAAAGGGGATGATTTGGCCGCTCGGGTGTGGGTGAATAAATACGCCCTAAAAGATTCCTTTGGTGCACTTTATGAATTAACACCTGACGATATGCATAAGCGTATTTCAAGGGAAATATACAGGATAGAACAAAAGTATGCCAATCCGCTTAGCGAAAGCGAGATTTTTGAATTGATAAAGAATTTTAAATACATTATTCCGCAAGGTAGCCCAATGACAGGTATTGGAAATCCCTTTCAGATCGCTTCCCTGTCAAACTGTTTTGTGATCGGTAATTCGGGCATGTCCGATTCATATGGAGGGATTATGAAAATTGACCAGGAACAGGTACAGCTAATGAAACGTAGGGGAGGTGTGGGGCATGATCTTTCCCATATTCGACCTAAGGGTTCACCGGTTAAGAATTCAGCATTGACCTCTACGGGCATTGTGCCTTTTATGGAGCGCTTTTCTAATTCTACGAGGGAAGTAGCCCAAGATGGCAGAAGGGGAGCTTTGATGCTCTCTGTATCTATTCAGCATCCAGATGCAGAAGATTTTATAGATGCAAAATTGGAACAGGGAAAAGTGACTGGCGCAAATGTTTCGGTAAGGATAAATGACAGGTTTATGGAGGCCGTTGAAGCATCATCTTCTTTCAAGCAACAGTATCCGGTTAATAGTAAGGAACCTTTGTTTGTTAAGGAAATAGAAGCCGAAAGGCTGTGGAAGAAAATTGTACATAATGCTTGGAAATCGGCAGAGCCGGGCATATTGTTCTGGGACACCATTATAAGGGAATCGTTGCCAGATTGTTATGCAGATCTGGGTTATGAAACAGTTTCTACCAATCCATGCGGCGAAATTCCTTTGTGTCCCTATGATTCTTGTCGTTTGTTGGCGATCAATTTATTCTCTTATGTAGAGCGGCCATTTACCAAAGATGCTTCCTTCAATTGGGTGCTTTTTAACAAACATGTAGCCATTGCCCAACGTATGATGGACGATATCATTGATCTGGAATTGGAAAAGATAGATGGTATCCTGATCAAGATAAACGAGGATCCGGAAGAAGAAGAGGTAAAAAGGACTGAAAAAAACCTTTGGTTGAATATTCGCACAAAAGCTGAAGAAGGAAGAAGGACTGGAGTGGGCATTACGGCAGAAGGAGATATGTTGGCGGCCCTTGGCCTACGCTATGGCAGCAAGGAGGGTTCTGTGTTCTCTATAGAAGTACATAAAAACCTGGCTATCGCAGCATATCGTTCGTCGGTGCAATTGGCTAAAGAAAGAGGAGCTTTTTCCATTTATGATGCTGAAAGAGAAAAAGACAACCCTTTTATGCTGCGCCTAAAGGAGGCCGATGAGCAGTTGTACTATGACATGACTGAATATGGCAGGAGGAATATTGCACTGTTAACTATTGCCCCAACGGGAACCACAAGCCTAATGTCTCAAACCACCTCTGGGGTAGAGCCTGTGTTTATGCCCGTATATAAGAGGCGTAGAAAAGTGAATCCAAATGATAAGGAAGCAAGAGTTGATTTTGTAGATGAAATAGGAGACTCGTGGGAGGAATACATCGTTTTCCATCACAAGTTTAAAGATTGGATGGAGATCAACGGGTATGATATTACCAACAACTATACGCAGGAGGAATTGGAAGAACTGATTAAAAAGTCACCGTACTATAAGGCAACCTCGAACGATGTAGATTACCTGGAAAAAGTAAGGATGCAAGGGGCGATACAAAAATGGGTAGACCATTCTATTAGTGTAACTATAAATATGCCCAATGATGTTTCTGAAGAATTGGTGGGCGAATTATATATGGAAGCCTGGAAAGCTGGATGTAAAGGTGTAACCGTTTACCGGGACGGCTCACGGTCGGGTGTGCTGATCGCGATGGATGATAAGGGAAAAGAAGAAGTAAAAGAAAATGAAAGCCTACCTTTTCCTACCATTAGGCCTCAGGTACTGGAGGCAGATGTGGTGCGTTTCCAGAATAACAAAGATAAGTGGATCGCATTTATTGGACTGATTGATGGCCGGCCATATGAAATTTTTACGGGTCTATCAGATGATGATGACGGTATCTTAATTCCTAGGTGGGTTTCCCAGGGCTCGATCATTAAGAATAAAGAAGCTGATGGTGGTTCAAGGTACGATTTCCAATTTAAGAATCAGCGGGGATACAAGACAACCATTGAAGGATTGTCCCATAAGTTTAACCCTGAATACTGGAACTATGCCAAGCTGATTTCCAGCACCCTTAGGCATGGTATGCCCATAGAAAAGGTGGTAGATCTCATAGGAAGTCTGCAGCTTGACGAAGCGATCAATACTTGGAAGAATGGGGTGGCAAGAGCCTTGAAACGTTATATACCTGATGGTACGGAGGTTCACAAACAAAAATGTTCGAGTTGTAATTCTACCAATCTTCATTATCAGGAAGGTTGTTTGACTTGTAGTGATTGCGGTTCATCTAAATGTGGTTAATTAAGCTGTACACAAATAATTATAAAATATTAGGGCCATACATATTAATATGTATGGCTTTGATGGTTTCTGTGCTCTTGGTCATGGGTTTCCTTAAAGGGACCTTGCCTAAACTCTATAAATTCTAAGTATTCTATAGAATTTCTTTTATTGAACATTATTTCAAAAAGCCGAAACAAGTGACTTATATTTGCCGGCATGACCGTTTTGTTATTTACAATCGTAGTGTTGATCGGTGCTTTTTTAGCGGGTTTCCTAGGTTCTCTAACCGGATTGGGAGGAGGAGTGATTATTATTCCTTTGCTTACCTTAGGCCTGGGGGTGGATATACATTATGCCATAGGGGCTTCCATTATATCGGTAATTGCTACTTCTACGGGTTCGGCGGCAGCTTATGTAAAAGAGGGGCTGACCAATATGCGCATAGGCATGTTTTTAGAAATCGCTACCACTATGGGAGCGATCTTTGGCGCTGTTATCGCAGTTTATTTAAATGCGGGCTATGTCGCTGTTATATTTGGCTGTATTTTAATTTTCTCTTCGTTAATGACTTTGAAGAAAAAGGTCGATCATACCAATATTGATTACAGCAGTAAGGGGGCAAAATTTTTCAGGTTGAATGGTTCCTATCCAAATCAAGGTGTAGAAACCCCTTATGCGGTAAAAAATGTAGCGGGTGGATTTTTTATGATGTTGTTTGCTGGTACTTTATCTGGATTATTGGGTATTGGAAGCGGGGCATTAAAAGTAATTGCCATGGATAACATCATGCGCTTGCCTTTTAAAGTGTCTACTACCACCAGTAATTTCATGATGGGGGTTACCGCTGCGGCAAGTGCCGTGGTTTACTTGCATCGTGGACAGATAGATCCGGGAATTGCGATGCCGGTATGTATTGGTGTGTTAATTGGTGCAACGGTGGGCGCAAAGGTGCTGGTTAGAACAAAGACAGATAAGTTAAAGCTCGTTTTTGCCGTGGTGGTTACCATTTTGGCCGTGCAGATGATCTATAAAGGTTTAACAGGAGGGTTCTAATGTCTAATTCAAAGAATATAACAGATAAAGATATACAATCTATAATAGGTAACTTGCTAAGGGCGGGGGTATATTTGTCTATGACTATTGTGCTGCTTGGAGCATTCATATATTTAGTTGACCATGCAGGTGAAAAGGTAGATTATGGCGTTTTTGATTTTAATAAGATTGGGCTTCATTCCATCTCTTCCATTTTCGCCGAAGTGCTTAGCTTTAAAGGGGCAGCTGTGATCCAGTTTGGTCTTCTGATGTTGATCTTTACACCTATTGCCAGAGTGGTTATGGCCGTAGTGAGTTTCTTTATAGAAAAAGACTACCTATATGTTGTAATTGGCCTGATTGTTCTTGCCATTATTATGGTTAGCCTAAGCGGTGGGTTCGCTCACTAGTCGTTCAGCTTATTGCAGTCTGTGTTTTACCATGTTTTTGGGCAAGCCATACCTTATTGTAACGAATAGGAGGCGACAGAGTTGGCAACTACAGCGAAAAGCGATATATGCCTTTCTGATATTACTTTTCTAAAACATGTCTTAGAAGCTGTTTAGACTTCGCTCAATAACAATCACAGCCACATAAATACATAGTTTTACGAAAATTCAAATCTCATAAGATACCTAATGGCCATTGTAATTTGCGTATAGTGGCTAGGTTTAGAAGATTTGTCTTTACTATTTATAAGATCAAATGCTCTGTGTGTTTATATGGTTTCATTTTTAGATCGTCTATTAGATATTTACGTGATTTTGTAAGGTGTTAAAAACCAGTTTTTTAATGGTTTTTGCCAATCTATACTGGTCAAAGCGGTATTCGCTTTTGCTCGCTTTAAACCTAAGTCTGCAAATAGCTAAATTTTTTTTAGCTAACTATTTGAAAATTAATAATTCTTGTCTATCTTTGCCGTCCCTTAGCGGGGATTGTATATCCACCTTGAACGAAGCCCTACTGCTTCGATGGGTGTTAATTTAATTTAGAAAATGTCAGGAATTATTGGAAAAAAAGTAGGAATGACCAGTATTTTCGATGCGGAAGGAAGAAATATTCCTTGTACGGTTATCGAAGCTGGGCCTTGTGTGGTAACACAAGTTAAGACCGAAGAAAAAGACGGTTATTCATCTATCCAATTGGGATATGATGAAGCCAAAGAGAAAAACGTAACTCAACCTCTTAAAGGTCATTACGCAAAAGCGAACACAACCCCAAAACGTAAGTTGGTTGAATTCCCTGAGTTTGAAGCTCCTTTAAGCTTGGGTGACACCGTAACTGTAGATATCTTTAATGAAGGTGACTATATTGATGTTGTGGGAACTTCGAAAGGTAAAGGTTTTCAGGGTGTGGTAAAACGTCATGGTTTTGCCGGTGTTGGTGGTCAGACCCACGGTCAGCACAACAGGATGCGTGCTCCAGGTTCATTGGGCGCTTCATCATGGCCTTCTCGCGTATTCAAGGGAATGCGTATGGCAGGAAGAACCGGTGGCGACAGGGTGAAAATTCAAAACTTGCAAGTTTTGAAAGTTTATGCTGAGCAAAACCTTGTGGTAGTTAGTGGTTCCATACCAGGAGCTAAAGGTTCTTACGTAATCTTAGATAAGTAAGCAGATGGAAGTTAAAGTAGTAAACATTTCAGGAAAAGAGACAGGTGCCAAGGTGCAACTTCCTGAGTCGGTATTTGGTGTAACACCAAACGACCACGCGATTTATTTAGATGTGAAACAATATTTGGCTAACCAACGTCAAGGTACTCACAAATCTAAGCAACGTAACGAAATTGCTGGTTCTACCCGTAAATTATATAAGCAAAAAGGTACTGGTGGTGCTCGTGCCGGAAGCATAAAATCTCCATTGTTCAATGGTGGTGGTCGTGTTTTTGGTCCTCAACCAAGAGACTATAGTTTTAAATTGAACAAGAAATTGAAATCATTGGCTCGTAAATCAGCTTTAGCTTATAAAGCGCAAGATAACAACGTAGTCGTTTTGGAAGATTTTAATTTTGACAGCATCAAAACTAAAAACTATATCAATTTGGTAAATGCACTAAACTTGGCTAATGAAAAAACCTTGTTAGTGTTGCCAGAGCAAAACAACAATATTTATTTATCAAGCAGAAATATACAGAAAACTAAAGTGATTACAGCTGGCGATCTAAATACATATGATGTATTGAACGCAGGTAAGCTTTTGTTGACTGCTAACTCGCTTAAAACTTTGGAGGAGGCATTTGCCAAGTAATATGGAAATCTTACAAAAACCAATATTAACCGAAAAAGCTTCTGCATTAACTGAAAAAGCTAACCGTTTTACTTTTAAGGTAGATCACAAAGCTAACAAGTTGCAGATCAAGTCTGCCATTGAGCAAATGTATGGTGTAACTATTGTTGCCCTTAATACAATGGTAGTACAAGGAAAGGCTAAATCTAGAAATACCAAAGGTGGTCTAGTATCAGGTCGTAGTCCTAAATACAAAAAAGCTATTGTAACCTTGAAAGATGGTGAAACAATAGATTATTACGCGAATATTTAATATCAAAATTGAATAATTTATAACTATGGGCTTAAGAAAATTTAAACCAGTCACTCCGGGAACCCGCTTTAGAGTAGGTGCCAGCTTTACGGAGATTACAGCAACCAAGCCCGAAAAATCATTGGTTGTATCTTCTAAGAAATCGGGAGGTCGTAACAATACAGGTAAAATGACTATGCGCTATATCGGTGGTGGTCACAAAAAATCTTACCGTTTAATTGATTTTAAACGTGATAAGTTTGATATTCCTGCTACTGTAGCTACTATAGAATACGATCCTAACCGTACCGCACGTATTGCATTATTGCACTATGTTGATGGTGAGAAGCGTTACATTATTGCACCAGAAGGATTGCAAGTAGGACAAACAGTGCTTTCGGGCGATAAAGCTACTCCAGAAGTAGGTAATACTTTAAAATTAGCTAACATTCCGTTGGGTTCTATTATCCACAATTTAGAAATTCATCCTGGTAAAGGTGCCCAATTGGCACGTAGTGCAGGTGCATACGCACAGCTTGCGGCTAGAGATGGTAAATACGCAACCATTAAAATGCCATCAGGCGAGGTAAGATCTATCTTGGTAACCTGTTTAGCAACCATTGGTGCAGTTTCTAACTCTGATCATGCAAATGAAGTATTGGGTAAAGCAGGTCGTAGCCGTTGGATCGGTCGTCGTCCTAGAACTCGTCCGGTAGCAATGAACCCAGTAGATCACCCAATGGGTGGTGGTGAGGGTCGCTCATCTGGAGGTCAGCCTCGTTCAAGAAATGGGGTTTACTCTAAAGGTTTCAAAACCCGTACCCTTAAAAAATACTCAAATCGTTTCATCATAGAGAAAAGGAAGAAATAATGGCTCGTTCGATAAAAAAAGGACCTTATATTGACCATAACGTAGAGAAAAAGGTAGTCTCTATGAATGATTCAGGCAAGAAGTCTGTGATCAAAACTTGGTCTCGTAGATCAATGATCTCACCAGATTTCGTTGGTCACACATTTGCAGTACATAACGGCAATAAATTTATACCTGTATACGTAACAGAAAACATGGTTGGCCACAAATTAGGGGAGTTCGCTCCAACTAGAACATTTAGGGGTCACTCTGAAAAGAAAAAATAATTAAGAGATGGAAGCAGTAGCGAAATTAAACAATTGTCCAACCTCACCACGTAAGATGCGTTTGGTTGTGGATCTGATCAGAGGTGAGCGTGTTGAGAAAGCATTACACATTTTGAAATTCACCAATAAAGATGCAGCAGAAAGAGTAGAGAAGCTTTTGTTGTCAGCAATCAACAATTGGGAAAATAAAAATGGTGGTTCTCGCCCTGAAGAAAGCCAATTATACGTGAAAACGATAATGGTAGGCGGTGGTCGTCAGTTAAAAAGATTAAGACCGGCTCCTCAAGGTCGTGGTTATAGAATTCGTAAACGTTCGAACCACGTTACCATAGTAGTAGATAGTAAAAACGTTGAAACTCAAACTAATTAACAGAAATGGGACAAAAAGCACATCCAATAGGTAACAGGTTAGGAATCATCAGAGGTTGGGATTCTAACTGGTTCGGTGGCAACAACTATGCTGATAAATTAGTTGAGGACGAAAAAATAAGGAAATACCTTTCTGCTCGTATTGCAAAAGGCGGTGTTTCAAAAGTAGTAATCGAACGTACGTTAAAACGTATCACGGTAACTATCCATACAGCACGTCCGGGAATTGTAATTGGTAAAGCAGGTCAAGAAGTAGACAAAATTAAAGAAGAGTTAAAGAAATTAACTAAAAAGGAAATTCAAATTAACATCTTCGAAATTAAACGTCCAGAGCTTGATGCACAATTAGTTGCAGAAGGTGTTGCAAAACAGTTAGAAGCTAGGATCTCTTTCCGTAGAGCCATGAAATCATCTATCGCATCAACTATGCGTATGGGTGCAGAAGGTATCAAGATCATGACTTCAGGTCGTTTAGGCGGCGCCGAGATGGCGCGTAGCGAGCAGTATAAAGAAGGAAGAATTCCTTTGCATACTTTCCGTGCCGATATCGACTATGCTTTAGCTGAAGCTTTGACTACTTATGGTAAAATAGGTATTAAAGTATGGATCTGTAAAGGCGAAGTTTACGGTAAACGTGATCTTTCCCCTAACATCGGTGCAGCCAACAATGCTCCAGGCAAAGGTGGCAGACCAGAAGGCAACTTCGGTGGCCGTGATGGTGGCAGAGACAACAGAGGCGGAGACAGAAGGAACAACGACAAACGCGGTGGAGGTCGTCCAGGTCAAGGCGGAAGAGATAATAGAGGCGGTGGTGCCAATAGAGGTCCACGCAAATAGTTAACAAATCGTTCAACGATAATATTTAAATAAAATGTTACAGCCAAAAAGAACCAAGTTCAGAAAGATGCAAAAAGGCAGAATGAAAGGTTTAGCCACTCGTGGTGCTGAATTGTCATTCGGATCTTTTGGAATAAAATCTTTAGAAGCTACTTGGATCACAAGTCGCCAGATAGAGGCAGCCCGTATTGCGGTAACTCGTTTCATGAAACGTGAAGGTCAAGTTTGGATCAGAATTTTTCCAGATAAACCGGTAACTAAGAAACCAGCTGAAGTACGTATGGGTAAAGGTAAGGGTGCCCCTGAATATTGGGTAGCCGTTGTTAGACCTGGACGTATCCTTTTTGAAGCAGAGGGTGTACCTTTGGAAATAGCCAAAGAAGCATTAAGACTTGCTGCTCAGAAATTACCTGTTCAAACAAAATTTGTAGTACGTAGAGATTACGTAGAAGCATAAAAAGGAGTAATGGGATCAATGTTGTAAGTAACTTGTTATTATAACCGCTAGACCCATCACATAAAATTAAGTAAAATGAAAAACTCAGAAATCAAAGGGCTTTCACAAGAAGAATTAGTAGCTAAAATTGCAGAGGAAAAACAAAATTTAGTTAAGTTAAAATTTGCGCATACAATTTCGGCTATCGAGAATCCTAACCGTATCAAAGCGGTAAGAAAAGGTATAGCCCGATTAAACACTGAATTGACTCAGCTAAAAGCTCAGTCAGCTACTGAAACTAAATAACTTTAGAGTCGAAATGGAAAGACAATTAAGAAAAACAAGAACCGGGTTGGTAGTAAGCAACAAAATGGATAAGTCTGTTGTAGTTGCGGTGGAGCGTAAAGTGAAACACCCGATTTATGGTAAGTTCGTAAAGAAAACTACCAAATTTATGGCTCATGACGAAAAAAATGAATGCGGTGTAGGTGATACCGTATTGATTATGGAAACTCGTCCGCTGAGTAAAAACAAGAACTGGAGATTGGTACAAATTTTAGAAAGAGCTAAATAAGATGGTACAACAGGAATCAAGATTAAACGTAGCCGATAATAGCGGCGCAAAACAAGTATTGGTTATCCGTGTACTTGGTGGAACCGGCAAAAGATATGCTTCGATTGGTGACAAAGTTGTAGTGACTGTGAAAAGCGCATTGCCATCTGGTAACATAAAAAAAGGAACTGTTTCTAAAGCAGTTGTAGTTAGAACTAAAAAAGAGATCAGACGTAAGGATGGTTCTTATATCCGTTTTGACGACAATGCAGCAGTATTGTTAAATGCACAAGATGAGCCACGTGGTACACGTATTTTTGGCCCGGTTGCGAGAGAACTGCGTGAAAAACAATTCATGAAAATTGTATCATTAGCACCGGAGGTATTATAAAATGGGAAACAAAGTTAACAAACCAGCAAAATTGAAAATCCGTAAAGGTGACTTGGTAAAAGTTATCGCTGGAGATTCAAAAGGGCAGCAAGGTAAAGTACAAGAAGTTCTTGTGGCTAAAAATAGAGTGGTGGTAGAAGGGGTAAACCTCGTATCAAAACACACTAAGCCAAGTGCTGCTACACCTAATGGTGGTATAATTAAAAAAGAGGCTGCTCTTCATATTTCAAACGTACAGTTGGTTGATCCAAAATCTGGTAAGACTACTCGTGTTGGCCGTAAGTTAAACGCCGACGGAAAATTAGTGAGAGTTGCTAAAATTTCAGGGGAGGAAATCAAATAATGGCATACGTACCAAGATTAAAAAGTAAATACAAAGAGGAAATTGTAACTGCACTTAAAGATAAGTTCAATTACAAAAGCGTAATGCAGGTTCCTAAATTACAGAAGATCGCCATCAACCAAGGTGTTGGACGTTTCTCTGTAACAGATAAAAAAGTAATGGACAGTTCTATCCTTGAGATGAGCACCATTGCAGGTCAGCAAGCTGTAGGCGCAAAATCTAAGAAAGATATCTCAAACTTTAAATTGCGTAAAGGTATGCCAGTTGGTGTAAGAGTAACTTTACGTGATAATAATATGTATGAGTTCTTAGATCGATTAATTTCCGTAGCTTTGCCGCGTATCCGTGATTTCAAAGGTATCAATGACAAAGGATTTGATGGAAAAGGTAACTATACTTTAGGTATTACCGAACAGATCATCTTCCCTGAGATCAACATCGATAAAATCAGCAAGATTTTAGGTATGGACATTACATTTGTAACTACTGCTACTACTGATGTTGAGGCATTGGAACTTTTAAAACAATTTGGATTACCATTTAAAAATCAAAAAACAGAGCAATAATGGCAAAAGAAGGTGTAAAAGCTCGCGAAATTAAGCGCCAAAAATTGGTTGCTAAGTATGCAGAAAAGCGTGCTGAACTAAAAGCAGCTGGTGATTTCGCTGGATTAGATAAATTACCAAAAAACTCTTCAGCTGTGCGTTTGCACAACCGTTGCAAGTTAACTGGTCGCCCTCGTGGATATATGCGTACTTTCGGTATATCAAGGGTATTATTCCGCGATATGGCTTTGGCAGGAAAAATTCCTGGCGTTAGAAAAGCGAGCTGGTAATAAAGAAGTTATATTTTTTGAGTTATAAGTTGTAAGTTGTATTTTTGCAGCCCTTACAGCTTATAGCTCATTAGTATATAACAACAATTAGAATTTTAACCGATAAAAGGTCCAAGGGTGAGGTAGCCGGCGGAAACCATTATCACAAATCAATAACAATGAATACAGATCCAATAGCGGATTATCTTACAAGATTAAGAAATGCTATTAAAGCAAATCACAGAATTGTAGAAATTCCCGCTTCTAACCTTAAAAAAGAAATCACTAAGGTTCTTTTCGACAAAGGTTACATTGCAAACTACAAGTTTGAAGACACTACAGCTCAAGGTATCATTAAAATCGCTTTGAAATATAACGCGATCACTAAGATTCCTGCAATCCGTACTTTAACCCGTATCAGTAAACCAGGTTTGAGACAATATGCAGGCGTTGACAATATGCCAAGAGTATTAAATGGTTTAGGTATCGCAATCTTATCTACTTCTAAAGGTGTAATGACTGATAAAGAAGCAGCCAAATTGAACATTGGCGGTGAGGTATTGTGTCACGTTTATTAATTAAAGGAGATCAGTACAATGTCAAGAATAGGAAAAAACCCGATTAATGTACCTGCAGGTGTTACCATTACCATAGCTAAAAATAACTTGGTAACGGTTAAAGGCCCTAAAGGCGAATTAACCCAATTAGTAGATTCAGATATCACTGTTTCGCAAGAAGATGGCGTATTAACGGTAAGCCGTCCAACAGATCAGAAAAGACATAGAGCTTTACATGGTTTGTATCGTTCTTTAATCAATAATATGGTTATTGGCGTAACAGAAGGCTATAAATTAGAACAAGAGTTAGTAGGTGTGGGTTACCGTGCCAGCAACCAAGGTAATACTTTGGACCTGGTTCTAGGTTATTCCCACCATTATGTTTTCCAGTTGCCACAAGAAATTAAGGTGACTACCTTATCAGAGAAAGGTCAAACTCCTAAAATCATTTTAGAAAGTATTGATAAACAATTGATCGGTCAAGTAGCAGCTAAAATCCGCTCGTTACGTGCTCCAGAACCTTACAAAGGTAAAGGTATCAAGTTTGTTGGTGAAGTGTTAAGAAGAAAAGCAGGTAAATCAGCTTCTAAAAAATAATTAAAATGGCAGGAAAAAAATTATCACGCAGAGAGCGTATTAAAAAAGGTATCAGAAAAAGACTTACTGGATCTGAAAACCGTCCACGTTTATCAGTTTATAGAAGCAATAAAGGTATTTATGCTCAAATCATCAACGATGAAACTGGTAAGACAATAGTTGCAGCATCATCTTTATCTAAAGATTTCAATGCTACAGGAAACAAATCTGAGCAATCAGTAGCAGTAGGTAAACTAGTTGCCGAAAAAGCAATTGCCGCTGGTGTTAAAGAAGTTGTTTTCGACAGGAATGGTTACTTGTACCATGGTCGTGTTAAATCGTTGGCAGATGGTGCCCGCGAAGGTGGTCTAGTATTTTAATCATTAAATAAGATAAAATGTCAACTATCAATATAAAAAGAGTAAAAACTAGCGAGATTGAGTTAAAAGATCGTTTAGTTAGCATCCAACGTGTTGCTAAAGTAACCAAAGGTGGTCGTACTTTCAGTTTTTCAGCTATCGTAGTTGTAGGTGATGAGAACGGCGTTGTTGGTTATGGTTTGGGTAAAGCGAAAGAGGTAACAGAAGCTATTGCTAAAGGTGTAGACGATGCTAAAAAGAACTTGGTAAAAGTTCCTATTTTAAATGGCACCGTACCACATGAACAAATCGGTAAGTTTTCTGGTGGTTTTGTTTTAATCAAACCTGCAGCAGTAGGTACTGGTGTAATTGCCGGTGGTGCGATGCGTGCTGTATTAGAGAGTGCTGGTATCCATAACGTATTAGCAAAATCAAAAGGTTCATCAAATCCACACAACGTGGTAAAAGCAACAGTAGATGCATTAACGAAAATGCGTGATGCCTATACTGTAGCCCAAAACCGTGGTGTAGATTTAAACAAAGTTTTTAACGGATAATATCATGGCTAAAATTAAAATTACCCAAATAAAAAGCATTATCGATAGAAGCGAACGCCAAAAAAGAACAATGAAAGCTTTGGGCTTAACTAAAGTTAACCAAAGTGTAGAAGTGGAGGCCAACGCTGCCATTATTGGGATGGTAAGAAAAGTTAATCACTTAGTAGCTCTAGAGACTATTTAATTATTAAGATCTGTTGGTTTTTTTAGGCCAACAGATCTTTATTTATTTATCGTTGACCCTGATTAGTGAAAGCGAAGGGCAACACAACAAGTTTTATCAAAAAATGAACTTAAGTAATTTAAAACCTGCAAAAGGTTCTGTAAAAAGTAGCAAAAGAATTGGTCGTGGTCAAGGTTCTGGTCGTGGTGGTACATCTACTCGTGGTCATAAGGGAGCTGGTTCACGTTCGGGTCACTCAACCAAAATTGGTTTTGAAGGTGGTCAAATGCCTTTGCAACGTCGTGTGCCTAAAGTTGGTTTCAAACCAATTAACCGTACAGAGTATGTTGGCGTAAACTTAGATGTATTACAAGGATTAGCAGAAAAATTTAGTTTAACTACTATAAATTTTGCTACATTGCAAGAGCATGGTTTAGCTTCTAAAAATGACTTGGTAAAAATCCTTGGTCGTGGAGAAGTTAAAGCTAAATTAGAAGTTACAGCTCATGCTTTTTCTGCAACTGCACAAAAAGCTATTGAAGCTGCTGGAGGCTCAATCGTAAAATTGTAATTAATGAAGAAGCTATTTACTACTTTAAGTAATATTTGGAAAATTGAAGAATTAAAAGGGCGTATATTATTTACGCTCATGATTCTTGTTATCTACAGGCTCGTTTGTCAAGTGGTGCTACCAGGTGTAGATCCTGCTCAATTAACGCACACCGAAAAAAGCGGTATCTTGGGACTGTTAGATATGTTTGCTGGGGGAGCTTTTTCTAAAGTTTCTATCGTAGCGTTAGGAGTTATGCCTTACATTTCGGCGTCTATCGTTGTTCAGTTGTTGGGGATTGCAGTACCTACTTTCCAAAAAATGCAGAAAGAAGGTGAAAGCGGTAGAAAAAAACTTACACAGTATACGCGTTACCTGACTGTAGCTATTACAGCGGTTCAGGCCGTTGGTTATGTGAAAACTCAGGTTACTCCAGAGGCCATTATCATAGACCATTCATTGTTCTATATTTTGGCAGGCTTTGTTTTAACTGCAGGTACTTTGTTTGTAATGTGGTTGGGAGAGAAAATTACGGATAAAGGTATCGGTAATGGTACATCCTTGATCATCATGGTGGGAATTATTGCCCGCTTACCAATGGCTATTCAGCAAGAGGTAAGTTCTGTTTTTGCAGGAAATGATGGTGGATTGATCAGATTGGTATTGGAGATCGTAGCCTTATATGCAGTGATCATGTTTACTATTCTTATTGTGCAAGGTGTACGTAAAGTGCCTGTTCAATATGCAAAAAGAATTGTAGGCAATAAGCAAGTAGGAGGAGTAAGACAATACATTCCTTTAAAGGTGAATGCAGCAGGTGTAATGCCTATCATTTTTGCTCAGGCATTGATGTTTGTGCCAAGTGCCTTGATCGGATTATTCCCATCGCTGCAAGAAAGCTGGTTACATCAATATTCAGATATTACTTCGTTAACTTATAGTTTAACGTTTGCTTTTCTAATTATTGCCTTTACCTTCTTTTATACAGCAATTACGGTAAATCCTACGCAAATGTCGGATGATATGAAGAAAAATGGAGGTTTTATCCCGGGTGTTAAACCTGGATTGGCAACATCTTCCTTTATTGATGATGTAATTTCTAAGATCACCTTCCCAGGATCGTTGTTCTTAGCCATCATCGCCATCTTACCTTCGTTTGCTGTAAAACTTGGTATTCAACAAGAGTTTGCGCATTTCTTTGGGGGAACTTCATTGTTGATCTTGGTTGGTGTGGTATTAGATACGCTGCAACAAGTAGAAAGCTATTTATTAATGCGTCATTATGATGGGTTAATGAAGACAGGTAGGGTAACAGGTCGTACAGGAATACCTGCTGCAACCAGTACAAGCGGAGCTGCATTATAATATTACATGTCTAAGATCTATTACAAATCTCAGGAAGAGATAGAGTTAATTAGAGAAAGTTCCTTACTGGTGTCTAAAACTTTGGCAGAGGTTGCCAAGGTGATTAAACCCGGTATTACCACTATAGCATTAGATAAGCTGGCATATGAATTCATAAAAGATCATGGAGCTGTGCCAGCTTTTCTTAATTATGGTGGTTTCCCAAATTCATTGTGCATTTCACCAAATGAACAGGTAGTTCATGGTTTTCCAAATGATTATGTCATTAAAGAAGGAGACCTGATCTCTGTAGATTGTGGGGTAATCAAAAACAATTACTTTGGAGATTCGGCCTATACTTTTTCTATAGGTGAGACAAGTGAAGAACAGAAAAAGCTGACCAAGGTTACGCAAGAATGCTTAACCCTTGCTATTGAAAAAGCTGTTGTAGGTATGCGAATAGGCGATATTGCTTATGCTGTTCAATATCATGCAGAGCAGAATGATTTTGGTGTAGTAAGAGAGCTGGTAGGACATGGGGTAGGTGTAAAGCTCCATGAAAAACCCGAAGTTCCAAATTATGGGAAACGTGGAAGTGGGATCAAACTGGAAGAAGGGATGGTATTGGCTATTGAACCTATGATTAATGCGGGTACTGCTGCCGTCAAATTTTGGTCGGATGGTTGGACCGTAACCACAAAGGACAACAAACCATCTGCACATTTTGAACATACTGTGGCCATTAAAAAAGGGAAAGCAGACGTTTTGAGTACTTTTTCGTTGATAGAAGAAGTTTTAAAAGAAAAAAGTTAAATATTTGAAAAAAAATATTTAATTTTGCAACCCTGTTTAATAGCAGCTAATTAAGTAAAAATCAATAGAATATGGCTAAACAAGCCTCAATTGAACAAGACGGAGTAATAAGAGAAGCATTATCGAATGCCATGTTTAGGGTGGAACTTGAAAATGGCCATGAGATTATTGCACATATTTCTGGTAAGATGAGGATGCACTACATCAAAATTTTACCTGGGGATAAAGTTAAACTAGAGATGTCGCCTTATGATTTAACAAAAGGCAGAATCACTTATAGATACAAATAAAATGAAAGTTAGATCATCAATTAAAAAGCGTAGCGTTGATTGTAAGATTATTCGCCGTAAAGGAAAGCTTTACGTGATTAACAAGAAAAATCCTAAATACAAACAACGTCAGGGATAATTAAAAACATTGGAACGATTCCCGCACAACGGTGGCCCGCCGTTCGGTCGTTCATTTAAAAAACAAACACAAATATGGCAAGGATTTCAGGTATAGATTTACCAAGAAACAAAAGAGGTGAAATTGGTTTAACTTATATCTATGGTGTAGGTAAATCTACTGCTCAGAGCATTTTGACGCAAGCAGGAATCGATTTCAACAAAAAAGTACAAGACTGGTCTGACGATGAGTTGTCGGCTATTCGTACCATTATTAACGATAGCATTAAAGTAGAAGGTGCTTTGCGTTCTGAGGTTCAATTGAACATTAAACGTTTAATGGATATTGGATGTTACCGTGGTTTGCGTCATAGAAAAGGATTACCTGTTCGTGGTCAACGTACTAAAAACAACTCTCGTACCCGTAAAGGAAAGAGAAAAACAGTTGCTAACAAGAAAAAGGCATCTAAATAATCAATTTTAGATTACAGATTTACGGTGGGGGATTACTGTGTTAATTCAAGTTCGTAAATCATAAATCGTTAAAAAATAACATGGCTAAGAGTAAAAAAGTTACCAAAAAACGTATTGTTGTCATAGAGTCTGTTGGTCAGGCGCATATCAACGCTACGTTCAACAACATCATTGTTACTTTAACAAATAACAACGGTCAAACTATTTCATGGTCGTCTGCTGGTAAAATGGGTTTCAAAGGTTCTAAAAAGAACACCCCATATGCTGCTGGACAAGCTGCATCTGATTGCGGTAAAGTAGCTTTTGATTTAGGTTTACGTAAAGTTGAGGTTTTTGTTAAAGGTCCTGGTTCAGGTCGTGAATCTGCAATCAGAACTTTGCAAGTTGCAGGACTGGAAGTATTGTCTATTAAAGATATTACCCCACTTCCACACAATGGATGTCGTCCTCCTAAGAAAAGAAGAGTTTAATCAATTAATTTTTAAAGCTAAGAGTCTGCAGCTTCAGGTTGTAAGATACTTTAAAATCAAAAAAAAATGGCAAGATATACCGGACCAAAGTCCAAAATCGCCCGTAAATTCAGAGAGCCTATTTTTGGCCCTGACAAGGTATTAGATAGAAAAAATTATCCTCCAGGCCAACATGGCGCTTCGAAAAGAAGAGGAAAACAATCTGAATACGCAGTACAGTTAATGGAAAAACAAAAAGTAAAATACACTTATGGTGTGTTAGAAAAACAATTCCGTAACCTGTTCACTAAAGCTTCATCACGTCAAGGTATTACCGGTGATAATTTATTACAATTATTAGAAGCACGTTTAGATAACACTGTATATAGACTAGGTATTGCCCCAACCCGTTCAGGTGCACGTCAATTGGTTAGCCACAAGCATGTAACTGTAAATGGTGAGGTGGTTAATATTCCATCATATCAATTAAGAGCTGGTGATGTAGTTGCAGTAAGAGAGAAATCAAAATCTCTTGAAGCCATTACTAACTCTGTTGCAGGTAGATCAATCAACAAGTTTTCTTGGTTAGATTGGAATGCACGCGAATTATCTGGTAAATTTTTATCATACCCTAATCGCGATGAGATACCTGAAAACATTAAAGAAAACCTTATAGTAGAGTTATACTCTAAGTAATCATAATGGTTAAAGCCCTATTGGGCTTTAACTTTTTACGTTACACAACATTAATAAACGATCTAAAAACATTATAAATGGCAATTTTAGCATTTCAGAAACCCGATAAGGTAATCATGCAGAAATCAACCGATTTCGATGGTCAATTTGAATTTCGTCCTTTAGAGCCCGGTTTCGGTGTAACAATTGGTAATGCCC
>NZ_JAELTN010000069.1 GCF_016428855.1 Pedobacter sp. ASV28
CCCCCCCCCCCCCCCCCCCCCCCCCCCCCCCCCCCCCCCCCCCCACACACACCCCCCCCCACCACCCACATCTACACTATGGCTCGATCGTCGGCAGCGTCAGATGTGTATAAGAGACAGACAGAGTTGAGAAAGGGACGATTACCAAGCAGTTGCTGATAGAAGCGTTAATAAATAGTACCGCTGCAATTTCTTCATTGTTGCAAAATGGATTTGAAGAAAAAAAAATCAAGGGATTTAAACCACATCCTATAGCCTTTTTGGCTTACATTATTTCCCATGAAAGCCATCATAGGGGACAAATTTTGATATCCTTAAAACAATCGGGGCATCTGGTTTCAAAAAAAATCCAGTATGGTCTTTGGGAATGGGGTTCACGATAAAGGGCATTTTTCATAAATATTGGGACCTTTTTATCGGTTACTGCTTTTCAAATTAACCTCAAGAATGGCCACAAACATATCCCCTTCATCATAGGTGGTAAAACTGTGGGCATTCTTGTAAAGGAGTTCCAGCCTCGATCTTACATTTGTCAGTCCAATTTTTCCAAAATGACTTTTGCTGGATGAAACGGGTTCAGATGGTTTGCTATTGGATACCTTGAACTTTAACCGATGTTCAGACACCTCAAGATCTACATTAATCCATGCATCCTGCACCATTTCACTTGCACCATGTTTAAATGCATTTTCGACTAAAGGAAGCATCAGGAGTGGAATGATTTGCTGATGGCCAATCTGTCCTTTGATAACAAGGTTTAGATCCAGACGTTCTTCATACCTTATTTTCTCTAAGGTAATATAACTTTTCAGGATTTCTATATCCCTTTTTAGGGGAACCAGGTCTGAATTGCATTCATAAAGCATATATCTCAAAATATTCGATAGCCCAAGTACAATAACCGGGGATTTGGGAGACTGGCTTAACGTATGGGCATATAAATTATTCAAAGTATTGAAGAGAAAATGCGGATGAATCTGTCCCTTAAGAAAGTTGAGTTCAGCTTGCAGGGCAGCCTGCTTCCTTTCATACCACATTTTGAAAAAACTGATCATTAGACAGATCCAAACTACTGTATTGCTCTGTTCGAGCGCATGCATCATATATCGGAGGTTAAAAAATTGCTCCGAAAAGCTGCCATCCAGTTTCGACCACCAGAAATCAGGCTTTAGCTTCTTGATATTGTTAAACAGAAAAGGATCTGAGAATAATATTTCAATTGTTCTATATAAACAAAGACAAAATAAACTAGTTAGCAAAAAAGAAAATCCCAACATGAGAAACCTTCGGCTGTCCAGATATTTCTCAATTACTAAATATCTCAGCGTGTAGAAATAAATTAGATGGACAGGAAGCAGCATCAGTACAGCGGTAAGTGTAATTGTATAACTCGGCATTCCTACCCCATTAATAGAAGTTAACCATATTATACAAACCATCCAGAACATAAGATGTACGAATAAACGCCCATAGGAATGCTGGATTTTTGAAAGATTCATATACAAATATAATTTTAATCTGTGTTGAAAGAAGCGTGTATAATACCTGGTATTATTCATTATCCTAAATAGCGTTCTAAAGGTCACTCGGCCGACTATAAATTCAAATCATCTGTCCATGATTTGAAGTAATTCGTCGACTTTCTTTGATACCCAAGGAGAGGCAGGCGAATTTCGAAAGAAAAATATTTAAAAAAAACATGAAAAAAATCAACATTATCACACTGCTTTACTGTCTGTGTCTGCTGTTTGCCTGTAAAAAAGAAAAAGCTGAAAGCTATAGTCTCGAGGCAGGATCCAGGGCATCCTTTAAAGGGTTTTTAGAAAATGATTATTTTAACTCTGGTACCATAGAGGTGCATGGTTCTGGTTTTACCGTTAAAAATGAGCGGATTGGTGCGGGAGAGATAAAGATACCGCTTTCTACTATCCTTATTACCAATCAATTGACTCCGGCACAAAAAGAACAGTTAACAGAACATCTTCAGTCGGATGTTTTCTTCAATATGCTGAAGTATCCAAATGTTACCTATTCAGTAAAAAATGCGGAGAAACTGTCCAAAACAGATGCCCAGGGAAATAATTATCTGATCCAGGGCGATCTCATGATTTTGGGTAAATCCTTGCCACTGAATATCCCGGCTAAGATAGAATTATCTGCAGCAGCAATTCATGTCCTAACGACTTTTAAGTTTGACAGGACAAAGTGGGGAATGACTTACGCTTCCGATCCTGGCCTTCCGGCAAACGAGAAAATTAAAAATGAAATAGAGGTCAGCCTGGATGTCAATGCGAATTTGTAAAACAATCAAAAACTAAATATTAATGAAAACAAACAAATTTCTTTTAATCGTAATAAGTATTTTTATAGTAAGCCTTGCAAATGCCCAAGTTAAAAAAAAGGTGATCAAAAAGACAACAACGACTGTTACACCTAAACCCGTTACTAACCAGGGCAATGTTCAAAATACATCTGCCAACAATGTAAATGCCGAAACCAAAACTGAATTATCCAATACAAAAGTTGAGGATCATAACAAATCTCAACTACCATCTAGTAAATCTACAGCTAAATCTGAAACTCAAATTGATAATCCCTATAAGGCAGCTATTGGTATTAAATTCTTATGGGGCATTTCAATAACCGGAAAATATTTTCTAAAGCCGCATCAGGCTTTAGAAGCAATCATCAGATATAAAGGTTATCAGGGCATCGGAAATGATTTGGCATTCTCTGCCCTTTATGAATATGAAAGACAAATTCCTGGTGCTGATGGTTTCAACTGGTACGCGGGTGCCGGAGCATATTTTGGTCACTTTTCTTATAAAAGCAGTTATGACCTGGGGCTTTATGGAATTAAAACCTCGAAAAGTTATTATGGCGTTTCCGGAGTAGTAGGCCTTGAATATAAGATTAAACAACTCCCAATTGCGATAAGTGCTGATTGGATGCCCTCTTTCGATATCAAAGGCGGCGCTTTTGTTGCAGAAAACGGCGGTATTGGAGTGAAATACGCTTTCTAGATCAATAATCTTATTAAAGTTGCCGGCTTCCATTTCAATGGGTAGCCGGCTTTTTTATTTGGTATTCTCATGCTAAAAGTTACCTTCTTTGATTTAATATGAAGTTTTCTTTAGGGTGATTTCAGCAAAAATCTGTAAGAATAGGACGATCTCTATTCCCATAGAGAACAAAATTATTACTAGAAATAGAGAATTAAATTAGATTGGTCAGGAGAAATTATATGTATTCTCCGTCCTTTGTTTCAAATGCAGCTGCTGATTATCAATAGTAAACTCATTGAGGATACAGTTTTCCCTGAATGTTTGAATTTGAAATACCAGTTAAAGCAAAATCAAGCTAACACGGCTGCATTTTTATTATGTGAAAATGACTTAGATAATATGACTGGCGTATATACCAATCTCCGTTTACATCCATGGCTAAATGTCGTAACTTCCGTCATGTAGTTTTAACGGATTAAAAGTAAAAAAAGAGGGCAATTTTCTATTTAAAAATTGCCCTCTTTACTGCTAGATTAATTTTTGATCTCCATTTAGATCTAGTTCAGTCGTTTGTTTTCTATAATCTTCAACGTTGATGCTTATATAGCAGAACTTATACCTTTCGTCGCAGTTTAAAACTTCCTTTGACCAATTTCCCCTGAGGTTGGCAACCATCGCCCGGATTATATACTGTTGCAGAAAAGTTCCCACTGATAAAACCACCTATAGAACCATAACTTTCAATAACAACTTTACCTTTGCCATATTTGGGTATCGGATCATTACAGATAGAATAATCCCCTTTGTAAATTACATCAGGCCTGCTCGCTTGGCCCACTGTGAGATTAAACTTATCCGGTTCCGCATTACTACCCAAGTCGTAAGTACCAGCCTTACTCGCATTTACAGTCAATGCAATATTTCCTTGGCTGCCCACCCCAAGGATATTGGTTACGAACCCTATAAATCCCGCATCCATTGATACCCCCGTATGGGTTACTCCGTTAAATTCCCAGGTGATAAATTCTTCTGGAACCAGTGTAATTGGTGTCTGTACAATAACAAGTCCACTGGTACCTACACGGTCAGGATGAAGTTTATCTACCATGTTCTTTATCTGTGCACCGACGGCTACCGTTGTTGGAGAAACAATACTGGCAGGAGCTTTATATGTAGCCCCCACTAAATTAAATGATTTATTATTAACCGTTTTGGTAACTGTTCCAGGACCATTTATAAACCAGGTTTCGTCTTTGATTTTTTCATTGGAAACAACCACTTGCCCATAAGGGTCAGTGTCATTATAAAACAATAAAATATCCGCTTGCTGCCCTGCAGAAAGTTTCATTCGATTGGCAGCTACAGTGAAAACCCGTTCGATGTACCAGTCGCTGAAATGTCTGGTATTGACGAAAAGGGTTTTGTTTGCCTTATCGATATCTGTTTTCATTTGACGGTAGAAATGACCTTCCTTATCCTGATAGGTCAGGTAAAGATAATCCTCTGCGGATCCTTCCAGATCCTCATCGCTGTACTTAAAGGTTATTTTTAAATCCTTTTGAAATGTGATATTTTCAGGACCCAGACGAAAAGCTGTACCTGTAGACTGATCAAGGGTTTTTTCAATGGGCTGAATACTGAAAGGGGTGTCGCCGGTAACAGTACCAGCAGGAATTTCTATGCTTATATTTCCATCGGCAGATGATATCGACCCGCCAGCGGGGCCAATTACCTTTGTGACCGGATTACCAAGGGCGGCACCATGCTCCTTTTTTAGCGGCTGAGCCATAGGCACGTTGGGTGCCTGGTTTTTTTTGCAGGCCACCAATAATAGTAATAGTGCTGCAACGAGTAAACTCTTATTCATATGCATTTATAATTTAATTTGATTACAAAAATCCCAGCTAAAACATTAGGTCTCAAGGATGATAGACATAAGACCTGTATAGATACACTTATGTAGATATTCATCGACAAACGACGTATTGTCAAAACAAAAAAGAGGATCATACCGCTGCGGTAGTCCCTGTTTTGGTTATATCACTTTCAATTGCATTTCGATAAATAGCAAGGCTGTACTATTTTCTATCCCTTTCAATTTGAAATCGAAAATCTTCTTTGGGGAAGTTTTTTGGTGTTGCCGGATGATTTCTGGAGGTTCGACAAAGAAATAGTGGTACACAGGCCGAGATTTTTTTGCTAACCCAGGCTCAAGTTTTCCTTGAAACATTCCGGCAGGGGTGTTTAACTTGAGTTACCAGACTATGAAATTTTGACTAAAGCCATATAAGAGTTTATAGCAGTACAGAGCATTGTTGCTTTCTTGATTCGTCTTCAATCTATTGTTGTTTATTGTAAAAAACACGTAGTATGTCGCCATCTTATGATCAAGTTCCTTAGAGCTAATATTTTTGACCTAAAAAATTATGATTGTATTAAAACGTTTAACATTACCGGCAATACTTATTACTATTTTAGCAATTGCCGCCTGTAGCAAGAAGGATGCAGATGTAGATATTGATGAGAATTCAGATCCTGACATAGATTATTTTAAAGGCTGGAGTCGCAGTACCGAAGATCCTGAAGGTACAAAATTTGTATTGCCGGAAGGAATAGAGCTAATTGAAGCCATACATTTTTCTACCGAAAAAGACGAGAAGTGCTACTTAAAAGATCCATGGTCAGAAAAAGCATCGGGCAATGGAGAGCTTGTAACGCTTTGCGTTAGTTTTTACAACAAAACAAATAAGCCTATAAACCTCGTCATTCCCAGAGGGCTTATCTTTATATCTCGAATGAAATCAGTCCAGAATGGTATATTGGCAGAAAGAGTGAGCTATGAAATTCCGCCAAATACAGTTGACTATCACCAGTTCAATTTACAATGCATGAATGGAGAACGGCTCCCCTCAAATCATGGATCAAACTGGGATATTGGCCCTATCACCAATGTAGAACCTGCCCTAGAGCTTTTTAAATTTATCGAAACCAAAGATCTTTACAAGGATAAATTAAAAGGGATGTTTGTTCAGGGGGCTATTCATGACATCGGTAATGAAGGGAAAATTAGCGATTATGTTTGGTCAGAGTTGCAAAAATTACCCAATAAATAGTGCATCTTTCACCGTTTGTAACCATTAGGATAATATTCGGATAATAAGTACGTTTTGTAATCCCTCATTTATTTAAAACTGCGTGATATTCCATTCTTGCCTATACAAACAGCTTGACAACCAGCTTGAAATTTCGAGTCAAAAGATCCAAAGATAAATTAATAAAATAATCGATCCGGTTGCCTCTTCTGCTTTCAAGCTGGAGATATTATTCAAATATTAAACTATAAAATAAGTAACCTTCGGGGAAGTATCATACCTGATACTTCCCCGAAGGCATTAATAATCAGATCGTAATAATCTGCCAACTGGAAAGGATATCACCACCACTGGCTATAGAGGGTATTCAGGCTACAGGATGGTAAAATTGCCGAACACTGTGCTATGATAGACGGAAATGCCATTGAACAGGTAATCAGCGACAAAAGTCACCGTTGCGAAGTGTGATTTTTAATCAATTGTGGTAATTTCAGATTTGTTAATTCTACCTGATAACGTCTTAAAAAAATAATCCCTGTTTAAATGACAGGGATTATTTTTTTAAGACAATAGTTAAACTTTTTGAGGCCATAGAGAGTCAAGACGTTCTAAATCTGGATTTTTATTTCGCATAACTTCTTACTTCAACTTTATTACTTTTCGGACTAAGACTTTTTAAATAAGCATAGATGGATTTGATATCGCTTTCACTCATGCTTGCATACATTGTCCAGGGCATAGGTGAATTCAAGTCATTTTTGGCAAGTCTTTGCGGTTTGTAATCAGTGTCTGCATATAATTTGAATTTCATCACAAACATATCCTGTGTCCAGTTTCCAATTCCTGTGACCTTATCCATTGTAATATTAGGTGCACGAATAATACCCGCAGGCTGCTTAAACTCCATTCCACCACCAAACTCACTGTCTTTAACAATTTGTCCTTTGTCCTGCTTGCTGTGGCAGTCTACGCAACCAGCTGCATTAACCAGATAGCCACCGTACTGGATACTGTCTGTTTCGGAAGGTTTGATTCGATGCTCAGCTAAGCGAGGCGAAAGTTTATTTAACAAGCTAACCGGGAAATCAAGCTGTGGTGAAGGAACATCATTTTTGATGGGCTGCAGGGTACGGATATAGGCAATAATACTAATGATATCCTCCTTGCTCATCTTCCCAAAGCGCTGATAGCCCATTACCGGAAAAAGCGCATGTCCATCTTTTCCCACACCCGCGGTTATCGCCCGGTAGATCTCGCCGTCTGTCCAGGAAGATAGGCTATATGGGGTTAAATTGGTAGAATGAATATTTCCGGGAAAACCTGCCTTTTGATCAAAGGCTTCTCCGCCTGCACCTTCTGTTCCAGGAATAACAGGGCCACTAAAAGTACCCCAGTCACGTTTGCTGTGACAGTCCATGCAGACAGTTACATGGTTGGCCAGGTATTTTCCCCGTTGGATTTTCTCGTCAGTGATCGAGATCTTCAGGTCTGGCGCTTTGCCTACATCCGGCTTTTCAAAATTGATATATAAGCCACTGCCTAAGGCTGCCAAAATAACAATAACGATGATGATGCCGGCTAATTTTAATAATTTCATGTTTTATATTTTTAGGTTTTGAGAAAAGAGATATCAATAGCTAATTAGGGTAGATACAAAATGTCGGTAATGAAGTCGTTCCGAGCTCCCTTGAATACCGGATTAACCCATTCTCCTTTTTGCCAGTAGCTATATTTATCGCCCTGACTGCCTGTTACAAAGACAGTTCCGTCCTTAACAAAAATTCCTACTACATTGGCGTCTGTAGCTCCAGCAGCTTTCTGAAGTGGATTTTTAGTCACTTTTACTTTTTTTGTATTTTTATCCCATTCTACAACAATAGAACAGGCGGTTATTAGCCTTGTGTCGCATGCCGCTATATAAAATTTTCCATTTTCATAGGTACAGTCCTGCATTCTAAAAGTTGTATCGTCATAAAATAGATCCGATTTGTACTTGTTGAGTGTCCTGGTAGCTATATTATACGTCGCGTAGTACATACGGGCAGGCTGACTGGTTGATTGGTAACTCTGAATGATCAATTCGGCTTCATTGTCATTGATCATCCTGAATCCCTGAACATAGCTATGCTTGAAATCTTCGGTAGTGATATCAATTGCTGCAATTTCTGAAAGACCACGATATATGAGGAAACGATTATCTTCATATAGACTCCCTGCTGTCGCCGAAATTACACCAGAAGGTAGGAGGCTAATAAACTCTAGTCCGTAATATTGATCCTCAGTTAACGGGATAACTGACATGTTTCCAGTTTTGGAAATTTTATAGCAGTAATTTCTTTTCAGTTTGGAGTTGAAATCAAGTGCCCGGATCGATAAGTACAAATCTCCGTTATAGATTTCCCTGGCAAGAATACTCTCGTCGTAATTCGCACCCAGATTAATATTTAACTTGTCGGCAAGAAATTCTTTTACATTCTTTTTTAGATAAACGACGCGCGTTCTATTACTGGATAAATATTCTATACCGTAATAATTGAAGCTTTCTTTGGTGTTTCCATCTGCCGTATGATGAATGCCACAACCATATAAACGTTCAGTATCATAGGGTCGAAAAACACCAGTGGGATTTTTATCTTTATAAAGCATATTTCCCATATTTAAAAGGCCCTGTATCTGGTAGCCCAGCAAATAAACATTGCTCAGTGGAGTGTTATTGCCGTCCGCTTCAACAGGGCCCTTGTCACCAGGATTTACCGCAGTCGAAGTTTTTTTGCAGCTGGCCAAGGTAATAAGCAAGAGCAGCATACATATCATTTTATTAATCATATCAATTCTTTTTTAGCGCAAAACTAAAGCAGTGCTTAAAAAGAGTAGTGATATGGAGACAAAGGACGTTGAATGTTCGACAGAATACAGTATTTCTCTTACAAACGCCTAAAAAATGGTCTGTTTATCGAAGCCGTTTTCTACATTCTTCTTTATAATTCCTGCCTATAGGTAGTTCTTTTCCCAATATGTCTATTGCATAAGAATGATAGCTTTCAACTTTGTCCACCGAAACAATAAAGGACCGGTGAATACGCACAAATTTATCTTCGGGTAAAAGCTCTTCCAATACACTGATTTTTTGCTTGCTGATCAACGTTTTATCCGCAAGAACAACTTTAATATAATCTTTTTGGCTTTCCAGCCAGTAAATATCGGTTACATTGATCTTGACCATTTTACGGTCTACACGCAGGTACAGAAAATGATCTCCTTTTGGCTCAACGTTTTGCTGTGATATGCTTATTCTTTGCGCATTGTGCTTGTAGGAATCAAAGACTTTGTCCATTGCCTTTAAAAAACGGTCAAAGGGAATGGGTTTCAGCAAATAATCCACTGCATTTAAATCGAAACCTTCCAATGCATAATCCTGATAAGCAGTTGTAAAAATTATTTTTGGTGGTTGCTTCAGTGTCCTGACTAGTTCCGTTCCGAGTAATCCAGGCATTTTTATATCGAGAAAAATGAGGTCAATGTTGTTTTTCTGGAGGATCTGAAAAGCCTGAACAGCATTATTACATTTAGCAATTAGATCAATTTCAGAAAAATTGCTGATGTATTTTTCAATTACATCGATGGCGTGGGGCTCATCATCAACAATTAAGGTTTTAATTTTCATCCGTTTAAGTTTTGTTTTCATTTGTGATGAAGCTGCTATGATTTATTCATTTCCATGTATGGTCTTGAAAATCAAGAAGGTTTCATCTATAATTGGTTTATATTGTAAATTTCCATGATAACCATATATATATCCGCCTCATGGTGGATATTCAGGCTGTGGTTTCCTGGATAAATGAGTTCCAGTTTATTTCTTAAGTTACTCATGCCAATTTTGTTGAAGTGCATCGCTCCGTTTCCTGGCTGTTGAGGTTGAGCCGGGCAGCTATTGGAAACTTTAACTTTTAAATGCTGCTCATCGATCTCCAGAACAATACTGATCCAGGCCGCTTCCATCATCTCGCTTGCGCCGTGTTTAAATGCATTTTCAACTAAGGGCATGATCAGCAAAGGTGCAATCTTCTGATCGCTGATCTCAGTAGTAATGGTTATGTTAAGATCAAGGTTTTCATCATATCGCAACTTTTCTAATGAAATATAACTCTTTAGGATTTCGATATCACGTTTTAATAAAACCTGATCAGCATTACATTCGTAAAGCATATACCGCAAAATTTCAGATAAGCCCAGCACGGCCTGCGATGATTTTGGAGACTGGTCAAGCGTCAATGCATATAAATTATTAAGTGTATTAAAGAGAAAATGCGGGTGTACCTGTGCCTTTAAAAAATTAAGTTGAGCGTGCAAAGTAGACTGTTTTCGCTTATACCACTTCCAGATAAATTTAATGAACAGGCCTAAACAGACTACTGAAATTAACATGACATTCAAAGCCATCCAATAACCAGGTTCACCAATCGGGAAAAGAAGGGTTAGAAGACTTATAATGATAAGCCAAAATAGCACATGCATCAGTATTTTGCCTGGAAATTTCCGGAACCTTTTTGAAATCATATACAAATATATTTAACTATGGCTCAACAATCACAGGTGTAGACAGAGTGCTGATATTCATCGACCAATTGCTTTACCAGCTGTTGTCAAGCAATATTTCTTCAGTTCATATAGATCTTCAATATGACAATAAAATCTTCAGGTTCAGAGAAGATTTTAAGTTTATGTTTTTTAGGATAAAGTATCTTCAATCTTTTTTTGATGTTATCCAAGCCAATGTTTCCATATCTGCGTTTCTGTTGGAGCTGATTATGTTCTTCCAGAGGTTTGCTATTGGCAATTTTGAATATAAACAGACCATGCTTTACCTCTACATTGATCGTGATCCAGCCCTCCTCCATACGGTTGATCCCATGTTTAAAAGCATTTTCAACCAATGGTAGTAAAAATAGCGGTTCAATTTGATATTCTCCAGTCTTGCCCTCTATATGAAAATTAATTTCCAGTCTGTTTTCATAGCGGATACGCTCCAGGTAGATGTATTTTTCAATAACTTCCAATTCTCTTGCCAAACTTATCTTGCCCTCATTGCATTCGTAGAGAATGTGTCGAAGGATCTGTGCCAGTTCCAATACCACACCCGGAGCATCATCTGATTTATTAAGGCTTAGCGCATATAGATTGTTAAGGGTGTTGAAAAGGAAATGTGGATGGATCTGTGCTTGCAGCAGCACCAATTTCATCGCTTGATTTTTGGATTTGTTGACCAGATAGATAATGATTCCACTGGCCGTCAATATAATGATCACGATAAGCGCCAAAGTAATGAGAAATTTCTGCTGATTAATCTCAAGAGTCTGTTGGGTTAGTTGTCTTTCCCGCACGGTAGCCTGATACTTTTGATCAAGATCATGAATATATTTTTGAGTCTCGAGGTTAGTCAATGAATCATTAAGTTTCTGATACCTTTTTCTATAATGCAGTGCCGTTTGAATATCACCGGCAGCCTCTTTTATTTCTGCCCCCAGGAAATAAACCTCTTTAAGGTCATTTCTTTTCATTTGCCCTTCAGCATTGTGTATCGAACGATCAAAATAGGACGCCGCCATTTTGTAATCTTTCAGGTTTTGATAGCAGTTTGCCATTCCCAGATATAGAAAAGCCAAATCTTCGCTTTCCGTATCGTTTTTATTTAATTCCAGTGCAGCGCTGTATAATTTCAAGGCCGCTTGGAACTTTTTCTGTTTAACATAGATTTCCGCAAGATTATTATAACTATCGCTTAATATATCGTTCCAGCCATTTTTTAAGCTGATATCTGCTTGCATCTTTAAATGAAGTTCAGCATTTGCAAGCTGTCCGCAAAGCTCTTCGCTAATCGCCAGGTTGGAAAGGCTCTTGGCGATCTGCAGACTGTCATTAAGGACACGGGCAAGTTCAAAACTTTTAGTTGCGTAAAAAAGGCTGTTCTTTTTATCTTTAAGATCAATAAAAACAGAGGCTAGGTTATTGTAAATTTTTCTCTTTGGTGTAGGATCCTGTTGCTGATCTGCAAACTTCAGCCCGGAGATGAATACAGTTGCAGACTGCTGTAAGTCACCCATTCCACGATATTGCACTCCCATGTTATTCAGGGCATTAGCAATTAGTTTGTTATTACCCATTTTTCGGCTCAATCGGTATTGTTGCTTACTTACGTGCAATGCAGCCATAAATTTCTGCTCTTGATGCAGAAGAATCGCAGCTTTATTCAATAGATTAATCGCCTCACTGAACATTTTTCTTTCTGCGGCGAAACTGCTTGCTTTTTTTAGATATACAACAGCAGAATCGTTTTGTTCATGTTCTTGAAAATAATCTGCACGCTGTTTTAATTTTTTAAGGATTGCCGGTTCCTGTGCATTCGACTTATTTAACTGGAAGATCGTGAACAGCAGAAAAAGGCTAACGTTTGTTTTTAATCGCATGGTCATTTACCTATAAAGATACCAATAGATCCTTTTTTTGTTACCCACATCTATGTGTAAAAGAGACTTTAACGACAAACAGCATGATTTGGTAGACAAACAACCAGGCAATACGATCGACGCTTCCATAGTGTCCTTTATCTACCATACATGGGTTTCTGGATATTTAAATGGCAGTTTATTCGATAATGTACTCATTTCACCTTTTTAATTAATTTGATAGAAAATGTTTAAACGAATTTTGTACATGATGTTTGCAATTCAGGCCATAGCCTTAAATGCAAGCAGCCAGGGTCTTCTAAAACGACTAGGCGAAAAAGCAGCAAACGCAGGGAGTGATCTGCTGATCAAAAAAAGCACACAAAAAGCCGAGAAAGCTATTGACGGAAATCCTTCATCAAAGGGCAAAAAGGAAACCAATGGAGAAGAAAAAGGAACTGAACCTGCCAAAGGTTCTAAACTGGCAACAGCTTACTCCAAGTATGATTTTGTTCCAGGAGAAAAAATTCTGCTTTATGATAACTTTGAGCAGGACGTGATCGGGCAATTTCCATTAAAATGGTTTACAAATGGTTCGGGTGAGATTGTAACGCTAGATGGGCAGAGCGGCAAATGGCTGCAATTGAATTCTGGCCTTATGCTGTCGCCGGTGGTGAAGCTTCCCGAGAATTTTACCATGGAATTTGATCTTTTTCTCAACCTCTCCCAGAACTCAACGCGTGTTCTGCCAGGCTTCAGTTTCCAGGTGTTTGACCGTGGTGAGAAAAACAAGCGGTTACAAGATTACCAATATTCATTAAAAAATATCATGTACATCCAAACCTCTTTTAACTCCGACAAAGCCGTTGTACAATTAGACTCGAGGGAAAATGCAAAACAGAAAATGAAATCTGACAAGGTCTTTTTAGAGGGTTTCCAAAGCAATTACGGATCGGTAGTGCATGTTGCCCTATCGATACAAAAAGAACGCCTTAGGTTATGGTATAATGCCAATAAGGTTCTGGATATGCCAACAGCAGTGGCAGAAGCTGCCAATTTCAACCAGTTCCTATTTGGAGGGCCCAAAACAGCAGAGGGGCAACCAGGATTTTATATCAGTAACCTTAAGGTTGCCGCTGGAATACCAGATATGCGTGCTAAGCTTTTGGACCAGGGGCGTTTTGTGACCAATGGCATTCTATTCGATAGCAATTCCGATAAGATTAAGCCTGAATCATTCGGTCTGATAAAGGAAATTGCCTCGGCGATCAAAGAATCGCCCGGTATCAAGCTGAAGATCATTGGCCATACCGATAGTGACGGGGGAGCCGATGCAAATTTGCTCCTTTCCAAAAAACGTGCTGACGCTGTGAAGAATACCCTTGTCGGAGCGTTTGGAATTGAAGGTGGAAAAATCGTTACCGATGGTAAGGGCGCTGCTGAACCTATAGGCAGCAATACAACCGCATCGGGGAAGGCCGAGAACAGAAGAGTAGAATTTGTGAAGCTCTAAATGCCTGTTGTAAGTTGATTTTATCTTAAATTCTTTAGCAGAAGCAGGTTTCCAACCCGAACTCAACCTTTATTTCAAAGTCCTGTAAGCTAAATAGGCAAAGATAAAAGAAGTAGTTAAGGCAGTGCCTTTTGGCCTGCCTTTCTTTTGTTGCTAACGTTTCGCTACGATGTCCTATCCTGATAACTAGAAATACGCTGTTCGGTTATTTTACAAACATATAAGAATTCTCATTTCCGTTTGTTGTAACCGTTTTGGGATTTTTCGGATCTTTTATCATACGATTGTCTACAACAAAAACATAGCTTAAATCACCTGGTTCAACTTCAGTCTCACCAATCCACTTATCATTGACTTTTTTTAACAGAAAACTTTTTCGGCTGAATGAGTTAAAAGTTCCCGCTACAGCCACTTCCTTAGCCTCACTGAAGCCCTCTAATAAAAATGTAACTTTTTTGAGTGCAGGCCTTTTTAATTCATTGAGTGCTTTTTCTAAATCAGCCTTAGCCGACGGGTCTTTTGATAAAGGAATTAATTTTCTTAATGCCAATGAATTGGCTTCGTAAAATGCAAGAATAGATCTCACCTCTATATCAGGCTTAACCCCAGTATTCTCCCAATTTGTTTGACTAACCGGACTGATACTTTTTGCGTAAGGAACGGTGATGGAAAAAGTAGAATTTATTTTCTGTAGTTCAGATGGATTTGCGCCCCCTCTTGTTACCTCACCTATAATAACTCCTCTTTTTAATTGCTGAAGATGATAGGCAAAAGCTTCTCCACCTGAAAAAGTTTTACCACTTGTTAATACATATATGGGTTTATCTAAATATAAAGCTCCTGGTACATAACCATAAGTCCAAAATTGCTTTGTCGTATGAGTTTCACGAGTATAAAAATCACCAATATGAACCGGATCTTTGAAAAAATAACTAAAAATAAAAGGAATCGTGTTTTCATCAAGACTTCCTCTACAATCCCGTAGATCAATAATTAATGCATTTGTATTTTTCACGTAATTCATTGCAGCGATCAGCGTATCTGCACAATCTCTTAAAGGACCAAAAACCGGAATATTAATATATCCGATATTTCCACTAAGAATGGCTTTCTCCTTAATGCTGTAATTATTTTCGATCATTAGTTTTTTCATCCATTGATCCTTCGGCAAATCCTGTTGCTGAGTGCCTTGTTCAGAGGCTTTCTTATTTTCGTTATACAAAACCTTTAAATGCTGATCTTTTGAAATTTTTTGAAGATCCCGTGTCAACTGAAATGCAAATTCATTACCTGTAGAAATCGTGTCATACTTGCCATCGAGGTAATTTTGTGTAATTGTTCTGTCTAGCTCCGGCAAAATATCTGATGAGACATATTTAGCCTTGAGAATTTCAAGTATTGAATGAACAGTTTGTTTTTTTTGTTCAGCATTAAGCTGTGCATATCCGTTTAAAGAAATGAAAAAGCTACAGAACAGAAAGTATGTTTTCAATTTGCTTCGTAAATACATAGTCTTTGATTGTTAAATTTAACCACAATAAGCTAATATCCATAATGCAACTCCTCGTATTGTGGAGTTGGAAACTCTGATCCGGTAACCTTAATGATCTGTTTCACAAGTTTTTTAGAACTAATTGTAAAATTTGTTTCAACCAGCTTCTCCTGGCTGACCTGACTTCCCCTATATTCTGTAATTTTCAGCCGTGAAGGAAGCCTGTGCAGTTTCGATAGCAGTTCTAAAGTACTGTTATTATAAACATGAAAAAGTTCTCCCATATCAAAATCAATAAAATATAACGGATCAAAAAGCACCTCATCTGAATATTCCTCTAATACTATGACGCGTTTATTGTTGTTTTTATCTATTACCGTTATTTTTTTAGGCAGTCCATTCGCATTATATTCATAAGTACTAGTATATGATAATTTGCTGCCCGCCTCATTTACTATATAATGCCTCAATACTTCAAGCCTGCCAGAAACACTATTATTGAATGTGGCCTTGGCGTAATTACGGTAACCTCCGCCTTCTTTTATGGCCTTGGTCATTTCGGTAAGTCGCCCGGTAAGGGCATCATAAAAGAGGAACTTTCCATCCAGCGAGTTTGTGAGCTCTACATTGGAAAGCCCAAAACGACTATAACTAAATTCAAGCCGAGAAGGAATGCGAATTCCGGTATAACTAATGTTTTTTGCTGTATTGTCTGCATTATAAGTAATAACTGCAGTCACCCCCAATAGTGGCCAGTAAATGGTTTTTAACATTGGTTTTTGAATATCTGCTTCAGCAGCAGAGGGTTTTGAAGTGGGCTTTTTGCATGCTGACAGCGATAGTAAGACAAGGGTAGTGAGTGTGAAAAATTTTGCTTTCATGATTTTTAGATTGGTTTATTGAGTGATGAGATAGATTTGACATCCCACTAAAAAACAATATATATCTGCTCAATCCTAGCTTCGTCGACGGAAAGCCTGATCCTGTCGACCAAGGTATTTTATTGACTATAAATCCCTTATTCAATATCTAAGGCTGCCAGCAGAAAAATGGTGTTATTTATCGCTTATATCTTGTTGTATGTCACTATTCACGGTTACGCTTTCTCTGTCGTGTCATGCTAGTTTTGGGAAAAACAAAATTATATTTCAATGAAAACAAGACTAATTTGGCTGCTATTTATCAGCATGGCAGCAATGAGTTGCAAAAAATCAGCAACTGCAGAGAAACCGATTGACGAACAAGGAGGTAAAGTCGATCGCACACCTTTAAAAGGCATGTATCTTTTAAGGTATACACAACAAGGCATATCAACTATATTTGATAATAATGTACTCTATAAGGACATCCAGCCTTTAGGGGCACTTAGACCCTACTAGATAGCTGGAGTATATGCCATATTGATTGATGATACCGGCACCGGCACATCATCCGAGGGCTTCAATTACCTGAGCATAGAATATGTAAACAACAGGATAAGGATTGCTTACCTAAAAAAAGAGGCTAAAGAGTTGTTTATTTATTGTCGTTTGTCGATAGATCGATGCAGATTTACATACAATCCTGCTGATCCGTCTATCCTTCTTGACAGTCATATATCGGGACTTCAATTTTGTGAAAAATAATATAAAATTCTTATGAATAAAAGTTTAGTCATAGCAGCACTGATGATGATGAGCTGCTCAAAAGGCCCCGAAGGGGAATCAAACCCGGACTGGGGACAACAACCTCCATATAATCCGGTAAGCGGACAGGCAACCTTTAATGTTGCCGGTACAGAAGCCTATGTAAATGTGATGGGCAACACGCAGAGTGTAATGCCAAATTTTCCGGCACTATCCGTAAAAAAGGGATATTTGAGAGGTTATGTGGCCGACGTTAAAGGTAAGCCACTAAAAGGGGCTTATATAGGCGTGAGAGCAACTATAGGACTGGATACACGCGCTGAGGCTGTGACGAATGACAAGGGATACTATGAAATGAAGTTGCCTCTTGGCGCAATTACTTATTTTGCAAGTGGCTATGAGATGGATTATGGACAAGGAAAAGCAGTGGTTGGCTTATTCCCTTCAGATGATAATTCAACAGGTTTTGGCTCAGAAAGTGGTCAAGTAAAGAACTTCGTAATGCAGTCTTATGGCCTCGCCAATAAATCTGAAGTATCTAGACAACCCTATAACCCAACCAATTATTACGGCGGGTCTATTAATATTGATTACAGTATCGACTGGGAAAATTATATCTAGGAGTATTTCCATGAAAATGATGTGATTGAAATTACCTTAACTCCTGATGGGCCTGGCATTTTTGGTGATAACAAATCATTTGTGATCAGGAAAACCGTAGGTATTGCAAAGCTGACCATTGTAAATATCCCAGTCGGTAAATATAACATTAGCACAAAACTTGTTAATGGCTCTGCCCTGAAGATGAGTGCAGCCGGGCCTCACGCCAATTCATTTCCTTTCTGGGGATTGAAACCAGGTGCCGCTTCCACAGGTCCTTCAACTGTGATGTTTACACCGACTTTAAACTATTCAACTCAGAAGGCTGTGCCCCATAAAAGTAACTGGGAAAGCGTAGACATTAGATTGCAAAAATAATATCGATTTTATTAAAAAAAATGATGAAACTAAATGAAAATTCAACTATTGTTCAGGAGAAGACCACTGCAGTAATCAGTTATCTAACCATTGTTGGTTGGCTAATTGCTTATTTTACAATGCACAAGGAGCATAAAACAAATTTTTCATCCTTTCATCTTAGGCAAAGTTTGCTACTGATGATAGTAGCTATTGCGTTAGGATGGATGGCAAGTTCATTAATGCAACTGGTGGTAAGTTTAACTGATTTATCCGCCTTATATTCATTAACTTACTTGATCCAACTTGGCATTTTTGTCCTTTGGCTAATCGGTTTAATCGGAGCTGCTAAAGGCGAGAAAAAGCCAATCCCTGTTATTGGAGAATTTGCACAACGCATTTTTCCTGGAGTTTAAATACCTATATTATTTTTATCTTCAACCTGGATAAATAGCCTGGTTTATCCAAGGTCAATGACATATTGCAGTTAATTTCAAATTGCTAATGCATACCTGAAGAAGATATAATTCCTATCATGTTCGATCATACCTTGTATATAAATATATCAAACGAGATAAAGCTCCATAATTATAGAAACTTAATATTTGAAAAATGGAACAGCAAAAGAAATTTTTGGCTCTAGGCCAGCAAGAAAGGTTCGTTTTCCTTTACTTGGCGGTAAAGGAAAACGAACAATTTATTATCAGATGGATGAAAGAGTACTACATCGGCGATTCTGAAACAAAAGAAAATTCTCAGCAAAGTATTCGGAATGCTTTCGATTTTTTGGGAAAGCTCATTTTACCTGGAATAAAAAATGAATATGTAATAAATAAAGAGTTGATGCTTAATGGAATGGCTGATGATATTTTGTCTATTTGTGAAGAGGTATCAGGTATGGTAAAAGCCAATAATTTTTTAAGAGCTAGCGCAGCTATTGCTGCTGTAGAAGTACTTTATACTTGCATTATTGATAGTGCCTTTTCGCCTGAAGAATATGATCAGGATAATTGTCCCTTTCAAGTGATTTTATTAAGTGCTTTGGGAAATTATCTATATAATGATTTCCAAAGTATTATGTCAGATATAAAATATGATACAAGCTGGGATGACATTGAGATACTTGACAGAAACTATACGTCTCTTAAAACATTGTTTAGAGAATTTATGGATTCCATATTTGCAAGACCTCAATTCAGCATATTGACCTAATACATGCCTAGAAAAAAAAGATGTAGGCAACACTAGAATGAATTATTTTCAAATCAAGTTGAGAGTTGAGTTTAAGGTTAAAAAATAAAGCAATGTAACTCATTGTAACGTAATCATTTTGTGGATTAAAGTAAAATGTATTTAGTATATCTGTTGTTCAGAAACGGCGATTTTTGCCATCAAGCATATTATGTATTTCTGTTCGTTCGCTATTTTTAAACTTATTGCTCGATAGAGCATCAAAAGAAGCAGAAAAAAAACAACGTAATATAGTATAGCTTCTACAAGATAGACGAGTTTTAATCGTCTATCTTATTTAGATTTTATAATAGATATTCAAGCAGCACTAAGGGCGCTATCTAACCAACCGCTGCCCACCAGTTCCTAGTAGGCCTTTTGAAAGACTTGAAATTATATTAAAAGCAGATGGCCTGATCGAACCCATCAAGAAAGGAACTTTATATAGCAGGTAGGTCGCTTGTCTCTGAACGACCTGAAACATATACTGGGGCCAAGTTAGCTTTCAATGGAAAGTGCGCTCGCCCATTACGGACTAATTCCAGAGAAGTTTTTGTGGTTACTTCAATGACTACAAAAGCCTCGAGGAAATTTCAAACCAACATTGGACTATATATCTATACTAACAATTGATTAATATATGATTACGAAATGAGTAGCGTCCGTCTGTTATATTGAAATAAAGAATTAATTGCCAACCTGCATAAATGCTTGCGCAACGTTTTAGGGAATTCAGTGTCTAGTAGTTGATGAGGATATTCGAAACATTTAAGCCTTCCGAACTATTATTGCAAAAATATATTAGCTATTATTATGTAGATGTAGCTGATGATGAATACTATCATAACGAATATATCTGTTATCCCCATTACAATAACACCATTTCACTTTATAAAAACCACGAGGTAAAGTTTGGCAATAACCATTCTCAAATCTTTTATAATTCTGCTTCATCACCATTACAAATTTTCACACCTTTAAGAGAAACGATATTAAAAGTTAGTCAGATTGGTCCTGTTCATAAAATAGGAATTGTATTCGAACCCTTTGGTATCAATCAAGTTTTAAACAATGATTTAGCTATAAGCGAAAGAGTAACCTCTCCAGACTTTTCATTTTTTGATGTTGAATTTATAAACAGGCTTTTTGATATTGAAAATTTAGAAGATCTAAAACTAGCATTGGATAAACAAATACTTTCTATGTTTTTGCCAGTAACCAATGAATATATTATTCGAACTTTACAATTGTTCCATAATTCAGCAGATGAAATAAGTATCGATGAGCTTGCTGAGCATAAACTGGGCATCAGTAGAAAACATCTAAACAGATTATTTAAAAAACATATTGGGACAAGTGTACAAAAATATCGCTCTATTGTTCGTTTTAGACAATTGATGAGCCACAAGTTGAATCTGCAACCACAAACTAACTTAGGTATCTTGTCTCATCAAGCGCATTATACCGATCAATCGCATTTTATTAAAGCCTGTAAACAGCTCACGGGACTAACTCCATCGCAGTTTTTTAAAGATGGAAAAATTGTGGGGACAGAAGACACCTTTTGGAATTTTACAGGCTAGGACGTCACAATTTTACAATTTTTAACTTTATTGATCAATTACTTTTAACATATAAAATTATTGATTATGAAAAGATTTTTGATATTCCTATTGCTCTTAGTTTCTGCAGGTCAATTAAAAGCACAATCTTATAAAAAACTAACGGATAGTGCACTGCGTATAATGTGGGATGCAAAAGATACTGTTGGTTACCATAATTCTTTAAATCTATATGAAAAAGCTTTTCAATTATATCCAAAAGAGATCACCAGTAGCGGATATTACAAAGCTTCTGTAGTAGCTGCTGAACTTAAGGAATTCGATAAAGCTTTTAATTACCTTGATAAGCTCTTGGCAATGAATAATGAGGAGAATACCACATGGAGTTCTTTAACATTTGTTTACCCACAAAAAGAATATGAAAACCTTTTTAATGACAAAAGATGGCCAATTGTGTTAGGCAAGGCTCAAAATATGAAAGCCATCTTTTTTAAGAATTTAAAAGATAGGCAAGAAGAGTTTGAAAAAGGCTCCTTCAAGAGTTTGGATTTAACAAAGGCCAAAGATGGGAAGCGAGCTTATGAAATCATTAAATCTTTTGATAATTTTCAATCTAAAAAAGACATAAATTATTCAATTAAATTTAGGGTAATTGATAGCTTAAATACTTCCTGTTTTGTAAGTCTACCGGCTAATTATAATCCAAAAAAAAGTTATCCGGTATTATTTTTCCTTCATGGTGCGGTTCAAAGTAATCGTTTAATAGAATATCAGCTGCCATCGTGGGTTTTAGGTGGATGGAATAGGTTTTACACCAAATATGCTGCGGTATATGATGTGATTATGGTCTATCCGAAGGGCTCTAAAAAATACAATTGGATGGGGCCAGATGACGGTTTTTTTATGATACCAGCAATGTTGAAGGAGATTAAGCAGTCTATTAATGTTGATGATGATAAAGTTTTTGTCACTGGGCATTCTAATGGTGCAACAGGTTCATTTTCGTATTTGATGAAACAACAAAGTCCATTTGCGGGGTTTTATGGATTTAATACTCAACCAAAGGTGAGAACTGGGGGGACATTTATCAAAAATATTTTAAACCGTTCTTATTTCAACGTATCAACGAATGAAGACTATTATTATCCGCCAGATGCAAATGATAGCCTGAATGTGATCATGACTGATTTAAAAGCTGACTATCAAGACCATCGTTATATTGGTTGGCCTCATTGGTTTCCGCAATTTGATGAATCTGAACCTTTATATCCAATGATATTTAGAGATGTTGCCGGTAGAAAAAGAAATCCTTTCCAACAAAACATTTATTGGGAAAGTGATGATCTAAAATATGGAAAAGCAGATTGGATACAAATCAACCAGTTAGATACGACCGCAAAACCAGCAAAATGGCATCAAACTATCAACTTTAACATCCATAAGTTATTAAGCTATAATAAAAAGGATAGCTTGATAAGTACGGATACTTTGGTTAAAGCTTTTGACTTTCCCCGAAAATCTGGTGTAGTCAAAGGGTTTTATAAAAACAATGAGTTCCATTTAGAAACATCAGCAGTTAAGATTATTTCAGTATTAATTTCTCCAGAAATGGTTGATATGGACAAACCTGTTATAGTTTATGTGAATGGTGTTAAAAAGGTAACCCATAAAGCTATTTATGATAAAAATTTTATCATTGCTAATTTCAAGGAAACTTATGATCGTAAGGCAGTTTGGGTGGATAAAATTGATGTTGAACTATAAACCACATTACCTCATCGGTTAAAAGCTCTTTTTATTGTCCTTCCTCAATTAATAAGGATGTAAAGTTTTTATCTGTAAATAAATACTTTGGCCACAGGTGTTTTTTACCGTTTAGCTATACCTTGTTTTTTCACCAAGTGGATGCCATAGCTCTGTCCAATTATTGATGTGGAGCAGCAACTCCGGAAAACCTTAAAATCCTCGAAGTTATCCCAAAAGTGGTTACTTTTTTACCAAATTTTACCGTAATTTACTTCAGAAATTATGTTTGATAACTGAAAACCCATCTAAATTCTACAAAGCGTAGAGGACTGACTTAATTGACAACCAAACATTTTAGAATTTGACAATCAAAATCGTATTCTATTAAATTATTCCAAAGGATCTTCAGGGGGGGGGGGGGGGATCTGACGCTGCCGACGATCGAGCCATAGTGTAGATGTCGGTGGGGGGCGGGTGGGGGAGAAGGGGGGGGGGGGGGGGGGGGGGGGGGGGGGGG
>NZ_JAELTN010000006.1 GCF_016428855.1 Pedobacter sp. ASV28
CCCCCCCCCCCCCCCCCCCCCCCCCCCCCCCCCCCCCCCCCCCCCCCCCCCCCCCCCCCCCCCCCCCCCCCCCCCCCCCCCCCCCCCCCCCCCCCCCCCCCCCCCCCCCCCCCCCCCTTTTCAAGCACAAGACGCCATACGAGATGGTAACGCAGGTCTCGTGGGCTCGGAGATGTGTATAAGAGACAGCCTTAAAGCAAGAATTTGATCAAAGAAATGTAAAAGTTTTGGCCTTGAGTGTAGATCCGGTAGATTCTCACCTTGGTTGGATCAAGGATATTAATGAGACACAAAATACGACCGTAGATTTTCCAATTATTGCCGATCAGGATAAGACTGTAGCAAATCTATATGATATGATCCATCCAAATGCATCAGAAACCACTACGGTACGTTCATTATTTGTGATTTCTCCAGATAAAAAAGTGAAGTTGATCATTACCTATCCTGCTTCCACTGGTAGAAACTTTACCGAGGTATTGAGGGTGATAGATTCATTGCAACTGACAGCGAATTACAGTGTAGCTACACCGGCCGATTGGAAAGATGGGGAAGACGTGATTGTAGTGAATAGCATTAAGACCGAAGATATACCGGCCAAGTTTCCTAAAGGACATAAGGTAATCAAGCCCTACTTGAGAACTACACCTCAACCCAATAAATAATCAGTAAAAAATAAATATTGCTTTCATTTATAATTAATTAGTTTTACTTTAGAGAGAAGTAAATAATTAAAATACAGAATACAACATGAGTACCGGAAAAGTAAAATGGTTTAATACCGAAAAAGGCTATGGATTTATTGTTCATGATGCCAACAAAGAAATCTTTGTACATTTTAAGGATGTTGCTGGCGGCATCAATGCAATTAAAGAGAACGACGAAGTAGAATTTGAAATAGCGGAAGGTAAGAAAGGTCCTCAGGCCGTAAATGTAAAAAAGATATAAAGCCCCTAATAATAATTATTGGTTAAAATAAGAAAGGCCCCGAAATTTCGGGGCCTTTCTTATTTTTTATTTTACGCCATGCATTAATTTCTTTAGCAGAGGTGTTAATAGCATGATAAATATGCCCAGTGCAAATGGAATAAAGGTGAAGATCAGAAAAAAGGTCTGCATGGAGTACTGAGCAGTAATTTCATCGATCATCCCCCCCATTTTGCCTGCAATTTTATTGCCTATGGCAATAGCTAAATACCAAATACCAAACATAATGGCAATCATTCTTCCAGGTACCAGTTTGCTCACATATGATAAACCAACAGGTGAAATGAACAATTCACCTAAAGTATGGAAGAGATAGGCCAATATCAGCCATATCATGCTCACGGCAGCTACTTTGGCTCCCGGAGCAATACTGCTTGAACCATAAGCTAAGGCTGCAAAGCCAATGCCCAACAAAATCATTCCTATACCATTTTTTATAGTGGCAAACGGAGAATATTTACTTTCCCACAATTTAGAAACAATAGGGGCCAATGAGATGATGAAAAGCGAGTTTAGTACACCAAACCAAGTGGCTGGAACTTCTGCTTTTACATCTGCATATTGTTCTTTAAGCATATAGATAACCAATCCCCATATAATAAGGAAACCTATTGCAAGTATGATATTTCCCAAGGCAAATCTTTTAAAAGTCTTGGTGAATAGTTTGATGAGTACAAAAGAAATGATGACCAAAGGAATAACGGTGATCAAGGTATTAGCGATGTTGAACATCAGCTTTTGGTTACCTTCCAGTATCCTTGCGGTATAATCTTTGGCAAAGATGGTCATCGAACCACCTGCTTGTTCAAATGAGGCCCAAAAAAAGATGGTAATAAAAGCCAATATAATAACGGCTATCATTTTGTCCCGCAGTAGGGAGGTATATTGGCTAATCCGTTTAATCAAAATGAACACAAAGAGGATCAATGCCGCAAGAATGGCAAAGTTGCTGCCAGATAGGCTTCCTACATTAAAATTGAAGAAATTGATGCTGGTAATCTTTGAAAGGGGATCATTGATGGTCCATAAAAGTCCTACCACTGAAATGATGGCAATGATGGAAATATCAAATTTGGAGAATGGATTTCTAGTAGCTTCTTCTGGGGCTTCATTTTCGTCGACCACTTCATTTTTTTCCGGTTTGGTACCTATGTTTCCAAAAATATTTCTGGTGAAATAAAATTGTAACATACCTATAAACATGAAAACCCCTGCCAGGCCAAAGCCGTAACTCCATCCCCAATTAGGACTTTCTCCTATGTATCCACACAGTAGCATTCCCAAAAAGGCGCCAGAGTTTACACCCATATAAAAAATGGTATAGGCACCATCTTTTTTCTGCGGATGTTTTTTGTACATGTGTGATAGGATGGAGGTCATATTTGGTTTGAAGAAACCATTGCCCACTACCAAAAGACCCAAGCCTAGGTACATGAATATGGGACTAAATTCAAAGGCCATTGATAAGTGGCCTAAAGTCATTAATAAGGCACCTACAATAACTGCAGCTCTATAACCTATAATTTTGTCGGCAATATATCCTCCTAAAATGGGGGTTAAATAGGCTAGTGAAGTATAAGATCCATAAATGGCCAAGGCAGTTTCCCTGGGCCAACCCCAGCCTGGGTTTGCTCCAATTATAGAAGAGGTTAAAAAAAGCACCAATAGCGCCCTCATGCCATAGTAAGAGAAACGTTCCCACATTTCAGTGAAGAACAACACGAAAAGTCCTGCCGGATGACCTATTACCTTGTCGGTAAAAAAATCATTCGAGTTTTCTGCAGTAGTTGTTTGCATAGTTTATCAATAAGTTAGTGTTAGTTTTGTGTGTAATTTTTGGCGCAATATAGGCTAATCCCTCGATATTTTAACAAAAAAATTAGTGTTTGCCTTTTTGATATAGGGTGGTTGCCTTAATAGGCGTACTATAAAATTCGTCCATATTGGAGGGCTCATTCTTTAGTTCTACGTTCTCTCTTAGTCTTAGTTTGTTATAATTGATCACATAAGCATCGAAACTTAGATCAGAAGCATAGTATTCATAATTGCCTGCCATTTCCTCCTGGTAAGGGACCAGATGATCGAATACAATCAAGTTTACATTTTTGTCGAAAGATAAGGTCATGCTATTTTGTTTGCTGTATTCAAACACCATCCTGTTCCTAAGGGCAGTGGTTTTTGGCATTTCAAAAATATTTCTGCCAAATATGGCTTCCCCCTTGTCAATGGACAGTATTTCGATTACTTTTTTGGTGGTTTTGTCATTATTGCCTTTCCAACCTAAAAGTAGATAGTATGGTGGTTTTTCTCCCAAGGTAACGGGGATAATGTCATAATAACGAGCTCCGTACCACTTTTTGTGGTTAGTAATGGCATTGTCATCGGCAAAATTAGCCGTATCGTCATTTAATGGAATAAGCTTAAGCTGGCCATCTTTGGTGGCCAGCTGTATGGTGCCATAGAACTTATAAGTGCCGTCGTTAAATGGCAAAGTCCAGGTAATGATCTTGAAAGATTGATTTGGGGCTCTAAGTATGGAAATATTGTTCAGCAACTCGAAATTAAAATTAAAAGAATAAGGCGTTTTCAATGCAGCAATCAATCTTTTGACAAATAAGGTGTTATAGGCCAACTTCTCTACATCGTCCTTTATGGCATAGGTAGAATCGCTGATGCTGACCAGGGTATCCTGTAATTTGTTTAATATTGTGAGGTTATTAGCGCTAAGCTGGGTTTGTGCCTTAGTTGTTCCATGAAAAAAAATAACTGAAAGCAATAAGCAGGTTGCAATATAAACTCTTTTTTGCATTGAAGATCTTTAATTCGTTAACGTAGGTTTTCAATTACTATTGCGCTGGCACCACCACCACCATTACAAATTCCAGCCACACCAATTTTGCCTTTGTTTTGTTGTAGTACATTCAATAATGTAACTACAATTCTAGCTCCAGAAGCACCTAGAGGATGACCTATAGCTACTGCACCACCATTGAGATTAACTTTATTTGGGCTAAGGCCTAATTCTTTATTGTTGGCCAGGGAAACTACGGCAAAAGCTTCGTTAATTTCAAAGAAATCAACATCATTAATATTTATATTGGCTTTTTTCAAGGCCAAAGGTATCGCTTTGGAAGGAGCGGTAGTGAACCACTCGGGGGCTTGCTGGGCATCGGCATAAGCCAGAATTTTGGCTATAGGTTTTAAACCTAGTTCATTTGCTTTTGTTGCACTCATTAAGATCAATGCGGCTGCGCCATCGTTAAGCGTAGAGGCATTTGCAGCGGTTACGGTGCCCTCTTTTTTAAATACGGGTTTTAATGAAGGGATTTTATCGAACTTTACTGCAGAAGGCTCTTCGTCTTCGCTTATCCACGCTGATTCGCCCTTTTTGTTTTTGACCTCTATGGCTATAATTTCCCCTTTGAATTTACCTTCTGTTTGGGCAGCCTGAGCTCTTTTGTAGGATTCGATGGCGAATTGATCTTGTTCTTCTCTACTAATGTGGCAGGTGTCTGCACAAAGTTCGGCCGCATTTCCCATATGGTAGTCGTTATAAACGTCCCATAATCCATCTTTTATTAGTCCATCTGTGATCTGGCCATGTCCCAATCGGTAACCATTTCTTGCTTTGTCCAAGTAATATGGAACGTTGCTCATACTTTCCATTCCGCCGGCAATCACAATTTCGTTATCTCCAAGGGCAATACTCTGAGCGGCCAACATAATGGCCTTTGTGCCTGAAGCGCAAACTTTATTGACCGTGGTTGCTGGTAGGTCAGGTAGGCCGCCAAATTTAGCGGCTTGGGTGGCAGGGGCTTGTCCTAGATTTGCCGAAAGCACATTGCCCATGTAAACCTCCTGAATTTGTGCGGCTGGTATGCCGGCTTTCTCTATTACGGCCTTAATGGCAAAACCACCAAGCTGTGTCGCCGTAAATCCTGATAATGAACCTCCAAAGCTGCCAATAGGTGTTCTAACAGCAGCAACAATAACTACTTCTTTCATCTACAATGTATTTATATATATTTGGTTGGTCGCAATTTAACCATTTACCCTTATAATCGAATATAAAATTGTTGATATAACCTTAATATGGCATTGGTTATGGGGGCAGTTTCCACATGGAGTTTTATCAGATTGACTTATAGCCTAGTTTCCACGTTATAGATTATTCTTTTTCTGTAACGTTTTTTGATGAACGTTTTCTCTTCAGTTTAATGGCTTCATTCAATAAATATTCTATTTGACCATTGGTGCTTCTGAATTCGTCGGCAGCCCATTGTTCAATTTCTTTTAATAGGTTGTGGCTGATTCTTAAAACAAATGCTTTCTTTTCTTTGTCTGTTGCCATCGATTTAATGGTTTGGAAATGATATTCATTTATTAATTTTCTAGCGAGATACGCTTAAAAAGATGGTCGTGTAAATTAGAGGGTGTTCAAAACGTACCATCATTATTTTGAAAATGGTCCTCCAAAGGATTCTGCGAAGTCAATCTTTTTAACTAAAATGCTAATTGACGCACATAAGTGCGGAACAGTCGAATAATGGAAGACAATAGTTGGGAATTTTGAACAGCCCAATAAATTTATGCGGGCGTGTATTCGAATACCGTTAATTATATAATGTACCGGTATTCACTACAGGTTGTGCATTTCTATCACCACATAATACCACCAATAAATTACTTACCATCGCAGCTTTACGTTCTTCATCAAGTGTAACAATTCCCTTTTCCGACAGCTTTTCTAATGCCATTTCTACCATGCCCACCGCACCTTCTACAATGAGCTTTCGAGCTGCAATTACAGCGGTTGCCTGTTGGCGTTGAAGCATGGCACTGGCTATTTCCTGTGCATAGGCCAAATGCGAAATCCTGGCTTCAACAACTTCTATTCCTGCCCTGGAAAGACGTTCATTTAGTTCATCTTCCAAGAGAGAATTTACCTTTTCAGCACCATCTTTCAAGGTGATTTGTGCATGTTCATCTTCTAAGCTGTCGTAAGCAAAACTATTGGCTAAGTGTCTAACAGCTGCTTCGCTCTGTATATTAACATATTGGAGGTAGTCCTCTACAGAAAAACTGGCTTTTGCTGTTTCTTTCACCTGCCAAACAATAACGGCAGCAATTTCTATAGGATTGCCCATCTTATCGTTCACCTTTAGCTGTTGGCCGTTAAGATTTCTAGCCCTTAATGATAATTTCTTTTTTTCTGCTAAGGGGTTTACCCAAAAGAAACCATCTGATTTTACGGTACCTATGTATTTACCAAAGAGGACCAATACTTTAGATTCATTAGGATTCACGATGATCAATCCGGGAAGGATAAGGATGAAATCAAAAACCAATACCAATGATCCAATGAGGAAATTTCGTGTGGCTAATGCAGCTATGCCACCTAAAAGTAATAAGAGGAAAAAAGCTAAGGTAAGATAGCCAGAAGGAGGGTTGATAATTTTTTCTGTTTGCATAATGATATTATTTTGATATCAAATATAATAAAAAAATAAAACAAAATGTAAGGAACTGGTGCAAGTTGTTTTCATCTGGACATAACGATTGTAGGCTATTGCAGAAATAAATATTAATTTTGATAGTTAAAGGATTATATTTTGGCCAAGATTAAAAAGAATTCCCATAAAATACTTTACCGTAAGTATTCGTCTAATATTAAATATGTAATGATGGCGGTTTGCGTGCTGATCATTACCTTGTACCTACCTAAACAACCCCGCTTCAGATATGAATTTGAAAAAGGTAAAACTTGGTTAAACAAGGACTTGGTTTCTCCTTTTAGTTTTGCCATTCTAAAAGATAACCAACAGGTAGAGCAGGACAAGAAAAGTGCGCTAGATAATGTACTTCCCATTTATCAATACAAAGAGGATGTTTTTAAAGGGCAAAGTGAGGCTTATTTGAATGAATTTGATGTGAAATGGAAGTCGAAATCATTGGAAGATTCTGAAAAAGATGGCTATAAGCAGCGTTCTTTTAATATTTTGAAAGCCATTTATGACAAAGGTATTATCGGCCTTAATCCCAAACATCAGAAGAGTGGACAGTATTATGATTTCTCATTAGTGCGAAACAACGTGTCTGGTAAATATAGCTCGCAAGATGTATACACCATAGAAAGTGCTCTGAGGTATGTAAAGGATAATTTTAAGTCCAATAGTGAGGCGGTGAAAAACCTGGTGTTTGATCTGGTAGAGAGCCATTTGAAGCCTAATATTTTATTCGATGAAAACCTCACCAATATTGTACAGGGCAACACGCTCAAGAGCTTATCTACTACGAAAGGTATGGTGCAAAAGGGAGAAGTAATTGTAGCTAGGGGAACGGTAGTTGATGAAGAAGTCTATCAAAAATTAGTATCGTTTAGGGAAACGTATGAAACACAGACCAAAACCGTTGGAGATAAGAGGCTTGTGTTCTTAGGTCAGGTGTTTTTGGTAGGTTTTATCGTTACCCTGCTAATGGTGTTTCTCTATCTCTTTAGAAAGGATATTTTTGCGGATAATCGGCAGTTGTCATTATTGTTATTGGTAATTACCTCTATGCTATTGGTACTTACCTGGGCTATCAAGTTTAACCTGTCCAGCATATACCTTATCCCATTTTGTATCGTGCCCATTATTATCAGGATACTGTTTGATACCCGGTTGGCGCTTAACCTGCATTTATTGGTCATTTTAATTGCCGGATTTTTTGTGTCCAACAGCTTTGAGTTTGTGTTTTACCAGACCACCGCAGGTATGGTAGCCATCTATAGCATAAAGAACTTGGTGAAAAGAGAGCAGTTGTTGATTTCTGCTTCATTTATACTGGCATCTTATTTGGTCTCTTTTGTAGGCATTGCCCTTTTGCGTGAAGGATCTTTTAGTCATATAGAATGGGTCAACTTCCTACCGTTTTTATTTAGCGTATTACTTTCGTTATTGGCTTATCCATTAATTTATGCATTTGAACGAGTATTTGGTATTACTTCAGATGTAGCCTTAATAGAACTGACCAATACCAACAACAAACTGTTGAGGGAATTGGCTTTTAAGGCTCCCGGAACTTTTCAGCATTCGTTACAGGTAGCCAATTTAGCGGAGGCTGCCATATTCAAGATTGGAGGAAATGCGCTTTTGGTAAGGGCGGGAGCATTGTACCATGATATTGGCAAAATGGAAAATCCACAATATTTTATCGAAAACCAAACAGGGGTGAGTCCGCATGATAAGCTGCCTTATGAGCAGAGTGCCCAGATCATCATTAGGCATGTGCATAAAGGTATTGAGATTACCAGAAAGCATAAATTACCCGAATCGATCATTGATTTTATCCGTACCCATCATGGGAATACGAGGGTCGATTATTTCTACCAGTCTTTTCTGAAAAATTCTCCAGAAAAATTTATCGACGAGAACATTTTTCGTTATCCCGGACCTATTCCTTTTTCTAAGGAAACTGGGGTGTTAATGTTGGCAGATTCGGTAGAGGCTGCCTCGAGAAGCTTAAAAAATCCGGATGCACAACGTATCAATGACCTTGTGGAAAGGATTATTGACTATAAATTAGAACAAAATCAATTAGATAATTGCGATTTAACGCTAAAAGATTTAGAAACTATTAAACTGATATTCAAGACGATGCTGATGAGCATCTATCATGTTCGCGTAGATTATTCACAAACAACATAATTTTTTTTTGCAAACATCAATGAATTGCTATATTTGCAACCTCGAAACGCAATAACGCGCAACGACAGGAGAGGTGCCTGAGAGGCCGAAAGGAACAGTTTGCTAAACTGTCGTACTGGTAACGGTACCGCGGGTTCGAATCCCGCCCTCTCCGCAAAACAAAGGTGATACCACCATCGGGGTGTAGCGTAGCCCGGTATCGCGCCACATTTGGGATGTGGAGGTCGTAGGTTCGAATCCTGCCACCCCGACAACAAAGCCTTTCAAAGGCTGTCAGAACCCCTTAAATCGTATGGTTTAAGGGGTTTTTTCATTTATTTTACCCCAATGTATTTCAAGTTTTATCAAAGAAAATGGGACCTATTCGGTTACCCCTTTTCGTTTCCTAAGTTTGGGTCTCAGAACTGAGGTTAAAAAATTCAATTTCAGTCATTTGTATTTTCTTTGTAGGGTTTTGGTCGCTTTTGGTGGCAAATTTTTCCTTTTGGAATTATGTAGCGCTTCAAACGGCCACAAGCCCTGCCGGATCGTATGATGTTGGATTTTAAATTAGGAAGGTTATGAAAACGAAGAACAGCACGTTTGGGGTATTATTCTACCTCAAGAAACAAAAGACCACTGCTAAGGGCACCGCGCCAATATGTGCAAGGATAACGGTAAACGGCAGACGCACCGAGATTTCGGTAAAGCGTTCGATATCGGTTTCCCAATGGGATGCCAAAAAAGGCTTGGCCAAAGGTAGCCGTAAGGAAGTTGTGGAATTTAATATGTTCCTGGACCAGTTCAAAGCCAAGATCATCAATACCTACCAGCAGATGCTGGTCACGGGAGCCGATATACACGGGGAGGCCATCCGCGACAAGGTTTTGGGCAAAGCTCAATTAGGTCAAACTATCGAATCATTGATAGACTTCCATAACCAGCACCAAAAAGCGATACTGGCACAAGGCACAATGAAGAACTATTACACGACGCAAAGGTATTTGAGCCGGTTTCTAAGGGACCGATACGGAAGGTGTGATATGCGACTTTCAGAACTTGACTACAAATTCATAGTTGGTTTCGAGAATTACCTGTTGAACTCCGAGCCTAAGGACCATCAAAAACCGCTAAGGAACAACGGGGTCATGAAACACATCGAAAGGCTCCGCAAGATGGTCAGTATTGCTATCAAATTGGGTTGGATACCGAAAGATCCGTTTGGAAACTTCAAGAAGCACTTTGACAAGGTGGAACGTAAACCGCTTACTGCCGACGAGCTGGGCAGGCTTAGCAAAAGACAATTTGAAATCGAACGCCTGAAACATGTAAGGGACATGTTTCTTTTCAGCTGCTATACGGGCCTTGCCTATATTGATCTGGCACAACTCAGGCCCGATAACATCGTAATAGGCATCAACGGAGGCTTATGGCTATCGACATGCAGGGAAAAGACCGAGACGACCGTAAGTGTGCCATTGTTGCCTCAGGCAAGGGAGCTGATGGACAAATACAAGGGTGATCCCCGATCTGTAAACAAGGGAACCGTATTCCCGGTTATTTCCAATCAACGGATGAACGGCTATCTGAAAGAGATCGCGGATATATGCGGCATAAGAAAGAAACTGACCTTCCATACAGCCCGCCATACCTTCGCCACTACTATTACCTTGAGCAACGGCGTGCCGATTGAAAGCGTATCGAAAATGCTCGGCCACACCAGTATCCGAACTACACAGATTTACGCCAAGGTCGTAGAGCTGAAACTTAGTGAGGATATGCAAAATCTCGAACGGCGCATCTCCGGAGCGGGTTCTTAGCAAATAGTGCTGTCCACCAATCCAATCATCGGTCGGCAAAGCGATGCCAACGCCGGCCAAATGGGTACACGTTCTTTCCATTGCCATCCCAGGCGTTTAACTTCCGGTCAATGAAATGGATGCCCAAAATACAAGTGTCCATGGATATCGTTTTATGTAAACCAGGAAAAGATGAATGTAGACATGATTACACGGGACGACCTTGAGAGATTCAAAAGGGAGTTGTTCGAAGAGATACGCAAGTATCATTCCCATCCCCGCAAACAGGGGCAGGAAGCGCGGGACTGGCTCAAAAGTTATGAGGTGCGCAAACTGCTCGGCATATCGGCGGGAACATTACAGAACCTGCGTGTGAACGGCACGCTGCCATCCAACAAAGTAGGCGGATTGATTTATTATCGTTATGAGGACATTCGGAAGCTCATGGACGGATGATGTCCGCCTTAACGCACAAATTTCCAGTCTGTGTTGGATGATTTGGATCAGTTTGCTTCAAGCGCCCCACGCTCTTCGACTTTCGCCGGGTCATTTATCTCAGAAGATAGCGGCATCCCGATCTTTGAGCATAGCCGAAAAAATTTCCACATCGATAAAAGGGTGCTTCGTCACTGGAAAAAGTCCTTCTGAATAAGATGGCTGCCAGCCATTTTCTAATTCAGAATTTAATGGTGAGATTGGTTCAAATTAATGTTTCATCCCAAGAACCAGGCACTTCGTGTAAAATATTATTTCATCTCAGTCCAATCCATAACATTTGACCAAACAAATCTAAATTATGCAAAAAATCAAAATGCTTACAGTGGTGGCCATAATGGCCTCATTGTCGCTGCAGCTGACCAGCTGCAAATCCCAAAACAAGACACTGCCGGAAATAAAGGAGGCAGTCAGAAATGACGCATTGTTTATTCAGTACAAGGAATCGTCACAATCCTTAGTCTCGGAAACCCTCGCTGGCAAAATCAGCATGAAAGGTGCCGACAGAAGCCTGATCGCAAGCAAGATGGCCAAAATAGGAAATCTTGATGAGCTCAAAGCCTTGATGAGGGAGGCGAAGGTAGTCGGAGCGGACGAATTTGCCACACTGCTCTATACCCAAAACCGAAGTAGTAAAGCGCTGCTGGCGAAATATCCCGAGTTGAAGGGAATTCCAAAAAGTGATCTGGCGGATGTCCTCCATGTGGATATCGCACCGACAACAACTGAAATCAACAATTCCGCAAACAATCATCTATAAACCAATGAAAAAATTTCTTTTAATGCTTCTGATAGTCTGCCTCGGCGTGACTACCACTTTTGCTGATCCATGCCTTACCGAGTACAACGTACAGATTGTCAAAGCCGACAGTGACTACAGTTCAGCGATGGACTCCTGTATTCAGGCCATAGCCATCAGTTGGCTTTCCGCCGACGCGACATCAATGTTCAATATAAATTGCGCAATGGACGCTTACTGGGGATGGTATACGGCATACGACAATGCTGCCTATTTTTTAGCGGCCTGCGCGGGAGTACCTGAACGTTTTAACTAATAAGCGACTTAATGAGCACACAAACGCTAATCATCTCTACTATAATATTGGCAACAATTATTATTGCCTACCAACTATACGTGTTTAAAAGTTTTCGGAAACAAACCAAAGATGGGAGAAAACACGATTCGGGTGGCGCCTTGGGGTTGTTCTTTAAGATGTCGCCATTCAGAAGTTTTTTCTATAACCTTTTTTTAAAGGACAAAATACAGCCCGGCAAGAAAAGGTATAGAGCACCGAAGACCGATGAGACTGAAGATGAAGTGTAATAAATGAGCCCTCAACATTTGAGGGCTTTTTTCATATAAGAAATTCGTATTTAAAGTCTAGGCCACTAAAAAATAATATGTTGTCTCGGGGAGTTAAAGAATTATTAGCGTGACACGTAAATAGCCACTACTGTTCTAAATTGGCTCGCCGAATCAACAACCAGTGCAATCTGGAACGTGTAGAGACATTTATTGATTTTATTATGGCTTTCCTAATAATGACCTATATGTTGCTTTAGTATTTTACGGTCCATATTACTATCAGGCCAAATTTCAATCCTGTAGAAGTCGTTGTCCGTATCGTGTGGCAAGTCAGGCTCTTTTACACTTGCAAAATTAGACCCGTAGACCCTTAACCTATATTTACCGGGGTGTACTTTTAGAGAAAATTCAACCTCACTATTTGGACAATCCAAGATTTGCAATTCTCCGGAACTGATATTAATTCCTCCTTCGACGATATTGTCAAACAATTTGTAGTCAATGTGTTCTGGAGGCGTTTGCAAAAGTTCTATTTCTCCTTTAATGTTGCCATAGCTGTGAGTACCAATCGCGGCAAAACCATTTGCAAGAGCTAACTTTGCATCATAGGCTTCTTCAGACCAATATGAACCTGGGTCAAATTCAGATTTGTTTTCTTTGTCCACAATATAAAATTGATTGTACTGGGTTTGAAAATTGAAGCTGTGTTTCATATTTGTCTTCTTTTTATAATGACATTGGCAAAGTAAAGCTAAACCAAACAAAATTAAATATTTTCTCATATTCCTACTGGGGATAATAAAATCATTGTTATGACAAGTAATACCGTGGCAGTTGTAGCAGCAGGCTTGACTGTTTTATTCATGGTTTCAGCGCTTGGCACGGGTATTCTCCTGTAAACAGGAACTGGATCAGGCACAGCGTCAGGCTCCTTATCTCTAGGTACTGCAAGTACCAAAAAGGCATCACCAGAGTTTAGCGTTTTGTAGAGAGCCGATAAACTGCCTCCTTGAGAACTATTTTCTTTACCAGGAACGTAGGCAACATCAGCTCCAGCACCTCCCTCTGTTGTGGATGCATAAGGATATTCGTCTCTCTGTAGTCCCTCAGAATATCTTGAAGGAAAGTTTTTCAACGCATCATCTCTTCTTTCATCTGAATTTTTCTTATCTGCATCGTAATGTAGCACGTTAGGTTTCCCATTCCTAAATGAGTTTAACGTGTGTCTGTAAATGTTCGGGGTTTTAGCTTCGCGAACAAAATGAATACCTTTGATGCCTCCATTGCTTTGGATTTGTTTTTTTATAGCGCCAAATGCCAGTAGAGCATCATTACCAGTATACTTTACTCCGCCCTGAACATTTAAAATTTCTCTGCCGTCAGGATCGATAAACCTTACAGGGTTATCAACGCAGTAGTTGTATGGCGACCATCTGCGAGATTTTTCTGAAAGAGGGTCAATGCATGTCCATCTACCGATCGCGGGATCATAGTCTCGAAATCCATAGGTATACATATTAAGTCCAAGCTCATCCTGCCACTCCTTACCGTTGTATCGATAATTATAATCTAAAGGCACCTTGTCATTAATAGGATTCCCGGGCCTTAGTACAACAGCTGCCTGCACCTCTCTGAAATCCCTACGGTCGGTCGAATAGTTAGCGTGCTTCAATCCAAAAGGATAATAGTGGCTTTCTTCCAAAACTTTCGTAGTCCCATCGTCAGGGTCGCGCGCAAAATTCATCCGGATGTCACCGAGATGGTCCTTGTATTGGAAAACGTAATTAAAATTGTCCAACCCGTAAATTATGGTATTTCTGACATATCCCTCAGCATGCGGGAAAAATTCCAGGTTATTGTTTTTATATTGGAATCCGTCGAGGTAGTCAACCGTCATGGTGGCGGCTGGAGTCACTATCTTTTTGGCCACTTTAGAGCCGAGTGCATCGTAGGTATACAGAATCTTGTTGTTGTTAGAGAAATCGACTTGCGTAGGCAGATTCAGATGGTTGTAAAAGATGCGATCGATCCCTTTGTTGGCATCACGACTCATATTGCCGTTATCGTCATACTCATAGTCGTCAGTTTGGGAGTCACCCTCATCGGAGAAGCCCGATGGGTTGGCGCTGAAGTCAGTAATGTCCATAAGCTTATTCGACCCTGGCACGTATCGGTAGGCCAGATCGTCTATCTGTATCGGTAGGTTGGCGGCATCTATATCGCCGTAGCGCTGCAGGGTCAGGATATTGCCGTTCCTGTCGTAGGTAAGCGACTCGTCATAGTTGCCGTTCGGCATGGTTTCTACAACTTTTTGGTAATGAGCCGTGGTAAGCCGGTTAAGGGCATCGTAAACGTATCCATACTTCCGCCATACGGGCGATCCGCTGCCTTTCCAGTATGTTTCGCTGATGTTGCCATTGTAAAGCGGTAGCACGTCTCCGTGCAGGTTATCGGGATCCTGATAACGGAGATTAAAGCCGAACAAATCATCGTTCACGCATCTGTAACAGTCGATATCAGGATTGATGGCCGTCAACCAGCCGCGTATGTTGTAGCTGTAGTCAATTTGCTGTAGCCTATCTAATCCGGAAGCGCTATCTCCACCGACCGATTTGTTGAGCAGGGCGCCCACTTCATCGTAACGGTTGAGGGCGATGAGTTGTGGGGTGCCAGAGCCTATTTGGTGAACGTGAGTACGCAATCGGTCCTGTGCATCGTAGACGAATGTTTCCTTTATGAAGCGATCGGTCACGTTTGCTGTACGTTTATGCAGTGTCTCGCCGACCAGCGTTTTGCCGGAAAAATCGATCCCGAAATGCCTGCGCGTGAACCCGCCGAGATAATTTGCAGTGTATTCCGCCACTACGCGGGCCTGATCGTCGTATTGGCGATAGGAAATATCGGCCAGATAGTCCGTGCTGTTTTGCAGGACGCGCACCCAGCTGCCGGTGTTCAGGCTTCTTGGTTTTCTGGTTTGGTTGTAATAGATGGCTTGGCTACCATCGCTTAGCACGTTGGCGAACGAGGTCGGCCCGCCCGGGAAATCGTAATCGTCGTAGTACTGAAGCGTAAGGGGTTCCAGTCGCCATGCGGGCATGATGCTTTGGGAGTAATAGTCGAAGACCGTGGAACCCGAATTGCCCATTTTGGTTTCGCTGAGGATAGTACTGGAGTCAAAATCCATCTGCAATTCGGCACGAGTCTTGTCATTGGCGTCTCTTGAGAGCCAAGCAGTAATCAAGACGCGATCGAATTTATCGTATTTTGTTATGATCCAGCCTTCAGTGCCTTTGGAATCGTCAAAAGGAGAAAATACAGGACCCATTGCCACCGGCCTGTCGAGTTTGTCATAGACGACGAACTCCCATTGCTTGCCGGGAAGCTTTTTCTCGATGAGACGGTTTCGCCTGTCGTAAACGTATTGGTAACATAGCTCGTTCCGCTGTACCAACGACTGAGGTTCGTCCGCCGCCGGTGGAATAACGTAGGTAAGATTGCCATACTGGTCATAAACGTAATAGGTATTGTGGGCGATGCCACTCTCGAACGTCCTCCTAAGAATAACGCGCCCTTCCTTGTCCCTATATTCCTCTGTGGAGTGGTCCGGATCGTTCGTAGCGTCCCAGTTCTCGTCCCTGGTGATGGATTTGTAAAGTAAGTTTTTTCCATATTCTGCACTGCCATCGTCTAGCAGCGAGATGTCAAATCTTCGGTCGGTAGCGTTCCACTGGGCGTTGGCCGAAAAAATAAGGACATGGTCGCTACCAGCATTTGTCTGATAAGAGAACCTTATTTCGTGGTTCTGTCCCATCGCCCACGGATCACCAGGTGCCGCCTGACTTATTATCCGGTTCAGCGGGGAGCCGTCATACTCTGTCTGGCTGAAGCCGTTTTGGGTGCCTTCACGGAAATGCGCATAGAAACTCATCTGGTCAAACGGTGCCGACGTCTGGAAGTCAAGGGAATTGTCAGTACTGGGGTATGGAAGGAACTGTAGCGGTTGCCTGCCGAGTTCGTCATACTGCATATGCGTTACCATGCTCGCGCCTTCAGACGAGCCGTAGCGCGCTATTTTTTGTATGGGCCGCCCCAAACCGTCTAGATAGCCTACGGTCTGGCTCGCTTCCATCGGAGAGGGGTTTGCTATAGGAGCCTGTACGGGCTGCTTGTATATGGTTGTCTTGACGTAGTTCTGGTTGGTGCTTTGGGCGAGTGCCGCCAACGGGAAAACAAGTAGCGTAAGAAAGTGTAAGTGCTTTTTCATATTTTCTTTATTGGCGGTAGTTATAATCGTTTTCACTAAGAATGTTGTTGTCCTTATCCTTGACGTATTGCAGGCGGCAGAAATCGTCATAGGTATACGTCTTCAGGTCGCCTTTGGCATCGGTAATCGTGCTGACTCCAATTCCTGGCTTATAAGTGTAAGTGGTTACCATCGCATCGGGATGGCTTTGACGCAGTTGGGACATAAGGTTAAGGAGCGTTGCTTCGGAACCGGTCGGTAATGACGATTCCGTTTGTATACCAGTGATCACGCTATTGAGGTTGTCGTAAGCAACGCCTTCCACCTTTGCGACCGGATAATTTTTGTTGTATCCCCAGACGACAGATACGTTGATTCCGTCCTGCAGGTGATATTGTAAAATATTCCCTTTCTCGTCATAAAGGTCGACCGTAGCCCTCAGTTCCATGTTGTCAGGCGTCCCGCCCTTTAAGGAATATAGATATTTGGATTGCGTCCTGTTGGCGGTAGTCGGGTCGTTCGCGAATCCGTTCTTTGTCGTGGAAAGGATCGTGTTATTGCGCAAATTTTCCGTCTTTATAGGTATGTTGATCATATTGGCATCGGCCATAGTCTGCTCGATCATTTGTCCGAAAGGGCTGTCACTGGAGTATTTTGTGCGTGTTTCCACAGAACTGCCGTCGCTTCCAAAGGTTGACACACTCTTCGTCTGTCCTTTGTCATTAAACTGATAGTCGACCTCTGAAGTTAGCGCATTCCCGTTATAAAACTGGTCTGTCTGTGTCGATGCCAACTTTGTCCAACTGCAGTACAGCGGATAGGTAACGAATGAATACTTGTGAAAAAACATGTTTACGCCATAATGTACAACATTACTACCGCTAATATTTTCCCATTGGCTGTAGGACTGCGTGTCCAGGACAATTCCGAAAAATGTGGTATCTGGGTAAGGAAGATAGGAATACGTATTCCTTTTTTCTTCTACTATCGTTGAATTTTTGTCATATGTCCTTTCCTTAGAAAGAAGGCCATTTAAACGGTTTGGCGAGTTCGGGAACCCTGTCCGGCCCGCGTTTGGTTCATTGATATAAAAGTATTGCCTCTTGCCGCCGGTGTTTTGGGTATCGACGTAACGCTCCTCCACCATGTCGTATCCTACTGGGTTGCCCGAGTCGTGTCCGAAATTCTCGGTGGATAGCTCTACCCGCTTCGCAAAAACCGTCGTCCAATTGTAGGCATACCCGTCCCAAGTGTAGTTGACGTTATACTTGCAAGGGGTAACTTTTAAAGGGGTAAATTGGTTTAAAAGCTTGCCTCCGCTGTAAGAATATGTCCGGTAGGATGCCAAAGCATTGTCTTCCGAATAATTCTTTATCTCCTTTATCCGGAAACCGCATTGCGAACTGATGTGTGGAATCGAAAGCTTGTTATAGAAACGGGCCGAAGCCTTTACGCCTACGGGAGCCAGGTTGGGCAGGCTCGGATAGGAAGAAGGGGAGTTCGGCAATGGCGGACAGCTTACCACTAGTTTATAAGTCGCGCCTGGTTCGTAGTAAATATGGAAATTTTCGGAAATGTTAGTCCCGCTGCTGTTCTGAAACTGTACGACTGAAGTGTTGTTGTAGGCAGGATTCCAGGTTTTTAAGGTATCGACAACGCCCAATGCATTTTTTTTCTCTATTTGTACGTAAGCTTGGTTATACATATTGCCGGTAACGGTCGTGTTCAAATTTCCAGCTATCTGTGGAGAACCGTGATTGAAATTGATCAGCATAGCCATTTCCGTGTCTTCAGAAATATCCAAATCCTGCGTGCAACCATTTGCCGACGGATAATAAGGTCCGACACTGCAGGATGGACTTTTGTACATCGCGGTAAGCTGCTGATTGGTCGGTATGAATTGGTTTTCGAAAGTATGGGGCTCAAAATAGTATTCCGTATAGCCTCCGGTTGGATATTTTACCTTTTTTAGCATATAGGCCTTCGCAAATGAATTGTCGGTATACCTGTTTGCTTTGTACAATGGATGATAGTCAAATGCCGGGGTTCCGTCAAAATCGGTGATTTGGTGCCGGTAATCGAAAAAATCCAAGTCGGGGATCAGTGTCGAATTGGGCTGGCCGTTGTAATACCCCCAAAAATCCTGACTGTAAGAATTTTTCGCAGGCAGGTTAACTGTTTCATCGTAATCGAAGACATATGCGGGTTTCGACAGGTTTGCCGTCTGTGTGATTTCGTCATAACCTATTTCCTTGACACTTTGCAACTTCAGTCTTTTGCTCTGATAGGTAGAATTCGGATTGAAGTACCCATAATCAAATTGGTAAGCTTTCAATAGCTTGCCGGTGACCGTTGAACGTATCTCGATCCTGTCGAGTTTACTGATGGTGTTCGTCGAATTTTGCAGGAAATCCTGTCTTGGTGAGGTTATAAAGGATATGGTTACTTCCGAGTTAACGATCTGCGAGAGTCTCTTCTTTACTCCGGTGGTGATGTTTACGCCATTTGCATAAGGTGGCGTAGCACTTTCGTAAGCGTTGAAGACAATATTGGCATTGTTATAAAAGCTTGAATACTGCTCATCTTCATAGCTGAAGGCAATGTTGTGTCCTGAATCGGGAAACTGTACGCTCGTTACTTTGAATGTTTTTCCCGACACTTCCAATCCGCCGCCGGCATTCGAATACTCTAAATTGCCAAAGTTATAGGTTATCCCGTTAGGGGTAACTGCCTGTATGGTGTTGCTATAGGGAACGTGTACGAACTTTACTTCATCGCTTTTATCCAATAGCGTCAATTTATTGTTTTCCGTGTTTATGAAGTAAGAACCCGAAACACCGGGCAGGTTGTAATGATAGATGTCGGGCTGGCCTCTGCCAGCCAGCAAATTCGCGAGGATCACATAGGCGTCACTTGTTGGCCCACAGGGAAATTGTTCGAAACCCGGAACAAAGGAATTCATGCAATAGCCAGTTTGGGGGGTGGAGGAATAATTGATTCCCTGCAAGTGCGCCTTAAATAATGCGTACTCTGCGGCTGAACCTCCTAAAGTGTTAGAATAATTGTAGTTGTCATAAGTGTCACTTTTTCCCCTAATTTCCTGTTGGATGCTAGGTTCGGGATCGAGCGACCATCCCAAACCGACCCAGGTGGCCTCGTCGGTCACTTTGATGCCCGAAGGCTGGTACCGCAACACGATAGGCAAATCGACACCTTTGCCCTTAATGGTGTATAGCGGAATCGATATGTCTGGGCTTCCCGTATAATAACTGACCGGAATCTCTCCGAAGCGTCCCAAAAGTGCGGCTTCGGGTGAGCTTGGTATCGCGTTGATTTTAGGCACGAAACTTCCCGACTGCTGTGCATTGAGAAAGCCAAAAAATAAAAAAGTCAAAAAAGTATTTATCGTTTTCATGTTCAATTATTTCCTGTTCGTTTTCATTACTTTAACCGAGTCGTCGGATTTGTCCGTCCTGATATTCGCTATGTAAATCCCTTCGGGCAATCCGGCAAGGCTTACCGGAATGGTCTGCCCGGTAATCGGAAAAGATTGCAACTGTCGCCCGCTCAAGTCGAATACCGTCGCCGTCCCTTTTTCATACTCATATCCAACGATCACATTGGTATATTCATTCGTCGGATTTGGAAACGCTTCGATATTCTGTTTTGGCTTGTCCTTTTTATCCTTGTCTTTCAGCTTTACCACCCAAAAGTCACTCTTACCCAAATTGTTGGACTTTTGGCGCGACACAGGCAGCTTTTTCGCATTTGATCCAGATGCATTGCCGTTTTTGCCGGAACCAGTGCCTGAATTACCGTTGTCGCCTTTCAAAACGTCGCCCGGAGTTCCGACGCTGAATTTCGCCGCGCCATCCTGTTGGCCCACGGCGTCGTTGATCGAACTGGAAACGGCTGATGCATGCTCCTTATAGTAGTCGTTGGCCGAACTCGTCGCTCTGTCCACATAGCTGTCCATTTGCTTTTGCGCCTTGTCGGCCGCGGCAAGGTTCTGTCCGTTGCTTAGTTTGGAGGAGACGTTTTTTGGTTTTCTTGTATTTTTCTTTTTCACGCCTTCTGGATTCGAGGTGCCTGCGAGCAGGTATCCGCCGTCGCGCGTCCCGACGAGTTTGTAGAGCACGTCTTCTCCGTCGCTGCCAATCGTCCGGCTCCAGATTTCCGTGCCATCGGGTTTCACTTTCAGGGCTATATAGTCGTTGGTGCCTTCCGCATCGCTGGCCTGGCGCGGATCCGATTTGGCGTGGCCTGCGATAAGCAGCGTTCCGTCAGGGTTCTCAACGACCGAAGTCAGGATGTCGTATTTTCCGAAATCATATGATTCCTGCCAAAGGCTGTTGCCATCCGCGTTCATTTTTACAACCCAGAAGTCGCTGCCGTCTTTACTGGAAGTGGTCTTGTTGAAGCCCGATCCCGAGTTGGAATATCCTGCCGCTATAAAATTGCCGTCCGCGGTCTGCAAAACGGCCTTGAGCTCGTCGTCCTTTGCGCCCCCGTAGGTTTGTTGCCATAAGATTTCGCCATTTTCGTCGAGTCTCAATACCCAGAAATCACCGTCGCCATGGCATTTTCCAAGTTTCTCTCCATATTCCGAAGAATTCGAATAAGAACCTACTATGAATCCGCCGTCCGCGGTGAGCGCCATACTCCTTAGCTCATCCTCTGCACTTCCGCCATAAGTCCTTTGCCATTTGATATTCCCCGAACCGTCGAGCTTCACGATCCACAAGTCTGAATTACCGCGCGATTTTTCGGTTTTGTCGCCGTTGGCGTCCGACGATGACGTTCCTCCTAATAGAAATCCGCCGTCTTTTGTCTGCAACACGCTCACTAACCTGTCCGAACCATAGCCGCCTAGTGTCTTCTGCCATCTTTCGGCACCGCCTGCATCTAATTTTAGGATCCAGAAGTCGTTTCCGCCTCGGCCGTCCTCGAGCTTGTCGCCACTTTTCGGACTGTCGGAGGTTCCCGCGAGTACAAAGCCGCCGTCACCCGTGAGCTTTATGCTTTGCAGCAAGTCGATGCCCGACCCGCCGAAGCTTTTCTGCCAGACCGCCTCGCCTTTCTCGTCCATCTTCCAGACCCAATAGTCGAGGTTTCCCTTGTTCAGGGAAGTTTTATTGCCCGTCTTGCCAGACAGTGAACTGCCGGCCAATATAAATCCATAGTCAGCTGTTGGGACGGCGTCAAAAAGATATTCGGCTTCTTTTCCTCCATAAGATTTTTCCCATTGGATATCCTGACCTGTAGCGACAAGCGAAAACAGTAAGCCCGCGCAAAGGAAGCGCCAGCCGGTAAGTTTTACTTCCATAATTGATAACTTTAAAACAGATGTTAGAATTTGGCTAATTTATTTGGCCAGTGTACTATCCTAAAAGGCGAGAAATACGATTGTCGCAAATTGAAATAACCTCGAACGGAAACCTCGCATTTTGTCACGTATAATGTTGTTTGTTTGGGCTTTAGGATTTGATGTGAATAAATATTTTAGCGGTGCCAAAGATTCATAAAAAAATCTTAATACACAATTTCTCACATATATAACACAAAAAAATACCGGATTTTAGGGATGGCGAAAAATTTTAGGTTTTGAGTCCGATACCACTAACGGTCGGCGTTATAGTGAAATTGATGTTTTTGGATTGGATAAAATTATTTTTATCTAAAGTTCCTTCCCTTATAGAAAATATCTTCCGGTTCGGTCTTCTGGGCAACTGTTTTCTGATTGTGCATATAAGGCCCATTATTCTCGTCCGACCTCGAAAGTGTGAGCACGTTTGGCTCCTTGTCGCGGTCGATAGCCATGTTTTTAAGCAGGCTGGAAAGATTGAAACATTTATCGGCGATGACGTGGATCACTTCACCTTCTATCTGCACCTTTCCCTCCACCATAAACAAACGAGCCTGTATAATTTCCTTGCGGTATTTTTCAAAGGTTTTTTCCCATATAACCAGATTAGCGAATCCGCTTTCGTCCTCAATAGTCACAAAGAGCACGCCCTTTGCCGTTCCAGGTCTTTGACGCACGGTAATCAGCCCGGCAACTTTTACTATCCCACCGTTTGCCAGCTTGCTCAAATCTCCCGTACGGGTAACGCGGAGCGTGTCCAGCTGCCCACGCACAAAACTCACCGGATGCGCTTTGAGCGACAGTCCCATAGTGGCGTAGTCCTCGATTACATGTCCCGCATCGGTGAGCAACGGTAACGAAAGCTGGGGTTCGTCTCGGCTTTCGGAAGGCTGTCCTTCAAACATGCCTATGGGACTGTCCGAAAGTGCGGAAACTTCCCACAACGCCCGTCGGCGGTCGAGCCCTATGGAACAGAATGCATCTGCATCGGCCAGTTTTTCCAGTGCTGCAAGCGGAACACCAGCATCCAAAAGTGCATTAATATTCTGAAATGCCCCATTACGGGAGGCTGTCAACAGTTGCATGTCGTCTTCCCGGATTCCTTTTATCTGGCGGAAACCCAACCGCAAAGCGCGGTAGGGGCCAGATTGTTCTTCCAGCGTATTGTCCCATTGGGAATGATTAATGTCTACAGGTCTAACCTCAACAGCATGTTTACGTGCATCGATCACGATCTGTGCGGGCTGATAGAAGCCCATTGGCATCGAGTTTAACAGCGCGGCCGCAAACACGTCTGGGTAATAGTATTTAATCCACGATGATACGTAGACCAGAAGTGCAAAACTTGCCGCGTGGCTCTCGGGGAATCCATAAGATCCGAACCCCTCCAGCTGGCGGAAAACGCGTTTCGCAAATTCCTCATCATAGCCTTTGGCCACCATTCCCTCAACAAGCTTTATTTCCCAGTCGCTGACCTTGCCCTTCGCTTTGAACGTCGCCATACTCCGGCGCAGACCATCTGCCTCAGCTGGAGTAAAACCTGCCGCAACAATAGCAATCTCCATGGCCTGTTCCTGGAAGAGCGGCACGCCGAGTGTGCGGCCCAGTATTTCTTCAAGTTCTTTGGATGGATATTCAACCGGGTCCTGCCCACTTCGCCTCCTCAGATATGGGTGGACCATATCGCCCTGTATCGGACCGGGCCGTACTATGGCCACTTCGATTACCAGATCATAGAAGCACTTGGGCCTAAGTCGGGGGAGCATCGACATTTGGGCACGGCTCTCGATCTGAAATACGCCGAGCGTGTCGGCATGGCTGATCATTTCATATACTTTCGGGTCATCCTTTTCGTTAATTTTTGCCAATGTCAGGTCCAGTCCATAGTGCTGCTTTGCAAGGTCGAATGCCTTACGGATACAGGTGAGCATGCCCAGGGCCAGAACATCTATTTTAAGAAAACCCAATGCTTCGATGTCGTCCTTGTTCCATTCGATGTTGGTTCGTTTTTCCATCCTGGCATTGAGTATCGGGCAAAGGTCGGACAGTTTGCCCTGTGTGATCACAAAACCACCCGTATGCTGTCCCAGCTGTCGGGGAAAACCAATGTACTGACTGGTTAACTGAAGCACTTTCACCAGGTTTGGATCTTGCGCATCGAAACCTTCCGATGAAATGCGCTCACCGTCAATCCACTCATCCGTAAATTCCCAAACCGAAGAGGATAACCGGTTGACGGCATCAACTGAAAGGCCCATGGCTTTTGCGACATCGCGGATGGCTCCCTTTTGGTGAACCTGCGTAACGGTCGCGACGATCGCTGCACGGTCACGTCCATATTTTTCATAGATATACTGGATGACTTCCTCACGCCGTTCGTGCTCAAAGTCCACATCGATATCGGGCGGCTCGTTCCTCGCATCGCTCATAAAACGTGCAAACAGCAGCTTAAACTTGGAAGGGTCGACGGAGGTAATCCCGAGGCAGTAGCAGACTACGGAATTTGCGGCAGAACCGCGCCCCTGACAGAGAATTTCCCTGCTTCTGGCAAATTTGACAAGATCATATACGGTAAGGAAATAGGGCGCATAGTTTTTTCTTTCCATGAATTCGAGCTCGTGATCGATGGCTTGTCTGATACCGGAAGGAATGTTTTCCCCAAACCTTTCGTGGGCACCCTGCCATGCCAGCATGACCAGTTCTTCCTGTGGCGTGCGTCCCCCGGACGTGATTTCTTCGGGATACACGTATTCCAGACTATCGAGTGAAAATTGGCAGGTATCGGCAATTTCCTGTGTCGCGGCAAGCGCACCCGGATGTTGGCGAAAGAGCCTTTCCATCTCCGCAATCGGCTTTAGGTGGCGTTCAGAATTCTGATACAGGCGGAAGCCTGCATTGTAGATCGTACATTTTTCGCGGATGCAGGTCAGCACATCCTGCAATTGCCTACGTTCCGGATGATGGTAATGGACATCGTTGACCGCGACCAATTGTATGTCAAAGCGTTCGGACAGCTGTTGCAAACGGAATAGCCTTTTGCTGTCATTGGCCTGATAGGAACGGCTGGCTCCTAGATACAGCGCCCTGCCCAGAGCTTGGCGGTATTCCTGCAGTGAAGATTTAAAATCATCGTTAAAGTCAAAAGCGGTATTCAGGGAAAATGGTGGAACCGCGATAAACCGGATTCCTTTCTTATATCTATAAACGTCAGCTTTGTACAAATGACACTGGCCTTTTTCAGCACGGAGATTGCCTTCAGAGAGTAGCGCAGACAGCCCTGAATAAGCTTCACGGTCGGTCGGATAAGCCAACAGGGGCGGCCCATCCAACAGTTCCAAGTGGCATCCGATGATAATGCCGATGCCCGCTTTTTTTGCCGCGACATGTGCCCGGACAACACCTGCAAGCGTATTGTGGTCGGTAATGGCAATCCGGTCATAGCCAAGTTCGGCGGCCTGCAGGGCCATCTCCTCGGGATGTGATCCGCCACGTAGAAAGCTAAAGTTCGTTGTTACTTGTAATTCTGTATAAGCCATTTCTCAAGCAAAAAAACCGTGAATAAACCATTCTGGGCGGCCCAGATCGTATGGGCCTGACCGGAAAAGCCAATATCTATTTCCTTTTTCATCCTCTATGCAGTAGTAGTCCCGATACAGTTCTTCGGCAAGCCACCATTCCTGCTCGATCCGTTCTGGCCCTTCAGCTTTTGCGACATGGTACAGTTCACCTTTATAGCGGAACAGCATCGGCGGATAGTCCGGGATCGGGGCCGTCACTTCAATCCGTTCAGGCTTTGGCAGCAGGTGAATTGGGCGTGGTAGGTCATCACGCCAAGATGTGTCGGCTTTTTCGTGCAATGCACCTGCCTCCTTGATGGACCGTTCAGGCCAGTGGTGCTCGTCGGGCAGGTAGCGGTGGATATGGCCGTTGCCGACTTTTCCCGCCAGCCTGTCCAACAGTTCTGCTACCTTCATGTCATTCTGGTAAGAAGTTTCCCAAAGTGCATCCTGTTTGTCATTTGCCGGCTCGACAATTGGGGCCACGATGACAAAAAGTTCAAAACCCAGATCGGGTTTCAGCGTCGCTATCTTCAGTTCGAAAAGTTTAAAGAGGTGCGCAATATTAAAAGAGGGATGGCCTGTGCCGATCTGTATCTGTTGGATATTGCCATCAATCCTATGAGCGGAAAAAATGCAGGTGCGCAATCCCATACCCTCGCTTTCGAGGCGTTTGCAGAGCATCTGCAACAGTTCCTGCAAGGCGATTTCAATTCCTTTTGCTGTGCGGATGGGTTCCAGGCTCGGCAGCCGTTCCTGATACGGATCGACTGGCTTCACCGGTTTTATGACTTCAGGAAGTTGCCCGAGCGCTTGCTCTATTCTATCTAGCAGGCCTTGTCCAAAGCGTCTTCTCAGCGCAGGACGTGGCATCGCAATAAAATCGGCAGTGCGGTGCAGACCCAATTTTTTCATTCGGCTCAGCACCTGCGGTTCGAGACGCAGGGCTGCCGGCGGTAATGCTTGCAATGCCTGCAACTGCTGCTGGGTGCCCACGATGGATGGTTCCCGCCCAAAACGGGCTACGGCCCAAGCCGTTCCGATGGTATCGGCAATCGCACCGCGCACATCATATCCGAGAGCGACTAGCTTTCTCTGTATGTCCTCGAGATAGGACTCTTCTCCGCCCCAGAGATGGGCACAGCCGCTGGTGTCAAGAAACAGGCCATTTGGCTCGTCTACTCCGACCAATGGCGTATAGCGTATGCACCATTCGGCTATTGCAGAGAGCAGTTTTACTTCTGTTCCTGGCTCATAATCCAGTATTTCCAACTCTGGAAGGATGGCTTTGCAATCGGCTACAACCATCCCGCAGCCCACGCCCTGGCTTTCCGCCAAGGAATTTGCCGCCTTGATTACCATACGGCCGTGATGTGGCGCAGCCAGTACGAAAGGCATGGACTGAAGACGATGCTGTTTGCGGGAGACAAAGTCGGTCAGCAGGTGTGGAAAACATATAGATGCAAATCTTGCCATGTCACACGATTTTGCGTTCTTCGAAAGTTGACGGGAGCGAGAAAAGCTTATTGTCGAACTGCTCAAAATTTCCTTCCGACCATTCTATCTGCCATGCACTTGGCTTTCCGTTCCTCACTTTGAGCAACTGTACGTCCCAACGCGGGTAGCCAATGCCCGGCAAACCTTCACTGGAGACAGTACTGAGCGGACTTATCCGCCAGCGCGTGGTACAGGCAATCGTATTTTCCTTTAACGGCTGATGGCGGTGGATGAAACCGCTTACGCCACTGCGTTCAACAGCCAGCATTAGCCGGCGGGACTGAGAGAAATCAACTTCTCTGATTTCCGCGACCACGGCGGTAAGCGCTTCGCATTTTAACGATTCTTCTATGCACCATAGTATGTCTTTCTGCCTATGCAGGTCCAAAAAAACAATCCGTTCTGGATCGATCCCGAAATTTTTTACCGCCGGTGGAAACAGTTTCCGTCCTGCGCCGATCCATAGGCAAATGCCTTCTCTGACCATCAGCTTTCCAGCAATCGCGGCGATGAAACCGTTCGTAGATGCGGCTTCACCAGATTCATAACTGATAAACTCATGCACTGTCCCTGTTGGGAAAGTATGGTCAGGAAAGGCAGATTCAAAGGGCTGAAATCCACCTTCCGCTGTTCTGCCAATAGATTTTCCCAAACCCTGCAAAGCGTCTATTTCCTTTTGCAGCCTGCGCACCAGCTCTATTTTTTCGATCCTGCTTTCCATTTTTCACTTGCATTCTATATATTTGTTTCTAATAAGAACAAAAGTATGTTCTCAATAGTATCAAAGTAAAATGACAAATCAAAATATTTTTTGGGGTAGCAACATCAAATTTTTGCGTAACCGGAAGAAAATGAGCCAGGAAGAACTTTCTTTAAAATTAGTAATTTCCAGATCGAAGCTGGCAGCGCATGAAAGCGGCAAGACAATCAATCCACCGGTTGAAGACCTGTACAGGTTCTCCGATTTCTTTAAGGTTAGTATCGACACACTGCTGAAAGTAAACCTGGAAAAACTGGGTGAACTGAAACTCCGCGATCTGGAGGCCGGAAATGACGTCTATCTTGCGGGCGGCAACATCAGAGTCTTGGCGATTACGGTAGATAAGAGCAACCGCGAAAACATGGAGTATGTTCCGATCAAGGCAAAGGCTGGATACGCCGCCGGCCATAACGATCCCGAATTTCTGGCAACCCTGCCAAAATTCAGTTTGCCCAACCTGCCAAAAGAAGGGACTTTCAGAATGTTCCCCACTGTAGGCGACAGCATGCTGCCGATTCCCGAAGGAAGCGATATCATTTGCCGGTACGTGGAAAACTGGACAGCAATTAAGCCCGAAACATTGTGTATTGTCATTCTTAAGGCCAACCAGGATTTTGTCTTCAAGCAGGTGACCTTAAAAGAAAAAACTTTTCTGCTAAAATCGCTCAACACCATCTACGAGCCATACGAAATCAGAGCCGACGAAGTGCTTGAACTTTGGCAATTTCATAGCCTGCACACCACACAACTACCGGAAAACGGAACAGATATGGACAAATTGATGAAGATGATGCTGGATATGAAAAGAGAGATCGGCTCTATAAAGAATGGTCGATTACTGTAATCGTTTGCCTTACTAAGTCAGATGCTTTTCGGGAAAGTATCCGGGAATAAAAAAATCATCTTCAAGGATCCAGTCCATTTGGAAGTCAAATTCAAGCTGTCGGTCATTTTCGATTGCAGGCATCGTATGAGGATAGATATTTCGCTTTCTTATCGACGAAGAGAAAAACAGGCAACATAAGCATATGAAAATTGTGCGTAATAATATCATACCTGAAAGTTATACGAGTTAAATTGAAAACCGGCGATAGCCGAGTATGAAATATTTGATTTCTCGAATATATGAAGCTTTGCCCTAATTTCAAAATACTGCACCTTAAATATTTAATCTAAAGAAGATCGCGAACTTTGTCCAATAACTCCATTTCTTCTAGTGGAACAATTCCAATCAGCGTTTGTAGCACGCCACTGACGGCTGATGCAACGTTTCTCACTTCTGTCACGCTCTCTGCTTCGGCGTCAAGGGCGGCTACTGATACCTTTATAACGTCGATCAGGTAGTGGCTAAGTTCTGAGTAGCTGTTCATTGTAATTTGCACTGTTCCCCGTCGTTTACGGTGTTCAGACTTTGTTATAACATTTATCGAGCGAGATGCGACCTCTTTTAAATCTTCTATGGTATTAATCTTATCGTTCATCAGTCAAGTATTTACAATTTTATCGTTCAGTTGTTGTAATCTTTCCAGCTCTAACTCTGCCAATCTACGGGCCTGCTTTACAAATTCGTGCTGACGGCATCTTAACACCTCAAAATCATGTTGAGAGAAATTGTTAGCAATACCGTATCGCATTGTTCCTGCACCCGCGGAAAGAACTCGAAGCAGTTTCTTGTCGTAGTCGGTTTTTCTGGGAAAGACTTCCGCCGTCAGCACTGAAAAGAGTTCACATAGCTCGAATAAATGTTTTAAAGAAAATTGGTTCGGGGCATAGCCCAGAAACACGCGGATCAAGCCAAGGCAGGTTTGTTCAATAGCTATTTGCATGAAATAAACCGTTATTGTAGTAGCGCGACTCCCGCTAGAATTGACGGTCCGCATTAGAAAGTCTATCGCGTTTTGTCGCTCGGTCCAATACGATTTTGCTGCAGTCAGATTTCTAGCTGGAGTTTTACCTATCGGCGGGAGCGGCAGCTTTGCTGCTTCTTGAAATAAAAGCCTGCCTTGCATAACCTGATACAGAAAATGTTGCTGGTCACCGTGAGCTTGCCGAAGCGACTTTACAGAGTGCATTATAAGCGTTGCTGTAAATCTGCCCGCTGTCCGAGCGCTGATATTGTAGGCGATATTGCCAGGAGCATCTGCCTGAAAGTCATCCACAATCAAAAAAAGATAGTAATGCGTCGTTTGGTAGTCGTTGTCACCGTTGCCTTGTTTAAAAAAATTCAAAGTGGATCTCTCAGTTCTACGTTGACCAAAACAATAGATTGCTAGGGTGTCGACAGCGCCTGAGACGATTTGAACGACTAGTTTTAGTGGATCAGACTTGTCGATTGCAATTAATGGGCTTTTTGAGCGGAAAAATTCAAACTTGCAACGGCAAAGGCATTCCTTAAAAAGTCTGTCCACCTCAGCCCTCAGCCATTCTTTTTTAACCTCGGCCATCCTAATTAGTTCTGCCGAAAGATCATTTGGAACTTGTTCCCCGCACTGTACTGATCTACGTGCGCCCTTAAGAAGTTTAAGTAGTTCCATATCTTCAGGGATTTCCTTATCAAAGACTTTTCCAAGCGATGTAGAGAATTTGCCAAGGTGCATTTGATGGATGCTAAGATCTTGATCGACTAACCATTCGCCCGTTAGAAAGTTTTCTGCGGCAATGAAAAGCAATCTCATATTTTGATGGATGTTGTAAGCGCCTTGAAGATGATTCCGCTGTTTTTGGTAAAATCGAAGATCAATTCCCACAATAAAAGCGCAATGATGCTCTATTTGAAATTTACTTTTCGCTTTTTTCAGGAAGCGCTTCTTCTTAAGATTCTCTGTAAATTCAAATTCCTCCGTCTCTTCCGTCGAATATACAAGGCTGTTTCTTGTACAGTGCATTGCAAAGAACGGATTGCCGTCTTTTAGTTCGTCCTTAACCCATTGTACACTGAAAACCCTAAAAGAGAATTGTTTAAAAGTTTCGAATACTTTCCAGTAGCTTTCGTTAAGTTCATCCCAAGAGTGAGGACTGTCTTCGCTAATTATCACCATCACTATGCCGGCATTATGGTCGTCTTCAATGTGCGGTGAAAAATAAATTGAGGTGACACAAGAAAAGGTCAAGATAAATTCGACGGCTTTTTCAAGTTCAATTGCGTCTGGATGGTCCTTCGCGGACAAAACGTTGTGGTACATAATTTCAGGATTTCATAAAATACATTTCTGAAAAATTGTATTTTTGTTAGCCTCGGCAAGTAAAGCAGTCTCTAGTATGTAAAATATCAGAGTTTTGCGGTATGATACGAGTTTTTTACATTTATGAAATTCTAATACAATAAATACCTTTAAATTATGACACCAACTAAAAACCATATGGGCCGAAAAATTGGTCGTATTAGAGAAATAAAAGGTATGAAACAGGAAGAACTTGCGCAGAAAATGGGTACAAATCAACAGGCCATTTCCGCAATGGAAAATAACGAAACCATTAGTGATGAAAAATTGGCACAGGTGGCTGAAGCGTTAGATATAAGTCCAGAGGCAATTGAGAATTTTTCTGAAGAGCGTGTCAATAATTTGTTCTTTACCTTTAAAGACAACAGCAGTAACAATGGTCACAATGGGTTTAACTCGATTTTCCACTTTAATCCAATAGATAAAATTGTTGAGCTATATGAGAGATTGTTAGAAGCCGAAAAACGTACAAAGAACTAAGCGTTTACAGAGTAGAATAGTAAAAAGGCCGCGTAGCGGTCTTTTTCTTTTTTATTGAGGGCTGTAAAATCGTAGTTGCCTAGGATGAACTTTCGATTTGATAACCAAGGGGTTAGAAGCTTGTTCATTTTAAAATAAATTTCATTATTGCGGCTCGCTGTCCGTATATTTATTCTTGTATTAAGAATAACGCACTCATTCTTAAGTGGTGATAGACGGGATTGGTAAACCTTTTATTCGCATATAATGAAGAAACTATTGTTATCAACCATTGCCCTAGCCCTTGTTTCATGCGCTAAGGAAAACACGACATTATCTGCTCAGCATGATCTCTCGCTATCTAGCAAGATTGAGCTGTCAAATTCAGCGATTGTTGCTGTTGACCCCGCCAGGAATCCCAACAATCCGTTTGACGAAGTTGGAAAAGTCCACGATCAATTGTTCGAAGCCTATTTCGCAATGACAACGCATGACAAATCTATTGCGGGCATCGCTGCAGAAGTAGAATCTCTTGCTGCCGCGAGCCATGCGTTTTCGGGTATTCGTGGTGCAAGCACATCAAGAAACACCGCGGCAAAATTGCAGAGCCTTGTGGGAACTGAAACTACGGCAGTATCAGATGCCATCAACAAGTCCAGCCTTAGCCAATACGCAAAATCAAGCTTGCAGAATTTCTGCGACAAGATTGTGGTGCTTTACCCTTCTGTAGATGAATTTGATCCATTGTTTACCTTCATAGCAAATTATGAATCTCAGCTTGCTGGGGATAGCAAGCTAACTCCGGTTGAAAGAGAAAAAATCTTAACCGTGACTTCAATTACGCGATACTCAACCTATAAAGGCAAGAAAAAACCAAAGAAAAATAATGACAGCGACTGGGACATGATGGGTTTTGGATTGGCGGGCAGCATAGATGGGATAGAGAAAAATCCAGCTGAATCTATTATCACTGCTTTTTCTGCCAAAGTCCTCCAAAACAAATAATTTTAATTGCACTCAAAATGAAGAAATTAGCTCTATTTGCGCTCGCAGTAGCGTTTGCGTCTTGCAATAAAGCTGAAACGATTTTATCCGTTCAGCATAATTTTGAACTATCGAACAAGTCAGAATCATCCAGTTTCTCACTTACAGCAACCGATCCGAGTAATTCTGACAATCCCTTTGACGAAATTGGGAGAGTTCATAACCAGTTGTTCGATACCTATTTTGCAAATACGACGCATGATAAATCGGTTGCCGGTATAGCAACTGAAGTAGAAATGATTGCATCTGCAAATCACGCATTCCAGAATATCCACGGTGCAGGGACGAACAGAAATACCATGGCTAATTTGCAGAGTCTCGTCGGAAATGAAATCACTGCGGTATCAGATGCCATCAGTAAGTCCAGCATTAGCCAATACGCCAAGGCAAGTTTACAAGATTTTTGCAGCAAGGTAATCACGCTTAATTCTAGCGTTGACGATTTCGCCCCGCTTTACACGTTGATCAAAAATTATGAAGTCCAGACGCTTCAAGACAACGAGTTGACTCCAGTGGAAAAAGAAAAGATTTTGACCGTAACTTCGATTACGCGATATTCAACGTATAAAGGGAAGAAAAAGCCGAAGAAAAACACAGATTCCGATTGGGATATGATGATTTTTGGATTGGCTGGTAGCATCGGTGGAGCGGAGAACAGCCCCGCTGAAGCTATCGTCAATGCGTTATCGGCGAAAATCCTCCAGAATAAATAGTCAAAAAGAAATTTTTTTTGTTTTGGATTTTGCAAACCTTATTTTTTGCGGTTCCTTTTCATTTTGAATAATACAAAAGCAATTAAATTTTTCTTCACCTAATTTGGAGAGACAAACCCCCTTGTATTTTTGATCTAATTAGTAAGTTTTCTGAAGTTGGAAAAAGACCTAAAATATTAATTTCGTTAACATGACACTTGCTTGTAACTTTAGGCGATATCTTTTTTGAAAGTCCTAATTCAATTGACGATTGCGCTCTAATAAGAAGGTCGCTTAAATCATATTGAACACCATTCCTCAACTGATTGGTTATTCGACTATTTAGCATCCATGCGGCTGTGCGTAGCAAAAGACTATTGGTCTTTATATCAAAGTCTAAATCATTAACTACTATTTTATGTGAGACTGTGTCAAATGTCGGGCTTCCCGTGAAATAAATAGTTCCCTTTCTTGTACCTTTAAACGACAACATAACAATTATTTTATTATTTCCGTATCCATAAATTTCCGCTTTTGTAAATTTAAATTTTTTTGACCCTACAAAAATCTCTTTTCCCTCGACAATTCTATTTAAAGATGACGATAAAGTTTTGTAATCTAAATATAAATCAGTTATGATATTAAAATTATCCCCCATTTTACAGGTGGTCAAATCGGGTAGTTTTGTATCTGCATAAGGAGTGCTAACTTGACTGACAACTGGTAAGCATGTTAAACCCAAAGTAACTCTTAGTCGTGTGTTATCTGTTTCTATATTGCTTAGTCGCAGTTGTTTGGGATTAACTTTAATAAAACCAATATTTTCTATAGAAATTTCTTTGTTTAATATTTTCCAAGTCTCGTTAGCACTAGAAAGATAGTCGATGGTCGATATGTATTCATCTACCTTTTTCCCCATATCAATCATCGTTCCTGTTAATTTATCTTTGAGGGTTGGCAAAGCATTAATTCTAAGTATAGAGGCTGGACAGCTTCCCGAGGTATTAAACGTTTGTAAACTCGTCAGAGTTTTCACCTTATAATTTGGAGTAAAATCAATTTTCGATTTATAAAGAATATCAAAACCTGGGTCACCGTCACCCATTCCGCAACTTCCAGAAATTTTGGGAAAGAAACAGCGTAAGTCACCTCTTCCTAAAATCCGTCCGCATTTTTTACAATACGTAGCTTTTAACGAATTGATTTTAATTTTTAGTCCTAATGAAATTTCATTTCCTGAGCCTTCAAAATCTATTGTATTCCGTGTTACTTCATAAGAATAACGAAGTCCCTCGCATGGATCATCTCCTCCGGAAAATCGAAATGGAAATGAATTGTCCGCTTGATGAATGTAATGCGTTAGATCTGCATCTAGTACTACATTAATTTCTGACGGCTCTGCTGGGAAATATTGACTTGCTTTATAAGAAACAGAGGGTTCGATTGCGGTAATTTTGCAGGAGGTCACACAAATTGAAAGAGTGACTAACGAAAGGATGTAAAAGCTTTTCATGCATATGTTATTTATTTTTAGTAACTTATGCATTAGTAGGTGCCTCGGTATAGTAAAGTTAACGAATTGGATTTAACAACGTTACTTTTTCTATAGAAAGTGCCTTTTTTTATGCTATCTATAAGCAATTGTAAAAATTACCTCACCTTTTGCATCTGCTTGCCCGCTGCCGTTAGCTTCAATACCGATGGTGCTTGAAGCAACTACCCACTTTGCATAACCTGGCAAGGGTTCTGGTTGCACCAAGGAAATTGGTAGCCGATAAGAAAAACAAATAGCGCATAGCGCACCATAGTCGCTTGCCGCCCGGTCATTGGTGCCATGGAGATGAGTTTCCTGGTGTGCGTTAAGGTGAAAGTTTTCTTTCATCCATTTCTTGAAATCAGTTTTGATGGCATTTGCCTGAACATTCAGTAAATGATCAGGTAAGGCATAAAGTTCTGTAAGTTTGTCCGCGACACCTTTCGGCGTGAATTGAAAAGTTGACATATTGAGAGGTTTTTATAAAGGGAGATGCACAAATATAGTTAATTTTGCGAACAGCATAGATCGAACACCCACCAACATTTTATTTCGAAATCCTTATGACTGTTCAGTATCGCAATAAAAAATTGCGCCTGGCAGCAGCGTTAGTGGCATCAGTGTATATTCTTTTTCATGGAAAACCATTTGCGTTGCACAAGGCGCTGCATTCTCCGGCCTTCTACACTGCACTGGCGGTCAGTTTTTGCGTTGCATTGCTTTTGCTGAACATTATACACCATGTGACATTATGGTTGGACAGGGAATTGGACTGGCGGGAGCGCCCTTTTGTGCGTAGTGCCGTTCAATCCGTTTTGGGCATCCTATTACCCGCTTTCACCGATCTCATCCTTATCTATCTGTATTTCGAGACATTGGGTCAGAATATCATAGATAATGGCTTTTTGCTTATCGACTTTCCGGTAATTGTGATGTTCATCGTACTTTTTAACGCATACTACCTGATACATTATCTTTTGCTTTCGGAAAGAAAGATCGTGGCCGAAATTAGGAAGGAAAAGCCTGATCGAAATGATGTCGCCTATTTAACCGGTGATATGGACCTGGTAATAGATCAAAAAGGGACACACATACGCTTTTCACTTGAGGACGTGCTTTATTTTTACCGGTATGGGAAAAAAGTGAACCTGTTTATGATAAACGGTGTTGAACACATTGTGCCGCTTACCATCGCTACCCTTGCCGAACGTTACGTGCCTTTTGGCTTTAGCCAGATCAACAGGGGCGTAATCATCAACAATAAAATAGTTAAGGGCTATTATGCCGGATACCGTAAGAACACCTTGCAAATTATCGTCAGGCACAAGTACGCAAATCTTCTGCCTGATCACAGCCAAACCTATTTTCAGGTAACGAAGGATTATATTTCCGGCTTTAAAAATTCCTTTGAGCAGTTATCAGGTAAACTATAGGCCATTTTTGTGAAATCATTTCGTACCGGTTTAGGTATGGTTTCATACCCAGATAAGTATCGTTTCATACCTTTTTCCGAATATTTGATGCCCGTCAACCATTTGACCTATTGTGCTAAATGACTGTTTTCCAATAACTTTGACATCGAACCAACAAGCCAAACGTTATGAGGAAGCATAGCAAAATATTCGTTGAGGTCGCGGTAATTCTTTTGGTGATATTATTTCTCCACACGGCGTTGAGCAAGATTTTAGATTTTAAAGGTTTCGTTTACGATCTGAACAATCAGCCTTTTCCGAACAGCCTTACACCGTTCCTGTCATATCTACTGCCCGGCAGCGAAATAGCTATTGCGTTTTGCCTATGTATAGAGCGAAGCCGCCTAACAGGACTTTACGTATCGTTGGTATTGATGAGCCTGTTTACGATCTACACCGCGCTGGTACTGTTTGGCGCATTTGCCTATGTACCCTGTAGCTGTGGTGGCGTTGTCAAATACTTGACCTGGCCACAGCATCTTGCACTGAACATATTTTTTGTCACCATAACCGCGACTGCCATAGCATTGAAAAATCGAAGTAGAAATTACCAAACTAAAGACCGATACCTAACACAAACCCATATTTCTGGCCAGGAATAGCAGGAGATGCCCAACGCCTTAAAAGGTTGGACGAACCGATAAAACTTTATAATCATGAAAAATTTCAAATTTTTGCTCGTGGCAGCCGTTGTTTTCGCGGCAGGCAGTGCGTTTACAACAGCCAAAAGCGCACCTGGAGAATACGTTAATTCTCTGTCAGGATGGATACCCAAAGACACTGCGCCTGGCCGGTGCATTGCCGCAGACAACCAAGTCTGTACTTTCGTTCTAAGTGGATCGTCCTATGTTCCGGCCGATCAGAACGAAAACGCGACCTACATTGAGTAATTTCAATAAGACAAGTCAGGGAAGCACTATGCTTCCCTGATTTGTTTTTTCAGCGATTGTCAATCATATTTGGAAGCGAGCCTTTGCAAGTACAGTAGGAAACTAAGAGAGCTTTCGCGAGAGTTTGGGCGATTAGTTTGTGAATTTATTATATTCAGATTTCTATCGATAATAAGTAGTTGGGGACAACCACTATACCCATAATAGGTAAATGCCTGATGGCGTGTGCCAAGGCCGAATGTGGAAATGTTTTTATTACCCATATCTGTGTATTGTCCCGATTTCAGCCCCTTTATCCAATTCTCTTTTTTTAGATCGACATTTATGCTGATAAATATGATATCATCCCGATCTTCTAAAGCTTTTCTGACCGGTCGCATGTATTCCTCCAATTCGGCGCATGCCGCGCAGGACAAAAACCAAAAATCGACGACAATAAGCTTACCCTTAAAGTCTTCCAACGCCACCATCTTGCCATCGATATCCGGAAGGCTGAAAAGAAATGCGGGCGCACCGGTTTGCGCCACTAAGTAGTTTGCCAATATCTCTTTATATCCTCTCTTCGAAATCATTTTATCGACAGTCACACAGTACTTGCTAAAATCCGGATGGCTGCCCAGCGACATGTCGGCAATGAACTCCATTAGCATTCGCTCCCTGAACAAGCCGGAATAATTTTTGCAAATTGTATCGAAGAGCACGGGAACCAGCTCTTGGGACCGATAAACAAAATTTTTATTGTCAAACTTAATTTTATCCTTTAAATATCCAAGCTCGGCAAAGGCGTAAAAAGGAACGTCAGCTAAGCTGGAGGATTGGTCTGCAACAGGATTATGCCCGTGAACTTGTTGCACGTAGAACCGCAGTATGGCATCCCTTTTTCTTTCATCATAATAGTTGAAAGCGTTATTAAAATGGCCGCCGACGGTATATGTACGGCTTAACTTTTCACCTTCGTAAAATGCTAAAATTTTATCTAAAAGACCGGCGTCAAACTTATCCTTATAACTTTCAATAATCTCTTTTTTTAACTTATAATATTGGTCAAGTTTGTTCAGCATAAACTGGATAAGATCACTGGTTACTAGGTTCTTTTGTACGCTGTCTGCAGCAATTGGATTTTGCTCAAAGAACGATTTTGGAACTTTATTAGCCTCAAACTGCGCTCGCAGTATTTCAGAACCATTTCCACTGAAAGAGATGCTTTGGGGCGCGATTTTCATAAATATTTGGCTGCCTGCCTTTATCAATACCATGCGAAGGGTGCTCAGGTCTATTTTAATGCCATCGGTGCCATGATAAAAAATTGATACGTACCCACAACTATCTATGTTATCTGTCACAAATTTAAATTCGTTGTTCACGATATTCACTGTGTCTGCTTTGCTATCGAGAAATGACCTGGCCGGAAAGAAATATTTATGTATCCGAAGGGAAATCTTTCCCTCTACAGGCAACTCGAATTTTCCGGAGATCATTGTCCGTTTGCGTTCACTGGCAAGCGATACGGAGGTCAACGACAATAGAACGCAAATCGATACATATACCCATTTTCTCGATAAAAACTTTGTTTTAATTAGCTTTATGGTGCTCATGATATTCTCTTATCTTTCGTTTTGTTCTACACCGTTTATCCTGATCTCGATGTTTGGGATGGGATAGACGTATTTTACGCTATTCGCCTCTAATGTATAGGTTTGATTATTTAATTGGCGCGTCAGAACAGTGGCAAATCTTTGGTCTGTATTCAGCCTACGCAAATCCTCCCATCTTAAGGAAGCGGTAAAGGGCATTTCTTTTCTTCTCTCTCTCAGAATATGTTGCAGTGCCTCCGTCTCATTTGTCGCGCTTAAGTCCAGATAAGTTGAGGAAGAAGACCAACGAGTTTTCAATAGATTGTTAAGATCCGTCATCGCTTCCTGCACCCTATTAGTTCTAGCAGCTGCTTCAGCGCGAATAAGAAACAATTCGTTTGTGGCGATCCCTGAAAATATGTAGCCGTTCCTCCCGCTGTAATAGCCCCTGAAAAAAGTTCCGTTGACGTTGGCGTTGTAGAACAAGCTTCTTCGCAGGTCGGCAATTTGATATTCGTTGAAAATATCTGGTGTGACCTGTATTCTCGAAGCGATGAAAGAGGCATAGCCTACTGCGGTTGCATAGAAAATGACCTCTGCGTTCTTGTTTTGGAAGGTCGGAAACGGATACGTTGCGGCAGCATTTAGCGTGTTGAAGTTGATGAGTACACTATAGAGCTTAAGAGCCTCGTTTGAGTTTATATAAGCGTTGGGATAATCGCCCATCGCTAAATAAATGCGTCCCAACAGACCATATACCACCGCTTTCGACGGTTTGGTTGTTATCGTCTGTAGATTTGGAAGGTCCGGCAATGCCGCGTTCAGGTCAGAAATTATTTTATCGTAAGTTTCCTTGACGGTTGATCTGGGAACAGTTTTGTTCACGTCACTTCCTAAACGTAAAACAATTCCAGGTTTAGCAAGATTGGCCGAATTGTAAGGAGGGGAGAACAAGGCCGCCAGCGAATAGAAAGCGAAGGCCCTATAGAATAATGCACTGGCCCTAATGGTTTTATATGCAATGCTGGTTTTGTCCTGTACCTTTTCCAGTCCTTCCAACACTATATTGGCGTAAGCAACCTTTTGGTACTGAGAGGACCAATCGGCAGACGATGCCCCTTCAAAAATATCCGACGCCCAGAGGTAGGAATTCCTTTCGGTCGCATTTCCCGATTGCCAGGCATTAAGGGCTAGAAACAAGTTGTCGGAACCAAGAATTCCCAATCCCGGGTAGTTGTCGTTCATAATTAGATCATTATCCAACAGTGCTTGAAAGTCGGTCAACGTCGTCGGCACGATATCGGCCTTATTGGATTTTACGTCCAACCACCGGTCTTGTTTTTTACACGAGACCAGGCATATTATAACAAATATTGTAAGTACGGTTCTTTTCATTTTTTTTCCTCTCTTTCTTAATTTAGACCTACCCTTAATCCAAAAGCCACGGTTAGCGGTTCGGGATAGCTGCGGAATACGATATAGTCTGGATCCAATCCGGATTTATTTGCACGCCATAAAAGCCCTAGATTTTTTGCATATACGTAAGGCTGGAAACTGCGGAAAGGCATTCTCTTCCATATCGTTTTGTCAATATTGTAGTCCAGACTTATATCCTGCAATCTGACGTGGTCCGCTTTTTCCACCAGTATTTCAGAATGCTGATAGAATGTTGTCCTGTTGGCGTTGGTCAGATAAACCAAAGAAGGAACGTTCGAGTTGAGTTCATCACCCGGTTTTTGCCATCTGTTCACATAGTCGGAATGGGAAAGCAGGTCTATTCCCTGATAATTTAGGGCGGTGGTTCTTTTGCGAAAGTAATAGCCGAGCTTATAGGTAATGTTTGCCGATACCGATATGTTCTTGTAGCTAAAACTGTTGCGTAGGCTGCCATAAACGGTGGGTACTGCAGAACCGTTGAAAATAAGATTATTGGCATTGGCGCTGTTCAAAATCGCCAGATAGTCCTTGCTCACCGCACCATTAAGATAACCTTGCGGGTCGCCGTTAGCAGGATCGATACCCGCCCATTGATAACTGAAAATGGCAAAAAGCGGTTTGCCCACGACCGGCCGTATGATGCTTGGCGAGCCCGGGGTCTGTAAATTGTAGCCGGTTGCTAGCGTGCTGCCTGCAAAAGTTGGGTCGTAAGCCGTAACCTTGTCCTTTTGGGTACTAAGCAGGAAATTGGTATTCCATTTTAGCTTACCGGTCAGGTTTCTGCTATTAAGAACGATGTCGATACCCTTTGTGAGCGTACTGGCGGCATTTCCCTGAAAATTCTGAAAACCGGTGGACGGAGCCAGTGGGGCACTCTCTATCAGGTCTAGCCCATATTTTCTATACAGTTCTATCGAACCGCTGATTATGTCGCCTTTAGTCGCGAAATCAAATCCGATATTGATGTTTTTGACTTTTTCCCAACTTAATTCTGGATTTGGTGGCGCTGTAATGTTTGCGTATTGAAGTCCCGTCAGACTGCTTGTGGCATATTGAGCGGTAAGATATGCCGAGGCGTTGTACACATTGCCGTTGAAGCCGTATGTAGCCCGTAATTTTGCGTACGGGAGAAAGGCTAGCGGATAAAAATCTTCCTTGCTTATTTGGTAACCCACGCCCGCCGACCACAACGGCACTACCTTGTCATTGGTTTTTACGCCAAATATATTCGCTCCATCTTTTCTTGCGCTTGCGGAAATCAAATATCTTTCTTTATAGGAATAGGTTGCCGCCGTATAGTAGGAAACGTAGCGGTTAGTTGTCCCACCCACGCTGACAGAAGGCAATGGCAATGTGGCGGAACCGGATGGATTGTTGGGATAGGAAATAGTTGGATTGATATTATTTACGGAAGTGCCGAAATCGTCGTTATATCCCCATAAGTATTGGGGTATGCTACCGGTCTTCACCTCGCGTATTTCTGCCCCGGCAATTGCGTTGACTTGATGGTCTTTGCCGATATGATGGTCGAAGTTTAGCTGCCATCTAAGGTTGTTTGAAGTAAGGTCACTCTTATTTAGTTCCAAAATACCTCCCATAGGGAATGGATAGGTGTAGGTTTTGGTGCTGCTGTTATATTGGCTAAAGCGATTGATAAGATCCCTTGTGTAAAAAGTTTGTTGGCTTCTGTAATTTCTGGTAGTCGAGTTCTGCTTTTCCAACTGATATTGTACCTCCGTACTGAGAAAATCGAAAATTCTATATTTTACACCGGTTCGGAAAAGTACATTGTTTATTTTGGACGTATTATCGCTCTGGTCAATTTCGTCCAATGGGCTATAGCGCCAATTCAGCAGTCCGTTATTTTGTGCACTTACCAAATAGCTTGTCCTAAAGGCACGTTCAACGTTCAAATGGTTGCCCTCATCATCTGCCAGTCGTGCATAGGGGAATATACGTCCCCATTTATTGCCAATGCCCTGGTTGACGGTAGCGAAATCAAATTGGGTCGCGTTGTTTTCCGAACTGTTCTGAACGTAGTTTAGCCCGAAGGTTATTTCGAGATTATTTGTAGGCTTGAGTGACGTAAAGGAGTTTAGGGTAAGCCTGTTAGAACCTGTACGGATCAGGCTGCTTTTGTTGTTGTCATATCCGAGCGAAACAGAATAGGCAGCTTTTGCACTTCCGCCTCTCAGGCCTAGCGAATTTTGTTGGAATACGCTGTTACGGTAAACGTATTTGTCGTAGTCGTTGCGCAGGTCGTTGTCCTTTAACGCTGCCAGTTTGGCTTCCACTTCATTAGCCAAGGCGGGGTTTGCTCTTTTCTGGGCCAGTAATTCCACAACTGGCGACAAGACGGGCCAGGTGACAGTATTGGCAAGATCATTGTCAAAGTAACCAAAATTAAAAAGGGTCCTTTCCAGTTCTACAGTTTCGGCCGCATTGAGGTAATCCGGGCTGTAAAAAAGGTCTGGCTTGGCCCCAATAGTAATATTGCTGTTGAATTGGATGTTTAAGGCATCGTTGTAACGGCCTTTCTTTGTCGTAATTACAATCACCCCATTACCCGATCTTGCGCCCCATATTGCGGCGGCGGCGGCGTCTTTTAAGATGGTGATGCTCTCTACATCATTTGGGTTGATATTGTTTATGTCTCCCTCGTATGGAAAATTGTCCACAACTACAAGTGGACTGGCATTTACCTTTACGTCAATGGTGCTTCTGCCTCTAATATTGATCCCCAATCGGTCGTTTTGCGTTTTTGTACTTGCGCTATTAAATATTAAACCGCTGGTTACCCCATCCAGTCTGTCAAGGATATTCGTGCCCACCCGTCGGTCAATCAACTGGTTATCTATCTGAACGAACGATCCCGTTGCCCTTTCTTTGGGCAGGGACTGATAACCGGTGGAAACCACAGATACCTCATTGAGGTTGGCAGTGGCAGATTGCAGCCTGATTACAACGTTGTTGCCCGCCTTTACCTCGCGGGTCTGGAAACCGATGTAGGAGACGATCAAGGTAGCGTTCTCCTCCACATCGGCCAGCCTAAACCTGCCCTCGGCATCGGTGGTTGTTTTTCTGTCCGTTCCCTTTACGGCAACCGAGGCCCCGGCCAGCGGCTTGTCCTGCTCATCGAACACCTGACCGTTAACGGTTTGCCTGTTGCTGCCCTGCGCCGGTTTTTTTTCCTTTTCCAAGATCACGATGGTGTTCTCCACAATGTCGTAGGTAAAGGGCTGGCCGTTCATTACGCGGTCCAGCGCTTCACGTAAAGGCACATTCTTCAGTTCCAGACTAACGTTCGCGGCCTCTTTGAGGCGCACGTTCCGGTAGAAGAACAGGTAGCCCGACTGTTTCCTGATCTTCTCGAAAACGGTTTTTATGGGCTCGTTGTTCACTTTAAGGGTAATGGACTGCGCATTGACACTGGCCGCGGCTACCTGTAGGCAGGCAATGGTTACGGACAATATGACAAGGTTTATGCGCATGATGATCTTGGTTTTGAGCCCTTCGGGAAATTTTCCGTGCAGGCGGCCGGCCACCGGCCAACGCGGGGGCGCATGGCGGCGGATATTAAAAAAATTCATACTTTAGTGTTGGGTTTAGTTGAAAAATCTGTGTAGTAGCTGGTTTTCGCAATTGGCCCTTTTAGCCGGGAACGTCTCCAAACGTTTCCCGGCTTTTTATTTGGGGCCTATTTAATTAACCTAAATTAAATTCGTGTTACTTCATGGGCAATTGGGTTTAAGGGTATGCAATTCTGTTGCTTTGGTGTTCATTTATGGTTCAATAATCAGTTTTTTTCTGGTGCCCTGCATCTGCAGGGTGGCCTGTACGCCGCTTAGCCGTAGTACCTTGAGCATGGACGAGAGGCTTGCCCCACGGCTAATGCCTCCGGTAAACAGTTCGGCAGATGGCGCGGCCTTATATTCGATATCCACGTCGTACCAGCGGGAAACCTCCTCCAGTACGCGGACAAGGTCTGTATCGGCAAAATAGAGCTGGCCGTTCTTCCAGGCCAGTGCCGCCTCAAGGTTGGCAGGGCCTACCGTTATGCCGGTGCCCTGTGCTGTGGCCTGCTGGCCAGGGCTAAGCACCACGCCCTGGGTCAGTCGGTCTGAACCGAGCACACGCACCGAGCCTTCCTCAAGCGTGGTCACTGTTCTATTTCTTTGGTAGGTGTTGATGTTGAAATGGGTTCCCAGAACCTTTACCTGCTGCCCGTCGCTTTCCACGATGAAAGGATGCCTGCTGTCTTTGGCCACTTCAAAATAGGCTTCGCCGCTCAGTTTCACCTTTCGCTCAGCCCCGGTAAAGCGGCTCGGGTAACTTAAGGTTGTCGCAGCGTTCAGCCAAACCCGTGTCCCGTCGGGCAAAAGGAGGCGGTATTCGCCGCCACGGGGCGTGCTGATGGTATTGGGCTGTGCGGTTCCGGAGCCGTTGGCTTCGTAGACCACCTGCCCGCCCGCGGTCTTGCTGATGCGCATGCCGCCCACCTCGGCAAGTTGCCCGGTGCGGGCGCTGTCAAGCAGTATGCTCCTGCCGTCGGCAAGGGTAAGCGTGGCACGGTTGCCACCGGGCGGAAGATCGGTTGCCGCCGCAAACTGCGATGATGGTTTTACGACGCTCTGGGCCGATAGGTAGAAGTACCAGATGGTGGCAATGCCCCCAATAATTATGGCCGCGGCCGAAAGCCAGGGCAGCAGTTTTCTGATGGTCTGTCTCGGTCCGGTTTCGTCGGGTAGGGGTTTATTGGTCTGGGCTTGCGCGTCATGTAGCTTTCGCTTCAGGCTCTGGTGCACATCCGAGAGCATCGCTTGTATGTCGGGCTGTTGCTCGAACTCCGGTGGCATCTCGCCATCCAGGTGTTCCGCTATCAGATCCTGTAGGTATTCGCCGTCCTTGCCCGACCTGAAATGTTCGAGCAAAGCTTCCGCTTCCTCTTCAGATGCCTCTTTGCTGACGTAGCGCAGAAAAATTTCCCGTAGTTGTCGTGTTTCCAAAACCTGCCTTTTACAGCTAATACGGTCGGCACGAGAAAACTCCCTGCTGGCAAACGAAAAAAAATTAATTAATTGTAAAAAATGCCGAAAGCACGATCACGGATAGTATCTGGCCCTGATGCGGTAAGATCGGAAACGATTAGATCGAACGTATTAAAACTTGATTTATTAAAAATCTTTTCTCCTCGCAATCTCTTGTATCCCTGCAATTAATTTACCCATGTTAACCCGGTTGTTGACCAGTATCACACAGCCGCTGTTCAGTTCAGGAAATCCCGAGAGGTGAGAATTAAAGCCCATGGTGCTGCCGTTGTGTTGTATATCGCGGTAACCCTTGCGTGGGGCGACCCCCCAAGCTAAGCCGAGGTTATTCGCGGTGGGCTGATGGGTGAGTTTGACTGCGGCATCCGTTTCGCTGATCTGCTGCGATAAGTAAGTGAGCAGGTCAGCAATAGATGAATGGATATAGCCGGCCGGCCCGAACATTCCCTCCTGCTCATAAATATTAGACCGGCCGTTATCACTGTAAGGAACAGCCATCTTTTGCTTTAGGGCGGGCGTAAGTGTATACCAGGTATCTTTCATACCAAAGGGAACGGTGATATATTTTTTCAACAGCACAGCGTAGGGCTGACCATAAACCTTTTCGAGCAGATGCCCGAGGAGCGCGTAACCCCAGTTCGAATAACGGAATTTGAAACCGGGGACAGTATCCAGTTTCACCCGGTGCAGCGCCGCGTAAAAATGCCCGGCATCATAATTCAGTTCCGGCATCAGCGGGTCGTAACCCGGCTGTGAGCCGATATCCTCGGGCATTTCCGGTAAGCCCGAAGTATGGTTGGCGAGATCCCGGAAAGTGACCGGGCTACCGTTAAAGCTAAGGTTGGGATAATCACCCGGCAGGTATTTGCGGATATCATCGTCCATCGCTACTTTGTGCGCAATGACCGCATGGGCCAGCAAAGTAGCGGTAAAGGTTTTGGTAATGGACCCGATCTCATAAACGGTAGCATCGGTAGGCAGCACGTCGGTGCCTTTTTTAATCTCCCCATAATGGTAAATGTAGCGCTTGCCGTTCCTGATGATACCGATGGAAAGTGCCGTACTGTTAGGGTTGCGGAAATAGGCGCGGGCCACACTGTCTACCGCCCGGTCCAGCGGCGTGCGCAAAGGGTTGCTGCTGCGCACTTGCTTGGGCTGTTCCAGCAAGTGCTGTACGACCGTTGAAAAACCAAAATCGGTGAACTTTTTTTCCGGGGTGACCTGCAAGGTCAGTTTGAGATCCCTGCTTTGGCATTCCAGCAAATAAACGTATTTGCCATTGACCGCTGATAAGAGAGTGTCTTTGATAATATTGCCCGAATTACGGTTATTGCTTAAGAAAGTGACCAGTTTTTGTTCGCTGATGTGATGAGAAAAACTGGTATCCGCCAGCTTGTAAATGCCCCTAAAATCATTGCGATTGTAGCGCGTCACGATGGAATCCTTAACCTCATCCACCAATATGCGGGCAGTCTGGGCTTTACTATCGAACGTGATACCTGTTAATGCGAACACGGCGGTTAAAATAATAAGACTGGATTTGTTCATATAGGTCAATTATTGTTTACCTCTACAAATGACGCCAATAACTTAAAAATATTGCATCCTGCAATGGCAGGTCGGCCAGAGACAGCCACGCGGTCTGCCATCAAAAGTGGATATTGTCTGTCATTAAAAAAGAAAAATCACAAATTTTAAAAAATGCCGAAAGTACGATCACGGAAAGTATCTGGGCCCTGATGAAGCGGTTGGCTTTCAGCAGGTGGTCGCTTATGGTGGAGGTGGAAATGCCCAGTATCTCGCTGATCTCGTTATAGCTCTTGCCTTCGAGTTTAAACAGGGTAAACACCTGCTTGCGCTGCGGCGGTAGTTTGTCTATGGCTTTTTTTAGCAGCAGGCTGCTCTCTTTGAGCTCCAGCTCTTCCTCCACATGCGTATAAAGTTCGGTATTTACCGCCGTCAGGTAGCACTGCACCTTTTTTTCCAGTTCCCCAGTACGGAAATAATCATACACCAGATGTTTAGAGACCGTAAAGAGATAGGACCGGAAAGACTGTTCGGGATTTATGGTGGAACGTTTCTGCCATATTTTCAAGAAAACGTCCTGCAAAAGTTCCTTGGCAATCTCGCGGTCGTTTACCATCTTTAGGATATTGCCCAGTATGCGCCCGCTGTACCGGCGGTAGAGAAGATCAAAGGCCTGTCCGTCTCCAACAATTAGTTTTTGCAGAAGTTCCCTTTCATCGGTGGCGGCGGTCAGTTTCAATCGGTAATGCTAAGTGTGGCCAATCCTGAGTTTCAGTTCTCCGGAAATCTCTTCGCGCAGCCCGGTAGTGAACGTGGCTATGATGGTGCTTTCAAACCTGAAGAACTTGCTGCTACGGTCTATGATTTCACCGTCTTTCGTTAGCGTAACGGGCAGGCGGTTTCGCAGTGCTTTTACCAATTCCGCCGAAAGCAGGTCGAGATAAGTGCTCGGCAGCCCGTCGAGGTAACTGTCCTGCAGCCCGGTAAGGTCAAAATTAGTTCGCGTCCATTGTTTAAGGTCCGAACTGATGGCCGCGAGCTCATTTTCAAGTGCTGCCTTGCCCAGTCCGAGCAGGTCTTTGACCTTGCTGTTTACACCTTCCTGCGTAAGCAATTCTTGTTGCATTCTTAAAATCTCCTTTCAAATGGCTGGTTACGTTTAGATTATAAGCAATTATAATAGTTTTTCGATAAAATATCAATAAAATTTTAACATTGGGCATGATTATGGATTTCGGCTAACCCATCATTTTGAGAGCTACCGCCTATGCCTTTTTTGAACCGAACGCCACAGATTGATCCAATAGATTATAATGACCGATACCTGCGCATAGCGCTCTGCCTGGTCGCTGCCCACATCATCGTCCTTTACAACGAAGATCATACCTTCTTCCAGGCCCTGTTCACGTTTTCCTATTGGCGCGGCCTTTTGGGAAGCTTTGTGATTGCGACCCTGCTGGTAAACTACATACATTGGGTTACCGTGCGGCTCGACAAACGTTTCGACTGGCATGCCGATACCCTGAACCGGTTGCTGTGGCAGCTGCTTATCGGCTTTTTTGCCCCGGCGCTCTTCGCCTTTTTGCTGGCGGCCTTCTTCTTCGGCATATTTGGGAAAAATATCCTCGAAACTACCTACCTGCAGCAGGATTATACCTTGGTGGTGACTATGCTGCTCACCATGAACCTCTATTACTTCGGGCTGAACTCGTTTCTGCGCTTAAAAAGTTCAAGTGCCAACGATCGTGTCCAAGAGCCTTTGGCCGGAAAGGAGCCGGAACGCCGCGATAACGGCAAGGAGATCTTGGTTGTCAACACGCCTACGGTTTCGGTTCCGTTGAGGCCCGAGAACATCAGCTATTGCTACCTTTTGCAAAACTGTGTTTTTGTGCGTACCGCGGACATGAAAACGCTAAGTGAAAGCTACCAGATAGCCGGTAGCCTGAAAGAGCTGGAGGCCAAACTGGACAGGCGCATGTTTTTCCGTATCAACAGGCAAATGATCATAAATTTCAACGCCTGCGGTTCTTATCGGCCCGGCAAAAACAAGACGCTGGAGGTCTTTCCAGACCCAGCACCATACGAAAAGGGCACCAAAATACCCGACCAGCACAAACGGCTTTGCATGGTGAGCGAAGACCGGGTTGCGGCCTTCAGGCTTTGGATGGACCGATAGAATTGAGGTGACGGTTGGCCGGAAACATTTTATTTAGTAACTTAATTCTCACACAATGGGTTTTGTGGCGAAAGCCTTTTGACCCGCACAAGCTTGTGATGACTGTATTGATTTCTGGCCAGGAATAGTACTGTTATTTGTACAGGCGAGTATTTACGGCCTTTCGCCCCAAAAGATAAGTGCCGAATACCGCTTATTACATGATGAGCCCTCCCTGAACTTTCCCGAGTTCCGCCGGATTTTATTTGAATGCCCCCAACAAAAAGGCGCATTCGTATTCCCGTAACGCCTGTCGTTTTACCCCGAAAATGGCAAGGCCTGATTATTATTCCCACTAAGCCAAATCTTTCCCGTCATGGAACCTACTCTAATCCCGGTAAGCCAGATTTCAAAAGAATGCAACGACTATCCCCTGCAATGGCTGGATATGCTCATCAGGCATACCCTTGATCCCGAAAGTGGACAAGCCCTTACCCTGGGCGCAAAAGAATTACGCATAATCACCGACAGGCTGAAGAATGAAAATACCAAACTCCAATTGACCCTCAGCGCAAAGGTATTTGCAATGGACCACAAGAAAAAAATAGGTCTTGTGGTCAAACAGCACTACTGCGGACTGATCGCTTTGCTTGACAAGAACGCCGAAAACCGAAAGCGGGCCTTGGACAGAAACGCTCAGGACATTTCCTGCCTGTACGTGGAAATATCCGCCTGCCTGGAGCAATTGGTCTCCTTCATCGAAACCCGCTTCCCACAATACCTTAGCATGGACGTTCAGGTGCACGACGCCTACCTGAAGATGGCCAAGAGTTCGCTTGGAAAAAGGATCGACAAACTGGTCGCCAAAGCCCCGGAGGCCGCCCTTAACAATCCGGTCTGCAAGATCGTGATGAAAATACTGCGCCGATTTACAAACTCTCCCAAAGCGAGGTTTGTGGCCACCATGCGCAGCATACTCTACTATCAGAAGCTGGTGGGCAGGCTCGAAGATCTCGACTGGCAGGCAACCGAGGCCGATTTTGTGCGGCAGCTGAACGAGGCGCTGATCTACATGAATTTTAACAGCAAGGCCTATATCGCTAATTTGACGCACAGTTTTGGCCAGATGATCGCCTCGGGCCAAAATTTGAACGAAAAGACCGAGCGGCTGCTGCTCTGCCAGAAAAACTTCAACCAGACCCCCCGAAAGCCCGGGCTGGTCTTCAATCCGGACTACCATGACCTGCCAAAGGTAATAGGCAATTGGTTCGGTCAGGAACTGACGTATCTGAAGATGAGGGCCAGCCTAACGGATGTTCCTGCTCCCGACATCGGGATCGGCGGCAAAAAAAGCGGAAACGAGTTACAAAAGGTACGCTGCGCACTTTCCAGCGACCAGATCGGCATGATCATCAGGGCGGCGGACGAGCTCAGGATTTTGGTGGCCAAATCCATGAACGAGGTTTTCCGTACCATCGTGCCGCACCTCTCCACACCCCATCGGGAAAACCTTTCCTACGACGGTATGCGCAGCAAATCTTACGTCGCCGAAGAGCGGGACAAAGAGATCGCCATAGCGGCACTGGAGAAAATGATAGAAAAGATAAAGGGGTACTGAATTCCGATCGCAACCTATGCCTGCCTCGGCCGACAAAGCCGCAGGCCTACCAAAGGTTCCAGCGGTTCCAGAAAGGGTACGGCAAAAGTTGGACTTGTAGGCCCAATGGCCCGACAGTTACTTTGTGTCGGACAATTTGATTTGGGAAGCTATGAATATCGACAGAATGGAATTTATGGCCTGGATGGAGCGTATCATGGAGCGCTTCGACATCCTGGGCGAGCGTCTCAACCAGGCGCAGACGAACTGTAACGCTTTGGATGGCGAGGTGCTGCTGGACAGCCAGGACCTGTTCCGCATGCTTAAGGTGAGCAACCGCTCGCTGCAGCGCTACCGCTCATCGGGAAGGTTGCCCTATTATACCATCAGCGGTAAGCTCTACTATAAGCTGTCGGACGTACACCATTTTATGCGGGAAAGCTTCAGTGTGCCAATGGCCAGGACAAAGACAACCGCTGACAAATGATGCCGACGGGGGACGGAGAAAGCCGCAAGGCAAAGACACCCTTTATTTTCGGCACTGCAACCCAAAAAAAATAGGTAATGGACAAACAGCGTATAGAGAAGCAGCAGGTTCCCGAGCAGTTATCGGATATCCTTCTGGTGCTGGACAGGGCGAAGAAGAAGATACAGGCCGTAAAGGACCTCGACAAGAACGGAAAACTGAAAGCGGTCAATCCCGACAGGAAGCACCAGGAGCAGTTCATGAAGGTGGACAGAGGGGGCGACCTATTTTCCAACTTCTTTTCCAATTTTATCCGCCAGTTGAAAAATCCGACCAACTTCTCGTTTTTCAGGGTGCCGGCCTCCGTTGCGATCGAGGCCGCCGAAAAGATGCAGCAGCACCTGAAAAGCCCAACACCCGAAGGCGAAAAGCTAATGAGACAGCATGAGGTAAAAGCCGATGCGGTGAAGAATAACAAACAAGAAAATAAAAACGATATGGAAACTACACACACACCACCGGAAACGGGAGAATTCCGTTATAGACCGGAGCAGATTGACTGGGAAACCATGAACAACCTTGGGTTGAGCAAGGAAAAACTCGAAAAATGGAAGGTTCTAGAACCATTACTGAAAGGTTACAAGACCAACGAGCTGTACCCTGTCAGCGTGAACCTGGAAAGTGCCATTATCAGGATGGATGCGAGGATTTCCCTCCAGCCAAACGGTGAAGGCAAAGTTGTTGCAGCTATCCACGGCATCAGAAAAGCGCCCAACCTGGACTTTGCTTTTTTTGGCCACGAGTTCAGTAAGGAAGACAAGGAAAACCTGCTCAAAACCCGAAATATGGGGCGTGTGGTCGATCTGATACATCCCAAAACCAACGAAGTTATGCCATCGATTATCAGCGTTGACAAACTCACCAACGAATTGATTGCACTGCAAACTAAGTACATGAAAATCCCCGACGAAATCAAGGGCGTCGCGCTGAGTGAGGAACAGAAGCAAACGCTCATGGAAGGCAAACCCGTGTACCTTGAGGGGATGCTCTCCAAAAAAGGCGAACCATTTGACACATTGGTGCAGTTTAATGCGGACAAACGTTTTGTTGAATTTATGTTCGACAGGACCGGCCCAAATGCGCACTCGCAGGAAAGTGGGCAAAACCAGTCCGGCGAGCTTTCCAGATCGTTTAGGGGAAAAGAACTCGACGACAACCAGTACCAGCAGCTGAAGGAAGGCCAAACCGTCTATCTGAGTGGTCTGAAAGACAAGAAAGGCAGTGAGTACCAAGGCTATATCACGCTAAACAAGGAAACTAACAAAGTGGAGTTCGCGTTCAAAAATCCCAACCAGCTTAAGGATCAGATTAAGCCTACCGAGCCGCATAAAACGCAGACGGCGGTCAACTCGGAAGGAAAGACCAACGAGGCGACAAAGAAGATCAAGGAACCGCTGAAATCTGGACAGCAGGACCCTGATAGCCAAAAACAGCAGGCGCAACAGGAAAAACCCGAAAAACCTGCTAAATCCAAAGGCAGAAAGCTCTAACTAAACAGATACGGCAATGAAAACAGTTATTGCAGAAAAACCAAGTGTAGCCCGGGAGATCGCCGGCCTGTTGGGCGCATCCGAAAAAAAGGACGGCTACCTGATGGGCAACGGCTATTTCGTCACCTGGGCCTTTGGGCACCTTGTGGGCTTGGGCATGCCGGAAGATTACGGCATTTCTGGGTTTCAGCAAGCTTCCCTGCCGATACTGCCCGATCCATTCTTGCTCACGGTGCGCAAAATAAAGAAGGACAAGGCCTACAGCGCCGATTCCGGTGCCGTCAGGCAACTGAAGATAATCGGCGAGCTCATCGGGCGCAGCGAAAGCATTATTGCCGCAACCGATGCCGGACGCGAGGGCGAACTGATATTCCGCTACATCTACGACTATCTCAAATGCGACAAGCCTTTCCAGCGGCTCTGGATCAGTTCACTGACCGAGAAAGCCATCAGGCAAGGCTTTGACAACCTGAAGCCCGGCCGAGATTTTGACCGCCTATACCAGGCCGCCGAAGCCAGGAGCCGGGCCGACTGGCTCGTGGGCATCAACGCTTCCCAAGCGCTGAGCATCGCCGCTGCCGACGGCATATATTCACTCGGAAGGGTGCAGACCCCAACGCTGGCGCTGATCTGCAGGCGCTATCTGGAGCATACGGATTTCCAAGTGCGCCACTACTGGCAGATACAGCTGTCCCACACCCGGGAGTTCATCGACTTCAAAAGCCTTTCCAAAAACACCTGGGAAGAAAAAAAACTGGCCGAAGATGTCCTGAAGTCCCTACAGAGAAACGGGAATATGGCCAAGGTCAGCCTCGTCACCACGAAGGCGGTTGCCGAACAGCCGCCTTTGCTCTTTGACCTTACCGGCCTTCAGAAGGAGGCCAACAAAAAGCTGGGCCTCTCAGCCGGGGAAACCCTGGAGATTGCCCAAAGCCTGTACGAAAAGAAGTTCATCACCTACCCGCGTACCGGAAGCCGGTACATTCCCGAGGACATGTGGGCCGAAATACCCAACCTGGTCAGGGCTCTGCAGGATCGGGAAACCTGCAGGCAGGCGGTGGAAAAAGTGAAATGGGCCCGCTACAACAAACGCATGGTGAACGATCTGCGGGTAACGGACCATCATGGGCTGCTCATTACCGGGAAGATCCCGTCGGCACTGCCGGCAAAGGACAACGCCGTTTACGACATGATCGCCTTGCGGCTTCTGGAAGCCATTTCCCAACCCTGCACCAAGGAACTGACCGATATCACCTTGGCGGCGCAGCACCATGATTTTGCCCTGAAAGGCTGCAAGATACTGGAAGCCGGCTGGCGTGCCATCAAGGGAAATTTCTCCGATGATGATGCGGAAGCCTTGCAGGAGCTGCCCGAACTGAGGGAAGGCGACGAACTCAAAATAAGGCAGGCCGGCGTTGTGGAAAGGAAAACCAGACCACCGGCGCTCTATACCGAGGCCGGCCTGTTGTCGGCTATGGAAACCGCCGGCAGGGAAATAGACAACCAGGAGGAGCGAAAAGCCCTACAGCACATCGGCATCGGCACACCGGCCACCAGGGCCGCCATAATCGAGACGCTGTTTGCCCGTAACTATATCCAAAGGGAAAAGAAATCACTCGTTCCCACCGCAAAAGGGCTACAGGTTTACGGACTGGTCAAGGACAGGAAAATTGCCGATGTGGGCATGACCGCCGAATGGGAAGTGGCGCTTCAGAAAATCGAAAACGAACAGGCAGACGCGCGGACTTTCCAGAAGCAGATGGAAAGCTATGCCTTATCCATTACCCAAGAACTGCTGCAAACTTGTGCGGCACCGTCCAACCTGCCAAAGCTTGCCTGTCCGAAGTGCAAAAAGCAGCAACTGGTCATTCGGGAGAAAATCGTCAAGTGCCCCCACGAGGGCTGCAACTGGTTGCAGTTCCGTAACGTGTGCGGCGTTCAGATCGGCCTGAACGATATCGAAAGTCTTGTAAATACGGGCAGGACCGCCCTTATCAAGGGCATGAGAAGCAAAGCCGGCAAAACGTTCAATGCACATATCGTACTGAACGAAAAAGCGGAAAGCTCGTTCGAATTCGAAAAAAGCAAACCCCAAACGAAATGACGGACAATGGCATTGTCACCCAAAAAGAAATCGGCCGCCAGATCTATGGTATCAGGGGACAACAGGTGATGCTCGACAGCGACCTGGCCCTGCTTTACCAGGTGGAAACCAAAATACTCAACAAAGCGGTGAAGAGGAACCTCGACCGGTTTCCAGAGACGTTTTGTTTCCGGGTGACCGAAGCGGAAAGCGAAAGCTTGAGGTTCCAATCTGGAACCTCAAGCACCGGACACGGGGGACGGCGCTATCTGCCTTACGTGTTTACCGAACAGGGCGTAGCCATGCTCTCGGCGGTACTCCGCAGCGAAACCGCCGTAAAGGTGAGTGTCGAGATCATGAACGCCTTTGTGGAAATGCGCAGGATGCTGGTCAACAACGCCGCACTGTTCCACCGGTTGGACAGGATGGAGCTCAAATTCTTCGAGGCGGACCAAAAATTCGGGGAAATCTTCAGGGCGCTGGAAAACGGAAAGCTCCACAGCGAAAAAGGCGTTTTCTACGACGGACAGGTTTTTGACGCCTATACCTTTGTCTGCGACATTATCCGCAGCGCAAAACGCTCTGTTATCCTCATTGATAATTACGTGGACGATACGGTGCTTACCCTTTTGGGGAAACGCTCCGCCGCGGTTGCGGCCACCATCTACACCAAAAGGATCAGCGATCAGCTGCGGCTGGACAGCCAGCGGCACGACAGCCAGTATCCCGCCATCGGGATTGAAATTCTTCATCAGGCACACGACCGATTTCTGATTATCGACGATACCCAGCTCTACCACATCGGGGCCTCCCTGAAGGACCTGGGCAAGAAATGGTTCGCCTTTTCGAGAATGGACACCGAGGCTGGTCGGATGCTGCAGATCTTGAAAAGGCCATGAAGCCTCCGAGTTTTCGGAGGCTTTTTTTATCCCGTCAACTTCCGACGACGAATTTTCCAATGCCATGCCTATGGCCGCCTTGCGACGCCTTTGGAAGCCACCATTACGCCTCCCGTATCGTGCCGCCATACATTAGCCATCAACATGGCAAACAGGTGTAACCAATTGGAAGGCAGATGAATGGGAAGGCCAAAAAATATGACATCATTTACGCGGACCCTCCGTGGCACTTCAACGTGTGGGGCATGAAGGGGGCCGGACGGAGTGCGCAGCGACACTACCCGACCCAAAGCCCGGACTTTCTGAAAGGGATGAACATCGCCGCCCTGTGCAAGCCCGACTGTGTACTGCTCATGTGGGCAACCTATCCCTGCCTGGAACAGGCTTTGGCCCTGGGACGGGCATGGGGCTTTGTCTACAAGACGGTGGCCTTTACGTGGGTGAAGACCAACAGGAACAACGGGAGGCTTTTTGTGGGGATGGGATACTACACCAGGGCCAATGCCGAAATCGTGCTCCTGTTCACAAAAGGCAAACCGCTGGCCAGACAGGCAAAAGATGTGCCGCAGGTACTGATTTCCCCGCGTGGCCGGCATTCGGAGAAACCCGACGAGATCAGGAAGCGTGTCGTACGCCTCTTCGGGGATCTCGACCGGCTCGAACTCTTCGCAAGGCAAAGCCCGGCGGCACAAGCCAGTGCAGCCAGCCCTTTTTCCGGATGGGACGTATTCGGAAACCAGGTGGAGCATTCGATCGAAATGCCCCGATAGGCCAAATCCAGCCGCCCAAAGCCAATGCGTACCGCGTAAGCGAAGGCAGCCGCCGCCAGTGCTAATTTGGCCGTCAGGCAAATCATAACATCACATCGTATGGACACTCAACAAAAAGACCTTTCCTATTTCCGGTTGCGCTTACTGGAATTGCTCAAGACCAGCTTTCCGGAAAAAGCCCGGGACACGAAATTCATCGACCAGCGCTCCAATTGGGCCGCCACGGCCTATGAAGGGGCTTTCCTTGCTGGAAACCCCATCGGGCAATGCGAGCATATCGCCGAATACATCCTTTTCGGGGGACTGGGCTTTTCCAAGTTTGACACCGTTTTTCAGGTCGTCTGCAACGAGTTCGACACAATAATGGCAGATGAGGAACTGCGGCCCTTCGCCCTACGGATGCTGTCTGTATGCCGGGGCGTTTTTGCGGGCTACGAACTGACCGACGATTTTGCCCAGACACCGGAATTCGAACTGCTCTACACCGAACTGACCGGAACCATCGCCATCTGGATAGACGAAAATGGCCTTTGGTAAACGTCAGCATCTCCAGCAGAACATCGAGGCGCTGCGCATCGCCTTTGTACTGGAAAGGGAGCACCGAAAAGCCTCCGAAGACGAAAGGCTGCTGCTGGAGCGATATAGCGGATTTGGCGGTCTTAAGTTCGTGCTGAACCCAGCGGAGGCCGAAAACGACATCAGCCAATGGAGAAAGACCGAGCAGGATCTTTTCCCGCTTACCCGCGAACTTCACCGGCTTCTAAAAGAGAACGCAGCCGATGAAAAACAATACCGCAGGTACATCGAGAGTATGCGCAGTTCGGTGCTTACCGCATTCTATACCCCGCCGTTGGTTATCGATGCCATTTCGGCCTCCCTTAGGGAAAGCGGGGTCAGCATCCAAAAATTTTTGGAGCCCGCCGCCGGGATCGGCTCTTTCATACAGGCCTTTGTGGATAGTGACCTACCGCAGGTTACCGCTTACGAAAAGGATCTGCTTACGGGCAAAATCTTAAGGCAGCTCTATCCCGAAAGCACGATACGGATCTCAGGCTTTGAGGAAATACCAGAACGGGAACACGGCAGCTATGACGTTGTGGCCAGCAATATCCCGTTCGGCGATACGGCCGTATTCGACCTTTCTTATTCCAGAAGCAATGACCCTGCTAAAGTGCAGGCAGCGCGAAGCCTGCACAATTACTTCTTCCTGAAGGGAGCCGACATGCTCCGCGATGGCGGGATACTCGCCTTCATCACCTCGCAAGGTGTGCTGAACAGCCCGAGGAACGAAGCTATCCGCAGGGAATTGATGCGGCAGCATGATCTGGTGTCGGCCATCCGCTTGCCCAACAACCTTTTCACCGACTATGCCGGCACGCAGGTCGGCAGCGACCTGATCGTCCTTCAGAAAAATGTCGCCAAAAAGGAACTTTCGGAAATGGAAGTGCAGTTTTGCGGAAGCTACAGCAACCGGCTGTTCGCCTCGCCGCAGTCCATCATACATACCTCGATGCACAGGGCAACCGATATGTACGGTAAGCCCGCCTTGATCTACGAACATCAAGGCGGTGTGGAAGGCATCGCCAAAGACCTGAAGCGAAAGCTCTCGCAGGACTTTTCAGATCGACTGGATACGGGATTGTACAAGGGCGGCGGCCACGACGAGCCTGTCATGAAACTTCCCCCAACGGCGCAGCCTGCGCCCACCGTTTCCCAACCGCAAGCCACCAGGCCTGAGCAACAGCCGCTCCCTGCTCCGGTAGCCAGCGCTACCGTTGCGGCAAAAGAAAGGCAGTTGAGCATTTTCGATTTGTTCGAAGACCTGGAAGAAACGGCCTTCGTACCCACGACAGTCGCAGCGAAAAGGCAGCCGCCAAAAAGAAACAAGCCTGCTCCGAAAAACCAGCCCGACCTGTTCGGCGGCCTGATGCGACAACCTGTTTCAGCCCCTCCAAAGAAGCAGGACGCTGCCGCCACTATCAATATGCGGGAGGTTATCGGTGACCTGTTTTCCGGCGGGACCGCGGGTGGCGGGACCGAACAGGCTCCTGAAGGAAACCCTATCCCCGAACCGGCCATTTACTCCAAAGGATTACAGCCTGTTCACCGAGACGGCTGCCTCGCCGTGGATAAGGGTTGGGTGGGCTATCTAAAGGATTTTGACAACGGCAAGGGCCAGGCAATGTTCCACCCATTGCCATTGCCTCCATTGCAGAAAACAAGGGCCGAAGCCTACATCTCCGTAAGGGATGCCTACCTCGATCTGTACCGTAAAGAAGCCCGGCTACAGACCGAGCATAAAGCGGAAAGGGAACAACTCAACACATTGTACGGCGCTTTTGTGAAAAGGTTTGGCAACCTCAACAGTGCAGATAACATCAAGCTCATCAAAACCGACAGTTCCGGTAAGGAACTGCCATATCTGGAACGCGTCGTGGGCGGCGTGGTCCATAAGGCGGACATCTTCGAGCGTCCCGTAAGCTTTTCCGTTACCGCATTGGCTGCGGGCAGCCCCGATGAAGCGCTGGCCGCCTCACTGAACAAATACGGCACGGTGGACCTGGACTACATGTCCGGGATCAGCGGCATGCCGGCCGACGACCTGAAGGAGGCCCTACGCGGACGGATTTTCTACAACCCGATGCAAATGCAATACGAGATATCGGAGAGGTGGATTGCGGGCAACATCGTCGAAAAAGCCCAAGCCGCAAAGAACTTCCTCGAAGGCAATCCCCATGCTGTCGAGGCAAAAGAAAGCCTTGCCGCTCTGGAAGCGGCCCGGCCAAGGCGTATCGAGTTTGAGGAGCTGGATTTCAACCTCGGCGAGCGCTGGATACCCACCGGCATCTATGCCCGGTTCGCCTCCAATCTTTTCGATACCGAGGTACGCGTCCACTATGCCGAAAGCAGCGATGACTTCAACGTAAACTGCACCAGCAAAAATGTGCATATATGGGACAAATACGCCGTCAAATCCGAGAGCCGCACGTACGATGGGATTGCTTTGCTTAAGCATGCCCTGGTAAATACCACACCGGATATCACAAAGAAAATTACCATTGACGGCAAGGAGGCAAAGGTTCGCGACATGGAGGCCATACAGATGGCGAACACCAAAATTGACGAGATCCGCAGCGCCTTCACCGATTGGCTGCACTCACAGAACGACGAATTCAAAAAACGCCTGACCGATCGGTACAACGACACCTTCAATTGCTTCGTGCGGCCGCAGTACGACGGCAGCCATCAGGATTTTCCGGGACTGGACAGAAAAGCCCTGGGCATCGGGGATCTCTATTCCAGCCAAAAGGATGCGGTATGGATGATAAAGCTCAATGGCGGTGCCATCTGCGACCATGAGGTGGGAGCGGGAAAAACACTCATCATGTGCACGGCCGCCCAGGAGATGAAGCGCTTGGGATTGGTGCATAAACCCATGATTATGGGGTTAAAAGCCAATGTCCACGAGATCGCCGAAACCTACAGGAAAGCCTACCCGCATGCCAGAATTTTGTATCCGGGAAAAGAAGATTTCACGCCGCAAAAGCGGCAGAGGATTTTCGGGGACATCCGGAACAACGATTGGGATTGCGTGATACTTACCCACGACCAGTTCGGCATGATACCTCAATCGCCCGAGATGCAAAAGGAAATCCTTCAGGCCGAACTGGACAGCGTACAGGACAACCTGGCCGCTCTGGAGGCGCAGGGAAAGGAAATTTCAAGGGGAATGCTCAAAGGCGTTCTCATAAGGAAACAAAACCTTGAAGTGAAGCTCAAGACGCTTGAACACGACATAGAAGGCCGCAAGGACGATGTGGTGGACTTCAAGATGATGGGAATTGACCATTTGCTGGTGGATGAAAGCCACCGTTTCAAGAACCTCATGTTCAATACCCGCCATGAGCGTGTGGCGGGTCTGGGCAATATGGCCGGCAGCCAAAAGGCCATGAACCTGCTTTTTGCCATCCGCACCATCCAGGAGCGTACCGGAAAGGACCTCGGGGCGACTTTCCTTTCCGGCACCACCATAAGCAATTCGCTCACCGAGCTCTACCTTATGTTCAAGTACCTGCGTCCCCTGGCACTGGAAAAACAGGGCATCAACTGCTTTGATGCCTGGGCGGCCATCTACGCAAGGAAGACTACCGATTATGAGTTTTCCGTGGCCAACAACATCGTATCAAAAGAGCGCTTCCGTTACTTTATCAAAGTGCCGGAACTGGCCCAGTTCTATTCGGAGATCACCGATTACAGGACAGCAAGGGACATCGGTATTGACCGTCCGGAAAAGAACGAGGTACTCTACAACATCCCGCCGACGCCGGAGCAGGACGCCTTCATCAAAAAACTGATGGAGTTTGCCAAAACGGGTGACGCAACCCTGCTTGGCAGGGCTCCGTTGTCGCAAAGCGAAGAGAAAGCCAAAATGCTGATCGCAACGGATTACGCCCGCAAGATGTCGCTCGATATGCGAATGGTCAGCAGCAGATACGGCGACCATCCCGACAGCAAAGCCTCGCATTGTGCCGCCAATATCGCCAGCTACTACAGCAGGTTCAATGCTCAGAGAGGAACCCAGTTCGTGTTCTCCGATCTGGGTACCTACAAGCCCGGTGAATGGAACGTGTATTCGGAAATCAAGCGCAAGCTCGTGGAAGACCACGGCATCCCCGCCCACGAAGTCCGCTTTATACAGGAGGCCAAAAACGACAGGCAACGCAAGGAGCTCATCGATGGCATGAACCAGGGCAGGATACGTGTGCTCTTCGGCTCTACCGATATGTTGGGTACCGGCGTTAATGCGCAGAAACGGGCCGTCGCCGTGCACCATCTGGATACGCCGTGGCGACCGAGCGACCTGGCCCAACGCGGTGGGAGGGCCATCCGCAAGGGAAACGAGATTGCCAAGTTTTTCGCCGGCAACAAAGTGGACGTGATCATATACGCCGTGGAAAAATCGCTCGACAGCTATAAGTTCAACCTGCTGTACAACAAACAGCTTTTTATTGACCAATTGAAGAACAACAACCTGGGCAAGCGTACCATAGACGAAGGCAGCATGGACGAGAAATCGGGCATGAACTTTTCGGAATATGTGGCCATACTTTCCGGCAATACCGACCTGCTGGAAAAGGCGAAGCTGGAAAAACAGATTGCCGGACTGGAAAGCGAAAAACAGGCGTTCAACCGTTCCAAGTTCAGGTCCAAATACAAGTTGGAGGATGTTACGGCGACGTTGGAGGCTGCCGGCTCGAGGTTGGACCGCATGCGCCTTGATTGGCAAAACTTGCAACAGCGAGTGCAAAAACGCCCGGACGGTACCGTTGAAAACCCTGTACGCCTGGAAGGTCTGCCTACAAGTGCGGAAACAAAGCAGATTGGCGCAAAGCTCAACCAGCTTGCGGACAAGGCACGAACGGGCGGTCAGTACGAAGAAATCGGTACGCTGTACGGATTTACGCTGTTGGTCAAAACCGAAATGTCGGAGAAAGAGGGCGTGGACATAAGAACCAACCGTTTTTTGGTACAGGGTGAGGGCAACATCAAGTACGCCTTCAATAACGGCATCATTGCCAAGGACCCCGAAACGGCGGCCATGAATTTTCTCAAGGCACTCGAAAAGCTGCCCGGCTACATCGAGCAGGAGGAAAAGAAAATTGCCGAACTGCAAAAGGATCTTCCCATACTTCGGGAAGTTGTCAACGGAACATGGAAAAAGGAAGACAGGCTGAATGAAATGAAAATCGAACTCGCTGCTATCGACAGGAAAATACAACTGTCTATCGCTCCGGACAACAAAGAGCAGGGCGAAACAAACACGACAAATGCTTCACAGGAAAATGAAATAATATCTGTACGCCTAAAGGCAATTTGATACCCTAATAAACCGCTGTTGGCGGCGGTTTTTTACTCAATTCCGAGTTCTCTGTGCATTTCTTGCCATTCTTTTCCAAATTCGATGCTTTCCAGTGCAGCTTTTCGCTTTTCTTCCGGTAGGCATTGAATACAGGTTGGATACTGAAGTCCTTTGTAATGCTGTTTACATTCTGGACATAGTTCCATCCTTTTTATATCAAATTGATAGGCACATTTTTTGCAGGCGGTTATGGTATCCTCAAAGGAAAGATATTTAATACAGTCGTCCAGATAAAGCAAAAACGCTTCTTTCTCAATCTCTTCGGCATCCTTATTTTTCGCTCGTGCTCTTTGCAACCAATACCTAACGCTTGACAGATTATTCTCGTTCCTCCATTTATCTTTTGATACAAAACACTTATCTCGAACCTCGTATGCCTCTTCATTTTCGTAAAAAATAGAAATGAGCTCATCTACCGATTTATAGATTGCTTCATCAAACTCGTGCTTGCAATCGGCGCAGCGATATTTTGGACTTTTTCTCACCCTTTCGTTTGGATTTTTAGCATCGCAATTTGGGCATAAGGGAACGGGCACGTAATCGTAATGCTTTAGTAGGTAACCACTAAGCTCAGATTTATCAATTTCGGAAGCGGCGTTGATGTATTCCTCGGTATATGCCCTTGTAACATCCCTTGAATACTGGGAATATCTTTTGGGATGCGAAAGGTGCTGTATTGTCAGGGTATGTTTACTGCTGCATATTTCACATTGGTCTTTGATAACTTTTGCCCTTCTTTCTTTCCAGTCCTTTGTATCCCAAGACTTTTGCCCCTCTTTAAAGTCCTTCCAATATTGTGCCTGTGCGGATTTAATGTCAATTCCACCGCTTGCTAGCTTATCCCGTAGGTATATTATTTCGTCAAATGTTAACATAGCAATGCCTAAGTTACTAATTTTTTAAACTTATTTTCTCCTAAACCCGTCGCTAACGTTCGGCGGCTAATTTCTTTGTTTTTTCGTTGCGATGATTGGAAATGTTTTCTCGGTTAAGGTAAATTTAGTTAAAAAATTGGTTGGTCGGCAACCCGAAAGGACCACTTGAAATTTTCTTTAAGGTATCATTTTTTAGGGTGGTCGCCTAAGGTTACCATACGGGCAAGAAATCTTTTTCGTTGACCAATTCCCATGAGCGTTTGATCCACTGCAAATCTAAGGATGTCAGTGTTCAAGTTAGGCTTTCGCGATCACCCTTGCGCTATCAAATGTTGCAGATCAGGGTTATTTTTTATCCGTTCCATTTCACTTTCAATGACCAAAACCTTCTGTAAGTTGTACTGTTACAAGCCTACACTATCCTCTGCCCAATATCCCTGAAGTTTAATGTTTTTTGGATTTATACCTGTTTTTTTCAATTCCTTTCTAAAAGCCTGAACAGAAGCTACATTTCCAGTGAGATAGAACACGGTATTGTTCAATGAAAAAGCGGACTGATTTATTAATTGTCTCAACTTATTGATTGCCTGAAGTCCAGGAGTTTCGGGTGTGCGCAGTACAGCTTCCATACTTATGCCCATTAAGGATGGCAATCCTTTATTCTGTGGCCTTGATTCAAGTATTCCGTAATAACTTCCATTGTATTTTTTTAGTTCGTCGATCAATATCAGCATTAAGCTCAGGCTTGTTTCATCTCCAAAAAAGAAATGGTGCATTTGTTCCGAAACATACATTTTTTTACCTCCGGGAACTGCCATCTTAAATATATCACCTACTTCCATCTTGGCGGCTAAATTGCTTCCGGGAGCGTCGCCGTGGATGTGAAAAATAATATCAAAATAGCCTCGTTCTCGGTCAAATAATGAGATGGTGTAATGACGCAGATCATTAGTTCCCGCTCTGAGCATGACAGCCCATCCGGGATGAAAGATCATATTTTGAAGGTCTGCTTTAAATGTCACCTTCAGAATTTCAGGGTTAATCAATGATTTGGAGACCACCTCCGTATCAAAGAATTTGGAGGACAGAACGTTTTCAATTGTATCAACTATCCATTCTGGTAAATGTGGCATATCGTATGATTATATATTACAGAATTTGTCTTCTGCAAAGTAAGGATATGGGTAGAGTGAAAACAATGAAAGAATGTAGGTAATCGCAGGACTATTTACGGTATTTGAGGCGAAAATGCTGAGGGGATGTTCCCGTCATCTTTTTGAAGAGCCTAATAAAATAGGAAGGATCTGAATAACCCAGAGCGTGGGCGATTTCTTTTACGGTATTGTTCGTATAGAATAGTGTTCGCTTTGATTCCATGATGATTTCCTGATGTATCCAATAACTGACGGGATAGCCCGTTGTTTCTTTAACGGCCTCGTTAAGGTACGACGGAGAAATATTTAACAATGCAGCATATTCAGCCGGACTTTTCATCTGTCTGAAATGGGATAACAATAAACTTTTAAACTGTCGATTGATCAGTGCTGGCCGCAGGTTGCTTTTTGTGTTGGTCTCGCTTGCCCGCTGAAAAGTTTGGACAAATAAACTCAGACAGACATTACACATGGATTGGACAACCTGTTTGGAAAGGATAGCGGCATGCTTATCAAATTTTTCAAACAACTGCATAGCATCGTTGAAAGCTTCTTTTTCTTCCGGAGAAGTAATGTCTAAGGCAGCCGCAGAACTAAAATTCTCCATAAAAAACAGACGGGTTTCCAATGGTACCCAATCTGCTGTTACGGAAATGATCCAGGCCGATGTATCCACTGTGAAGCTACCAAAGTGTATTTGTCCTGGCTGGATGCAGAATAAAGCATTTCCAGAGATAACAACGTCCTGAAAGTCTACAACAATGGTACTACTTCCGGTTTCCTGATAGATGAAAATGTAATAATCATCCCTGTGCTCAATGTCTACAGGGTAAATATTCAGTTCGCCATTACCTGGTTTTATCCGTTCTATTTCAAAATCAGATCTTCCCCTTTCCTTCAGGCTTCTTATTGGTATCTGGGTGGATCTCCTCATTTTTCTGCATACTTCTGATTCCGCAATACAAAGGAACAAAATATACTTTAAACTGACTATACTAAATCAGGGTAAAGGCAGGACAAATCGAGGTGGGTGATAGCCGTCTTATACACATCTCTTGGCAAACGCTATTCTAGGTATAAAGGAAAAGTTTCCATCTTTTAGTCCAGTTGAGGAAATCAGCTAACGTTTCTTTATTCAGTGTTTCAAAATGATAAATTTTGTGTGGATATGGAATAGCACTTGTATAAACTCCATCTTCAGAGAAGAACAGCACTATAAGATTCCTATGGTCTGAGAACAATTTGAAATCCTCCGCGTCAAAATCGCACTTATGCTTTGCAAAAGGTTCAAATGATTTGAATAGAACAATACAATCGCAATAATCCAGTGCATTTTTTCCGTCAATTTCCGAAAAACCAATTTCAAGGGCGTCGTTTAATAAAACAGTATTCCCGTTATTCCATAGAAAGTCTGAAATTGTATATACCAACGCTTCCTCAATTTGATTTTTGCCTTCTTTTATTAAAAATTTCATCTACATTTTATATTTCATTAACTCCATTCAAAAATTTGCTTACAAAATTCATCAGCATACTTTCTTGACTTTTTTCCTAACAGTATTTACAACTAGAAAAACGATGGCAACAGCGCATAGTACAGCGATCATCAACCAAAGATGCTGTTTCAGGTTAAAGTCATAATTGTTCAGAAGAAACGTATAGAGATAGTGCCCGGAAAGAACGATAGAGAAAGACCAAACTGTCGAACTTAAACTTACCAATACTACAAATCGGGAAAACTTCATACCGGACACTGAGGCAAGCAAAGGCATGAAAGTCCTGACCAACGGTATATAATGGGAGGATATTACAGCCCAACCACCATATTTCTCAAAGAAAACTTTTGACTTTTCTAAATATTTCTTTTTAAAAAAGAGACTATCGTTTTTACTGTCAAAGTATCTTTCAGTTCGCGATCCATAACTGTATGCTAAAAGGTTTCCTAAAATGGACGCAGATGCGATCAAGCCCGCCAGAGTAAAGGCACTCCCGCTTTCATTGGCAACAGGGATTAACTGATGAACAATTACATTGCTGTAAATGCCTGCTATAAACAGAAAGCTGTCACTTGAAAAAAGTAAGCCTGTAAACAGGGCGGCTTCTGAGAAAGCAATGAACAAAAGGAAGTAAATGCCTATAGAGTAGCCACCAATTTCCAGATTGACATACAATTCAGGGTCTGTGATAATTTTAATCCAATCATTCATAAAGCGTTGCTATGAAACTGCATTGGACTTAATTCGCCAGCCTTTTGCTCTTTCCTTCTCTCTCCAAAAATCTGCATATCGTCCTCCTGATCCGAGTAGTTCATGATGCTTGCCTTTTTCAGCAATGGCATTGTTGTCCAATACGATGATCTGGTCGGCTGCCATGATAGTCTGCAAGCGATGCGCCACAACGATCAAGGTGCGATTTGCACTCAGCGCACTTAATGCTTCTTGCACGAGTGCTTCATTTTCTGCGTCCAAAGCTGCAGTAGCCTCGTCCAAAAGAATAATAGGTGCATCCTTTAAGATAGCCCTTGCTATGGATACCCTTTGGCGTTCTCCTCCAGATAGAGAACCGCCTGCTTCGCCTACCTGTGTTGCTAATCCGTTTGGCAGTCTCTCGATAATTTCATCAACCCTTGCAGCACGGATAGCGTACTCCAACTGATCTTGTGTAGCGTCAGGTCTGGCCATCCTGATATTTTCTTCAATGGTTCCGGTGAATAAATAAACATCCTGAAATACAAAGGATACCAGTTTCATCAGGTCATGACTGGATAACGCTCTGACGTCTTTTTCACCGATGGATACCGTTCCCGAATCAACATCCCAAAAACGGCCGATCAATCTGGTAATGGTGGTCTTTCCTGAACCTGAAGCTCCAACTAAAGCGGTCATGGTGTTGGGAACTACTTTAAAACTGACATTTTTCAGTATCGTTCTCTTCTTATCGTATCCGAACGATACATTCTTAAATTCTATGGCAGTATCTTTTGGTTTTTCAGGATGGGTTGCCTCAGGAAGTCCCGGTGTAGCCATTAGCTTTTCTATACGTTTCAGGTTATTCCGGGCAACCCGGGAAGCCACTCCCAGTCCTCCTGCATCCATCAGGGGTTGTACAAAGCGAGTCACCAAAATCAGTAAGGCGATCAATTCCGGCGCATCAATATTTGCCCCCAATGCGCTTGAGGTACCCACAAAAAGAACAACGGTAAATGCTGCCTGCAATACCACCAGAAATAAAATCTGACCTATTGAACCGTTACTCAGACTTTTTTTTGTCGCATTTCTGCTGCCAAGTAAGGCTTCATCCAAATGCTGCACACTATTGTTTGTTCTGTTGAATGCCCGCAGGATCGGCTGTGCCTGAGCAAACTCCACAATTCTATTGGACATGTTAACGGAAGCCATATACCATTGGTCGTCAAATTTGTGCGTGATCTTTTCTGCCACAAAATAAGCGATGGCAATAAATGGTATTGTGGCGGCAACCGCCAATGCCAGTTTCCAATCAAAAATTGCCATCGTGATGATGACTACCGAAGGCGTTACGAATGCCTCCATCAACGGCTTTAGTAGGTTGGTGGATACGCCCATCACATTTAGCACCCCATCACTGGTCAGTTTAGCAACTTGTCCCACTTGTCCGCCTGAAAACCATCCTAAGGGAAGAATAGAGATGTGATCGCCCAGTCTTTTCCATAAGCGGCTTACCAGATCGGTTGAAATTTTCAGGCCCGTTAATCTTGCCCAATACGAAAGTAAGGAATAGATAACCAGTATAGCAATCTCAGCAAAAACCCAGCTCCAGGCTTCTTCGTATTTCCTTTCAAAAACATTTCGTAAAAGCGGAACCAAAACAGCAAAAGCAATTCCTTGTAAAACTGCACTGAAAAAATGCACAAAAATCAACCACCTTAATTTATAGGCATCGGTATCTAATATTCTTAAAATCTGGCGTAACATTTCTTTTTATTTACTGATTAATTGTGGGTTTAAGTGATTAGTATTTTGTCTTGTTTCGGGAAACCACTGCGATGAACGCTCATGGCGTTGCCATAATGCGGCATATTTCCCTTTCTGGGAAACAAGTTGAGTATGTGTTCCTTGTTCCGCTATCTTTCCCTTATGCAATACAATAATCGTATCGGCATATTGAATAGTGGAAAGCCTGTGGGCAATGACCAGCAGCGTACGTCCAATTACGAGATTGGAAAGGGCATCCTGAATAAGTGCTTCTGATTCGGGGTCTGCAAATGCAGTTGCTTCATCCATTACCAATATGGGTGTGTCCGCCAATAACGCTCTGGCTATGGACAAGCGTTGGAATTCCCCTCCTGAAAACAGAGCGTCAGTACCCACTACGCTGTCATACCCTTTTGGTAGTTCCATAATCCGTTTGTGAATATTGGCGGCATTAGCTGCTTTAAACACTTCTTCGTCACTGGCGTCGGGTTTGGCAAGGGTAATATTTTCCCTTACGGTTGCACTTAACATCTGCACTTCCTGAAAAACAAAACTGATATGCTTGTATAGTATCGTTGAAGGGATCTCTTTAATATCTACACCACCCAGCAAAATTTGTCCGGTAGCGGGATCCCAAAATCTCGGGATTAATTTAGCTACTGTAGATTTACCCGAGCCGGATCTCCCTACCAGTGCAGTAGTGGTTCCTGGCTTCAGTACAAAGCTTACATCCTCTAAAGCATTCGTCTTATTATCGTAGCTGAAAGAAACATTTTTGAACTCCAGTTCCAGTCCTCTGATCTTGTTACAAGATGAGACTTCTTCCAAAACAGGTGTGGTCAGTAGCGCCTTTACCTTTGTTGCGGCTACGGCAGCTTCCTGAAGTGCCGTTCCTCCATACCACATGGCCAGTAAAGGCGCCGCTATTCCTAATCCCAATAAGGTAAATGGAACTATGGCAACCGGCTCCATTAATCCGGACTGAATGGCGAATATGCTCGCTGAAGTGATGGTGACCAGCGCGATCAGGGGTGTTAGTAACAGCTCTGCAAAAGAAGTTATCCGTAATGTACTTTTCATCATATTCCACATCACGGAAAGAAAATTTTCGGCAGCTTCTAAAAAGCGGTTATACGCCTTTCCCGTTTGTCCGAATGTTTTCACCACGCTGATCCCCTGTACAAATTCGATAGCGGCACCACTGATCTTACCCATCGAGTCCGTATAGGTGTCCATCAATTTTAAACCTTTTTTCAGTTGTCGGATATACATGTAAATGCCGATGATTATTGGAAAAAGAGCGACCAGTGATAATATCCAGTTGATGGAAATCAGATAAATGATTGTGACCACAGGAATAACAAAAGCGGTAAGCAGTTCTAATGCCGCATGTGCGATGAGGTAATGTATATGCATAACGTCATCAGCCATTCCTTTTTTCACATCTCCGGCACTGCGATTGGTAAACCAGCCCAACGGTACTTTAACTAGGTGTTTAGCTAACCGTCTGCGGATATAGAGCTGAAAATCATTGTCCGTATCGTGGGAAATGTAAAATGCACAGTAGGTGGTTGCCATTCGTATAATTAATGCAAAAAAGGCAATCCAGCAGGCTTTCCAGGCAGCATTGGTGTCAATAGGACCTTGCTCAAGCAGGACCTTTGAAAGTTCTGCAACAGCGATAAATGGCACAACCGAGGCAACGGCAGATATGGTTTGTAAAATGCAGGCTATGATCATCCTGCCCTGGAAAGGTCTTATCAATTCCAACAGGTCCTTTAGCGAAAGTAATTTTGTATCCTTCTCATCCCGTGTTTTATTGCTGACTGCATCCATCTCTTTTGATTTTATATAACGTCAAAAATTTTTCCTTTTATCAGATATGATTATCCTTTGCAAAGGAACCAAGATGGATGATTTTAAACAATGGCAGTATGTGGGTAAGGACAGGACGATTTGCGGTATTTCGGATAAAGGCGTATATGGTTTACCGTCCTTCGATATAAGAGAAAAATTTAAATCAAAGTGATTTTTGTCAAATGTTATTGTTCATGCCCGGTTACTCTTGCTTTATCAAATGTTGCAGATCAGGGTCATTTTTTATCCGTTCCATTTCACTTTCAATGACCTGGACGATATCGCGTTTTATTTGCTTGTAGTTTGCTTCGATCTCCAGTTTCATGTTATCCGCGCCTTTGTCGTCCATAAAGGATAAAATGTCCGGTATCTTTTGATAGGCTTTGGTTTCTGTAGCAACCTTTTCATTATCTACCACGATCTCCGCATGGAAAATCTTCTGCTCGATGCGTTCGTCGAAATTATCGGATACTGCTCCGACAAACATGCCCTGTGTCAGCGTGGAAATCTTGGAAGCCGGTATCAGGCTGTCCAGTTGTGTGGAAATGGATTTGGAGGTGTCGTTGCGGTTGATGGACAGGCTCTCTCTTTTCTGGAGTACCTTGCCGAAACGCTCCGAAAGGCTTTTGGCGGTGTCGCCCACTACCTGGCCACTAAAAATATTGCCCACGGTGTTCTGGATTACCTTGCTTTCCTTGTCTCCGTAGTCCCTTGCCAGTTGCGAGTAATCCTGAAAACCCAGACATACGGCTACCTTATTGCTCCGGGCCGTGGCGATCAGGTTGTCCAGCCCCCTGAAATAGATGGTGGGGAGCTCGTCTATGATGACCGAACTCTTGAGTTGCCCTTTCTTGTTGATGAGCTTCACGATACGAGAATTGTATAAGCCCAATGCAGCCGAATAGATGTTCTGCCTGTCGGGATTGTTGCCCACGCACAGGATTTTTGGCTCCTTGGGGTTGTTGATGTCCAAAGAAAAGTCATCGCCGGTCATCACCCAATAAAGACTTGGTGAGATCATCCGGGACAGTGGGATTTTCGCCGAGGCGATCTGGCCTTGCAATTGGTCCTGCGCTCCGCCTTGCCAGGCGTCCATGAAGGGCGAAAGATAATTTTCCAGTTCGGGGTAGGAGGTCAAGATGGTGAACACGTCCGCATACTTTTTGTTGAGCAGCTCAATGGCGTGCGGGAACGTGCAATGCCTGCCATTGTCGTAAATTTTCAGAAACCATATGATGGCCGCCAAAAGGATGATCGGGCTTTCCACGAAGAAATCGCCCTGTTTCTGTATCCAGCTTCGATTGAGGTTCAGCATGATGGTGTAGGCTGCCTCGTAGGCATCTGAAATGTCGGTCATGAAATTGGGATTGAGCGGATTGCAGCGGTGGCTCCGTCGTGGGTCGTCAAAATTGATGACATAAAACTTTGGTTTGATTTCGTATCGGTCGTTATGCTTCAGTAAGTGGTTGTAGGCAATGGTTGAAAGGTCGTCGAACTTAAAGTCATAGATATACATCGAAAAGCCTTTTTCAATCTGCTGCTTGATGTAATTATTGACTATCGCATACGATTTGCCCGATCCAGGGGTGCCCAGGACAATCGTCGCCCTGAAAGGGTTGACGATGTTGATCCAGCCGTCGTGCCGTTTTTTGTTGTACCAAAACTTGGTGGGCAGATTTACCGAATACTCGTTTTCCATGAACTTGGTTTCCTGCATGAAACTTTCATTCTCGTTGTTGAAGACGTCCTCCATAAGGTTGTTGCTCAACAACCGGTGCATCCAAACCCCGGCCATCAGCAGGGCGATATATCCCATCGCAAGGCTGAGGATGTAAAAGAAGGTTCCCGCCGCGGGCGCCAGCCTTAGAAGCGGTGCGTTGAGAAAGAACAGCACAAAACCAATTCCCGATGCCAAATGGATTTTGGCCCAGGTAATCTTTTCGTTTTTCACCCCTTTGCTTCCCAGGCAGCTCAACCCCAGCAGGACGATGGCAAAAACCTTGGTGTAAAGCGTATGGGAAAACAGGCCGGCCGTGTGTTGGAAATTGCCCAGTATCTTGTTGATGAGCGGCAGTGTCCAGTTTCTTTCAAGGAAAAAACCGTAACAGTACCAGTATAGGTGCATCAGCACGATAAGTACGCTTACGGCCCTCATGAAGGCCATGATCTTCGCGAGCCCCCTTAAATCATCTTCTCCCTGCATCTTTGAAATTTTTAAATGTTCGGGCGTGAAATTATGGGCTGTGAAGACCTGCGGGAAAATTGTGGCAGTCAATGGCGGTAGGAGGTAGCATTTTGCAAACCCAAAAAAACAGTCTCATTACGGAAAACCGTAATTGGTGCTGCCTTGAATACTGTAGGTTTAGCCCATCTAAAATTTATAACCATGGTAGAATTTGATGAAAGTGATCTCGTTAACGACGATTACGAAAACACGACGACGAAGGGAGACAACCCCAACTACACGGCCATCCGCGACCGGGAACGCGTAAACAAGAAAGAACTTTACGAGGTGGTCTATTTTTGTGATGCCTTTGTAAAGGGATATCAGGTTCCCAAAACAAAAGCCAGTTTCCAAAAGGTCGAAAAGCTGATCAGGCTGCCGGCGGCCAGCAAGATTGTAATGCGGGATGAGCTGAACACGTTTGTTGCCCAAAACTGGAATAAAATTTAAAGGCACATTCCCGACCGGAACTCTCAGTTGGCTAAAATTCCCTGCTGGGAGTTTCGTTTTTATGTTCAGCGCCCCGTCTTGCGTTTGCGTTTTCTCATTCGGGTCGCAAAGTCCAGTTCCTCAAAGTCTTCGCCCTGCACTTGAGGCAGCAGGCCTCCAAGGGCTTCGATCAGGCCGACCTGTTGATGTTCTGTTGTTGTTGCAGCATCGAGGAAGTCAAATAGATGGTGCAGTTCTCCGGCGGGCAAATCTTCCGAAGTAGCGGGTAGGACGATTTTCGGCGGGGATGCCTGAGGCTCCTTTACCTGCGGACTGATCCGATGGTTCCAACAGCCTTCAAACACATTGGCTGGAAAATCAAGCCGCGAGCCATTGCATACTGATCTGGAGTTATGGTCAATGAAGGTGATCCCATAGATACGCCCCGTTTCGTTTCTTCTGACCACTACATTAATGCCCTGGTCTGCCAACAGCCTTTTGAAATCTTTCTCGTTGTCGGTGGAACGCACCGCGATGTCGATGGCGGCCTTGAGGGTATCTTTTGCCCCATTTCCCCTGAGGGCTTCTTTGGCCTTGGCAAAATGCAGTTCCAAAGCGGCAAGTCCGGCAGTTCTTCCGAACAATGAAGCCTTGAGTGGATGACCCGCCCTTTCGCCTTTTTCATCTAAAGGGATGTACAGCAACCCTTGCAACGCATTTCCTTGCGGCCCGACCTCTATTTTTTCGGCAGTGATGTTGAAAAGGGAAAGCAGTGCGTTGTATTCGCCCAAGGTTTGGAACAGATAATGTTTGGGCAGGTGGCGTACAACGGATGAAACCTGGCTTTTTGTATCGCCCCGTCGATAATCCACCGGACGGAAAATCCTCTCGTTCTGCAGGTGCTCTTTCTCGGTGGCGGGTATCAGTCCGTACCTGTTTTCCAGCTCGCGGCATACGCTCATCGACCGCCGTTTCTCAAACCTGTCTGAAATTTTTTTGCCCTCTTGGTCCACGCAGACCGATACGATGTGGATGTGCGTTCGGCTGGTGTCGGTATGCTTGAACACCAAAAAGGGCTGCTCCCCATAACCCATTTCCTGCATATACTGCTGGGCCATCTGCCGAAACTTCTCGTCACTAACTTCGTCCTTCGGGTCGGGATTTAGCGAAACATGCAGGGCGGTCTTCTCGGTGTTGCGGTTGGCCACAAGGTATGGCTCGAAAGATTGGGCCAATTGAGCCACCGAATAGTGGCCGGTGGGCGTTTCTATAATCTTATTCGCAAACAAAATCCGACCGTTTTCATGCGCCACTTTGAGCTGATTGTAGGCCAATGCCCCGTATAAATTTCCGCTTCTGCCGATTTTTGCGATCATTTTTAAGCCTATTTTTTCAGGTGCTTCGCTTCAAATTCGTGGGTAATCCCGATGATTTTTTGGCACAATGCCGCCATTTCTGCCGTCTGCTTTTCCAACTTGTACAGGTAGGCCGCTGCCTTTTTCTCCGAAAAATGGCGGTACAGCAGCTTCACGACTTGGTTGTAATTGACCCCGACTGCGCGAAACTGACTGTATAGGGAGGTCAACCGCATATAGAAATCGACCGCTCCTTTGTCAATTTTAACCGACCTCATCTCTTTTCCGAAAAGCAGGGAAATGATGAATTTAGCCTTATTGGTCATACCCGAGGCCTCAAAAAGCGAGAGCAGCTTGGCATTTTCCCGTTCCGTAAGGCGAAAAACGTGCCTATGGATACTCGGATCGTCTTTGGGTGCCCGACCGCCTCTGTTCCGTTTGTAACTCTTGTTCCCATCCATATCCCAATCCAGTTTAAATCTCCAAAAACCCTGACTTCGGAAGGTGTTTTTCAAGCCCCTGCGGGCAAGTTGTTTTGAGGCACCAACCCGGTTTCGGGTGCCTCAAAACACAACTTGCCGTGTTCCGGTGAACACAAAAATCCGCCCTGCGGGACGGATTGGATGTAAAAGGGAAAGACAGCCTCGGGCTGTCAGCCTTATTCCGGATGGGCGACATTGTCCTTTCGTAAGCCAGCGCATAAATCACTTTGCAAAGTAAGGTACTCTTCGGGAGAGTGCCGCCACGTGCCACCCGACCAAATGCTGCCTTTGAGCGCCAAATTGTGCCACCTGTCCACCAGCGCATAAATCAATTGCCTTATTTGCCTTATGGTATCAGGGCAGGCAATAAAAAAGGCGGGAAAACAGAGCATCTTGAAGGGTTCGCATACAGGCAGCCTGGCGTAAAGGCATATGCTTTTAAAAGCATAACGCCTTAAAAGCGTAAAAGCATGAAAACGGTAGGGCGTTTTGATACCTGCAAGGTTTGCCGCATGCCGAAACACGGGCTTGACAAGGCAGCAGTGAAAGTGAATGACTATGCAGAAAAGCGGGAAAAAGGGATAACAGGACTGCTGGAATGAAGAAATGTTCCGGTACGGGGCTATTCAGGCCCGTCTTTCAAACAGAATGGACAACAGTAAAATTTTAAATAATGGAAGCAACAAAGAAACCTTTAAAAATCAGTTTCTCCACCCAAAAGGGAGGTGTGGGAAAATCAACGATGACCACCTTGACGGCAAGCGCGCTGCATTACCGGCTAGGCTTTAACGTACTGGTTGTGGATTGCGATTTTCCACAGCATAGCCTGACCAATATGCGGGAGCGCGACAAAAAGGCCATCATGCAGAATGACCATCATAAAAAGGCGGCGATGAGGCAATTTCAGGCAATCAACAAAAAAGCGTACCCGATCATCAAGTGCAGGGCCGAAAACGCTTTGGACACAGCCTTGGACTATGTAGACCAATCTGCACTAGAGCCGGACGTCATATTTTTTGACCTGCCGGGAACGGCCAACACGAAAGGGGTGCTGACCACATTGAAGGCGATGGATTTCATCTTCTCGCCGATTACCGCAGACCGTCTGGTAGTGGAAAGTGCCTTGGGATTTACCAAAGCGTTCCTCGGGCTGCCGAAAGCGCACGAGAATGACAAGGCACCGGCGTTGTGGCTGTTCTGGAACCAAGTGGACGGTCGGGAGAAAACGGGACTGTACGACGCCTACCAACGGGTGGTTAAGGAACTCGACCTGCCCATAATGGAAACGAGGATCATGGACAGCAAACGTTTCCGAAAGGAAACCGACGATACGGGCAGCTACGTTTTCAGGTCAAGCCTGCTGCCGGCAGAACCGCAGCTGATGAAAGCGACAAAATTGGACCTGTTCATCGAGGAGTTCTTAAAAATCGTACACCTGTAATTCATTAAGGCTATGGCGACAGATAAAACGAGGAAAGATTTTGAAAAGCCCGAGGTTGATGAGGACTACCTGATGAACGTTATCAATGGCGATGGTCCACTAGGCAACGAACAACGGGAAACGGTAAAAGAACCCAAGACCAGGGAAAAGGTACGAAACGGCCCGTCCCGGAAAGTGGACTATGAGGAAACCTTTCTGGTAAACCGGTTTCCCTCGGGGCGCAACGGCAAGGTGGTCTACATCCGCCCCGAATATCACGAGAGGCTGCTTCGGCTGGTGCAATTGACAAGGGAAGAGAAAACGACCCTGTACTCTTACATCGACAATATACTGGAACACCACTTCAGGGAATTCGGCGAGGATATCACCAGTTATTTTAACGAACGTTTTAAACCTATTCTATAAGTCATGGAAACAGTAATAATCGTGTGCCTGCTGATCGTGATCTTTTTGCTTTTGCCGGATAAGTTTGCCGCCAAAAGACGATCGGAACCAAAACAAGAAACAAACCCGAACCTGCCCGACATTATGGGGCAACCCAGGCCGTTAAGAAGCCTCCTGTTGCCAAATGATGCCAATGGAGGCCACGTTCAGGATACTGATGAAATTCCCGATAATTTAGACATTGAATATGACGAAAATGAAAACGTCGGTATTCAGGTTCCGCAGGAAGAGCTGGACGAAGTTTTTAGCGATATGCCTGATTTTGAGCAGGAAGAAGAGGAATGGGACGGCTATGGGATATCCGGTGATGATGACGGTCTGGCCCAAGGGGTTACCTTCGAAGAACTGAGCGCCGTGGGGATGCTGCTCCAAAGAGAAAGATTGGAGCCATCCCAGAAGGAAACAGCGGTTGCGTTGGTTCAGAAAATACAGGGGACCGAATTACTCAGCCTACTGGAAAATTCCATGGAAGGCGCATCACGGAAGATAGCCGAGCTATTGGACGGAAGCCTTTCCGCTGAAACTAATGCCGGTTCTTCCACTTTGCGGAATAATGATTTGGAGGAGTTTGATATTGGGGAGTTTGTCTGAAAGGGCAGCTTCCCTTTGTTTTTCCGAGAATTACCTAAAATGATTGTTTAACCTAAACAGCACAAATATGATTTCGAAAAATGATCCGGACTTTATACTCGAGGAATATAAGGGTTATACCATTGCCAGCCACAAAAGCAACGTTGCGAAAAAGGATGTGAATAATTTCATCGTCGTATATCAGCCAAATGCCTTTCCGGAAAATGGTTTTATCATCGGGCTGGACGATTCGAAGTCTTCTGGACGGCGAAAAACTCTTCCCCATAATATGGAAGACGCAAAGCGCTACGTCGACTGTGTTTTGAAAGTCCGTCAGCAAAATGAAATTGCCCAGCCAAAAAAAGATAACCCGAGCGTCATTAAGCGTAAAGGCAGGAGATTGTAAGCTAATGTGCCGATTCGGCAGGAGCATACTGGTCGACTCGGCTATCGAGTATACAATTTTTAAAAATTGGCGTTACGAGATTTCCCTCAATGGATTATTCTCGTGATAATCGTCCTTGTCGAGATTAAATCTCTCGTTCAAGAACTCCTTAATGGCTACAAAATTTGGGGTCATTAATTTAGTCTCCAATCGGAACGTTTTGAGTAAGGAAGGCAAACTGATGTTAAACTGATCGTTAAATTCTTTTGTCTGGAAGGCCTTGAGTGGGAATTGCACATAGCAGTCCTTTTCATCCATACTCATAAGTTTATGAAATGTCTTTTGAAGATGCTCCATTTCCTCTTTCTTGGTGCCAAATTCTTTACGCTCCTGAAGTTGCACTTTATAGTTTATCATAAAGTTCTGCATGTTCATCAATATCTGCCAATCCTTGTAGCCTTGGTTTCGCAGACCATTGAGCCATAATGCGAAATCAGGAAGTTCCCTTAATTTACCCAGCGTCAGATATGTACATTTCTGCATATTGTTGAAACGGTTTTCGATGGCATGTAGACTAAACACCTTATCGTATTTTGCGCTCAACGAGCCGTCCCAAACCATCACCTTGTTCTCTCTTGGGAAATTCAGATCGAACTTTTCTTTCTCAAAAGACGCAGCCTGAAAAGCCTCAAAGTCATCTTTGGAATAAACATCTCTGTGTATCTTTTGATACAGGTTGATCACGGTCTGCTTCGAGTCCAGTTTTGATTCCTGGAAGAATTTCCAAAATAACCCATTAAACTCTTTTGACTCCAGAACGCTTATATTGTCCAGCAATAGCCGCAAAGATACCATGTTGAATGCAGAATGTTGGTTTATCTTTTCAGGTCCTACCGCTTGGGAAAAACAGATGTAAACTTTCCATTTTATTACTTCATTGGAGGCAAGCTGCTCCGGAGGAAGAGGTTTTTCAGTCAAAACCAACTCTATTTCGATAGTCGATCTCAGCAAATGAAAGTCAACTTCCGATAAGGCAATTTCCGCCAGAACAATCTGGATGGCCGAAATATATTCTTCGGCTACCGAACGCACTTCATGCGTATTTTCAAAGCTTATTCGCCACAAGCTCCCCAAGGCATAAAAATTGATAATCCTTGTCTTTCCCACATCGTTGAGCGGAAAATCGTCAACCTTGTTCTCGATAACTTTTTTGTACTTATCGTCAGGTTCCAATTCCTTTCGGATTTCGGCCTGGATAGATGAGACAATCTCATCCCCAACGTAATCGAGAAAGGAAATGTAATTTTCCTTGAAATACTTGAACTGGTTGGAACTTCTTTCCATTACGTAGAGCATAAACGCAATGTTAACCATGGCCATCTGCTCTGCTTCGGCATCCGAATCGTCAAAATTGCCCTCCAACTTTAGATGGATGTACCTTCCGTAAATACTTAACGCATTAAACCAGGAACCTTGCAGATAATCTGAGAAGGCCAGCAAAGAAAGACTGTCTTCGATTCTCTGGATAAGTTCTTTGTTGGTACTCATGCGGAATGCCGCCAGGGCATAGTTCTTGGCCGCAAAATGCATCCCTACGGAGTTGTAGAGTTGCGCGATATTCAACAAGGCCAACACAAAACCCTCTATCGTATCTTCCTGTAGGTAATTTTCCTTGGCCTTATGGAAATAGTCCAATGCCTTAAGCAAGTTTTTCGGGATTGTCGTCTTTAAGTAGCTACTGCCTCTTTTCACTTGCGATTGCGCAAGTTTTATCTTGCCTTCCCGTTTTTCGACCAGGGGAAATAGTTTTTCCGAAAAAATTTCTAATGCTGTCACAATGCCCATCGTATCTTGGGGATCTATGTTGAGATGCATTTTGATGTATTTTTCTATCCGGTCCCCAAATTGGGACAACTTGAATAACGGCGCTTGGTCGACTACCTTTAAAATGCTTTCAAAATATTCTATGAATTCGGTATTGCCCTTATTTCTTAACTTGTTTATGACCAACAGGAAAGTGCCTTTCTGTTCCAGTAGGCTGCACCTTTCGCTAATGTCTTTTTCAGCTGCTAATTTTTGACTGATTCTTCTGTAGAGTTGTACATACCAATGCCTTAACTCAACCTCGTCAATTGATGCCTTTCCGTTTTTGGAAGCAACGAATACCAGAGTGATAATGTTATGGACATTTTCGATGTCCGCGGCAGTTGTTAAAATGGGAATGGCGCTGAAGTAATATCGGATATCGTCTTCAAATCCTAACAAACTTCCGTCGGGACGCTCTCGAGCAGCCAGATTTTCGTAATCGACTTCGTAAAACTCATTATTGAGGAATACAATTTCATAGATTGCCTTCCTTCTGAAGAGCGGATCCAATTGGGCGTTACGTGCATAGTAGATGAGGAAAGGATTCCAGACATCTTTGTGTTTGTGCAGATACTTTTTTCGTCGGCAATAGTTTACAAGATCCAAAATCTCATAGAATTCCCCGATCCTGAAGTCCTCCAAAGGGTCAACAGTCTTGTAGAAGTCGTACCTGGTTGAATACCATTTGTCCTCAGCGTTGCCAATCGAGAGCAGGCTCTGTTCCAACTTGTCATAAGTCAGCCTGCGTTCCTGATCCCGGCTTTCGCTGACCGTCATAAAAACGGTATCAAGCAATACTCCAAAAACTTGTGCCGGACTGCTCTCTGCGATGTCGAAGGGCAATTTCTCTATCAGCGACTCTATATTTGCCCTTGTCGAAGAAAATTCGTCGTCAGGCGAGATTCCTATAAATTTCCATTTTATCATTTTGGCGAACTCTTCCCAAAATGTGTCGTCCAGTTTCTCGAATATTCCGATCGCCTCATCTAATCCGTCTTTGTCTTTCAGGGCTTTCTTTTGTTCATGTATGTAATCGGTCACTATGGCTTTTGTTTTACCGGCATACTTCGCAAGCTGTGCTCTGCTCATTTGGTATTGGTTCTCAAACCAGTCCCTCAGCAGATCGGCGTCGTTATCCAGGTATTTTTGGGCAATTTTTGTGTTGGTTTCAAAAACATACTCCTTGGAGAAGTCATTGTAGTCCGATTTAACGTGAAGCGTAAAAAAATGGCAGATACACTTTTTTATCTCTTCACTTGAGAATGAAAAGTTACTAGAGTAGAGTTTTATTTGACGAAACTTGAGTTTTTGCGCAAACGGGTCGCTATGGAAGATATCTTCTTCAAACTCACAGTAAATATCCTCCTTTATACCGACGGTAAAATTGCCAATCCAGGTTTCAAGAGTCTTTAGCGTCTGATAATTGTACCCCCGTTGCGAGGCAAACGCGTCGGTATTTTTCGAAAACAAAAACAGCCTGTTCAATTCCATTTGCACATCATTTTTTTTTAATCTTATCGCTGGTTAATCGTTGAGGCAAGATAGCCAACAGAACGACCCGTCAAAGATATAATTTGTTCTTGTAACGCCGCCCACCGCCAAGTAATTCCACTGAAGGACACATCATTACAGCGCGCATTTTTCCATCACACCTTTGTTGCGAAGCCCGCGTGAAGCGGGAAAAGCGATAAAACCAATTCAGTTCAATCATGGAAAAACAAAGCAAAAAAGTCGTGCTGACGGGCCTTGCGTGCCTGTCGGTAATCGGTGCGCTCGCACAGGGAAACGGTTCTGCCGGGATCAACGAGGCCACGCAGATGGTCACCAGCTATTTCGATCCCGCCACCCAGTTGATTTATGCCATCGGCGCAGTCGTCGGGCTCATCGGGGGCGTAAAGGTCTACAACAAGTTCAGCAGCGGCGATCCAGACACCTCCAAGACCGCGGCCAGCTGGTTCGGGGCCTGCATCTTCCTGATCGTGGCCGCCACAATCCTACGTTCCTTCTTCCTGTAATCCTTGCCATATGACCAACTACAACATCAACAAGGGCATCGGAAGGACGGTGGAGTTCAAGGGCCTGAAAGCGCAATACCTGTTCATTTTCGCCGGCGGCCTGCTGGGAACGCTCATCCTGGTGATGATCCTCTACATGGCCGGCGCGAACGCCTATGCGTGCCTGTTAACCGGGGCAGGCGGCGCGTCGCTCATCGTCTGGCAGACCTTCGCGCTCAACGCCAAGTACGGCCAGCACGGGCTGATGAAGCTTGCCGCCCAAAAACGGCACCCAAGGTATATCATCTGCCGCAAGGCACCACGCCGCTATCTCAAGGTCACCCCAAAATCCGCCGCCGTATGAGAAACGCAGCAAAAACCACGACACTCGAAAGCAGGTTCCCTCTGCTGGCGGTGGAACACAACTGCATCATCTCGAAGGATGCCGACATCACCGCCTGCTTCCGCGTGTACCTTCCGGAACTCTTCACCGTCGCCTCGGCGGAGTACGCCGCCATCCATGCCGCCTGGCACAAGGCCGTCAAGACCTTGCCGGATTATTCAATCGTCCACAAACAGGACTGGTACATCAAGGAAAACTATGCGCCCGATCTGGCCCAGGACGGACAGAGCTTTTTGGCCAAGTCCTACCAGCGCCATTTCAACGAGCGCCCTTTTCTTAACCATTACTGCTACCTGTTCCTCACCAAGACCACCAGGGAGCGGATGCGGATGCAGAGCAATTTCTCCTCGCTGTGCAAGGGCACGCTGATCCCGAAGGAAATAAGGGACAGGGAAGCCGTCCACCGTTTCATGGAAGCCGTGGCCCAGTTCGAGCGCATCATCAACGACAGCGGCTTTGTGAAACTGGAACGTTTGGACGAGGACGACATGGTCGGCACGGACGGCAAACAGGGCTTGCTGGATCAGTACCTCACCCTGTCAAGGGACGAGGCAACGCCGATGCAGGACATCGCCCTGGGGGGAGAAGAGGTCCGTATCGGCAACAAGAGGCTGTGCCTGCACACCCTCTCCGATACGGACGACCTGCCCGCGACGGTATCGGCAGATACCCGTTACGAGAAACTTTCCACCGACCGAAGCGACTGCCTTTTGTCCTTCGCTGCGCCAGTGGGATTGTTGCTAAGCTGCAACCACATCTATAACCAGTACCTTTTTTTGGACAACAGCGAGGATAACCTGCGGAAGTTTGAGAAGTCGGCCCGGAACATGCATTCGCTGGCACGCTACAGCCGAGCCAACCAGATCAACAAGGAGTGGATTGAACGCTACCTGAATGAAGCGCATTCTTTTGGTCTGTCATCCATACGCGCTCATTTCAACATCATGGCCTGGTCGGAAGATGCCGCCGAACTCAAACAGATCAAGAACGACTGTGGCAGCGCCCTGGCCCTGATGGAATGCAAACCCCGCCACAACACTACCGACACGGCCACCCTGTACTGGGCTGGCATGCCCGGCAATGCGGGCGATTTCCCGAGCGAGGAAGGCTTTTACACCTTTATCGAACCTGCCCTGTGCCTCTTCACCCAGGAGACCAACTACCACAATTCGCCTTCGCCGTTCGGCATCAAGATGGCCGACCGGCTCACCGGAAAGCCGATCCATCTGGACATATCGGACCTGCCGATGAAACGCGGCATCATCACCAACCGCAACAAGTTCATCCTCGGGCCTTCGGGAAGCGGCAAGTCCTTCTTCACCAACCACATGGTCAGGCAATACTACGAGCAGGGCGCACACGTACTGCTGGTCGATACCGGTAATTCCTATCAGGGATTGTGTGAACTCATAAAAGGCAAGACGAAAGGTGAAGACGGGATATACTTTACCTATACCGAAGACAATCCCATTGCCTTTAACCCTTTTTATACCGATGACGGTGTGTTCGACATCGAAAAAAGGGAAAGTGTCAAAACACTTATTCTTACCCTTTGGAAACGCGATGACGAACCGCCGACCCGCTCGGAGGAAGTCGCCCTGTCCAACGCGGTAAGCGGTTACATAGAACGTATCAAAGGCGATGAGGCATATCCGTCTTTCAACGGATTTTATGAATATGTTCGGGGCGATTACCGTGGCATACTCCAGGATAAACAGGTAAGGGAAAAAGATTTTGATATCGCCAACTTCCTCAACGTGCTGGAGCCTTATTACAAAGGTGGGGAATATGATTACCTGCTCAATTCCGACAGCCAGATGGACCTGCTCTCCAAGCGCTTTATCGTCTTTGAGATCGATGCCATCAAGGACCACAAGATCCTGTTCCCGATCGTGACGATCATCATCATGGAGGTCTTCATCAACAAGATGCGCCGGCTCAAAGGTATCCGCAAGCTCATCCTGATCGAGGAAGCCTGGAAGGCCATCGCCAAGGAAGGCATGGCCGAATACATCAAGTACCTCTTCAAGACGGTCAGGAAGTTTTTCGGCGAGGCCATCGTGGTGACCCAGGAAGTGGACGACATCATCCAGTCGCCCATCGTAAAGGAGAGCATCATCAACAACAGCGACTGCAAGATCCTGCTCGACCAACGCAAGTACATGAACAAGTTCGATGACATTCAGGCCATGCTGGGCCTTACCGAAAAGGAAAAATCCCAGATCCTGTCCATCAACATGAACAACGACGCCTCTCGGCTCTACAAGGAAGTGTGGATCGGATTGGGCGGTACGCACTCGGCGGTATATGCCACCGAGGTAAGCCTGGAGGAATATCTGGCCTACACCACCGAGGAGACCGAAAAGATGGAGGTCATGCAGCTCGCCGCCGAACTTGGGGGCAATGTGGAGCAGGCCATCAAACGTATCGCGCTGCAAAGGCGTGAGCGAACAAACAAATATTAACCCATTTAAAAATCAGACACAATGAAAAGAGTAATCCTATCGGTGTGTACGGCATGCATCCTTGCCGTCGCACCTTCCGCAAAAGCGCAGTTCGTGGTTACCGATCCGGCGAACCTGGCCTCGGGCATCCTCAACAGCGCAAACGAGATCGTGCAGACCTCCTCCACGGTTTCCAACGTGATCAAGAACTTCAACGAGGTCAAGAAGGTCTACGAGCAGGGCAAGGCCTATTACGACAAGCTGAAGGCCGTGAGCAATCTGGTAAAGGACGCCCGAAAGGTGCAGCAGACCGTACTGCTGGTGGGCAACGTATCGGAAATGTACGTGAGCAACTTCGGCAAGATGGTGAACGATCCCAATTTCACGCCGCAGGAACTCACGGCCATCGGCAACGGCTACGCGGCGCTACTCAGCGAGAGTACCGAGCTGCTCAAGGAACTTCGGCAGATCGTGACGGCCAGCGACCTTTCCCTCAACGACAAGGAACGCATGGACGTGATCGACCGCGTGTACAAAGAGGTCAAGGACTACCACAGCCTGGTGCGCTATTACACCAACAAGAACATTTCGGTGAGCTACCTGCGCGCCAAAAAGAAAAATGATGCCAAGAGGGTGCTCGATCTCTATGGAACCGCCAACCAAAAATACTGGTAGCCATGGAATGGAACAACCTTCACGAAGTCCTGCGCTCGCTCTATGACGACATGATGCCGCTTGCGGCGGACATGGCCGCCATAGCCAAAGGCCTGGCGGGACTGGGCGCACTGTTCTATGTGGCCCTAAAGGTTTGGCAGGCCTTAAGCCGGGCCGAACCGATCGACGTCTTTCCCATGTTGCGGCCGTTCGCCCTGGGCCTGTGCATCATGTTCTTTCCGACCGTTGTGCTGGGGACCATCAATGCGGTGCTCAGCCCGGTGGTCACCGGCACCCATGGCATTCTCGAGGGCCAGGTGCTTGACCTGAACAAGCTCCAGGAGCAAAAGGACCGGCTGGAATATGAGGCGATGGTCCGAAACCCCGAAACCGCCTATCTGGTATCCGATGAGGAGTTCGACAAGAAACTCGACGAGTTGGGCTGGTCGCCTTCCGACATCGGGACGATGGCCGGGATGTATATGGACAGGCAGGAATACCGGATGGAGAAAGCGATAAAGGAATGGTTCCGCAACCTTCTGGAGATACTTTTCCAGGCGGCGGCGCTTGTCATCGATACCGTACGGACGTTCTTTCTCATCGTGCTGTCGATATTGGGGCCGATTGCCTTCGCCATATCGGTATGGGACGGCTTCCAGTCCACGCTCGCCCAATGGCTCACGCGCTACGTGAGCGTTTACCTGTGGCTGCCGGTTTCCGATCTGTTCAGTTCGATGCTGGCCCGGATACAGTCCCTCATATTGGAGCGGGACATCGAGATGCTGGCCGATCCGACCTTCATACCCGACACCTCCAATACGGTCTACATCATCTTCATGGTCATCGGCATCGTGGGCTATTTCACCATCCCGACCGTTACCGGCTGGATCATCCAGGCCGGCGGGGCAGGCAACTTCACCCGCAACGTCAACCAGACGGCAATGAAAACCGGGAACATAGCCGGAGCCGGGGCCGGATCGGTTGCCGGAAACATCGGCGGCAGGCTCATGAACAGGTAAACCCAGAAAACAAAAAAACATATGGAATTCAAGACCCTAAGAAACATTGAAAACAGCTTCAGGCAGATCCGGCTCTACGCCATCGTGTTTGCCGTGCTCTGCGCCGCCGTGGCAGGATACGCGGTATGGAAATCCTACCGCTTTGCCGAACTGCAAAGGCAAAAGGTCTACGTGTTGGACAACGGGAAATCGCTGATGCTGGCCCTCTCGCAGGACGCCTCCATCAACCGCCCCGTGGAGGCCCGCGAGCACGTGCGCCGTTTCCATGAACTGTTCTTTACGCTGGCACCCGACAAGAATGCCATCGAGAGCAACATGAAACGGGCCTTCAACCTTGCCGACAAAAGTGCCTTCGACTACTATAGGGACCTTTCGGAAAAAGGCTACTACAACCGCATCATATCGGGAAACGTGCAGCAGCGCATCGAGCTGGACAGCGTGGTCTGCAATTTCGACACCTATCCCTATGCGGTGCGCACTTACGCCAAACAGTTCATCATCCGCTCCAGCAACGTGACCAGGCGAAACCTGGTCACCTCTTGCTTTCTGGTGAACTCCGTGCGGTCGGACAGCAACCCGCAGGGCTTCAATATCGAAAAATTTGCGGTGCTGGAAAACAAGGACCTAGAGGTGATCGAACGCTAGAAACGAGAGGACATGGAACAGAAACATGATCTGCAAACTTTCGCCAAGATCCTCACCGAGAAAGGCTACGACGGCTATTTTACCACCCAGGCGGCCTATCCCGACAAAATAAGGGAAAGCCTCGGCCGGTACATGGAAAGCTCCGGGAAAGGTTTGGAACCGCAAAGCAACAGGTTCATCCTGCGAGGCTACCTGCAATGGTCGGGAGAGGACAAGCCGCGTGTGGAATGCAGCATTTGGGTGAGGCACGAAAAGGGAAAGCTCGATCTGCTCAAGATGGAGATAACCAAAACGGACCGCTACGGGCAACCCGTCGGGCGGGCCACCCTGACCGGGCTTTCCGCAACCGAGCTGCCCAAGGCTACCGAGGCCGTAGCGATGGTGGCCGATACGGCAAAACGCCAGGCCACGCCCGTAAAAAACCGCTTCAAGCTGTAATCCCTAGATACTTAAAACATGAAAAAGATACGTGAAAATCTGGACAGGTGGTCCGGCCAGCTGCAAGAGCGCTGGCAGGCGTTGCCCGTCGGGGCGCAGCGCCGCTACACGCTGTACTTCTTTACGGGCTATCTGCTGCTTACCGCGGTGGCCATTTTTGAGGTGTGGCACGACACGGCGAACACCGGCAACGGTATGGCCATCGAACATATCGAAAACCCTGTCCCCAAAAACAAAAAAAGTCCCGCATCGCCGCAGGACACTTCGTCAACAATCCTAAAAAACAACAGTCATGAAAGAAAATGAAAAAAAGGTCAGCATCCGCCTCGGGCAGGACGACCCAAACGAAACCTCCCATGTGCCGGAGGATAAAAACGGCAGCAGGGAACGCCTTAAGAAGCCCCTGATATTCGCATTGATGGGCGTCGTGTTTCTGGGCTGCATGTACCTGATCTTCAAACCGTCCCAAAACCAGAAGAAAACCGGGGACATCGGCCTGAACGATGCCGTTCCCCAAGCCAGTGAAGCGGGCATGCAGGCCGACAAGCAAAAAGCCTACGAGCAGGAAATGCTGGAAGAGAAAGCGCAGGAAAAACGAAAGGCACTGACCTCCCTTTCGGATTACTGGAACACCGACAGTACGCAAAACGGCCAACAGGGCTCGCCCGAAAACGAACAGGGCAATGGGCATTCGGGCAGATCGGGCAATCCGACACTGAACAGCTACCGCGAGGCGCAGAGTACGCTGGGTTCCTTTTACCGGGAAGACAATGCCGAGACGCAGCAGCTGCGCAAACAGCTCGAGGAACTCAAGGAGAAACTGGCCGAAAAGGACATACCTGCGGGAATTACCGCCCAGGACCAACTGGCACTGATGGAGAAGTCCTACCAGATGGCCGCAAAATATCTGCCCGGTACCGCCAATGGCACAAAAGCCGAAGGCAACGAGAGTGCCGGCAGCGCGTCGGCCAATAGGCAGAAAGAATATTTCGTGGCCGTAACCCCGGTGCGGAACAACGCCGTATCGGCCTTGCGCCGCGGGCCTGCGGACAGCTCTTTTCTGGCCGGTTCTTCCCGGGAGATGAACCGGGATTTCCATACCGCTGGGCCCTTAGGGCAGGCGTCGCAGCCGAGAAACAGCGTGAGGGCCCGCATCGAGGAAACGCTCACCCTTATCGGCGAGGGCGTGGTGCGCCTGCGCCTGCTGGAGCCCGCCCAAACCCCAAACCGTACCATTCCCGGGGGAACAATCCTGACGGCCACAGGTAAGTTACAGGCCGGACGCCTGCAGTTGAAGGTCACGTCCATGGAAATCGGGGGCAACATCGTCCCGGTGGACATCACCGTGTACGACCTCGACGGACAGCAGGGCCTTTACGTGCCGTATTCGCCCGAACTCAGCGCCCTCTCGGAAATGGCCGGCAATATGGGCCAGACTTCCGGAACCAGCGTAATGCTCACCCAATCGCCGGGCCAACAGGTTGCCGCCGATCTCAGCCGTGGGGTGGTGCAGGGTGTCTCGGGCTATTTCTCCAAAAAAGTCAGGACGCCGAAAGTTACCCTGAAAGCCGGGTATCAGGTGTTCCTTGTCTCCAAAAAATAATGTTGAACGCAAATACATAAAGCAATGAAAAACCATTTGAAAACCCTTTGGGCAACCGCCCTGATGATCGTCGGCATTGCCGATGCGTCTTTTGCACAGCAAGCCCCGCTTGCCCTGGGCAGGATCGCCCCTTATGAGATGGAGGTCACCTACGACAAGACCTCCCATTTGATCTTCCCCGCTGCCATCCGTTACGTGGATCTGGGCAGTGATTACCTGATTGCGGCAAAGGCCGAGGATGCGCCGAACGTACTTCGCGTAAAGGCCGCAGTAAAGGGGTTCGGCCCCGAGACCAACTTTTCGGTCATTACAGACGACGGGCGCTTTTACAGCTTCGACGTATTCTACAGCCCGTATCCCCAGGCGCTGAGCTATGACTTGGTGGAGATGCGAAAGGCCACGGAGAAGGCCGTGGCGAACGACGTGCTTTTCGGGGAACTGGGCGACAGCTCCCCATCGCTGGCCGGGCTGCTGATGCAGACCATTTACAAAAAGGACAAACGCACCGTAAGGCACATCGGGGCCAAAAGTTTCGGCATCCGGTTTACCCTTAAAGGGATTTACATCCACAACGGCAAGTACTATTTCCACACCGAGCTGGCAAACGGCAGCAATGTGCCCTTCCAGATCGATTTCGTCAATTTCAAGGTCGTGGACAAAAAGGTGGCCAAGCGAACCGTGGTGCAGGAAAGGCCGCTCATGCCGCTTCGTACCTACAGGCCCTTGGAGAGCATCGGCGGAAACACCACCCAGCGGAACGTGTTCCTGCTCGATCAGTTCACCATAGCCGACGACAAGGTGCTCCAGATCGAGATTTTCGAGAAGAACGGCGGCAGGCAACAGCGCCTCCAGGTCGAGAATTCGGATTTGGTCAAAGCCCGTCCTGTTGGGAAGATGCACCTGAAATTTTAACGATCACCAAAAGACGACAGACATGAAAAAGCATATCTATACCCTGACGCTCCTGCTCATGGCCATCATGGCCGCGCAGGCGCAACGGATGTTACCCAAGCAGAAAGGACTGGAAGTGAATGCGGGCGTATTGTCCGACGATAAAATCGGCAAGGACTACTATGTCAACATGGCCATGACTGTCAACGGAAAAAACGGGAACTACCAGCTTTGGGCTTTGGAATACACGCACCGATACCACGCCTACAAAGAGTTAAGCATACCGCAGGAGACCTATACCGCCGAAGGCGGCTACAGCCTTTTCCTTCTGGGCGATGCCGGTAAGAACATTACGCTGAATGTTGCAATCACCGCTGTTGTGGGTTACGAAAGCATCAATCGGGGCCGGGCGACGCTGTATGACGGGGCGGCGATACTGAGCCGGGAGGGCCTCATCTTCGGGGCCGGCGGACGGCTCACTCTTGAAACGTACCTGTGCGACCGCCTGGTGCTGGTCCTTCAAGGGCGTGCCAAGGCCCTTTGGGGTACCGACCTGGAACGGTTGCGGCCGTCGGCGGGCGTGGGTTTAAGGTTCAATTTTTAAAACTAGACACAATGACTTCACTATTCAACACACTCAGAACAGAACTGATGCCGGTTGGCCTGACCCTGGCCATCCTCACGGCTTCCGTTTCCCTGGTATCCTGCGGCAAAGGCGACGACCTCGAAATACAGAACGATTTTCCGTTTGAGGTAGGCGTGATGCCGGTTCCCAAGGAGGTAGCCAACGGGCAGACGGTAGAGATACGCCTTACCATACAGCGCAAAGGGAATTACAGCAACACGCGGTATTTCCTTCGGTACTTCCAGTTCGACGGACAGGGCACATTGCGGCATTACGGTGATCCCGCATATCTGCCCAACGACCTCTACGCCTTGCCAGCCGAACAGTTCAGGCTTTACTACACCTCACATTCCACCGTTTCCCAGTCCTTTGACGTCTGGATCTCGGACAATTTCGGCAACGAACGGAAACTGAGCTTCGCCTTCAACAGCAGCGATTAAAGCCGGAAAGTCCTGCCATCCGGCAGGACTTTTTTGTTGGAATAATTTCTTTTTCGTAAATTCAAACTATTGAACCAACGTGTTTTTTATGGTGTCATCATTGGTCATAGGGATCATCTTTTTGGTTGCGGGCCTGGGCCTCCGCTACTGGATCAACCGCAGGAGATTCTATCGGCGCGGACCCATGGGAGGGCAGGGCTTTTCCTCCTATGAAAAGTCCGTTGCCGTTACCCTTCTGGAAAGGGTCGGAAAATGGATAGCGTATGGGCTGATCATCTTCGGGCTGTTGTCGCTATGGGTGTATTCCCGCGAGAAAGAGGCGAAAGAAAAGACAGTCCAAAGCGTCGGGACAGGCAAACAAAAATAAATGGGCAGCATTTCGTTACCGTCCGTTTCGGGTGACTTATGCGCCAAAATAAGTATCGGGATGCGGAACATCCCACACCATAGGCCGCAGCCCGTTGGGCAGGACGTTCCTTTTGCCACGTCCTGCCCAACGGGCTGCACCGCTTGACACGCAAAAAGGCTGTCCCGACCGCAGGAAGGGTGCGTCTTTTTGCCGCCCGATTTTCTTGTCAGGCCACCTTAAGGGGATGTGAGCGAAAATCGCGGAGGTTGAGGAAAAAGCCCCTGTTCTCGGTCATGCCATAGCGGAAAAGGCTCCATAGCAGGGAACAGCCCATCTGTGCCAGTGACGAATTGATGAACAGTTCCTGTTTCTCCAAGGCCTCGGCAAGCGAGCAGCTCGGGGTGTCGTCCTGCGCTTCGGACTGCCTGAGCAGTTCCCCGAACTCATCGGTGACAAACGGCAGGCCTGCCACCGTAAGGTACTTTTCCGAGCGGGGCTGTTTGATCTCCCCGACGGTGGACAGTATCGCCTGTCCCGTATGTTGGCCGTTGCCGAAGTCCAACCAGTATCTTGGCTCGTCGTGGTGGTGCCTGCGGTGGCCATCTTTCAGTTCCTTCAGGATTTCGGCAACCCCAAACCGTGCCTGTACGCTGTCCACGCAGGTAATGGTGATGATTGCCCTCGCATTCTCGGGCAGCCTTCCAACGCTGTCCTTGCCGAACTTTACCGTTTCGGCCTTCCAGTTCGTGCCGACGCAACGGTTGATGCGGTTGATAAGGGCAACGGATTTGTACAGCCCCGTTTCACATCCGAAAAATCGCTGTCTGCCCAAATTGGCCTCGGTCACGACATCGTCGTCCCAAAGGCGCACCTGCAAGCCCGCATGTCCCAAGGCAATCAGGCTCTCGTTTATTTCCATCAGGGCGGTCAACGCTTTTGATCCCGTTCCGCCCGCCCCGATGAGGTTTACCGAAATCGGGTTGGTCGGATTGAGCAGATAGTTGTCCGTGAAATGGACTGCCGTTTTTTGCGTACTCATCACAGTAGTTTTTTAAGGGTCTTGTTGTTCTTTTTCAATATTTCCTTCGGAAAGGGGCTGTCCGTATCGACAAGGCCTTTCCAAAGGCTTACAATGTTTTTGCGTGTCAGGTTTTGGCACAGCGAATGGCTGAAATAGGAATGGAAAAAATAATGCTCCCACGCCTGAACGAATTCCTCTACCGAGGCCGAGTTTTTGATCTCGACGCTTACCGTTCCCATGCATACCCTGCCGTCCTCATAAATGTTGAAAAAGGGGGCGTAATGCAGGGGCGTCTTTTCCGTCGGCCTCCTGTCGCTTGCCAAGGCGAATACCGAAAGGCTGTTTTTGTCGGCCGACCACAGCATCGCCGGGACGTGCGCTTTTCCGTTGGGTATGCCCAAGCCTTCCACAAAATACAGTTGCCGTTGCCCTGCCTTGGTGTACCAAAGCACCTTGCCCTTTTCTCGGGTATCGATGTGCAGGATGTTTGTCGGCAAAATCCCGTTCGGCCTTAAAAACGCGTTGTTCTTTTGCCCATCGGTCTGCAATGCCTTGGCCAGTGCGCTGGCTTCCTTTACGGTCAGCGGGTGGGCGTTGATGGGCATACCGTTGCCGTCCATATCGAAATGCTCTACGTAGGTGTCGGCTTTGGCTCCTTTGGCTTCATAAAAGACCAAGAGGGATTTTGGTTGGTACAGCGTGCCGAAGGTTTCGGTCAGGTCAGTTGAGTCTTCCATTTTCTTCCATTTTGTAATCGTAAAACAGTGAACACAGGTCATCCAAAAGGGCAAAGAGGCGGTTCTCGAAATCAAGGTCTGTCGCCGTAATCTCCCTTGCGTCGAAGGATTTGACAAGGGTCGGCTCTTCCATCGCACCGTATTCGTTGAACTCGCTGGAGATGCTATCGTTAAGGCTTTCGTAAAGCCACCCTTTGGTATCGGCAACGAAGGAGATGTACTTTTCCATCGCGACGGCTTCGTTTTCGCAGTCATAGCCGTCGTGGTCGTCATCGTGCACGGGCGCATTCCTGAAAATGGTCGCCGTGGGGTATTCGGTATAGAGGGCGAAAGCGTTGCGGGCCACCCGCCAACAGTCGGCATCGAAGGCGTCACGGCTGTTGAATCGGTCCAAACGCTGTCCGAAAACCCGCAGGTTGATGCGGTTGAAAAGTTTTCGTTCCATACTGTCCCCGATATGTTCGGCTTTCTCCAGTTCACTTCTGTAGATTTCGGTGGCGTCGGTTTCCTCGTCCTGTTCCACCCATTCCCTGTGCATCTCATATTGCCAGTACAGATAGCTGTTCTCCTGCCTGTAATACGGGACGTCGGCGATATGGTAGAGGTAACTGCATGCCGACAGCAGTAGCTGTGCCGCCCGTTTTCGCTTTGGGTCTTTGAGCATCAGAAAGAGCGGTACGACGGGAACGTAGAACAGGGTTGCACCCACATCGCACCGTTCCTCGCTCACCAAAGACGCTTTGCTGTCTTCCCGCACCAATCTGATGCCGACGCAGTTCTTGTTGGTACGCTTGACCTTGGCTTCCATATCCCACATGGCCAAGGCCATATTGTAGGGGAAACCAAAATCGCTGGTCTGCATCGGGTCAATGCCGTAATGCCCCGCAAGTCTGGAAAGGGACGCATAAAAATCCGCTTCCGTTCTCCGGTAATCCTCTAGGGATGGTGTCTTTTCCAGTTTGGGCAGGAACCTGCACTTTAGGATACCATCGGCAGCATTGCCACCGGTACGGACTTCCGTCCGTCTTTCAGCACGTGGCTCGCGTCCCTTGGTTTCTGTAGCCAAGTGGCGAACTCGCCCAACTGTCGGTGCAACTGCCGCTGTCGTTTTTCTTGGGGCAACCTGATGGTTCCCGATATAATGTTTGGTTGCATAGTTCATCGTTTTGTGATTTGTGTTCAACCTTTCGTACCCATTACGCTTTCAAATCTGTACTCGACCGCATCGTCCCTGATCTGCGGTGGGGATATTTTTGCGGTGGTCAAAATCGGGTACAGATTGGCGTAAAAATTCATTACCGCCTCCACGCTCCAACGTGGTTCGGGGTCGGTCAGCCTGATGTCCTGTTCCTTGTCCTTGAGTATAAATACCCGTTCCAATTGTGTTGCCAATAACATAACTCTTCGATTTTTGGATTAACAATTCTATTCTTCCCCGTCCGATTCATCGACGGTATAATCGGCAGTAGCTTCTTCCGCCTTTGGCGGTTCGGGTACTGCCGTCTCCATTGCCCCGAACAGGCTCGGTGTGGCGAACCTGTCGGAGAGTGAGGTCTTGCGTTTGCGTATCTCGTCCGCTTTTTCGGGAAACTCCGTTATGTCGGGCACTTTCATCCACGCCTCACGGAACTTGCCCTCTTTTTCGAGTTCATCCACCTTTGCCATTGCGCCCGTGTACTTCTTGTCCTTGGCTTCCTGCTCTTTCTTCTGCCTGTCGGCCTTTTCCTTTTCCATTGCCGACTGGCGTTTGACCTCCTCCAGTTGCTTCAGGAATTTTTCCATGTCAACCATAAGTCCCGAAACCTTTTGCACGGGCGCTGTTATCCGCTCAAAAAATCCTTCGTCGAACTCCTGAGGAGTGGTGTTGAACGTCAACGGCGGGATGCCGTTCTTGGCAACGTCCCCGCATTGCTCGTTCAGGAGCATTACCGATACGACAAGGTTGCCGCCCATGCCTTTGGCCATTGTCAGTTGCAGGTTTCCCGTAAAATCCAACTGCGCTATCTGGGTGAAAAAATTTGTGTTCATATTGCTGTATTTAATTGTCCGCTAATCATTCGCTATCGCCCGTAATTTTTCGTGCATGTCCGTCCAATAGGCGGCTAGCCTTTTGTCGAGGTCTGAAAAGACAGTCTCCCCGTGGCGATACCCTGCATACCGTTTGGCCATGCGGACCGCTTCCTTAAGGTCGGTTACCTCGATCAGGCAACCGTCCATGTCCTTTATGTGCATTGGGCTACCCGTTTGAGCTTATCGAAAGAAGTTTCTCGTTTCCGAAAAGCAGGTGGACGGCCTGTTTCAGTTGGGCGTTGCAGTCTGCCGTATCCGCATACTCGACAAGGCCGTATATCGTGAACAGCGCATTGTAGCCGTCAAAGAAATGGTCGGCAAACCATCTCGGGCGTCTGCACAGTTCCTTTTTGTACCTGCCGATGCGCTTTTCGGCATCCTGTACGAGCCTGTACCAAAACTCCGCCGTCACAAAGGCCTGCCGATGCCATGCCGTGCGGAATGCCTGTTCGTTTTGCAGAAAGTGGCCGCACTGTTTTTCTACGGCCTGCTGTAGGTTTTCGAGTTCTTCGGGAAAGAGCCTGCACAGCAGTTGCCCCTTGTCCAAATTGTCCATTTTGCTTAAAGCTTTCATATCATTTATTTTTTATAGCTACCGCCGATTGGGGCGGTAGCTTGTTGTCATCTAATTCAGGTTCAGTATTTCCGCACCGTCCAAGGCGAACGCACTGCACAGGTCGAACGCCTTCTGCGATTTCAGTTGGGCAGTGCCGCCCAATACAATACTCTGCAACTTGGCTTCATCGTCCTTGTAGTTTCTTACGTTTTGGTAGTAGCCCGTCACGGCGTTGTAGGCTCCGAACAACGTGCCCTTTGTGGTGTCCATCTGCTGTGTATCGCTCACCATCGCATAGGCGAAGGCATCCTCAACGGTGTTTTTAAATACGGTGGAAAGATCGTTTTCCGCACCTTTTTTGATGAGGTTGAGCGTCTCCGTGTTTGGGCAAAGTGCCAACTGGATAAGCTTTCTTACCTCCCTGTCCGTTACCTTCACCTTCGTCCAACTGTTGAAAATGCCCTCCAATTGGTCGCTGAACGTGTTGGCCAGTCCCATGACCTTGTGTGCGTCTTCCAATCGCTGATTGGCACCCGAGGTGTGTTTGATTCGCACCACGTTGCTCATGTTTCGGAGCGAGGCGTTCAGCGTGTTTTGGCAGACGATGCGGATCGGCGTGAATGCGGCGGTAATGCTTCCGCTACCGTCGTGCGAGGTGGTCAGGAAAATGTATTTTTCGGTCACGTCGTCGCCGTTGCCCACACGGATATAGCCGGGCAGTTTGGCTGTGATGAAGATGCGTTCCCCATCTCCCAAAGCCCCCGCAGTCTCGTACAGTATTCCGTCGCCACCGCCCACGATGGCATCGAAAAAGTTGAACGCCTCGCGGTTCTGCACGATGTGGTAATCTTTGCCCACCACGCCCAATACTGCGTTGCTGTCGGTGCGGACGGTAGCGAAATAGTCGGGAACTTCAAGTTCGGTGTTGCCGATCTCCGTACCGTCGGTAGTTTCGGTAATGCCCGAACCTTTGGCAAACAGCGGGGATTTTTCGACTTCGTAGTCCAGACCTGCATGCCTGATGGCTTCGGCGCTGGTCGGGTATTGTTCCACGATCTGCCCCAATCCGTGCCAAGCTTTCTGCTGAACGCTGAAGAAGGAATAGCGCCCTGTTTTTTCGTTGAAATTGATATTATGTGCCATGATGAAATATTTTAAAGTTTGATAATTGTTTAAGGGATTGGGTTAAAAAGGGAAGTCTGTCTCGGGCATGTCACCGTCGCTGTCTGCGGGAGCCTTTGCGGTTTCTGCTGTTGTACCGCCACCGTGCTTTTTTATCTGCGAGGCGTTGAAGCTCAGCGATGCACGGAGTTCCCCGCTGTTCGACGTCCATGCCCTTGCGCTCGGCCTGCCCGTGAGCTCCACGAGCGTTCCCTTTGTGAGGATTTTGGCCACTTTGGTGCTGAGCCAGTAGGCACAGTCGAAGTAGGTCGTCTGCTCGACACGCTCGCCCGCCTTGTTGCGGTAGCTGTCGTTGATGGCTACCGAAAAATTCACGACCTGCCTGTTTTCCGACACGTTGCGCACCTGCGCATCCGATGTCACTCGTCCGATGATGTTCATGTTTTCTGCTTTTTTTTGTGAATACTTTTTTTTGATTTATTATTCGGCAATGGAGAGGGGGCGCTGTTTTGTTTCATTTTTGCCGTTTTCGATATTTTTTCCAGTGCTGACATTTTTTTTATTCGTGTAAAGGTTCGGAGTATGCTATGTTTCGTTTCATGAGCATAAAAAGGTTAGTGCCCAGCGCTGGCAAGGCTTTGTCGGAAAATACGACCCGGATGGGTGGAGATTTTTTGGCAAATCCGCAGGACTTGGCCTTGCCTGTGCGTCACGGGCACGGAGTTACCTTTGCTCCTGAAATGGGACAAGAGCATACGGGGCTTTACTATAAAAAATAAGGGAAGCGGATGGATACCGTAACCCGCACTATGGGATCAGAAGGGAACGGTCGTTCCAGCGGATAGCGAAATATGGTGCTGGATAAGGGGAGCGAAGCGGTCAAAGTATGAGTGTTCGGGTGGAGAGTTGCTATTGCTATCGAATCTGATGCATAATGGACGTTGATTTATGTTAAAATTCATATTTTATCTATATTCACGATATAGAATCTAAATTAAAAGGCTCGTGTACAAAGAATTCGTTGATAAAATACATCAGGAAAAAGCTAAAAACGACAGCAATTCCAGGGACCTTGCCCATTCGCTGAATGTGTTGTCCAAAACAGTCTTCGGCGAAGTCAACCGTTTCATTTTTGAATTGCTTCAAAATGCGGATGACTCCTCTTCCGATGGAAGCCCCATCAATGTTCAATTCAAATTATTGGAGAACTATCTGGTGTTTTCCCACGACGGCAAACACTTCACAAAAGAGGACGTGCAAGGTATATCGGGCATTGGTAACCGGGCCAGTGAAAAAGACAAAAACGTCGAAAAAACGGGCTATAAGGGAATTGGCTTCAAATCAGTTTTTGGGTCATCCGATTACGCGCACATAGTATCAGGTGGCTTTTCTTTTCGGTTTGATAAGAATTTTGAGGGTTATCACGGTTCCGAAGAATTTCCTTGGCAGGTGGTGCCGATCTGGACGGATCAGCCGGCAAGGGAGGTCGCCGAGTGTTACGACCAAAAGCGGGTCAATACGATCATTCACATCAGCGACCGTAAAAACATCAAGAAGGAGATTATCAATGTTTTTGAGGATTGCCAAATAATTCTTTTTCTAAGGAAGGTCAAAACGGTCACGCTTTTCGATGGGGACACAAAAATATTTGAGGTTACCAAAGAAGTCGCGGACGGTGTGGTAGATCTTTATAACGGTGGCCGGTTGGAGAGTTCCTGGATACTCAAGACGATGGATCTGGCCATCAATGATGCGTTGTCCTTAAAACTCAAAGATCTGTCCGAGACAGCGTGCCCGCAGAAACTAAAAGAAGCAAAAGCGACGAAACTTACTTTTGCTGCAAAGGTTAAAGACCAGCAGATCGTGCCGGTCGAAAGAGCAGTTATTTACTCATATCTTCCGACAAAAGCGAAAAAGGATTTTCCGTTCCTTATCAATGGGGACTTTTTGACAAATGCCGAACGCACTGAATTAATGCCAAATATCTGGAACGAATTTCTGTTTAGGGAAATTGCGGTACGCCAATTGGAATGGTTCCGGGAGCTGCAGGATACCGAGTACCGCTTTGATGTGCTCAGTTTACTAAACGGCAAGTATCCGGATTACTCCGATTCGGTAATTGACCTTGCATATAACGAAAGCTTGGAGGCCGCCGCGGCAACCGTTGATTTTTTACCGGTCCAGCATGAGGAAGGACGTACCGTTGTGATAAAAGCGGCGATAGTAGATAATCCCGGCTTTTCTGAATACTTCCGGCCCTCTACAATAACAGGGTATTTAGAAATTACGGGAACACATAACGTTTTAGACTTACGTCTGAAAAATCAGGCCAAACTAAAATCGCTGGGGGCCATTTCCTTTACCTTTCCCGAGCTTCTTGGGCTCATCGAATCGAAGGCTATAAATGATGTTGCTGGTGCTATTGAAACAATAAGATTCTTCTACAATAAAACGCTCAACGGAAAAAACCAGACATGGCTGCTCCCGCTTGAGTCGGCGGCATTTATCATGGACGAATCCGGAGAGTACAAAACGCCGAAAGAGATTTTCATTCCCGCGCAGACTGCGGTTGCCGATGTCGCCTTCAGCCTTAGTTACGTTCATGCGGACATTTTGGCCCGCTATGCCTCCGCACCACAAGTCTTGGTATGGCTCCAAAATTTAGGGGTGCGGGAGCCTACTGATCTGGAAGTAGTTAAAAAGTCTATTATTCCGATGATTGCAAACGGTGGTGTAAATCAGCAAAATGTAATGGCCGTCACCCGCTTTGTCTTTAAAGTGTTCCGGGCAAAACAGCTTTCGGACAAAGATTACTCTGATTTGCGGATGTTGGAGGTTCTTACCGTAAACGGTCTAAAAATTCCAAGCCAATGCTATTTCTCAGATGATTATGTTCCTGAAAAAAAGCTCTCATCGGTATTGCCTCATGCCAATTTTTTGGTGAACGACTACATAGAAGATAGCGCAGATGTCTTGGACTGGAAAACATTCTTCAAAAAAATCGGAGTGCGGGAAAATATCTCCATTGAGCTTATTGAAGAAAAAATAGAAAGACAAGCTTTCGAGAGGCAACATCCAGAGGCCAGCAGATATTTTAGTTGGTTAGATAAAATAGAGGCATATCCGTCGTTGTACCATCCGTGGCGCAATAGCGGGCAGCATTACATACAGAATTACACTTCGATAGAATTCAGGTTAAGCCTGCTCGAACCGGCTTTCTCCAAATTTTTTTGGGGTAAAATGTTGGATAATTGGGATAATTTCATATCAAAATGCGATATCACCAAGTACTTTCGTCTCGGTGGTAGCGACACTGTTCCGAGCTACATCCAATACTACATTGAAAATTTTGAATGTATTCCGTGTACAGATGGAAAATGCTACAGGTGTGGCGATGTATTTGCGCCCACATTAAAATCTGTCATCGGAAAACATCTTCCTGTGGCAGACCTCCCAGTATCGATGACGGTGGAACAATTGAGTTTTTTCAAATTCAAAAGGAATATCAGCCCCGAGGAGTGTTTGAAGCTTCTTGGTCTAATCAGTTCTGAGCCCCTGGGCAGTGAAACCAACAGGCAGTTATTTTCGATATATGATCAGCTGACCGGAACACCTACCAACGTGGTGCGTTTATTGCGTTCTACGATAAATGAATGGAAAGCTAGTGGGTGTCTCCTTAACACGGACAACAATTTTCAGCCGGTTAGTGACCTTTATGTTTTTGGCTTACATAATACGCAGCCGCCAATGGGTTCCAATAGATTTCTTAAAGTGGCATCCCGTTCGAAAGACGAGATCAGCGCACTCGCTGACTTTTTTGGCCTTCAGCAGATCACGGAAGATTTATTGGAGTTTGTTCCTGTCGACGCTATCGAGAATACCGAAATACGACAGGCATTGTTGGAGCGTACACCACACCTTGCACTCATCTATTCTAAGAAAAGTACAGAGGATTATCGTAAAATACTTTCACGGATCGTCACATCACTTCAGAACACCACGTTCATAAATGCAAGTTCCCTTAGCTTGGTCTACAAGGACAAAGGTCAGGTGATTGTAGATTCCAAAATAGACTGTTGGCCAGGAAAATCTGGTGAATTTTATTTTACAGGCAAATGGAATTCTCCGATTACCGTGTATAGTCTCAGCGGTAGTCTATGTGATCTTTTGAACATGGAAGGCATGGCAAGAGAATTCGGGTTGGTCATGCAGCTCTCGCCAAAGGACATACACCTATGGCTTACCGAACAGGGATATCCAGTTAGTGAAATCAGTGAAGGAGATGACTTATTTAAAGCTGCCGCCGTCGAAGCTTCAATCGATCACACTGATGCGGAAAGTCCTTTTACCGGTGTTGATATCGCTTTTGAAAATGTATTTACACCAGAGCTGAATGTAGAGGATATTAACTTCAAAAATGTTACTGCGGTAGTAAACAATTTATCGCAAGTAACCATTAGCACGAATAAAACATACCAGCCGATTGAGAATTCGCAGGTTAAAATAGACATAGGAAGATGGTCAGAAGAATATGTTAACAGATACCTTCATGAGAATTCCGAACGTTTTACAGAGATAATTTGGCATAACGAGAATTCTGAAAGTTATCTTCCTTACGATTTTACAGTTAAGGAAAATGGGATCCCTAAGTGCATAGAAGTAAAAGGCACGCCTTCGCAGACAAAGGAAATGATAAAATTATCTTTAGAGGAATGGAAACAAATGTTCGCACATGGAAATAACTATTCGATATTCCGGGTCTATGGTGCAGGGTTGACCAAATACAACAGATTAGAGATAAATGACAATATCAGGCGCGAAATAGAAACGGGGAAACTATTAGATTTTCCAATGGAGATTTTTCTTCCTTAGCCTCTGTTGGCAAAGTTGAAAAAACCATCGCTCTAATGGAAAAATTGCCATTTGTTTGAGATACATCTACGAAAGAATAGGTGATGGTATGTCTAATCATGCTTCTATTAATTCGTAACTACTCTGAAAAATTAAATAATGTGAAGTGTTTTTTTCAATCAAATCAATTCGATTAACATCGTATGATTTTAAATAGTCCACTTAGGCTTCCTTCTTGACTAACGTCTAGCGTAGGAATATTGATGAAAAGTCTACCCTTGGCTCGGCTGATCCCTACATATCTGACACGCTGCTCTTCTACGTTTAGGTTTGGGGAAGTTAGATAGCCAACGTCTTGTGAACCGGTCATCACAACCAGTACGTTCTCAAACTCGTCGCCCTTCGCTTTATGGATTGTCTTACATTCCAGCACTTTATTTTCGGTATCTACGAACACTGCTACTTGCTGATAGCTGTGGTGATCATAAAAATCCCTAGGTCCCCCTCTTGTAAGAGTTGGCATGCTCGGACTTATATTGGCTTTCACGAGTTCATAAAACTTAAAGAGCGGTTCACCCTCAAAGGAGCTCCTTTCAGATAACAGCACGGCCAACTGATGGAACGCAGCTTTTCTTCTTAGTCCACTGTCTGTGATATGCAAAAAACTCTTCTCCATCTCTTTGATCGCCGCCTTGAAGTTTTTCTCAACCCCCAATTCTACGGATTTCATTGTACGAACAATGATCTTCCTACGGTCTGAAGAAGTATCTTTTTCATATAATTTGTCCAAGAGATTGACTGTTGGAATATCAACATTGTAGAGCCTTTTCATAGCGTTCACTGTAACATTGTCTCGTGAAAGCGTGACCAGTAGTTCTGCTCCACAAATCGCCAGTGCCTTTTCAAAAGCCTCGTCCTGCTTTCCGACAAAGATAATCGGCTTTTCACCAGGATCACGCCTCAAGGGATTCTGAGTGATATCGCTCCGAAGATAGTTGAGTACATCGACAATTTTATTTGTACTCCGCCTATTGTCCTTTATGACAAACTCCTGCTGACCCGGAAGCGAAAACCGTTCAAAGTCACTTACAGCAGCGCCCTGAAAACTGTAGATTGCCTGAGCCTTATCACCAATAATTCCAACTATCGTCTCTTTTTGTGCCAAGAGCTTTACGATAGCGGTTTGTACGGGACTGGTATCCTGAAATTCATCTATAAAGAAATAGGGAAATTTAGCCTGGAGTACTACAATGATGAACGGGTATTTTGTGATGAGCTGGTATCCAAAAAACAGCACGTCCTCATGGTGAAGCCATCCTTTCCTCCAGAATATCTTTTTATAGTCCATAAGCCCTGGGAAGAGAATGTCAAGACATTTTATCTTATTTAGCCCGGTACTAGCTTCATAGTCAAATGCCTTAGTATTGTCTACAGCAATTTCCAGATTATCCCCATTAAATTTAAAGTGAATGGAAGCCAGCCAATTCTTTAGGGCGTTAATATTGCCTGGTATCTTGATTAGCTGATTCGGCATCCAAGGGCTCTTTAGCCTTGAGACGTTTTGATGGGCGTCAATCCATTCCTTGACATATTTCCTTGAAACTATATGGTCATCGTGCCCATCCATATATTTCACTTCGAACTCATATTCATCCGCAATGAAATGCATATAAGGCCGGATGATATTGTTGTAAATAAAACTGTGGATGGTTGAAGTTTCCACCCGCTCTGTACCGACATTCAAGCGACTGTTGATCGTATCAACAGCAATATTGGTGTAGGTGATGCAGGCAACCTTTCGATAATTGCTCAATCTTTTCGACTCCGCAAGTACATGTTTAATATGGTTCACTAGCCAATGTGTTTTCCCGGCACCAGGGCCAGCCTTGATCTTGAATGGCAGTTCTATATCGATGCTATCGTTCGAGGTAATCGTATTTACTGGCATATCCAAACAATTGCGTCGTTGATATAACTGGGTACATTAAAGGCCTGCTGAACTGGCGTAGCCGCACCTGCTGGTGCACCTGTTGGAAGACCAAGGTTGATCTCGAGGAGGTTGGCAAGTTCCAATGCATTCTCGCCCTTGCCCACGGATTTTAGGTAACGGGTTGCAATGATTGCCTTATTTTTATCATCGTCTGTCCAATCGGGTGCCGTAAGCGAAATGATAGCATCTTTTAGATCTTCATTTGCTCTACTTTTTCCCAATCGACTAAGCAGGTCCGCAGTCGGCTTTGCCTGTGCATACAAATCCACCAGGTCCTCTAATTCCTTTTTGTTTGCGATTGATTTTGTGATGAGCAGCTTCGAGTCAATATTGACTAAACTTAGCTCATACTCAAAAGTCTTGCCCTTGGGATGGTTTTGACCAAAGAATCGGATGTTAGGGTGCCGGCTATATGCAGCAATCTTGGCGGCCAAATGGTCCCGATAAACGTAGTTTGCGTTATCCTGTTCGTACCGATAGGGATAACAGGACTCATAGTAACTTTCAGCATTTTCCTTTCGCTCAGGATCACGATCCTTAAGACACGCCACTTTTTTGGGTATCGCATAGGAATTGGTGGTATCGAACAGAGTAAGAAAATGATCGAAGAAACGGCCACCTACGGGCACGACGGCCACATGTTGGTCTTCTAAATTCTCACCACAGTATTTGGCCAGGGTGGGGATCAGCAGCTCTTCGGCAAGGCCCTCGACAAAGATGATCTTTTGGGCAAAGAGCATATCTGACCGCGTGGCATCGAGGAAACGCTGGACATACGCCTTGGCATCCTGTCCTTCAGCCGTATTGGGGAACACCTTTCCTGGATAGCCTGCTGAGATAACGCCTTTTTCATTATGCAGGCAGATGATCTCATCAAGGGATACCGCCGAGGTAATCTGCGTCGAGTGGGTAGTCACGAAGATCTGGCGAACCTTACGCTTGTTCTTGTTCTCCTTCAGAAACTTGAGGAACTTATACTGCATGGCCGGATGCAGATGTGCTTCCGGTTCCTCAATGGCCAATACCGGAAAGACCTTCGCATTGCCTCCAAGGTAATTGCCATCTGCATTGACCTGCATCTTAGCAAGGAGCAGGGACATAAAGATAAGGTTATTGTAGCCAAGGCCATTATGGGTGGCGGGTATGGTAATATCGAGTCCGGCGTAGCCGATGATCAGCTTAAGGGCAGAATACATTTCCACATCGGAGATTGCCCCATCGAAATCAGGAAGGGCATTATTAAAGGTAGCACCAGTCTGGGTGGCATAGGAAAGGATATGTTTCTTTCCCGCTTCCATCCTGGTCTGCAGGTCCTGAATAAGTCCTCCTGCCTTAGTTGTAAAACTGGCTTTAAGTGCCTTGATCTCCGCAAGCTTGACATCCTTGTTCTTGACAGCGTCATCAGCCGACTTGATCTCATAATCCATAAAGAAGTCCAGTACGTCCCGTAGCATTGTGTTCTTCCCCGTGAACATGTCCCTTTCCACATCCCGGATCGCGGTCAAGAATTGGAAGTCGAATTTTTGAAGGGCGGAGCTGTCTGCGATCACCCTCAGCGCGGGTTCACCTCCATATATCTTATTCTGGTAGAATCTTAAAAACTCATGCTTGATTACCAGCCACGCATCTTGCTTGGTTGTACATCCCGCGAGCGCGATATGGTAGTCTCCATGTTTTTCAAAGGGCAGTGAAAACCTGTAGGTCAGTTTGGCCTGATAGGGCGCATCAAGCTTAACCAGCCAATCCGCTACGGTGACTAGATCATCGCTGGTCAAATCCTCGCCTTCACTCTGGTCAATAACTAAACTGATAACAACCTCCGGCGCCTTCGCCTGGAGGTCTGCTATGCTAACGGCCTTGGAGAAATCATCAATTTCGAGTTTTTTTGTGAGATTTTGATCAATGATCAAAGCTATCGCCTTTAACAAACTAGTTTTACCTGCGTTATTGTGGCCAATAATAACGTTTACACCATCATTGAATTCGACAGTGTTTTTAGGGAAATTTCGAAATCCCTCAATGATAACTTTTGAAATGTACATAGAGCGTTGGTTTTAGCCGTTGTCGTCTTCAATACTACCTCATTTTTTTTTGCGAACATCATATAGCGAAGAGTCCGTAACGGGTATAATCAAAACTATAAAACAATTGTCTTACTTACAATTATAAAAACATCCTTTGCAAAAATGCCTAAAATACTTGCGTTTAATTTGGACGATCTCGTTTACGATATCTATCAATTGTGTAGTCTAAATACGTTCTGATAAAATAAAAGTTACTGTTTTACAAGCAACTAAGGACTAGCAACGCCAACACATTTTGTATTAAGTAATTTTTTAATACATTTGCATATATAAACGGTACATTGACTGACTGAAGTAAGATTAATAGGAAGCACAAAAGGCTACAGAGTAATTCATTTTAAATGAGACCTATTCGGTTACCCTTTTTTGATTTCGCTTGATAATATACGGATAATCAACGAATTATAAGGAGTAGTGGTAGCCCTGCCACCCCGACTTCAGAGGACAAATCAAATTTACTTTTGGTTTGTCCTTTTTTATTTCCCTCTGATTTCTTGTTAATCAAATAAATATATTGGGCAGGATAGTTTTCATTCTGACGGCTCGATACGCCAGCTAGAAGAACAGATAGAGTCTGTAAAGTAAACTATTTTGATAGGTTTGGTTGGTGATGAAAGATTGGTTTCCTCTTCAGGTTTTGTCGTTTCCGGTACGCCGCATATCCCTGTTTCGGTGCCACATAGCGCCGGATTTTTATTTTCTTTCGTATTCATATTTTAATATTATTCTTGGTTTACCTGTGATGAAGTTTAAATTGCAATAAAAAGACTTAAATCTCTTGTCCAGGCAAAGCAACCTCGTTTTGAAATTTTAGGTAGGAATAGTAGGATAATAGTGTTCACGTGCTAGGTTTATCATTTGAATAAATGGGCAGGTTCCAGTGGTAACGCAGGGCTAATAAACGTAATCCGAAGCATATAATTAAAGCAATAATGGAAGCCCAATCATTTGATATCCACTTTAAATGATTTCCCAAAACTACAATTGAAGCCCCTATAAGCGCTGCTGATGCGTAAATCTCTTTTTCAAATATAATGGGAATTCGATTGAGTAAAATATCGCGCAACACCCCACCTCCAACGGCTGTAGTGATGCCCAGAAGAACAGCGACTTCTGCATTATGACCATAGGCCAAACTTTTTTGAGCACCTGTGACCGCAAATAAAGATAAACCCAAGGCATCAAAAAATAATACTGGATGGTTAAGTCGTTGTACAAAAGGATATAAGCCAATAGTCATTCCTGCAGCCATAATTGCTGCAACTAAGTATCGCCAGTTTGATAATCCAGTAGGGGGAATAGCCCCAATGCAGAGATCACGGATAATCCCACCACCACAAGCTACCATAAATGCAACAGCACAAATTCCAAACAAATCCAGACCCCGCTGCTTTGCTGCTACCGCTCCGCTGATCGCAAATACAAAAGTACCTGCCAGATCAAGAAAATAGTAAAGTGAATGTAGTTTATCCATTTTAAGTAATTCCTTAATCTAACCAGGCTATTGCAGCTGTCATCATAGCCTGCAAACCAGTTTTTAATGTCGGATTTAATACCGGCGCAAATTTAGGAGAGTGATTGCTGGGGATAGAATTTAATAAGTTGTTCTTTTTAGCTTCCAGATACACCTTAGGTTCAGTTCCTCCTACGAACCAAAAAACATAAGGAACTTTCCAATTCCTACCAAAAACACTAAAATCTTCACTGGCAGAAGCTGGTTGTGTTTCATATGACCGATCGCCAAACTGAGTACGAAAAGCCTCTGCTACTTTCGCTGTAGCGATCACGTCATTGTCCGTAATTGGATAACTGTCCAGCATAGTAAATTCAGGATCTCTTGGGGCATTGGAAGCAGCACATTCAGCACAGCAAATACGCTTAACTGCAGAAAGGATATGATCTCTTACGCCGTCATTAAAAGTTCTGATGTTCAATTTCAATGTCGCATCATCCGGAATGATATTCTCCTTGGTGCCGGCCTGCAATGCGCCTATGGTGAGTACAGCATTTTCTATAGGGGCAACTTCACGGGAAATAATAGTTTGTAGTCGCATGGTGGTAGCAGCAGCCATAATCACAGGGTCAATTGAGGTTTGTGGCTGTGAACCATGTGCACCACGCCCAAAAATCTTAACTTTAATGCTGTTCCCCGCCGATAAGATTGCACCACCACGATAGCCAACTGTACCAGACTCACCAACCATGACATGCTGTCCCAGAATAATATCTGGTTTGGGAAAACGATCCATCAGGCCATCATCTATCATACTTTGTGCACCACGGCCAACTTCTTCCCCGGGTTGAAAAACAACCATTAAAGTTCCTTTCCATTGGTCTTTATGCTCCGAAAATAATCTGGAAGCACCCATTAGCCAGGTAACGTGCAGATCATGGCCGCATACATGCGATACACCAACCTCTATTCCTTCTTCATCGCGGGCTATTGTTGTACTTGCGTAGGGCAGGCCGGTCGCCTCTGTAACTGGAAGTGCATCCATATCCGCACGAAGCATCACCGTAGGCCCTTCTCCATTTTTCATCAAACCTACCACACCAGTTACCCCTATACCCGTAGAAACTTCATATTTATATTTAGTCAAATAATCTGCAGCAATTTTAGCCGTATGAAATTCTTGCATTGATAACTCGGGATTGCGATGAATGTCTTTATAAATCTCTTCCAGTTCGAGAAGTAACTGATCAATAAAGCTTTCCATTTTATCATTAAAGGTCTTAATTTGAGTATTTTCCATAATTTCTAAAGTATTATTGAATATAGATTGGATGCCCTGTATTTATTTAATAGCTGGTTTTAAATTACGCTTTGGAACGGTTAATACGATTGCTATAATTGCAACTACAACCATAAAAACATTAAATAATAATGCCATCGCAGCAGCATATCTAACATTTACATTATCAGTCCTTCCCATAGCAATTTCTGCCATCGGTGAAATACCTTTCATATGACTAAGTCCATAAAAAATGGCGGCTGAAATGGCCACGCCAAAAGCAGCTCCCAGAGAGGAGGCCATTTTATATATCCCAGATGCCGTACCTGCTTTATTGTCAGGGATACTACTTAAGGCCGCATCAGTAGAGGGAGTGGCATAAAATCCTAGTCCTATCCCAAAAAGGGTGAAACCAATAAATGCCGTAATGATGTATTCTTTAGCCAAAAGAAAGGTAAAGGTGGTCAGTAAAATGCCTAAGCCAGTGATAAAACAGCCAAGTAACATAGGTTTTCTTGGGCCCAATTTCTGCAATAATTTTTCTCCTATCCTGATAGTACTAAGGATAGCCACTAAGTAACCAACCGTAATTAGCCCCGATTGTAAGGATGATAGACCCGCCTGCTCTTGTACAAGTGATAAGGAGACCAGTAGGGTTCCCGCAGCACCATTGAGTAAAAAGTTAGATAATGTGGCCCCAGAGTACGTTTTGTTATTGAAAAGTGAAAGTTCAACGAAACTGTTTTTACTTCTCGCTTCAATCCTAAAGAAAATAACAGCTGAAATGATAAAAATAATAACCCCAGTTAATATAGGTGAACTTAACCATCCAAGCTCCGAACCTTGTCCGATCACAATGTTTAATGCCACCATGGCTATGATAAAAGTGATGAGCCCGGACCAGTCAAAAGCCTTTTTTTCTGTAGCTGCAACTTTACTTTCCGGCGTACCTCGTAATACCAAATAGCTGATAATAGCAACAACGATAGATAACACAAAAATCCAACGCCAGCCAATTGTGGAAGCGACGAACCCACCAAATAATGAGCATAAACCAGAGCCACCCCATGAGCCGATAGACCAAAAACTTAATGCACGTTGTCGTTCTTTACCATCAAAGTACGCTTTCATCAAGGCCAATGTTGCAGGCATAATACAGGCAGCAGATAATCCTTGGAAAATGCGTCCAACCAATAGAAATGCTGCAGTTCCAGATGGCGATATGACAATTAACAAGGATCCAACAATGTTTAACAATATACCGATATTTGTTATCTTCATTCTGCCTACTCTGTCTGCTAATCCACCGGCGACCACAATAAATATTCCAGAAAATAGTGCGGTAATACTAACGGCAATACTATTTAGGTTATTACTGATTTTTAAATCTGCACTCATTGTTGGTGCAATATTCAGTGTGGTTTGAGCGAAGAGCCAGAAAGTGATTACGGCTAAAACAATTCCTAAAATGAGCCTGTCTGTTCCACGATAATTTGTAATCGCGGCAGATTTTTGTCCGGAATAAGCCATATTGGTATTATTTAGTTCTAGAGGAACTCTATGATAAAACAACAATAAAAATAAACTATAATTCATTAATGAACAATTAAACCATATAATAGTTTTAAAATTTAAACCACAATGAAATGCCTAAGAAACGGTTCGAAAATTGTACAGGCAGGTCAACTTCAGAGGACAAATCAAATTTACTTTTGGTTTGTTTTTTTTATTTTCCTCTAAAATCTTGTTGATCAAGTATATTATGGAATTCTGTATTGTGCCTAGAGATTTGAATAACATAACCATCAAATTAGAAATTATTAAATCTGTTTTGGAAGCATATAATGCCAAATTAGGTTTCAATGAAGAACCCATTAATTGATATCCAAAAACGGCCATTTCTTAACACAGAATTAATGTACTTAAGTTAGCTTTGCTACAAATGAAAGAAATTGCAGATAGTGAACTGCTCGAACTGACTAAGCAATCAAGCTATCCGGCATTTAATGAACTTTACCAGCGCTATTGGAAATATATCTATACCATCGCCTTTAAGAAACTTGGAGATAAGGACGATGCTGCCGATCTGACGCAAAATGTTTTTATGGAGTTTTATCATAAAAGGGAAGGATTGGTCATCAATATCCCAGTCAAAAACTATTTGCGTACGGCAATCCTGTTCAAGCTTTCCAACTACTTTCGTGCCAAGGGCTTTCAAGAAAAACACTACCTGAATTTCAGGCAGTTTTTTCAGCAGTCCCAAAATTCTGATAGCTCATTTGATATACTGACCACAAGGGAAAACGAATTGGAATTTGAAGAAATGGTTGAACTGATCTACAGAACAATAGACGAAATGCCAGAGAAGATGAAGGAAATTTTTCTGATGAGCCGCAGTGAACAACATTCCATTGCAGACATTGCCGAAAAACTGGGATTGTCTCCGCAAACTATCAAAAATCAGATCAGTAAAGCTTTTGTCCGTATCAGGGAGGCTGCTGCAAAAACCAATTTAACTGCTAGTCAGGTAGTGATTTTGATTTGGTTAACACAGCCTTAATAAAAAGTTAACAATTTTTTTGTGGTACTTTTTCAGATCTGTGTTTAATAGTTATGAATGCAGAACAGAAAAAAACTCACAGCCTCGTTTAGACGGCTGTTCCGTAAAAACACAGACTATCGGGAAAAACAACTCTTTGCCCGCTGGTTTATCAGTCTCGATCTTTCTGAGGGACAGATATTTGATGACGAGCAGGAAGAACTGAAAATAAAAAATAAAATTGAACAGAATTTACATGCCTATTTTTTTCAGGTACGACACAAGACACTCTTAAGGAAGTGGTATTCTTGGAGGCCAATGGCAGCGGCGGCCGCTGTACTGGTCATGGTAGTCGGTACGATATGGTTAAGTACACCCAAGAAACATGCAAAGCTCCTTTTTGGAAAAACCATTACCCGGGCTGGTGAGCGAAAGATTATTACGCTTTCCGATGGTTCTGTTGTTACCCTTAACAATGATAGCCAACTTAAATATCCCCAAATATTTAGTGATACACTCCGCGAGGTCTATCTGGAGGGAGAAGCATTTTTTGAGGTCTCCAAAAATAGGCAGAAACCTTTTGTGGTAAAGACTGGAAAACTGAACATCAGGGTATTGGGCACGTCATTTAACGTAAAGCACTATAGTGCCGATAAGGTTATGAATGTGGTAGTGGCTACTGGAAGCGTCGGCGTAAATGTAAGGGGAAGCAAGAGGGGATGGTTATTAAGTTCTGGAAGTCAACTATTGTACGATAAATTGACAGCGGACGCATACCAAAATCTAGTGGATCCGGCTGACTATACCGGATGGAAGAGGAACGAGCTGATCTTTAAGGACGAAAGGCTAGAAGATATCTGTAAGCGCTTGGAAAGATGGTACGACATAAAGATAAACATACATGCCGTGAAACTGAAAAATAGACGCATTAGCCTGAAGCAACACAACGAAAGTCCCGGCACCGTACTCAAGATGTTAGCCATTGTGGGAGACTTCCGGTACAAAATAAATGGCAGAATAGTTGAAATCTGGTAGGCCGCCGATACCAATTCAAGAAATTAAAAAGAAAGGAAAAACTATGGAATAGACAATTTCAGCAAGCTAAAAAGAGCGGAAGAATCTCACCTCTCCCGCCCAAAAGCTTTTATAATCATTAAGCTACTAACAAAATAATCATTTAAAAAAAGCCATGTACAATTCTACAAAAAGAAGTGCAATTAAACTACTATATTTTATGACGAGATTAACTTTTCTGATTGCCATCGTTACCCTGACCTTTTCGGGCGTAATCTTGGCATCGGATGTCAAATCTCAAAGCCTAAAGGACGTTAAGGTAAGCCTTGGCGCCAAGCCCAATACCCTACGAGAACTGTTCCGAGCATTGGAAGAGAAATCTGGGTTCAGTTTTACTTACGCACAGGAGATTGGAGATATGTCGGGGATACATATCGAAGATAGTACCTATACGCTCTACGATATCCTGAAGTCGATTTCAATACAAAAGCACTTACGCTTTATTCAGGAAAACTTCCTGATTGCAGTAATAGCTGTACCGATACCCCAGCAGCCCGGCCGCATTTCAGGAAAAATTATAGATGATCGGGGCGAGATATTACCTGGAGCCTCCATCAAAATAATAGAAACCGGACAGTTTATACAGGCCAGCGTAGATGGGACCTATCAATTTAGCATCAAGCCTGGTACCTACACTTTGGAAGTGAGCTACATTTCCTTCCAAACAAAACGAATCACCGAAGTTATTGTAAAGGAAGGAAAAATGACCCCGCTAGATGTCATCATACAGCCTGCGGCCAATGCCTTGCAACAAGTTATAGTTACTGGAAGTTTTAAAAAGGAGAGTATAGCCGGCCTGTACGCACAACAACAAAACAGAATCGCACTTTCTGATGGGATCAGTGCCGAACAGATTGGTGCCACACCAGATAAACATCTTGGAGAGACATTAAAGCGTATTACCGGGGTAAGTACCACAGATAATCGGAAAGTAGTGGTCAGGGGTATTGCCGAACGGTATAATGTTTCGGTTCTAAATGGAAGTACCTTGCCCAGTACCAATGTTCAGGAGCGTGACTTTGAATTCAACCTTATTCCCACAAGTTTGGTAGAAAATGTAGTGGTAGCCAAATCCATCACTGCCGATATGCCTTATGGCTTCGCTGGTGGTCTGGTTCAGATCACTACCAAATCGGTGCCTAATCAAAATTTTCTATCTATTAGTGCGGGAACATCCTTCAACTCTCAGACTACAGGTAGGGACTTTATGGGTTACGGAAGAGGTAAATATGATTACCTGGGCTTTGATGATGGGGGAAGAGATCATTTTCCGGAGGGCCTGGTTGACCTCGGGGGGTATGACCCAAGGATCTCAGATGCCCAGAACAAATTCAAGGCGGCACAAGTTGCCGAGCAGAATAAAAGAATTGGCGGAACAGAAAGATTAGGTACCAGAATATATCAGGCGATGCCTTCACAGCACTACCAGTTTAGCTTGGGCAGGACCTATGCTTTAGACACCAGCGATAGAAGTAAGATTGGATTCGTAGGATCGGTGAGCTACCGTAATACGCAGTCTAATGACAATATTGCGAGTATGCGCAGGGGGGATTGGAGCAGGCAACCGGTCAAAGCGGACGACCTTACCGACATAAATACGGGGAACATTTACGGTTTTAACACTACATTAGGGGTTTTGCTAAATGGTGGATTTAAATCGGCCAATCACCAGGTAGATACCTATAATCTATACACCCGTATTTTCGACAACAGGTTTTCCAGGATTACGGGTTGGAGCGACGAAAACCCTAAAAATGATCTCGAGCAGAAATTTCCAGGAACATCAGAAGATGATCGTCCTAAATTTACTGACCTCTTGCAGAATAAGTTAAGTGGTGCACATCGGTTCGGTAGTCTTAAACTGGAGTGGAGTATGGCAAGAACTGCACTACAATCTTTCGAAAAAGATGCGGTGGCCGCTGCGCTCAACGCCCGTGAAATCGTCAATAAGGCACCGCTATACTTTTACCAGCCAAACAGCTCATCAGATCCAGGTTTTGGTGTGGTGCATCGAGACCAATACGTCTACAATGAAAAAAACTATGATGCCGTTGTCACGGGATCTTATAACTTTAGGATTGGCACCACTGCTCATACTTTTAAAACAGGGATCAATTACCTGAAAAAAGATGCGACCTACCATTGGGGGATACTGCCCATTAGTGTGGGGACCAATTCGACCATACCGTTTGCCCAAATCCCCATCCAGGAATGGGGCAACTACATGACCATGCAGGGAAAGGATAGTAATATTTTCTATTTTCCTGCCAGCTATTCCCTGAATTCATTTGCGGCAAAAAGTACCAGCAAAGGCGGATTTGTGATGATGGACCACAAGGTGTTTTCAAAGCTTAGGATTGTTTATGGTCTAAGGGCCGATTACTTTAAGTTGGATACCGTGAAGAATTCGGCCAGTCTTCTGACTGATAAAAACAGTAGGCTTACCTTTGAGGAAAAAAAGGATTGGTATTTCCTGCCTTCGGCAAATATTACCTACAGCCCTGTTAAAGAACTCAATTTAAGGGCGTCCTATGCAAAGTCTGCAGTTAGACCAGGGTTAATGGAAAATTCAAGGTTCTCTCGTTTCGATCCTAGTTATGGATCACAGGTAAAGAGTAGCGGCGTTTCTAGTACGATCATTGATAATTATGATGTAAAGGTAGAGCTGTTTCCCGGAGCTGGCGAACTTTTATCGGCAGGTTATTTTTATAAGTATTTCGACAAGCCTGCAGAGTTCTATAGGTTGGATAGGGAAAATAATGGCAGGGGCTACATCAACATCACCAATTCAGATTGGGCAAAGGTAAAGGGATGGGAGTTTGAGTTGCGCAAGAGCCTAGGTTTTGTTTCGGATAAAGTCCCATTTATGGCCAATGTTTTCCTCAGTGGTAATCTTACCCTACAGCAATCGACCGTAAGAGCTAGGGAACTACAGTCAAAGACTTTGCCAGACAAAACAGACTCCCTATATTATACTTATTCCAAATATCCCCGGGCACTTTATGGACAGGTACCATTGCTTTATAACGTTGGCATACAATATGCGGGCAAGAAACTTGGACTAAACTTTACATTCAACCATGCGGGGTATAAAACTTTCATTACCGCAATTGATCCCAATTTTGTTGAATACGAGAGACCAAGGTCACAGTTCGATGCGCAGATCAGTTATAAATTTTTCAAGGGAAAAATGGAAACAAAACTGAACATGAGCAACCTACTAGATGCCCCATTTAGGCACTTTGTAAATGATCATACTACCTATGAGCAGAAGCCAGGTACAGAAGGGGGCTTAGATCTGGAATGGCATGACAAATATGCCTATAAATATGGTTTCTCAGAGAAATTTGAGGAAGGTTATATAGATACTAAAACCAATAGACGGGTTGGAGACAGGCAAACTTCTACCCGCTATGTAGGCCGCACCTTCAGTTTATCCTTTACCTACAACTTTTAATCTAATCATCATGAAAATAAATCACAAACATTATATCATCACCATGATTGCAGTACTGTTTTTAGGCAGCTGTAAAAAGGAAGGTGAATTTTTGACCAGGCCCATCAAAGCAATCAGACCCTTTAATATGACCGGTTATGCAATCGGAGATGCCCTAGAGCTATATTTTGATGATGTCAAGATCCGCGACTATTATGGCAAGATATCACTTGGGACAGTAAGTCCGCAACTGGCTTTTGAGAACGATGTAACAATTATGCAGTTGAGGAAAAAGAGCACAGGTGAAGTCGTTTACGAACAAAAATTCAACATCGCTGATGCAAAAAATGAAGTGCCCAAATTTTATTTCAATGGTACCAGTATTGCAAAAAGCTACACATATCCAAAACCCCAGGGAAAGGATTACCTTGTGAACTTCTACTTTGATGGGCCAAAAGATTTGGGGCCGGTTGATGTACAGATGGAAGTGCTGGAGTATTATTATGATAACAATAATAATCTGGTAGTGGTAAACATTACAGGTTTCCCCATTGCAACTGAAATAGCTATTGGCAAATGGAGTGAATATTTTAAAATCCAGCCGCCACCTGTCATGTTACCAACACAGCCTGGTACTGATTTTTATCCGCTGATTACCCTTAAAAGCTCCAAGACAAAAAAATACCTGCTCAGTGGTGATGTCGTTGAAAATGCGCTACAGATTGAACTGCCAGACCAATGGACTTCATCGGGTAAAACGCAGAGTATCCATATTCAGACCAAAATTGCGGATAACAAAGCCTTGTATTTTGAGCTTAACGATTTGGTACAGGTGTTCCCATAAATGACCCGTGAAGGTTAACTAAGCCTCGGATGTATACGTTCGAGGCTTCACTAATCTTATAAGAACCATCACGCCCATAATTTTGTGGACTTAATTAATATGTTTTGATGCTTTAAAATGGCTTTTGCCCTATTATTTATAGTAGCTATGCCTTAATGATGCTATATTTTTTGAAATATGAAAGCCATAAGTAACAAGGAACATCAATTGCTATTGAGCACCATCAAACGAATGGAGAAGATGGACAATTGCAAAGAACTCTTTCCTGTATTGGATAGGGAGTACCAAAGCTTGGTTACCCATTTCCAACAGTACAGGTTATTGTTGACTGATTTATCCGTTTGTATTACGGAATATGAAAGGATACGCCATCGCCTTAAAGTAGAGGTATTGGGACCAGCGATGAGAAAGGCCAGAAAGCGTAATATTGTTTCTGGGAGATGATGTATTCCTATTTTTATTGGCCTTATTCAATTCTCCGAGTGGAAAAAGAGATGATGACAGAATACTTGTTTTCCTTTTTAATCTTTCTTTACGCTTTCACTCCTGCCGCTTGAAGCATCAGATGATGGAGTTCCGTATTGCGTACGAAGGGGTTCATTAGGCTGCTTCCGGGACCAAAGGCGGCAAGTTCAACATAATCAGATGAATGTTCCATGGATGCCCAGTAGATAGCGGTATAATCTGCCTGAATCTTTCCCAGCAGTTCAAAAGGTAATTTCCGTACATTGTACAGCCCTGCGCCATCTAATTTTTGGTAGTGTGCCAGTAGTTCCTTGGCCTGTGCATTTGAAATGGTGTAGCCCTGTGCATGATTGATCAACTCTATTAGGTTTGTGGTAGTAAAGTTGGGCCTGATCTGATTGAGTACCCAATCGTTGCTATGACTGAACTTCTTTAACAGGTCAAATTTTTGGTCAATGTTGTCCTCGCCGAAAATTGCCGGGTTGCCGTTGCCATGATCGGTAGTGATGATGACCAATGTGTTTTTGTCTTTTTCGGCAAAGGCTACTGCTTTTTCAACCGCCAGGTCAAATTCGAGCTGGTCGAACAGCAGTCCTGCCGAATCATTGGAATGTGCGGCCCAGTCCACTTTTCCGCCCTCTACCTGAAGTACAAATCCAGATGGGTGGTCTTTCATCAGTTCAATGGCCTTTATCGTCATCTCGGCCAGGGTAGGGGTCTGTTCCTGGAGTTGTCGGTCATGCGCATAATCTACGGTATAGGGAAGGGCATCATCTCCAAAAACACCAAGTACTGGCTTTTTGTTATTCATTGCCAACAGCTGCGATTTTGTTTTTGCCAGTTGGTAAGCTTCCTTTTCAAACTGCGAATAGACATCTTTGCCATCACTTCTCTTTATTGGATTGAAATATTTATCCCCTCCTCCCAGCATCACATCGAACTTAAGGGTGAGATATTGTAGTGCAATTTCCTCTTGGTTACTTCTAGAAGCGTTACAGACACAAAAACCAGCGGGTGTAGCATGGGTAATCGGTACGGTAGTGACGCAGCCCACCTTTTTTCCTGCGGTCTTGAATTTTTGTAAGATTGGTGTATTGAATGAGCCGTCGGCATTGACGTTGAGTTTTCCATTATTGACTCTTACACCGCCTCCCCAGGCAGAACTTGATGCGGCCGAATCCGTGACCATGCTATTGGCAGAGGCGGTATCCATGAATGCCCTAGTTACTGCCCCTTTGCGATAGAGGGAGATCCATTTGCTTTCTCGGCCGTTCATGCGTTCGGAGAGTAGGTTGGCCATTGTGAGTGTGCTGCTGCTCATCCCATCGCTTACCAGAAAGATAATGTTCTTGGCCGTCCCGGAAAACTTCTCGTTACCAGGTGTAAATAATTGTCCAAATGCTTCTGTGGCACTCAAGAGCGAAATGCCTAGGGCTGAAAGTGTACCGGTCTTAAGAAAGTCTCTTCTGATCATAGCCATAAAATTAGTAGTCAGAGATTAATTATGTATTAACTTCTAGCACACGTAGCATTAAATTTGATGGCTGTTTCTGATTCTTTTACTTTATTTTTAAATAATCAAAACATGAGAGATGGTTCTAATTACGCTAATATAATTTAACTATTTCATATTCAGTTAAAAGTTATATTACTACTGTCGTTCTGGAAGTATCAAAGCAGCTAATAACCTTAAATCATGAAGAAAAAGGTTCGGAAATTGTTCGGTTATGCCTACAAACGAAAACCCTGTAGCGTTGCTACAGGGTTTTTTGTTTCTTGTAGCTTTTTATAGCGAAGCAGGAATCAAAAAATGGTACGCTTCAAATGGGCTAGCCCTTTATTTTACTTCAAATTCGTAGAGGCCAGCAGATTTGTCCTTATCCAGCTGGAACTTTAATCTAATTTGCCTGGTTGTAACTGGCTCGAACTGAACCTTGTTTGCTACGTTTCGCTCTATCGAATATTGGCTTATGTTTTTCACAGCTTTCCATTCTCCATTTGTATCCAGAAATTCTACTTCCCACCACAAAGGAAGTCGGCTTTCGCCCCAAGGACGATCGTCCCACCAGTAGACGGCAGCCTGTGATACAGTTTCAGGCTGATCAAACCAATAGGAAACCCATTCTTCCGTTCCTTTGTTTGGCCATAGCGAATAGTATGGACAATCGGGGTCAAAGGAATTACTTGGCCAGTAACCATCATTAATTTTCGAAAGTGCCCCACCTTTTGTCGAGGCATTTACCTTTGCCTTGGAGGATATAGTTACTGGTGGTATTGGTTTGCTAAAATCTGCATTGCGAGGAATCCATACGGCCATTTCTCCAGCGCCTCTGTTAGCCCAGGCATAATAGGGAATGGCTTCCAGCTTCTTGTCTGATTCGATAATCTTGCCATCGGAATCACGAGTTACACTTTTGCCCATCATTGTTAATCCGATTATACCGTTAGCTTTTTCCGGTAGATGGTTTGCTGTAATTTTTTCATGATCGTGGAGCACTACATTAGATACTTTATTGTCATTATCTGGCCATTCGAGGCAATATACAATTGGACCACGTTCCAGCGAGACCTTGCCTTTGTCTGTAGGCACTTGCTCATTTGCCAATGTACGATGGATTTCCATTGGTAGCTCAAGTCCAATCCTGTCTCCCTTGTTCCATTTTCTAGATAATTTGATGTATCCGTTTTTGTCAATGCTATAGTTCAGTAGTTTTCCATTGAGCTTCAGCACCACTTTTTTTACTGTTGGCTGCATATAGGAATAGAGATCACTGGGAACAGGGCGGTTCAATGCCCATCCTGGAACCCTGACTAAGACATCGAATATATTTGATGTCTCTGGATCAATATTGATGGTGATATTGCCTTCCCATGGATAATTGGATGTTTGGGAAACATGGACTTTATTTTGGGCTAATTGGATATTGGTCTGGCTTTGAATAAATAGATTTATATAAAGCTGCTTGTCTTTATGAGCATATACATAGCCAGGAATAGAAGGCATGAAGCGGCATATATTGCTGGGACAACATGCACAGCCGAACCATTCGCTACGGGAATGTTGTCCTTCGGATTCAAGTGGATTGGGGTAGAAGAAGCGGTCTCCCGATAGGCTAACCCCAGAAATCAGTCCATTGTACAGGGTTCTTTCGATCAAATCATAATATTTGGAATTGCCATGCATCAGAAATTGACGATGGTTCCAATAAACATTTCCAATGGCAGCACAGGTTTCGCAATAGGCAGACATATTTGGCAGTTCATAATTGTGCCCGAATGCCTCACCATGTCCTTTCGCACCTATTCCCCCGGTAATGTAATATTTTTTGCTGGCCATATTATCCCAAATCTTGTCAATGGCATTAAGGTATCCTTTATTGCCGGTCATTGCCGCTACATCGACCATGCCCGCATACATGTACATTGCACGGACTGCATGGCCCACTGCCTCATCTTGCTCGATAACAGGTTTGTGGCTCTGGGCATAATCTCCCCGTACACCCTTACCCTTTAGGTCAAGAAAATATTGGGCAAGTTCTAGGTATTGTTTTTTCCCGGTTACATGGTACATCTTTACCAATGCCATTTCTACAATTTGATGTCCAGGCTCATACTTCAGGCCGCCAACCAAAAAGTCTTTGACCAACAGGTCCGCATTCTTGATGGCTATATTCAAAAGTGTTCTTTTTCCCGTTGCCTGGTAATGGGCTACAGCAGCCTCGTACAAATGGCCTGCATTATATAGTTCATGACTTAGGTCGGGCTCTTTTTCCCATCGTTTTACACCAACCCATTTATGCATTTTTCCAGGTGCTGAAGCAGTCCTGGCAGTATATAGATAGCCATCTGGTTCTTGGGCTTTCTCGATATAATAGATCAGGGAGTCCATCTGTTTTACTAGCGTAGGATTTGGATAGGTTTGTACAGAATAGGCTATGCCTTCAATAATCTTATAGATGTCGGTATCATCGAAGGTAAATGATGTGCTGAAATAACCGGGCATTAATCCACCAGCTTTCTTGAAGTTATCAACACGTCCTGTACTATAACAATGCTTCAGTGCAATTGGAATAGTTACCTGCTCATTAATTTTTATGCGTGGCGCCCAAAAATTATCGTTTAATTTCACGTCCACAAAAGATACGGGCTCGATAGGATAATTCTTCTTTACCGTCGGCTTTTTTTGGGCAAATGCCGAAATACACATCAGAAAAAAGAAGTATTGTAGTTTAAAGTATTTCATATCTACATTTTATTTTTAATTCAATCTGTAATAGAAGAATGACGTGGTCAGATCATTGCTTTGGCAGTTTATCGAATACGCCTTCCGTTGTCATTACCACTCTTTTTATGGTTCCATCTGGGTTATAGCTTAGGTGATCGATACAAATGGAACGACTATAACTTCCTCCATCATTATTAATTCCTCCGTTATGGTAAATAAAGTACCATTTGTCTTTAAACTGTACGATGGCTTGGTGGTTGGTATTGCTATTGCCCGCAATTTCATTCAAGATGCCTTTGTATTGATAAGGACCTTCTATCCGATCTGCCATGGCATAGGCTATTTTCTCAGGGAATTCTGTGGCATAAGTCAGGTAATATTTTCCATTGTATTTATGTACCCACGGAGCCTCGGTAAAGTTAAAACCTTCAAAGTCGAGCTGTTTGACCTCTCCATCAATCTCTACCATATTAGCTTTCAATTTTGCATAATAACACTGTTTGTTTCCCCAAAATATCCAAGCCTGTTGATCATCATCAATAAATACGGCCGGGTCAATGCAAGCCCACGAATGGGTGGAGGCAAAACAGTCTTTGTTGGTTAGCATCGGTTTACCTAGTGCGTCTCTAAAAGGACCTTTAGGGTGATCTGACACCGCTACGCCAATGCCCGACCAGTTGGTGCTCACATACCAGTAATATTTACCATTCCGTTCAACCACATGTGCGGCAAAAGCATCTCCACTCTTTGCCCATGAAAAATCTGAAATCTTCAACGGTACTGTATATTCTGTCCAGTTTTGCATATCTGTTGTTGAGTACACTAACCAGTCTTTCATTTTATAGTTCTTTTGTCCTCCTGCGAAATCATGGCCTGCATAGAGCCACAGTGTATCTCCTTTGACCATGGCAGCTGGATCGGCAGTATAGTGATGCTTGATTATGGGATTTCCCTTTGACGTAAATTGATAGCTGTCTGCTGATGCCGTTGGTTGTAATAATGCGCTTGTTACACCACCCCATTTGGCATGTAGGCGGCGAGCTTCTATTTTGCTGATACTGATCACGCTGCCATGTCGCGGGTTGAAATTTTTGGTAAATGATTCGGGCTTTTTTGTGAAAGTACTTAAGTCTGTGCTACGTTGGAATTCATATCGTCCGTTGGCATAGAGGTCGTACATTAGGATATATTCATCATTATGGTTAAGTTTGAATAGGCTGGAACCTTCCACTACCACAGAAGTGTCAGAGTAGGCGTCCAGATATTTGAAATCTTCTGTCCAGGGACCCTGTAAAGACTTGCTGGTTGCTTTTTGTATGCCATTTTTAAATTCTTTGCCTTTGCTGTCCTTTGTATTTCCTTTGTAGAAAAGATGATATATACCATCCTTGAAGATGAGGTCGCCATCTATGGCACCATACTTGGCACTGAACATTAATTTTGGCTCCTGCTCAAAACCTGTGAAATCTTTATTGGCATAGGCCGAATAAAAATCCAGTTTATGGTCTCCGTGGAATTGGACCGTGAAATAGACCAGGTATTTTTTTGCCCTGATGTCATAAATAGTTTGGGGTGCCCAGACCCATTTTACGTTACCAAAGTTTTTGGGATAGGCCTTGGCCAGATCGATAATGCTATGCTGCCAGCTAATTAGATCGGTTGATTTGAGCATGGTGATGCCAGGGTTGCTTCCCCAACCGTTTTTGGCAACGTACATATCGGTAGCCACCATATAAAAAGAATTGTTGTCTATGCTGCGTAGGATATGAGGATCCCTAATTCCACCCGTCTGAGAAATTTGGGAAGAAGGGATAATCGGTTTATTGTCGTTTAGTGCATACCAATTTACTGCATCTTTGCTCACGGCAAACCTCAATTGCTCTTGCTCTAACAATTTTCCAGATCCCTCAAAGTAGGCGAACAAATACCCTTCTAAAGGGGCTTCTTGCACCTTCTTTTGTGCTGAGGATGTCTTTGGTATGATGGAAGCCAGTACAACCAGTAAAATAAAGTATCTGTTCATTTTCATTGTTTTGCTTAAAGTATAGCGAAAAACATTTCGTGTGGTGTACATCTTTTATTGGGTTTTAACTTCCAACAGACGGTATTTACTGTCTACTTTTGCGGTGTGCCTATTGATGAAAATTTCCGGTTAATTGATCAATCTGTAAAGGCCAGAGGCATGTGGTCTCAGTACCTGATTGAATGTTTTGGACACCACGCCCAAATTTTTTCCGGTCCACATTTCCGTTATCTTGCAATCGCTATTTAGGCCAAGGTCTTTTAGGTTTACCGTAATGGTTTCTGCATCCTTGTCCCCAATGTTGAAAATTGCGAGGTACACAGCGCCCGTATTAGAATTTCTTGATGTAATCGCCACCTGATTATCTTTTCTGAAAACTTGCCGCACATCGGTGCCCTCTCGATGCATTTTCAATACCTCTTTATTGGTCAGCAAGGATAGGGTAAATTCGTCATTGCTGGGCAGGTCTCCTCCAAACATTAGTGGAGAACGGAAGATGGTAAACAGGTTCATCAGGGCATATTGTTCGTCGCTTGTAAGACGTGTCATACGGTCTGTACCTCTTTCACCACGGATCGAAATCCTGCCAAGAGGGATCATGTCGCAATCTGGCCAGTTTCCAGGTCTGATGTATGGATACCACCCTTGTGCCACATCAAGCAAATGTTTGATGTCTTTCCATACATCCCATACGTCGTCGACCATACGCCACATATTTGCATTTTCAGCTATGTGAGCACCTTTTTCTAATGGTGTTTCTCCTGGAGAAGTACTCAATACCATTGGTCGCCCACATTGGTCAATTGCCTTCCTGATCAGTTCGATCTCGGCCTGGTGATAGGGTCGTGACAGATCATCTATTTTTACAAAATCTATCCCCCAGGCAGCATACAGGTTAAAAATGGAGTTGTAATATTCCTGGGCACCCACTTTATCGGCAACGATCGTGTAATTGTCAAGTAGCCATTTACATTGCAGTTCCGTCGAATAAATCTGATCGGCAGTCACACCCTTGGCATCTTTTATGGGTAACTTTTTGGCAACGGCTTCTTTGGGTATGCCACGCATGATATGGATCCCGAATTTTAAGCCTTTGGAATGTACATAATTGGCGAGTTCGGCAAAACCTTTGCCATTAGCTGCCGAAGGGAAACGGTTGACCGCAGGTAGGTATCGTCCAAATTCATCTAGTACATAGCGAGGATCCTCTTGGTTGTAACCACCTGCTTTGTCATTTTCAACAAACCAACGGATATCGACCACTATATATTCCCAGCCATGCTTCTTAAGATTTTTGGCCATATAATCTGCATTAGCTTTTACTTCATGTTCTTCTACAGTGGATCCGTAGCAGTCCCAACTGTTCCAACCCATTGGCGGTGTTTGTGCCCATGTCTTGAATGCTCCCTTTGCGTAAGGTTTTGACGTTAGGTGCTTGGTCGTACTACAGGATATCAGCGTAATTACTGTCAGGAAAAAAAGCAAATTTCTCATCATTATGACTTCTTTTAAAATTAATTTAATGCTGTAGACTATTAATATTATCATTGATCTATGTAGATCGGCAGTTTAATGCCAATCCCTTTGCTTACCAAAATTTCACATATAGCAAGGTAATCAATAACAAGGTGATTACTATGAGTACTAGGGTAGAGGCATCTACCTTGAACATAGATTTGTCCAATATAAAAGCTTTAGGATTGACCTTTGGCCCCGCTAGGCTGATACTGATCATTACGAGCATGGTAAAAGCAAAGGATAGGCCCATACATATTAGAAATGGAATTTCATATCCACCTTTTCCATTTGGAAAGGCCGTATAGAGCAAGGTCTCATTACCGAACCAAGCAGGTGCATAGTTATTGAATACTACCGATAGTCCAAAGCCTGTGATTAGCCCTACAATGGCAGCTGTTCCAGTTGTCCTTTTCCAGAACATGCCCAAAATAAACATAGCAAATACACCAGGACTGATAAAGCCAGTATATTTCTGGATGAATGTAAAACCTCCTTCACCTCCAATGCCCAGTAGGTCATCCCAGGTAAAGATAATGGATAAGACAATAGAGATGAGGATCGTTAGGCGACCTATGCCTACCAGTTTTTTTTCTTCGGCAGTTTTATTGATGTACTTTTTATAGATATCCAAGGTGAAAATGGTAGATATGCTGTTGGCTTTACCAGCAAGAGAGGCAACGATAGCAGCCGTAAGTGCTGCCAATGAGAGTCCTTTTAAACCGGTAGGTAAGAAACCTAAAAGTGCAGAGTAGGCATTGTCGGCATTGAAATGGCCTCCGGGTGCCATTTCTTGTTGAAGCGCGCCATTTTTATGGAGTACATAAGCAGCTATGCCAGGGAGCATTACAATGATGGGCATTCCCAATTTAAGGAAGCCTGCAAATAAAATTCCCTTACGTGCGGTCTTAAGGTCTGCACCTAGCGCACGCTGTGTAATGTATTGGTTGCAGCCCCAATAGTTTAGGTTTACAATCCATTGACCGGCAAAATACATGGCAATACCAGGTAGCATCAAATATTTATTGATCTCTCCCTGACTTGCATTAGGGCCCGGTTTATCCAAAATCATTTTGAAATGGTCAGGTGCATCTTTCATCATCGCAGTGAAGCCTGCAAGTGCATCCTTGCCCAGACCAAACTGCTCGCTAACCATTACTAGGGCAATATAGGTCGTCGCCAATCCGCCAATAATCAGAACCAATACCTGTATCACATCTGTAAATCCGATTACTTTCATTCCACCAAGGGTAATGATAAGTGCGAAAATAGATAAGAGCACCATGATTAGATGGAAATGGGTGCCGTCGGTCATGTTACTTATAGCGAGGGCCCCTAAGTATAGGATGGAAGTTAGGTTGACAAAGATGTAGAGGAACAACCAAAAAATGGCCATGATCAAACTTACCGTCTCGTTATACCTAGTCTGAAGGAATTGTGGCATGGTAAAGATCTTATTCTTAAGGTACACCGGGATAAACCATACGGCAACGATAATCAGCGCAATTGCAGCGACCCATTCATAGGCTGCCACTGCAATTCCTACCACAAATCCATTGCCACTCATGCCAATGAACTGCTCTGCCGATATATTTGAAGCAATGAGAGAGGCTCCGATTGCCCACCATGTCAATGATCCTTCGGCAAGAAAGAAATCATGACTTCCTGATGTTTCTTTGTTTTTTTTTCTACTGTATATATAGTATCCATACCCAGAGATCAGTACAAAATAAAATATAAAAACAGCATAATCAATTAATGAAAAATTGCTCATACTAATGTTTGATAATTGGTTTAGGTTATAAGGCAGGTTTTTAGGACCTGCCCAGTTTTAAGTTATTTATAGAATATTTCATTCCAGTGTAATTGGTTTCTAAACTGGTCAAGTTTAGTTTCCACACCAATGTTGATGTACTCTATTCCTGCTAGATTGGCGAAATCAAGAAAGTGGGCAGTTGTTAAGTTTTGGCTATAAGCCGTGTGATGTGCTCCTCCTGCATAAATCCATGCCGTGCAGCCAGTTTTCATGTTCGGCAATGGCTTCCACAATACACGGGCTACAGGTAGGTTGGGCAGTTCATTTTCCGCTTCTACAGCTTCAACTTCATTTACAATGAGGCGGAAACGATTACCCATATCTACAATAGATGCATTCAGTGCAGGCCCGCCGGCTACGTTGAATACCAATCTGGCCGGGGCGGCTTTCCCGCCTATGCCCAATGGGTGTACTTCCAAGCTTGCCTTTCCTTTGGCCAATGAGGCATCAACTTCCAGCATATGCGAACCCAAAACCAATGAGTTTGTGGGATCGAAATGATAGGTATAATCTTCCATGAAGGCATTGGCTCCAGGCAATCCGTTGCCCATTACCTTGCAAGCTCTTACCAGTGCCGCAGTTTTCCAGTCGCCCTCGCCAGCAAAGCCAAATCCATCTGCCATTAACCTCTGTACAGCAATGCCCGGTAACTGGACCATTCCGTGCAGGTCTTCGAAAGTATCTGAAAAACCTTTGAAATTGCCTTCGGCCAAGAATTTGCGCAGACCAATTTCAATTTTTGCAGCATCATATACTGATTGGTGTTTTTCGCCGCCTTTACGAAGCTCGGCTGCCATATTATAACTTTCTTCATATTCGTCTAATAATTGATGGACGGACTGATCACTTGCACTATTGATAATCTCGACCAGATCTCCGATACCATAAGTGTTCACAGAAAATCCGAACTTTAACTCGGCTTCTACTTTGTCTCCCTCGGTTACGGCAACATAGCGCATGTTGTCTCCGAAGCGTGCGAATTTGGCACCTTGCCAATCATACCAACCTGCCGCTGCACGGCTCCATGTATTGATCTGGTTCAATACTTCTTCATCCTGCCAGTGGCCTACCACAACTTTTCGATCCTTGCGCATTCTACTGACCATGAAACCAAATTCACGATCTCCATGGGCACTTTGGTTCAGGTTCATGAAATCCATGTTAATGGTATTCCAAGGAATATCCCGGTTGAATTGTGTATGTAGGTGGAGTAATGGCTTTTGAAGAATACTTAAGCCTCTTATCCACATTTTTGCTGGAGAAAAGGTATGCATCCAAGTAATCACGCCAATACAGTTAGCTGTCGCATTCGCTTGTTGGAGGGTGTCGAAAATTTCTTCTGGCGTTTTTACGATTGGTTTATAGGTAATGCTCACAGGGATCTGATCAGCATCGTTCAATCCTTTTGCTACCTGCTGGGCATGTTGGGCCACTTGTTTTAAGGTTTCTTCACCATATAGGTTTTGACTTCCGGTGATGAACCAGACCTCTAGATTTTTTAAATTGATCATTTGGTTTTTAGGTTATACTGTATTAATGATGTTATTGGCCGTAATATGAATCCGGTCCGTGTTTTCGTTCGAAATGTTTTTTGATCAACGCTTCCTTGAGCTCTGGTGCCTGAGGATTGATCTGCTTGGTCAATAATGCCATTTGGGCTACAGATTCCAATACTGCACTATTATAGACAGCTTTTGCTGCAGTTTTGCCCCATGTAAAAGGGGCATGGTTACCTACTAATATCATTTCCACATCATGGTGGCTTAAGCCTAGTGCTGTGAAATGGTTGATGATCTGAAAACCAGTTTCATATTCGTAGTTTCCTTTGATCATCTCATCACTCATCGGCGGTGCGCAGGGAATGTCAACTGTTAAATGGTCGGCATGCGTTGTCCCAAAAATAGGGATGTCGCATTGTGCCTGTGCCCAGGCAGTAGCATAGGTGGAATGCGTATGAACAATACCATTGATGTCATTCCAGTATTTGTACAGTACTGCGTGGGTTTGAGTATCTGATGAAGGCCTGAGCTGGCCTTCAACAATGTTCCCATCAAAATCAACAATAACCATGGAATCTAACGTTAGTTGAGGATAGGGTACGCCACTGGGTTTGATGGCAAAAACACCTTGGTTCCGGTCTGCTGCACTAACATTGCCGAAAGTAAAAAGAACCAAATTTAGTTGAGGTAGCAGCATATTTGCTTGATAGGCCTCTTCCTTGATATGTTGATATTTACTCATATAGATTAGCTTTCATTGAATGTTCCGTAAATTGTCCCAGGGTTTTGTACTTCATGTAGTTTTTGCGATAAAGTTCCTGCCTATTGGGATTTGGTATATAGACCTTTTCAAAGCCGGTTCCCATTGTTTCCACTGCCTTTTCAATAGTTGGGTATAGGTCAGCAGCTACAGCGGCAAACATAGCCGCTCCAAGTGCACAGGTTTGTTCAGAGCGTTGGATCCTGATCGGCATTTCTAAAACGTCAGCCATCATTTGCATGATGTAAGGCGATTTTTTTGCTACACCACCAATACCGATTATTCCTTTTACCTTTACACCTTGGTTATCGAATCGTTCTACTATGCTTTTAGCGCCAAAACAGGTCGCTTCTGCCAATGCCCTAAAAATACGAGGTGCATCAGAAGCAAGGCTCAGTCCCGTAAGGCTTGCTTTCAGTTCCTGATTGGCATCAGGCGTGCGCCGGCCATTTAGCCAATCAATGGCAATCTCTATGCTTTCCTGTTCAGTTAGTTGGCTAGCCTTGACACTTAAATCATGGATAATATTGCTTTCTATTTCTTGTTTAAGCGCGGTGGCTGTTTCCATATCGATAAGCTTTGTGTTATCTAGTTGTTGGAGTGGCCAGCTGATTAGGGTTTTGAACCAAGCATAAACATCGCCGAAAGCCGATTGCCCGGCTTCTAATCCCAACATTCCTGGGACTACCGAACCATTGACTTGACCACAAATTCCCTTTATCGTTCTGTTGCCAATATCCTCAGTTGGTGCAATCAAAATATCGCAAGTGCTGGTGCCCATAATTTTGCAGAGATGGTACGGTTCAATCTGACCACCAACGGCCCCCATATGTGCATCAAATGCGCCAATACCAATTACTACATCTGTGGGAAGACCTAGGCGATCAGCCCATTCGGGACTGATTAGTCCGGCGGCTTTATCCGAGGTATAGGTATCTTCGAACAAGTTTTGCCTGAATCCTCTCAACAGCGGATCTATTCCGTTAAAGAAATCGTCGGGAGGCAAGCCCCCAAATGCTTCAGACCATAAGGCCTTATGACCAGCGGCACACCGGCTTCGCTTGATTTTAGTGGCATCGGTTCCTCCTGTTAAAAGAAATGGAATCCAGTCACAATGCTCTACCCAAGAAAAGCAAGCTGCCCTTACCTTGTCATCAATTCTTAAAATATGTAATAGTTTGGCCCAAAACCATTCAGAAGAATAAATTCCACCTACGTCCTTTAGATAATCTATCTCCAAGGTTTTGGCATAGGCATTAATTTCAGCAGCTTCTCTAATGGAGGTATGATCCTTCCATAATATAAACATGGCATTGGGGTTGTCCTGAAAGCCTTCTGTCAAGGCCAGAGGAGTGCCGCTCCTGTCAACGGCTACGGGCGTGGATCCCGTAGTATCTATGGAAATTCCCCTGATGTTTTTTGCAACGTCTAAATGAGCAACTTTAGCTAGGCATGCTTTAATTGTATTTTCCAGCCCATCAACATAATCTAAAGGATGTTGCCTAAATTGATTAGATGAGGAATTGCAAAATAGGCCCTGCTGCCATCTCTTATAGTAATGTATCGCTGTCGAAATTTCTTCCCCAGTGGCAGCATTTACAATGATGGAACGTACGGAGTCAGACCCATAGTCTATACCGATTACATATTTGGTTTTTTTCATAGTATTATAAACGTCTAATTAACTTTTATTTTTTTTGAAAAACGAAAAATATTTGCAAAAAGTTAAAAGAACGATTTGGGTTTTGCTGTTAAAGCCTTTTAGGAAGACAAGAAAGGTGGTAGAGACAAGATTGTTTTAACCTCGATAGCTTACAATCTTCTTCAGCTTATGGCCTTATTAATATATTATTTAAGAGGTGATATGTTTTAATTTGTTCATTTATAGTTAGATATGGAATAATGGTACAGGGTGAGGATACTAATTTTTTTCAGGTTGATTTTATATTAAATGATTAAGGGTTCATTTGACTATACGTTTTCAGAAAGGAGATTCAAAGAAGGGGTATTTTTAATCCTTCTTTTGACCAAGTATTTTCATGAGACTGTTCATGTCTATTAGTTAATTATATGTTAAATTAAAGTTGTATTTAAGTTTTAAATAAAAATAAATATATGATATACAGTTGTTTATGTATTATAAGCGTTAAAAGTACGTTTATAATTTGGTGTTAATTTATCTTTTCCTAACTTAGTGCTGACAATGGCTAACTAGCTATATTATAACCAAGTATTAACCTTTATCCTTCACAAATGAACAAATTGCCTTTTCGAGAGAAAGATGGATCTAATGGCTACTTTTTTATAAATGTCAAAATAACAATTATTAAATAACCATTTATAAACCAAATCAAATTATGAACAGAAATTTTACGCAAGTACGATTAGCGTTCCTGATGTTCCTTCTGTTAATAGGAGTAGGCCTAGAGGAAGGGATGGCTCAGGATGCCGCTCGTTTAATTAATGGTACCGTTAAGGATGCTACAACAGGTGCAGGCCTGCCCGGTATCGGAGTAAAACTGAAAAACTCGACCAATGGTACGAGTACGGATGCAGAAGGTAAATTTGCACTCAGGGTTCCTGCTACCGGTATTTTGGAGATTTCTTCTATAGGCTATGAAAAGCAGGAGGTTGTTTTGACCTCAGCTTCGGTCTATAATGTGTCCCTTAAGGAAAGCGCACAGAACTTGAACGATGTAGTGGTAGTAGGTTACGGTACCATGAGGAAAAAAGACCTTACAGGCTCGATTGTACAGGTCATTCCAGACAATATTGCCAATGAAAATCCAAAAACCGTACAGGACATCTTACGTGGTACCCCAGGTTTAAGCGTAGGATATGATCCTTCTGCAAAAGGTGGAGGTTCTATGCAACTGCGTGGACAACGTTCTGTATATACGGGAGGGGGGCATAATGATCCTTTAATTGTATTGGATGGGATGATCTTTTATGGAGAGCTTTCTGAAATTAATCCTGATGATATCGGGCAAATTGATGTATTAAAGGATGCCTCTGCAGCGGCAATATATGGATCTAGGGCAGCCAGTGGCGTAATTATTATTACGACCAAAAAAGGAAAACAAGGAAAGCCAGTAGTTAATTTCAATTCAAATATAGGTACTACCGTAAAGAGTGAATATAGAGAGGTTTTTGGACCAGAGGAGTATATGAAATACCGTGAAGACTGGTATAAAAAAGATACTTACGGATTTAATGCCACTACTGGAGTATACGAAGCTTATCAGAATTCATCAACTGTAGCTAGACCTGGCTTGTACGAAAACCCAGCCAATATTGGTAAATATGGGATTAGCCTAGCCCAATGGCGTGCATATACTACTAATGTTGCGGGTGAATCTGACGCTAGTATCTATGCTAAGCGTTTAGGTTTGATCGGAGGTACCATCATTGATTATTTGGCAGGGAATACTTTCGATTGGTATGACCATACTTTCCGTACTGGATTTAACAAAGATTATAATGCAAGTGTATCTGGTGCTAATGATAAGATGAATTATTATATGTCTATGGGCTATCTTAAAAATGAGGGTGCAATAAACTATAATGATTATACGGCCATCCGCTCTAACTTAAAATTAGAAGGAAAAGTGAATAAATGGTTAGAGATTGGCGCAAATATTAACTTTCAAAACAGAAGTGATGGTGATTTGACACCTGGTTTGGGATTAAACTATTGGGATGCTAATCAAATTAGGAATGCGCCTTTTAGTCACTACCGTGAAGCTAACGGCAGTCTTTCGCAGTTCCCAATGGGTGATGGAGGAGCGAACAAAAGAGGTGTGAATTATGATTTTGACAGACAATATTTAGAACTAGAAAAAGGGTATACGGTGTTAAACACCATGTTTAATGCTAAGGTGAAATTGCCATTCAATATCACTTATTCATTTAATGCCTCTCCACGTTTGCAATGGTTTTACAACCGTTATTTCATGTCTGCGGCATTGCCAGAGTCTCTTCCTGTTAACCGAGGTGTAGATCGTGAAACCTCTAAAAACTTCGATTGGAATTTGAACAATACCTTAAATTGGGAGCATACTTTTGCTCGTAAACATCGTTTAAATGTGACTTTGGTACAAGAAGCGGAAGAGCGTCAATCTTGGCAAGAAAGAATAGAAGCGAGAAATATTTTACCAACAGATGCCTTGGGTTTCCATAATGTGGCCAACGGAACAAGAGCAAACAATAATATTTCAAGTTACGATTCGCGTCAAACAGCTGATGGTTTATTAGGTAGAGTTTTTTATTCATATGATGATCGATATATGCTTACGGCTTCGGTACGTCGTGACGGTTATTCTGCATTTGGACAAAATAATCCTTATGCTACTTTCCCTGCAGTAGCATTGGCTTGGAATTTTACTAACGAGAAGTTTTTTAACTGGAAGCCGATGAGTTCTGGTAAGTTAAGGGTTTCTTATGGCGAAAATGGTAACCGCTCTTTAGCAGATCCTTACATCTCTTTAGCAAATTTAGGTTCTGGTTTGGGAGGAACAATGGGCTATATTGTAGGTAGTGGCATGGAAGAGGTGAAGTATCTATTGGTTGACCGTATGGCTAATCCGTATTTACAGTGGGAAAAAACAGCTGCATTAAACTTAGGGCTTGATTTTGGTTTTCTTAATGATCGCATCACAGGTACGATCGAATATTATTCAATGAAAACGCATGACATGATCATGTCTGAGCGTCTTCCGGGCTTTACTGGCTTTAATAGTATTACCACAAATTTAGGTGAGGTACAGAATCGGGGTTTTGAGCTTTCTATTAGTTCCCAAAACATTAAACGTGATAATTTTGAGTGGAGGACAAGTTTTACTTTTTCTTATAATCAAAATAAAATTAAGCACCTTTATTATGACTATCAAGACATCATAGATCCTTCTGGAAATGTAATAGGCAGAAGAGAGATGGATGATACCAGTAATGGCTGGTTTATTGGAAAGCCAATTAGCCAGATCTGGAATTATCGCGTAACAGGTATTTGGCAGGCAAATGAAGCTGCCGAGGCTAAACGCTATAACCAACGTCCAGGTGATCCTAAAATAGCGAATAATTATACGGCAAATGATATCAAAAATGCAGATGGAAGTATTACGCCTGTATACGATGATAATGATAAAGAGTTTTTAGGACAAACAGCGCCACCCATTAACTGGCAGTTACGTAACGATTTTACCATTTTCAAGAACTTTAGTTTAGGTATCAATATCTATTCGTACATGGGACATAAAAGTTTAGATGGTAACTATCTTAACCAAGATAATGGCGGTTCTTTAATCACTAATAACTTTAACACGTTTGCGAAAGAATATTGGACACCTGAAAATCCAACTAACAAATATGCAAGATTAGATGCCCAGGCTCCTACTGGTGCAGGTGCAAATAAATTATATGATCGCTCATTCATACGTTTAGAGAATATCTCTTTTGGTTATTCTTTACCAAAACAATTAATTAGCAAATGGGATATCCAAAAAGTGAAGGTATTTGGCTCAGTGCGTAATGTGGCTACTTGGCAAAAAGACTGGGAATATGGTGATCCAGAAACAGGAGGTTTGGCTACTCGTCTTTTTTCACTTGGTTTAAATGTAACCCTTTAAAAAATCAGATATGAACTTATTCAAATATAATAGCAAAAAAACTTTATCAATACTCACGCTATCCATTTCTTTAGGTAGTTTGATGTTTATGGGAGGGTGTAAGAAGGCTTTCCTTAAACCAGACCCACTTTCAATATTTGAGCCAGAAGCTACTTTCAGTACAGAATCTGGCTTAAAAGCCGCATTGGCCATTAGCGATAGGCATCTGCGTTCTTATTGGACCAATGTTTCTGCTAATACCAACTCTGTAGTTATAGGTACCGAATATATGTTTTCTGATTTAGCAGTTTATGGGAAGACTGATGTGAATGCCAATAATGTCAATTTCAATTTTTCTGCACTAAGCCCAACTAGCGGGGCTGCCGGTCCCGATGGTAATGATGGTAATTATATCAATCATTACTGGGCTGAAACTTATAATGGTATCAAATATGCAAATACGGTTATTTCTTATGTAGATAAAGTAACTACTTTAAGCGAAAATGTCAAGAATGCTTATAAGGGGAGAGCCTATTTTCATAGGGCTTATCGCTACTTCGGTTTAGTATTTCAGTACGGTGACGTTCCTTTAGTAACCAAATTATTAGAGGTTCCTAAACAAAATTATAAAAGTACCAAAAAGGCGGCCATTTTGGATATGATTACCAAAGACATGGAGTATGCCGTTCAATGGGTACCTGAAC
>NZ_JAELTN010000070.1 GCF_016428855.1 Pedobacter sp. ASV28
AAACCTACCTCAATAACGGCCACATCAACCTTCTGCTGTGCAAAGTAGGAGAATGCCATGGCTACTGTAACTTCAAAAAAAGAAGGCTCAATTTTTTCAATAAGCGCTTGTTGACTTTTAACAAAGTGACTAACAAATGGCTTGCTCACCATTTTGCCATTTACACGTATTCTTTCCCTAAAATCTTTGAGATGGGGGGAAGTATAAAGACCAGTTTTATAACCAGCTTTTTGTAAGATGGCTGCCAGCATGTGAGAAGTGGAACCTTTTCCATTGGTGCCGCCAACATGTATGGTTTTGTATTTGTACTGAGGATTGTCCAGTGCGTTGCAAAATACAATGGTATTGTCCAGGTCTTTTTTAATGGCTATTGCCCCCACTCTGGTGAACATGGGCAGCTTGCTATAGAGATAATCTATCGTCTGATCGAAAGTCATTCTTTGGTCCTTAGCAGGTAAAATTAAGAAAAACAGAAATAAAAGAATAATTATTGCATTGTCTTGGACATTTTAGCTGATCTAAGAGTGTTTTTAGAATGTCAGAGTGGGTAAACAGATGAAGACTTACTTCTCCATAGCAATTGAACAAGCTTAGAAATTTCAGGGTTTTATTTAAAATAAGGTATCCTTTATACGGAAGCAAAAACAATGTACAGGTTACTTCACCTTAAAGACAAAAGGAACATAAAATATTCTTATTTCGGGGCCATTAGTTATGGTATTTAAAGAAGCATTTAACATGGATAGTTCACATTTTCTAAATAAGGCATCATTGGAAAATGTGGTTCCTTTAGCTCCAGCTGTTGCGCCAATAATTCTTCCCTGTTTGTTTACTTGTATTTTGACCATTATGGTGCCGGTTTCTTGACCATCATCATCTGGTTTGACCAAATTCCTAAAATTACTTAGGGGTAGGGCTTTGTTTCCATAGCCAGAACCACCATCTCCATAAAAAGGGGCCAATGGATCTCCATCTATGTCTCCCTGATTGCCCGGGGTTGTACCTGTACCATCTCCCTTACCAGTAGCATTGTTCTTATTACCTTTATAGAGGGCATTTGGATTAATAGAAGGTTGTGCAGGTTTGTCATTTTGTGTACTGCTCGGATTAGCGTTCCTTTTGTTCTCCTTAGTGTTTACACTCACTGCATCCTCGCTATCTTGTGTGGTTATATTTTTGTCGCTCAGTTGCGAAGAGGTACTTTTTGTAGTTGGGTCTGGCGTAATCTTATCTGGTGCCTTTCCATTGGCATTTGGAGCCATAGAAGGCTCTTCGATGCTGGTATAGTCAGTTCCCATTCCTGTAACAGAAGTACCATAATTGACCACCATTCCGCCCATACCCAATTCTTCGTTAGGATCGAATTTGCCGATTAGCCAAATAAAGCTCAACGCAATAAACGACACCATTAATAGGGTAGATATGGCCAATGCCTTTGGATAATTGTTTTCTTCTTTTTGGTTTGGTACCATTTTATTTCTTTTGTTCTACGGCTAAAACAACCTTCAACTTTAATTTGTTGGCCACATCAAAAACCTGCATGGTATTTTCTATGGAAACCCCTCTTGCTACATAAAGTACAATTGTTACATCGGTATCTTGTTGCAGATAACTTTCTATTCTGCTCTGCATAGTTTCCAGGGTTACAGGTTGTTTATCAACGAAGTAATTCAGGTTTTCGTCTATGCTTACTGTAACTGTTTTCTGATTATTTGCCTGTTGGCCTGAAGAAGATCGGGGCAGCAAGAGTTTAACCACTTGTGGATTCACTACTGCAGAAGCCAATAGGAAAAACAACATTAGAAAAAACATAATGTCGTTTAATGCAGCGGTATGAACTTCTACATTTCCCTTTTTTCTGTTTTTTAAATTCATTATTTTCCGGGTTCTTCTAGTAGGTCGATAAAATCAATTGCATCTGTTTCCATTTTAAGGATGATTTTCTCTACCATCATATTTAAGATATGATAGAGTACATAGGCCATAATTCCAATAATCAGTCCGGTTGCCGAGGTGATCATTTTGGTATATAGACCACCCGAGATGGTACCAATTTCAATAGCTCCTTCTACAGATACTTCACGGAAAATGGTGATTACCCCAATAATAGTACCAACAAAACCAAGCATTGGGGCTATACCTGCAATGATCCCCAGAATGCCAATATTCTTTTCTAATTTAGAAACTTCCAGTTTACCTGTATTTTCGATAGCACCTTCAATTTCTTTAATAGGGCGACCAATACGTTTTAAGCCTTTCTCTAACATTCTTGCCAAAGGAGATTGGGTATTTTTACACAGGGCGATAGCACTTTCCAATCTTCCTTCTTTTATATTCTGTCTAATCTGGAACAGTAAATTGGTATCATTCTTTGACGATTTTCTAATGGTAAGATAACGTTCAATAAAAATGACCAAGCCTAAAAAAGCAAGCAGGCCCAGGGGAATCATGACCCAGCCACCTTTCAAAAGAAGATCGATGAAATGTAAGTCTTCAGGCTTTGCCGTTGTAGCTGTTTTTACCGCCTGTGCAGTAGTATCTGCAAGATTGTGAACAGAGTCTTGTAATGTGGTTAATAATAATATCATGTGTGTGTTATTGATTTTTATTTACAAAAATATATAAGTCAGAGTTTTTCAATTGGAGTCTCAATTTCTTGAGGTCTTTATCGGCCGAATCGCGATTGACATAGGAGGCAATACTTATCTTTTTATAGATCTTACCTGGCATATTCGCTATTTTAGCTTCGAAACCCTTTTTTTTCATGTGGGAAATGTATTGTTCTACTTCCTGATCCTTAGCAAAAGCAGCTCCAATAATTTCATAAGTAGTGGTGTTTACCGGTTTGGTTTTAGTAGTTACCTTGATCGTATCTTTTGCTGGTTCTACTTTCAATCCTACCTTTTCTGCATTTTTCATAATGCTATCAGCAAACGATAAGGAATCGGCCTGTGTTTTAAGCTGATTATGATCTTCTATAGGGACCGCAATTTTTTCATCTGGATTGGTTTCATTTCGATGAAAATTATTTAATAGATTGGGATTTATGTAATAAGCTATTACACCAATAACCAACAAGATTAAAAGTAAGATGGTTACTTTTTGATACAAAGGCATTGAAGTTTTTTCTTCTTCAATTTGGGGTGTATCTTCCATTTCATCAAACTCGCCAATTAATTCATCGTCTGAATTATTGATATCGAATTTGTCATTTACTTGGTCAAAATCCCATTCTTTGGTCGTAGAAATAAGTTTTAAAGTATCATCTTCATCATTATTGTCGTTGGTCTTATCAGATAGATAGAATTCTGATATTGTATTTTCATGAGGTTTATTTTCTTCTATTACAATAATATTGTCTTGTTCAAAATCCCAATCTTCTGCGGTTGGATTTTCTTCTTTAATTTCAGGATGGTTGGTCGGATTTTTTACATCAACTTCTCCTATCTCATCATAAACTTCATTTTCGTCTGTTATCGGATCCGTATTTTCTTGTGGAGCAGAAGAAGGACTTTCGCTATTGAAATCTTCTTCTATCCTTTTTTCGTTATTGGTATGGTTAGAAATATTTTCCTCTTCTTGTGCCGATACGGAAGTTTCTTCGTTTGCATCTTCTACATTCGAATGTTCTGTGTGCGGTATAGAATGTTGCTCTTCTGCTGAAATATTTTCTTCATTAGTTTCTATTTCAGGGAGAGCTACAGAATTTTCTTCTATTTTTTCATGATCAACATCTTCTGTCTGGCTTGTTGATTTAAGCTGATCTTGTACAGTACCCGCTTGCAAATTTTCGATTTCTGAAGGCTGATCAGAAGAGAGGTTATCCGTTTTTTCTTTCGTTGTTATTCCCGTTATACTGGGAAGGGCATAAAAGTCAAAACCTACATGACTATCTTTTGAGGGAGTAAATGAAATTTGATCATTATCTAATTTTAGGTTTCCAAGACCATCTAATTGATATTCACCTTTTTCTCTTAATTGTTTTTTTACTTCTTCTACAAATTGACTGACAAAGTAATTAGCCGCATCTGTCGAAATATTTCTTTTTGATTGGATATATTGTATAAGGTGGGCTGTTTCTTTAACACTATTCGTGAAATCTAGCACATAGTTGGGAGGTAAGAATGTGTGCGTATCAGCATCGTACCTTCCGGGTGTTTTCTTCTTATATAAAGTACCTAAGCCTTCAATTCCAATTTCTTTACGAATTTTAAGCAGCTCTATTAGGTATTGTAATATATCCATTTGGGTAAAAATAAATTTTAATTTGGTATCGACCAATAATAAATTTTAACCTTTTAAAAGGAATAGGTTAAACCACCAAAGATATTAAAACCATTTACACGGTAGTATAAATATTTACTGTAATTCGTGTTTAATATGTTGTTAGCTTTTGCAAATGCAGAAAACTTATTGTTGATTTTGTAGGTTGCTCCAACGCCCAAGTCTACGAAACCTTTAACATTCACAATATTCTCTTTTGTAAAGTCGGGTATAGGAGGATAGGTGCCATCAGGATTTTGGGTGTTGGATAAAAACACTTTAGCCTTGCTATCGTCCTGCATTACAACGGATGCGTCGAAAGTTAATTTTTTGTTCAGGGTAAACATAAAGTTTGAGCTTAACCTAAGTTGAGGTTTAAAATAGCTTTCTTTTTCTTCACCAGCTTTATAATCTTCCATGTTCAATTTTCCCGTCCATTTAAGGTTGTCGCTTACTTGTACGGTTAGCTCTCCTTCTAAGCCCAATATTTTGGTTTTGCCAAAATCATAGATAACATCAAACTTGTTAAAGGCTCCAAAGTTGTTTACAAACAATGGCATATCGGTAATTTCCTTGCTATAGAAACGTGCCTTATATCCAAATCCAGGACCGCCGGTACCTTTTACCCCCCCGCTAATGCTTAATTTTTCAACGCTATTCTTTATGAGGATATTATGGTTCAGAAAAGGATTCTCGTCTGTTAGGGTTTTTAAGGTATTGCGGTTTACATCACCTTTTAATTCACCAAAAACTTGAAGGAAATCTGGAATTAAGGTAAAATCGGCCGTAACGGCTGGAAAAATTCTGGTGTTGGACACTGTGCTAAATTCTTGGGCAAGGTTTATCCCTGCTATAATTTTCACTCCACCGGCTTGTAGCTTAATATAAGGATTTAATCGGAGCAGATTGTTAGAGACTGCTGTATTTACATCCTTTGTCTTCCCAAATTCGGCTGAGGCAGCAAGTCCTAAATTAAAGCTACTGATCCTTTTATTTAGATAACCAGTTAAGGTGATGGCATTTTCTTTAGCGCTGTATTTATCATTGAGAAGGTAGCCATTAATTTTTGCAGCATAACTCAAGGCATTTTCATCTGGTGTAAATTTATTGATGACTTCGCCCTCCAACTCAAAAAAATTAAAGGCCTGTTTTTCAGGATTGGAATTTAAAGTAGGATTGGCTTCATCAATACCATAGAAATAAAGGCCGTGCCTTTGATAATTAATTCTGCCATTTAGGGTAGCTTTTTCTCCGATACTACGTCCGAAAGCACTCAGTTGCTGTGTATTTTCATTCTGTTTATTTAATTTGCCCTGTTGGCTGAGGTGCCTAAAAAAAATGCCTGTTTGTAGGGCTGGATCTTTGCCCATTCCAATATAGGCTTCAGCCAAAAGGGTTCCCAGATTGCCAACTCCCCCTTTAACATAATTGTTTAATAAAATGGCTTCGAGTTCATTGGCCAATTGTTGGGCTTGTAATTTTTGGATGTCGGTATTCAGCTCAAGTTTACGGTCTGTTAATATATAGTTAAAGCGAGCTTTGTAAGTTTTTATATTATCTAGATCAGGGCTTCTTCTCAATTTAACCGCTTCGGCCAATACAGGTTTATAAGGCCTGATGATCTCGATCTCCTCACTTACCGTTTTTTCGGTTTTCTCAGGAGGTTTCACCTCTTGTGCATTTAAGGCAAGTGTTCCAGAAATTAGGGTTAGCGCTATATAAGTGATTTTATTTAGTCTCATTTTTTTGTGTCTAGTTGATTTTTGCCAATTTCTCTTTTGCCGTAGGAATAATATCATCTTTGCCTTCATATCTCTCAATGATGCTTAATAGCGTAGATTTTGCCTGTAATTTATCCTTAAGTCCTAAATAATTGTCGGCCAATAGAATAAATGATTTGGCTACCCAATAATCATAGGAAGGCATATTGTTGATCAGGTCAAAACAGGTTTTTTGCGAGGCCTTATAATCGCCTTTTGCATATTGTAGTGCGGCAATATTATATTTAGCTTCGGCTGCTGCCAAAGTTTTTGTGTTGGCTACCACGTTATTGAATGCTTTGATGGCCAGTGCAGTGTCGGCTTTTAATAGATAGGCTTTTCCTGCATATAGGTCAGAACTATTTTTCTCTTCTTCTGAAGATTTGTCGGAGTTCTTAATGATATCGGCATATTTGATCATGTCATCGGGCATATTCAATTCCCCATAGGCTTTGATCAAATTGTTAATGGCATAGCTGTGGTGAGCTTTATAATCTGCAGTGGTTTCTAGCCTTTTTAGGTAAACCACAGCTTCATTGTATTTTTTTTCTTGCATCAATACTTTAGATACACTCATCAACGAACGTTCGGTATAGTCGCTGGTCCAATCATTTAGGATATAGTCATAATCAGCAATTGCCTCGGCAGAACGCCCCAGTTTAACCAATGACTCGGCCCTTATAAATTTAGCTTCCTTGTCATGGATAGGTTTAGGGAATTTTTCCAAATAAGCATTAATGGCTTCATACGCACCTTTGGCATCTCCTTTTAGATAAATGTTATTTGCAGATTGAAAGACAATGTTATCTTGTTCACTCATGGAATAATTGCCCAATGGCGTAGTGGCAGCATAGCTGATAAAGCCATTAGCGTCGCCTCTGTCTACATAAATGTTCTTGATCGATTCTAACGCTTGTTTAGCTTCTGGAGCACTTGGGTAATCTCTAATTACTTTTTTGAAAGATTCGAGGGCTTGGTCATCTTGATCTTGATTGTATTGTACCAAACCTATGGTAACTAGCGCTTTTGGTACATAGCTACTGCGCGGATATTTGGCAACTAACCCTACCAAATCGGTTTTCGATTTTTCAAATTCCCCTTTGTTGAAATAAGTATAAGCGGTTTCAAAGCCGGCATCATCTGCATAATTCGAGTTGGGAAATTTGTTAAGCAGGTTTTGCATAGTGATAATTTTTGCATCATCTTGTTTCTGTAGACCTTGAATCATTCCACGTTGGAACAAGGCATAATCTTCACCAGTTTGTTTACCGCTTATTATTTTATTGTAGTTGCTTAATGCATCTCCGTAGTTTTTATTCACAAAATATGAATCTGCCAATCTCATGGTGGCATCATTTACCGTTTTGGCATCTTTGTCTGCACCCCTTAGAAAGCGTTCGAAATAGGTGGCTGCTTTGGCATACTTTTCATCTTCGAATGCAGCATAGCCTAATGCATAATTGGCAAAATTGTAAACTTCAGTTTTTTCGGCATCGCTAATGGTAAGAAACTTTTCAAAGGTTTTAACCGCTTCGCCATATTTGCGAAGTTCATACATCGATTCTGCCATCCAGTATACACTTAAGGCATAAATCTCTCTATCTTCCTGAAAATTTCCTGAGCGGAGAAACATAGATAAGGCATTGGGAAAAGCACGTTCATTATAAAATTCCAGTCCCCTGAAATAAGTTACTTTTTGATATGCGGCTTTAGCCTCTACAGTTTTATTGGGAATGGGTTCCAAAATATCTATGGCTGCCTGATAGTTTTTACTGGTCAATAAAATTTCTCCCAATAATGTTTTGGCCTCATTGATCTTTTTAGAGTTTGGGAACTGTTTCAGGAAGCTTTGTGTGGCTTCTAAGGCTAATTGATTAAATTCTAATTCATAACTTAATTTGGCATAATTAATCCAAGCTTCCTCTTGTAGGTTCTTATCAAAGTCTAATCTCGAAGCCCTAAAAAAAGCGCTTCTGGCCTTTTCTTTATTATTAAGTTTTAGTGCAGATTTACCTAAGGTAAACATACCATTTTGAAGATATACATCATCTGCATTAAGTTTTTCCAATACACTAACCGATTCTTTGTACTTTCCATTTTGGAATAGGGCATAGCCATATTGGTAAATAAATAGGTTGTTTTTAACCTGGTTTTTATCTTTTTCGTAATATTGACTAAAGTATTTCTCTGAATTTTTGAATTCGGACTTGGCAAAATAAGAGGCGGCTACTAAACTTAGCATTTCTGCTTCGTACTTCTGCTTGGTTTTTTGCATGGACGCAATGGCATAGTCTATCACATCGTCATAGCGTTCGTCCAAGTAATACATTGAAGTGATATAATACGGATAGCTGGCTTCATAAGTAGGAGAGCCTTTCAACTTTTCAAAGTTGGTCAAAGCCGTTTTATATTCTTTATTTAGGTAATTGATATAGGCAAAATAATAAATAGCGCTCTCTTGAAATGGAGATTCCTCCTTTTTTACTTTTTCGAAAAGAGGTTCTGCTTTTTCAAAATTATTGAGTTCGAAATAGGCGTAACCCTGTTTAAACTGATATTCCAATCTTTGCTTTTGGGAAAGGGAGTTAGGATCAGTTTGTTCAAACCATTCTAATGCTTTTTGATAGTTTTTTTTGCCAAAGTAAGCTTTCCCCATATGGAAATAAGCCAACTTCGTATTCGGATTTAAAGGATATTCCCTAATGAATTCCTGAAAAAGGGCTTCGGCATCTTCATTACCTAGTTCAATGGCACAAACTGCCGTATAAAATTTGGCATTTTCTTTTATGATGGATAATTCTGCATTGCTTTGTTGTTGTGTGCTCGCTTTGCTTCTAAATTGCTCAACCAGTTTAAATTGTTGTGCAGCGGCTACATATTTTTCGTTTTGTAAAAGCTCTAGACCGGTTTGGTAATTTTGATTTAGGCTAAGCAAGGGACTCCTTTGTGCTTGGGTAACACCAAATCCACTAGCTATAAATAATGGAACTAATAAATATTTTTTTTTCATTAGCGTAAATTGTTTTTAATCGTGTATAGTTACCATTCCGAGCTTATCAAGCATTTCGGGTTATCTATAACTACACACAATGGTTTCATCTGTGTATATTCTTTTTAAGTAGATGAAATCATCATTTTTTCAAATTTACTGAGGTAAATAGAAAAAGACAGTTTGCATCAGTTTCAAATATGGTTGGTACTAAAATAGAATTTATGCCCTTAGCTATCAACATAAGAAATTAACATCTGTTGATAACAGACATTTAACGAAATGATATTGAGCTTCGTATGGACTGTTTAAAAGTTTTTAACAAAGTGTTGTTTTTGCGGGCTTGATGGGGAGAATGACCTTTTATTGCAATTTATCCATATGCTTACGTTGGATACGCCAATACTTATTTTCATTATAATTCCATTCTATAAAGCCTGTGCTCAAGATGATGAGGGCAGAAAGAATGATCAGGTATTTGAAGAAAGTAAATAGGTGGCGAAAGGTAAAAAAGGTATATTCTGTGTCACCAATAATGAAATAATTGACTAGGTCTATCAATAAACATAAGGGTAATACAACTTTCAGGAAAGTTGTGGAGGCGTGAGTTTTCCAGTTCCACTGCTTTCTTTTTTCTCCCCAGTAATCGATGAACTTTTGTTCCTGTGTAGTCATGTTTAGTTATCATTTTGGCTGGCCAAAAGATACAGTACGGCCATTCTAATGGCTACACCATTTTCTACCTGATTTAATATAATGGATTGCTTGCTATCTGCTACATCACTGGTGATTTCTACCCCACGGTTTATGGGCCCTGGATGCATGATTACAATTTCTTTGTCCAGACTGTCCAGTATCTGTTTATTTAAGCCATACATTAAAGCATATTCCCTTTGCGATGGGAAATATTTGATATCCTGACGTTCCAATTGTATACGTAGCATATTGGCCACATCGCACCAGTTTAATGCCTTGATCAGGTCATGTTCAACTTTCACACCTAGTGCAGCAATATGTTTAGGGATTAATGTGGTTGGTCCACATACCATCACTTCTGCCCCTAGTTTCTGTAGGCAGAGGATATTTGAAATAGCTACACGGGAATGTAGGATATCACCCACTATGACTACTTTTTTGCCTGCTACGGTACCTAATTTTTCACGAATAGAGAAAGCATCTAATAGGGCTTGTGTAGGGTGTTCGTGTGCCCCGTCTCCAGCGTTAACAATTTGGGCTTTTATGTGCCTACTCAAAAATTGGCCAGCTCCGGCATAGGGATGACGCATCACCACCATATCTACTTTCATAGACAAGATGTTGTTGACCGTATCAATAAGGGTTTCGCCTTTGCTTACCGATGAAGATGAAGCAGCAAAATTTACCACATCTGCAGAAAGCCGTTTTTCGGCCAATTCAAATGAAAGTTTAGTGCGGGTTGAGTTTTCGAAAAATATGTTGGCAATGGTGATATCTCTTAAAGATGGAACCTTTTTTATGGGTCTGTTGATCACATCCTTAAAATTATCAGCAGTTTCGAAAATCAATTCAATATCATTCAGGTTAATATCTTTAATGCCCAAAAGATGTCTAGTTGATAATTTGTCTGCTGCCATTTCTATTGCTTTTTATCTGTTTTTATATTGTTTTCAACTGTCAGATAGAGCTTACCTTGCCAAATAATCGGTTTTTTGATTTATGTTCGTTTTGGCAAGGACGGTTCTGATAATAAGACTACTTTGTCTTCTCCTTCGTTTTCTTTCCAGCTGACCTTAACTTTTTGCGAGTCTATACAGTCTACCTGTTGGCCAATATAGTTAGGTTCAATAGGTAAATGCCTCGAAAATCTACGGTCAATGAGTACCATCAGTTCTACTCTTTCAGGTCGCCCATAAGCCAATAAGGCATCCATAGCTGCACGAATAGTACGTCCAGTCCACAGTACATCATCAATTAAAATAACTTGTTTGCCTTCAATAATAAAATCAATGGTATTGCTACTAGCAGTAACCAACCCGTCTTTTCTTCTAAAATCGTCCCTAAAGAAGGTAATGTCTAAATTGCCTTTTTGTATGGTGTTGGTCTTAAGGATGTCTGATAATTCTTGATAAACCCTATAGGCAAAAAAAGCCCCTCTTGGCTGTATGCCAATTAAAACAGTATTGCTAAAATCGATATGATTCTCAATTAGCTGATGACAAAGTCGCTTAATTGTGATCTGAAATTTTTGGCCGCTAAGCAGTGTTCTCTTTTGCATTGCACTAGGATTGCGCAAATATAAGGAAAAAGTTGAAAAGGTTAGAAAAAATGCCTTAATGAGTTTATTTTTTTAGATCATAAAAATGGTTTTTAATTATGTTCTTCATAAATATATGGTAGTTATATAAGATAGCTTTCTGCGGTTAAATAAATATTTGGCATGATGGTAAAACAAAATAAGATCTTGTTTGTAGTTGTTCAAGCAACTATTGTTGAGAGAACTAAATTATGATGTCATTAGAAGATAGGTACAATTTGCTTACAGGTCGGTTATTTATGTATACAAATAGATTTTTAACGCAAAAATTCAAGCAGAATACCATTAACCTGACCAAAGAACAATGGACTATCCTGGTTCAGTTATGGAAAGAAGATGGGGTTTCTCAGCAAGTAATAGCCGATGAAACAGGAAGGGATAAGCCGAGTATAACCAGGTTGTTGGATAATTTGGAGCGCGATGGTTATATAGAAAGAAGGCCCGATGCAAAAGACAGAAGGTTAAATCTCATATTTCTTACGCCTAAAGGGGTAAAAACAGAAGAAAAGGTAATGAAAGTTGCAAACAGGGCCTTAGATGATATTACCACTGGCCTAACCGAAATGGAAATGACCACTGTAAAGAATGTATTTGAAAAAATTTATAAAAATATAGGTACATCATAGCATATGAAAAAGATATTTTTAATAATGGCTGGCTTCTTTATGCTGAATGTAACCAACTTGTATGCACAGCAGCAATTACAGGTTTCGGAAACATTGATGAGGGCTATAAATGTGGCTCTTAAAGAAGATAGAAATTTAGCTAACCACTATTTAGAAGCCGAAAAAATAGCCATCGAGCGTAAAAGTGTGCTTAATAAATATATTCCAACTATAGGGGCAACTGCAATGTATGGTTATTTTAAGAATACGTTAGATGTGGATATTCCCACGTTAAGTTTGCCTATTACTGGATTAACATTGTTCTCTGCAGATCAGAAACTGAACAATAGAGGGAATTTATTCTTTGGAGGATTGACTGCAAAAAGCGTGCTTTTTAGTGGAGGACAGATCATAAATGGTGCAAAAGCCTTGGAAGCTAAACAGAAAGGAACTGAATTGTTGCTGCTTCCCCAAAAGGATTCTATTATAAAAGACGTGATACATTCATTTGATCAGATAAGACTATTAAATGAAGCCAAAAAGTTACTAGATGAAAGTGAGGTAAGACTAAATAAGGAAACGGAAAGGGTAGAAAAAGCCATTGCAAATGGACTGGCCATTCCTTACGATCGTGATAAGATAAAATTAGCAACGCTAGAGCTTTCTTCAAAAAAGATAGAGCTGGAAGGAAAACATAAGGTGCTTTACCAGAAAATACACCTGCTGACCCATTATAATGATAACCAGATAGACAGTGTGGTTTATGAGTTGGAGCCTATTATATTGAATGGGCTACTTAATACCGATAACCGAGCGGAGATAAAAGCATTAGAGTCATTTAAAAATGCTTATCAATATGCACTTAAAAAAGAAAAAGGTACTTTTTTGCCAACTATAGGTGCTTTTGGTAGTTATAGCTACGCTTCGGTTTTTGATGCCAGAACGAGCTTCACAGGCCCATTAACTGGTAATCATTATAATCTAAGGCTTAATGAAGCTACACTGTATCCTAATTTTATAGCTGGTGTGGCTTTGAAATGGGAGATTTTTAGTGGCTTTGAACGTAAACATAAAATAGACGAGGCTAAAATTAATATCAGGCAAATAGAAAATAAACTGGCCGATTCCAAAGAAAAAGTTCAATTGCAGTTACAAAATAACAGTGCCCAGTATGAAACCCTATTGAAGCAGATAGATATAGCCAAACAACGTGAAAAAATAGCAAAAAATAATTTAATCGTTGCACAAAAACAGTATCTGCTGGGGCTTATAAATGTAACAGAACGTTTGACTGCAGAAACTGATATCTATCAGGTGTCATTACAAAAAATTAATAGCATAGTTGAACAGAGACGACTTGCTTTAGAGACCTTTTCATCTATCGGAAATTTACAAAACTCACTTCAAGTAAAATAAGTTATGGGAAAATATACTTTTATCATTATGGGGCTGTTTGCACTGGTTTCCTGCAACAGAAAAAATAATATGGATAACCTTATACAGGGAAAAGTAGAAAGGGACGAAATAGCAGTTGTAGGTAAAATAGCAGGTCGTATAGCTAAAATTAAGGTAAGTGAAGGCGATTTGGTAAAAAAGGGAGATACATTGGCAGTTTTGGATATCCCAGAGGTAGAGGCTAAAAAAGCACAGGCAGAAGGGGCCGTCACATCGGCCGATGCACAATACAATATGAGTGTACATGGCGCTACGGCAAACCAGTTGAAGCAGCTTAATGCCAAAAAGGACGCATTGAAAGAACAATATGAATTTGCCAAAAAATCGCTTAAAAGAATTGATGCCATGGTAATTGATTCGCTGGTGCCGCAACAACAATATGATGAGGTATATGCCAAATATCATGGTGCATTGGCACAACTAACTGCTGTGGAGGCCGAAATAGCCGACGTTAAAAATGGGGTGCGAATTGAGCAGCAAACTATGGCCCTTGGACAAAAAGATAGGGCATTGGGTGCATTACAAGAAGTGAAAACAGCTGAAAAAGAACGTTATATTATTGCTCCACAAGATATGACACTCGAAACCATTACCTTAAAAGTGGGCGAGTTGGCCTTGCCCGGATACACCTTATTTACTGGATCTTTAAAGAACAGTGTGTATTTCCGCTTTACCATTCCAGAAAGTAGTTTGGCAAACTATAAAAAAGGAGAAAACCTACAGGTAAGTGTGCCTTATAAAAATAATATGAAGATAGAAGGAGTGATAAGGAACATTAAACAGATAGGGGCATATGCCAATATAGCTACTGCTTATCCTGATTATAATATGCAAGATGCGCTATATGAAATAACTGTTGAACCCAAAGAAGTTGTACAGGCAAATGAAGTATTGACAAAATCGACGGTAACCATAGCTAAAAAATGATGAAAACATTTTTCGAATTACTGAAACGTGAATTTGGGCTATTTTGGAATAATAGTGTATTGCGAATATTATTTATAGGGGCGCCTATTATGTACGGTGTACTATTAGGCTACGTATATAGCAAAGGCAAGGTGACCCATCTGCCAATCATTGTCGTAGATCATGACCAGAGCAAAATGAGCAAAAAGGCTGTGCAAATGATGGAGGATAATGAAGTATTGACCATTGCTGTACTTAAAGCGGATGAGAGCAACCTAAGCCGACTAGCTATAGAGAAAGATGCTGTTTGTATTGTGATTATACCAGAAGGGTTTGAAAAACAAGTGCTTACTAAGAAATACCCAGAAATTACCACCATTGTAAATACGGCCAACGTATTGACAGCCAATTATGCCTCTACCGCATTGCAGGTTTGCTTGGGTACCTTAAAGGTTGGGGTACAGTTGGAAACCCTACGAAAGCAAGGGGTGCCAGAAAATTTATTGATGAGCCAGTATGAACCTTTTAAAACTACTTTTATCAAAAAGAACAATAGGTCTACCAATTATATGTATTTCTTATGGCCTGGTATTTTGGCCACGGTTTTGCAACAGGTGTTGATGTTGGGTTTGGCATTGTCCTTTGCCTCAGAATTTGAAAACCATACTTTTAAGTTTTTGGTGAACAAATCTGCTTCTACCTTAAACCTAATTTTGGTCAAGATCATTCCTTATATGGTTATGAGTTTTGGGATATGGCTTATTTACTGGTTGTTTACCTGGTGGTTCAACATCCCTTTCTATCAAAACCTGGGCATACTAACCTTGGTAGCAGGTTTATTTGTATTGGCTGTATGCTTTATAGGCATATTGGTGAGTATACTGATACCTAACCAATTAAAAGCTACAGAAGTATTAATGGTGATCGCCACGCCAAGCTTTATATTGTCAGGATTTACATGGCCTTTGAGCCAAATGCCCGTATGGGTACAATATATAGCTTCTGTTATTCCTTTAACTCATTTTTTGCCCGTATTTAGGATCTTAATTATAGAGAATGGACCGGCAGATTTGACCTATCCCTATATCTATAACCTGTTGATTATTGCCATTGTGGGCTTTGTATTGTCTTATACGGTTCTTTATTTTAAGAAGAAAAAGCTGCTGAAACAACATGAGCTTAGCGATAATAAGGGACCGATTTTTCCGGATTAGAGCAGATGAATTGTTACACTACATCTTAAATTTTTAAGATGTAGTGTAACATGCATATTATTTTTTTCTCGTTTCAATATTGGGCAAAAGTCCTGTAACAATTCCAATTAGAGGTAAAAAAGAGCATAGGGAAAAAACATAACTTATACCCTTATGATCGGCAAGCCAGCCAAGTAATGCAGAGCCAATGCCCCCCATACCAAATGCAAAACCAAAAAATAAGCCTGCAACCATACCTACTTTACCTGGAATTAATTCTGTGGCATATACTAATATTGCAGAAAAGGCAGAAGATATGATTAGGCCTATAAAAATGGCCATCATAATAGTGCCCCATAAGTTCATATAAGGTAATAGTATGGTGAAAGGCGCAGCACCTAAGATGGATACCCATATAATCAGTTTTCTACCATATCTATCTCCAAGTGGACCGCCCAATATAGTGCCTGCAGCCACAGAGGCTAAGAATGCAAAAAGATAAAACTGCGATTGCTGCACACTTATACCAAATTTGTCGATAAGATAGAACGTGAAATAGCTCGTCATCGAAGCCATGTAAAAGTATTTGGAGAATATAAGTGCCAACAATATCATAATGGAAATGGTAACGGTACGTTTGCTCAAATGTTTTTGTTCACTGTCCTTTTTAACCGTAAGATTTTGTTTTTTGTGAACAAGGTTAGCTTGGTACCATTTGCCAACCAAAGTAAGAACGACCATAGCTAATACCGCCAAAATAGCAAAGCTGCTTATGTAGGCTTGTCCAAATGGAATTACGATCAGGGCAGCTAATAAGGGGCCAATTGCCCCACCAGCATTGCCGCCAACCTGGAAAATAGATTGAGCTAGACCTTTCTTGCCGCCAGAAGCCAAGTGAGCAACCCTCGAAGCTTCTGGATGAAATATAGAGGAGCCTATGCCAATTAGACTAACTGCGGCTAATACAAGATAGAAACTGTTGGCAAAGGCCATAAAAATTAAGCCCAGAAATGTAAATCCCATACCTATGGCCAACGATTTTGGATGGGGTTTTTTATCTGTATATAAACCTACAAAGGGTTGAAGTATTGAGGCCGTTAATTGAAAGACCAGGGTGATGATACCTACCTGTGTAAAGTTCAACTTAAAATTGTCCTTGAGCATTGGGTAAATTGCAGGAATGACCGATTGGATGAGGTCATTTAACAAATGCGAAAAGCTAATCGCAAATAAAATAGTGTAAACGGTTTGGTTTACCTCGATAGAGGAAGTGTTTGAAGGTGAAGTTTTCATGTGCTAATTCATCAGGTCATCTGATGTTTTAAAGTAAAAAATAATTATATATTGATGATTTGATTAATAATGATTAGTGCTTTTTTAGGGTTTTGGTTTTTAATATGCTGGAACAATTTTTCATGAAGCAATTGTGTATCGATAAATGTGCTGGTGTCTGAATATTGATCAATGAAGAATTTAGTAATATGAACAGATGTAGTTTTATACAGCTCAGCCAGTAAACTATTCTTACAGCTGTCGGCAATAGCCACATGGAAAGCGATATCGGCATGTATACATGGTCCTGTTTCTCCATTTTTGGCAAATAGATTTCGATCATTCAGTGCTTTGCTTATTTTGATCAGATCTTCTTCCGTTCTATGTAAAGCAGCTAGTTCAACTATTTTAATCTCTAGTAACTGTCTTATTTCATGTAAATCGGTAAAATTAGCTTTTTCTATTTTATGGTCTAATTCGGCACTTCCTTTTATACTGGTTACAAAGGTACCTATGCCTTGCTGTACGGTGACATATCCAGAATTGCCTAAAAGTTTAATGGCTTCCCTAATGGTAGATCGGCCCACGCCATATTGCTTCATCAGATCGGGCTCGGTAGGCAATTTTTCATTAAGTTGATAAGTGCCGTCGCCAATCTTTATTTTTAGGGCATCGGCTACTTCTTGTGCCAAGGATTTTCTTTGTATGATCGTCATAGTTTTATCATCATATCATCTGATGAATTGTAAAAATACAATAAAATATAAGTAATTTTCAAATTTTTAATTTGATTAATGGTTTATGGTAGTTTTAGTAGGCATTAATTAATGCCAATAAACTATTGCTTAACGAAGCAGTTATGTTTCCGGTTTTCCCATTTGCAATTGGCTTGCCATCTAAGCTAAATATGGGTAAAATATTTTTGGTAGAACTACTAATGAAAGCCTCGTCGGCATTGGCGAGGTCATCTAAGTTAAAATCTTCCTCCCTTATTTTTATTCCGTCTCTTTCTATACCCAAAATTTTGCTGCGCGTTATACCCCTTAAAATAGCTGTATTAGGTGTTAAAACCTCATTATCTTTTACCATAAAGACATTGGCACGAGGACATTCCCTTACTTCTCCGTTATGATGGTATAACAGATCATCGGCCTGCTTTAATTTTAAAAGAGGTTGTAAGCGTATGGCCTGCAAATAATCTATAGTTTTAACAGTAGGTAATTGTCGCTGATAATTATGGGATAAAAGGTTTAGGCCCTTGTGGAAACTTGAAGGATCATATTCAAATGGGGCCTGAACGATAATGAGGTTAGGTTCTGCTATTAAATAGCCATCTTCGGAATATCCACCGGTTAATATCATCTTCAGGCTAGAATTAGCGATATTGTTTTTATCCAATAAGGTTGAAATAGCCTTCCGCAACTCTTGTCGGCCTATCTGAAGTTTAAGGTTCATCTCATTGGCCGAGTTATAGAAACGGTTAAAGTAATCATCGATAAAAATGGGTTTGCCATTTACAATCTTTAAGAAGTCGAAAATACCATAGCCGCGTTGCACTGCTAAATCTGTTACCAAGATTTTGGCCTCATTCTCGAGAACCAGATTGCCATTGATGTAAGTGTACCTGTTGCTCATTTTTTATGATGTATAGAATGATAGAGCCTAAAAATAAATTTTAGGACCGTCAAACGAAATATTTTTTTATAAGTGTTTGTAAAGCCAAAATTATAAAATAATAATATTTTGCTTTGTAAAATAATAGCTTGATATCTAAATAATTTACAACGATTGACTAATTTGCCTGGCATGGAAGATCATCCGGTTATCTTTTTTGATGGTGTTTGCAATTTATGCAGCGGGGCAGTTCAATTTGTAATTAAAAGAGATCCTTTTGATCACTTTAGATTTGCGGCCTTGCAAAGCGATTTTGCACAAAAGCAGCTTTCTTCGGTCGAACTTAAAACAAGAGGAGGAGATAGTTTTGTGCTATTGGAAAATGGAAAGATTTACGAGCAATCTACAGCAGCATTAAGGGTGTTGAAAAAGCTAAACGGCTTATGGCCGCTGCTCTATGTTTTTATCATAGTGCCTTCTTTCATACGTAATGTAGTTTATGCTTTTATAGCCAGCAATCGATATAAATGGTTTGGTAAGCAAGAGCTATGTTGGGTACCTACAGCAGCGCTTAAAAATAAATTTTTAGGTTAAGATCCAGTTTTTTATATCATAAGGTCATTTCTGATAAGCTTTGAAGAAAGCAATTGCCCATTTTAATCACTTATGCAATACCTAATATTGTAGATTAAATTAGCTAAAGATCAAATTTGTTGGCCATTACTTACTTAAGGTAGCCACATAAAAAAGCCTATTGACTTCCTCACCTGCTTTGCTTTTTATCGTTTCTCTATGCTCACTGATTGATAATAGGTTAAAACCAGCATTATTAGCTAGTGCTTCCATTAGTTCTCTGTTGTACAGCTCGAAACCATAAGGAGTGAAAGGTAGGGTCTCCATGAACGTTTTGTCGGCAAAGCCTATAGCTAGTAGGCCATTTGGTTTTAACAGCCCATGAAGTTGCTTTAATAGCTCAATTGGATTTTTCCAGAAATAGATGCTGTTTACGGTTAATATCTTGTCAAAGGAATTCGATGGGAAGGGAATGGTATCCCCATTATATAATTGAAAGAAAGCTTTATGGTTTGCTACAGCAGCTTTGTTGATCAGCATGGCCTGAGCCTGCATTAATTCTGATATTTCTAAGCCATAATAGGAAATATTTGTAGCCCGGTTTAAAATCTCAGGTAAATGCCTGCAATTACCATGTCCCAATTCCAAGATGCTATCATTATTGCTAATATCTAATGCGTCGATGGTGTGTTTGGTCATTCCGAAATTGCTTTCATGCATAACATCGGCTATTTCAATACCAGCTTTATCTTTTGGACAGCTTAATTAATTGCGATGCTAAGTTTTTCAAATCATCAATACTGCTCATTTTATAAAATTATGGTTTGGGTTTTGGTCGCCATAGCCATAGGCTAACGATCATTAATGGAATGGTGATGCTTAAGCTAACTAATTTTAATTGATCTCTATGTTCAACAATATCTGTTTGCGAAGTGGTGAAGATAAAAATAGTTTCTTTAATGGCGAACAATGTAATTAAAGTACAGGTAATGGCCAAAATCTTACGTAACATAATCATCAGTCTAATATTCAAAGATTAGGTTTTTGCATGGCATTTTTATTAAAAAAAATAAAAAACCAGTAAGCCATGGCTTACTGGTTCTGTATAAGTTGACTAAATTAAATTGTCAATCTGCTATTTGCAATACCATCCTACCTTCAATCTGTCCCTTTTTCATACGGTAGAATACTTCATTGATGTCTTCTAGCTTAGCAGCAGTTACATTTGCCTTAACCTTGCCCTCTACGGCAAATGCTATGGCTTCTTGTAGATCTTTGCGTGTGCCTACAATGGATCCTCTAATGGTAATTCTATTAAGTACAGTATCAAATATAGATAGGTCGAAATTGCCTGGAGGTAAGCCATTGAGGGCCATTGTACCTTTTCTTCTCAATGTTTCTAAACCTTGTTTAAAGGCAATTGGAGAAACCGCAGTGATGAGTGCCCCATGCATACCACCGGTTTCTTTTTTTAAGAATTCGCCCGGATTTTGATGTTTGGCATTTATAATTAAGTCTGCACCAAGTCTTTTAGCCAATGCCAGTTTATCATCGCCTACATCTATCGCTGCTACATGCATGCCCATGGCTTTAGCATATTGTACCGCTACGTGCCCCAAACCTCCAATACCTGAAATGGCTACCCATTCTCCTGGCTTTACTTCAGTTTCCTTTAATCCTTTGTAAACGGTAACACCGGCACATAAAATAGGGGCCATCTCTAGAAAATTTGTATTTGCTGGTAAATGTCCAACATAACGTGCATCTGCAATTACATATTCTGCAAAACCTCCATCTACGCTATAACCACCGTTTTGTTGGCTTTCACATAAAGTTTCCCAGCCCGTAATACAATGATCGCAACAGCCACATGCACTATATAACCAAGGTATGCCTACGGCATCGCCTTCCTTAACATTGTTTACATCAGGCCCTACTGCTACTACGTATCCAACACCTTCATGACCTGGAATAAGAGGCATTTTGGGTTTTACCGGCCAATCGCCCTCTACAGCATGAAGGTCGGTGTGACATACGCCACTGGCGATAACTTTGACCAGGATTTGGTTTCTGCCTGGTCTTTTAACCTCAACTTCTTCGATATGCAACGGTGCCCCAAATTCTCGGACAACAGCTGCTTTCATGGTTTTTGGAAGCATAACGAAATAAATTAGTGAACAATTATTGAATAATTAAAAATAGCAAGACAAGGAGGTTTGAAGTGTGACCTCCATCAGTTATAAAAAAGATTTGATGCACATATGGAGGCTTAATACTAAAAAAGCCAGCAGGCTTCGGCCCGCTGGCAAATCAAACCAAAATATAAACTAAGAATTATTTTGCATGGGTAATTGGTTCTAGGTCGTTTAGCTCTGCTTCGGTAAACAACCTGTAATGTATTTTAAAGGTCTTGCCTAGTGGTGTTTCTAATGAAAATCCCCCAACGCCAAAACCATCTAATACATCGAGCGTAAAATGTGAGTGTTTCCAGTATTCAAATAAGTCCCTATCTACCCAAAACTCACAATTTTCAATAGTACCTATACATACATCATTCATTCTGACATAGAAGCCACCCTTTTCGAAGCATTGGGGTTGGGTGCCTTCGCAGCATCCACCTGCTTGATAGAACATCAGCTCTCCATATTGGGCTTTTAGTTCTCGTATCAGTTCTTTTGCTTTTTCGGTACTGTCTAATCGCTTAACCATTTTACGTTATTTTTATAGTTTCCAATAGAGATTGTTTCGTCATTCTTCCTCGCAAAGACATTTGATTTTTAGTCATTGCAAGCTTTGCGAAGCAATCTCTTATCTTCATTGGTTAGCTACTAAAAGAAGCCTAATTTGTTCTTATTGTAAGAGATCAACATGTTTTTTGTTTGACGATAATGACCCAACATCATTTTATGGTTCTCTCTACCTACGCCAGATTGTTTGTAACCGCCAAAAGGTGCACCTGCAGGATAGGCATGGTATTGATTTACCCATATGCGTCCTGCCTGAATGGCACGAGGTACCTGGTATAGCTCATGTGCATCTCGTGTCCACACACCAGCACCCAAGCCATATAATGTATCATTGGCAATGGCAATGGCTTCTTCCACTGTTTTGAAGGTAGTAACGGCGAGCACAGGTCCAAAAATTTCCTCTTGGAAGATGCGCATTTTATTATGCCCTTTGAAGATAGTAGGTTTGATATAATAACCTCCTTCCAATTCGCCGGGTAATTGATTGATGTCTCCACCTGTTAAAAGTTCTGCTCCTTCTTGTTTGCCCAATTCGATATATGATTTTATTTTTTCAAATTGGATTTTAGAAGCTTGAGCCCCCATCATTACAGTTTGATCTAATGGACTACCGACTTTAATGGCTTCGGTTCTTTCGATTACTTTAGCTATAAACTTTTCATAGATATCTTCTTGTACCAATAGTCTTGATGGACAAGTACAGATTTCCCCTTGGTTGAGGGCAAACAACACCGCACCTTCTATTGCTTTATCAAGAAAGGCATCATCTTGGTCCATTACCGATCTGAAGAAGATGTTTGGTGATTTTCCTCCCAGTTCCAAGGTTACGGGAATAATGTTTTCTGTGGCATATTGCATCACTAACCGACCGGTAGGGGTAGAGCCCGTGAAAGCTGCTTTAGCTACCTTGGGATTGGTTACCAAATGGCGACCCAGCTCTGCTCCAAATCCGTTTACCACATTAACTACGCCCGGGGGCAATAGGTCGCCAATCAGCTCCATTAATATCATGATAGATGTAGGGGTACTTTCTGCAGGTTTAAGCACTACAGTATTTCCGGCGGCTAATGCCGGAGCTAATTTCCAAATTCCCATTAACAAGGGGAAGTTCCAAGGAATGATCTGTGCCACTACCCCGATAGGCTCATGTACAATTAAGGATACGGTATGTTCATCCAGTTCGGTATGAGACCCTTCTTCCGCACGTATTACACC
>NZ_JAELTN010000071.1 GCF_016428855.1 Pedobacter sp. ASV28
TCACAAACGATAAACCTATCCTTTGGGGATCTTCCTGTAAATTTACCTGTATCGATGGCTAAAGCTCCAGTATCGGCAAGCGTGCCTTCTCCGTTTTTTAAGGCCTCTTCAACAAGTTCTGGCACACTTAACTGATATTTAACCGTTTGCGCAACTAAGCTCAGATAATCTAAATTAAGCTGTTGAATATTATTTTTGGTCATAATTTTGGTTTGAATATGCTCCAAAGCTAAGGAGATATTTACTCAAAAAATGCCAATTTTAGATAAAAATTTTACTTATTGTGGCAATTACACTAAGAACTAAGTGACTGAACAACAATAATTTAAAAACAAATTTTAACCTCCAGATTTTTTTACTTTATAACCTTCCTTTTGTAGGAACAAAAACACCTTTTCTTTAAAATCTCCCTGAAGTATAATCTCTCCTTCCTTGGCAGCACCTCCAACTCCACACTTCGTCTTCAATGTTTTGGTCAACGCTTCTAAATCAGCATCAGTACCTATAAAGCCAGTTATTAATGTAACGGTTTTACCCCCCCGGTTTTTACGGTCAAGCAACACCCTGAGGTCTTGTTGTGAACTTGGCAAAGTCTGGGCAGTTTTGGCTTCATTGGCCTCATAAACAAAATCAGGATCGGTAGAAAACATTATTCCTCCAAAATCATTTATTATTTTTTTCTTTTGCTTGCTCATATCTACATGCGACTAAAAGGTAACTGTTATGCCGTCAAAATTTTTAAAGAGGAAGGAAATATAATGATGTTCAGCTCTTTCCCCATTTCAAAAGGTTCTCCGTCTAAATGAACCGCATCATTTGCTTCACGTTCAATTCTTATCTGTTTTCCCCTTATAATTTCTACCAAACTGGATTTATGTGTTTTTGCAGCAATCATTTGATAAGCAAGCAACGGCAATTTCACCAGAGAAATGGGATGAATGATACAAATGTCCAAATAGCCATCGGTTAAAGAGGATTTGGGGGAAATGTAAACATTATTACCATATTGTGATGAATTAGCAATACTGATGGCAAAAGCCTCTTTATTATAGGTTTGGCCATCTATCTCAATCTTGTAGGGCTTGGCCTTATAGGTGGTAATCTCCTTGAAGCCTAGTTCCACATAACTTTTTAGCCCACGTTTTTTATTGCCTGCAAAAACCGCACTTAAATGGGCATCAAATCCCATTCCTGCCATATTAAAGAATCGCTTACCATTTAATTCTGCAGTATCAATAATCTGATGATTGCCTTTATTGATGAGCGCTATGGCTTTTTCAGGTTTCAATGGAATATTTAGGAATCTAGCCAATCCATTTCCAGAACCAAATGGAATAACGCCAAATACCTTATTGCTATTTACCATTTTACCGGCCACTTCATTAATGGTGCCATCTCCTCCAACGGCAATAATAACATCAATATCTTTTTTCTCTGCTTCTCCTGCAATCTCTGCTGCATGTCCAACATATTCCGTAAAGGCATAGGTTGGATTATATTGTCCCTTATCCAGATACTTATCTATGATTGAGGGTAATTTTATTTTCCTTTTACCTCCAGAGATAGGATTAATAATAAATAAGATATTAGCTTTTGTTAACGACATAAATATTTAGCATACAAAATAATCGATATTTTTTGAGTATTAAAATTTATTGTGTTAGTTTTGCGCCGTTAGAGTGGACTGATTTGCTATATTATTGAGAGATAGTATGATTGCAACCACGTAAAAAAAAGTGCTAATTATATCTACACTTCATTTACAGCCTTTATTAAAGGGGTCTTTAGCCATTTTAACTTTATTGTTTTGTTTAAAATAAATTTTTAAAATGTCGTATTTATTCACATCAGAATCTGTATCTGAAGGACATCCAGATAAAATCGCAGATCAAATTTCAGACGCATTAATTGACAACTTTTTAGCTTTTGACAGCGAATCGAAGGTAGCCTGTGAAACTTTAGTGACCACAGGGCAGGTGATCTTAGCAGGTGAGGTAAAATCTAAGACTTATCTTGATGTTCAGCAAATTGCCAGAGACGTAATTCAAAAAATTGGCTATACCAAAAGCGAATATATGTTTGAAGCGAAGTCTTGTGGTGTATTATCTGCCATTCATGAACAGTCGCAAGACATTAACCAGGGGGTAGATAGAAGCAGCAAAGAAGAGCAAGGTGCTGGTGATCAGGGAATGATGTTTGGTTATGCAACCAACGAAACCGAAGACTACATGCCTTTGGCTTTAAACCTTTCTCATAAATTACTGGAAGAATTGGCTGTCTTAAGACGTGAAAACAAAGAAATTACCTATTTGCGTCCCGATGCTAAATCACAGGTGACATTAGAATATGATGATCATAACAAGCCTGTTCGTATTGATGCCATTGTAATTTCTACACAGCACGATGATTTTGATGAGGAAGCAAAGATGCTGGCCAAGATCAAAGAAGATTTAGTGGGTATCCTAATTCCTAGAATTATCAAAAGCAACCCTCAATATGCGCACTTGTTTAACGATAAGATCCAATATCACATTAACCCTACTGGTAAATTTGTAATTGGTGGGCCTCATGGCGATACCGGATTAACGGGGAGAAAAATTATTGTAGATACCTATGGTGGCAAGGGTGCCCACGGAGGTGGTGCATTCTCTGGAAAAGATCCAAGTAAGGTGGACAGAAGTGCTGCTTATGCCACACGTCATATTGCAAAAAACCTAGTTGCAGCAGGTGTTGCCGATGAGATTTTGGTACAAGTATCATATGCTATTGGCGTTGCCAAACCTATGGGCATTTACATTAATACCTATGGCACTAGCAAAGTAGATCAAACCGATGGCGAAATTGCTAAAATTGTAGAAGGTATCTTCGACATGCGTCCTTATTTTATCGAACAACGCTTAAAATTAAGAAATCCAATATATAGCGAAACCGCAGCTTACGGACATATGGGCCGTAAAGCAGAAACGGTTACCAAAACTTTCAAATCGCCAAATGGTGAAGAAAAAACGGTCACAGTAGAATTATTTACTTGGGAGAAATTGGATTTTGTAGATCAAGTAAAAGCTGCTTTCGGATTATAATAGCCTCCGATTTCAAAGAGAAAGGGTATCCAAAAAGTCTATTTCTTCGTAATCCTCAACTAGATTGGGGCCTTACGGAAATAAGGGAAAAACTTTTTGGACACCTTTTTTATAAAATACCCTTTAACTGCATAAATTCCTTTTCGGGTGCTGTAATGTTCTTATCATCTATAAAATAAGATTTTACCGCAGTGATGTGCATTTCATCAATTATATCTACAAAATTCTTATAGTTAGAAATATCCGTTGGCTTAATTACAACTACCATGTATTTAGAAGGATCGTTATGATGTTTTTGGGCGACAAGCTCCTTGTTTTGTAAGATCTTCTTTTGAATACCTGGTAGGCTTGATATCTTCATCTCTGTTTTGCCTATTTCTCCCATATAATAAGCCACTTGATTGTTTTTGCCCAAAAGAATGGTCATCGTTCTGGATTCTGCCAGTTCTATTGGTATATTGCTTTCTATCGGCTTAGCAATTTCCATTGCATTCATTTTGCTTAATGAGGTCGTAAGCATAAAAAAAGTGATCAGCAAAAAAGCCAAATCAACCATTGCCGTTAAATCAACACCTGGAATTGTTTTACGGGTTCTTCCTTTTACAGCCTTGCCGTTTTGAGGTAAATTTAGTGTAGCCATCTTGTTTAGTTTTATGACAAGATGTATTGCGGCATGATATTTCATAAAAAAAGCGATTAAAATTAATCGCTTTTTTTATGAAAGGTTATTTTATAGCGGTAATGACCCCACAACCTATGCGTGGTCCCGAATTACCAGTTGGCTGTGTAATATAATCGTCCGTTCCTCCATGTATAATAATAGCCCTACCTATTATATTTTTCGCTTCCTGATCAACCGTGCTCCACCTATCAGTGCTTACCGAAATAAAACCATGGCCCTTGCTATCTAAGGCGATATTCCCTATATCTCCAGAATGGTAAGCAGCAGAACCCCATTTACCATGCGGCTCATTTGTGGGATTCCAATGCCCATGTGTGTTCTCTCCCATATTTCCACAATCTCCATGCTCATGAAAATGCACGGCCACAGTACTATCTGCACGTTCAGGAATATTTATTTCCAGATCCATCTTCATCTTGCCGTCGGCCAAATGGTAAAACTTCGCCTTTCCCATTTGCTCGTTGGTGGTGGTTGAACTTAAACTGGCTTGTGCAACTTCCTGGCTTTCCCTTTTACAAGCGGTAAAACCGATAGCTATGCATAATGCTCCGTATAAAAAATAATTTTTCATAATTTGTTTATTTTAAGTGGATAAGAATTTGTCTCTCACCGTAAGAGAACAATTGTCTTTACTTTTAGTTTTTCGGTAACCTACTGAATGTCAAAATAGATCTAGCACCAAATAGGTTCAGCATGAAATTAATACGGAATCAAAAAACCATTCCCATCTAGGGTTGTTTTAAAACTATATAAATCTTATAAATTATGGAACAGCCAGCAGATATGAACACACTTAGTCAGATTTTAGAGAAACTGAGAACTAAAGGAATAGATAACGAGCTAAAAATGACTGACCACGGTAAAATGCAGTCGAAAACATTAAATAAAATATACAGTCCAGATGATCTCACCATAGTTAAAACTTATAGGTTTGAGGGGATGTCAGACCCTGGAGACAGCTCGGTTTTATACATGGTTGAAGATATCGACAAGAACATGGGCTATATTTTAGATTCATATGGTGCTTTTTCTGATAATGATGGAGCAGGTTTTGCCGATTTCCTGAAAAGAATTAACACTGCCGATAGGGACGAGCAGGAACTGTTTCATTAAATGGATAAATACATCAGAAAAATCTGCCTTCCTTGGCCAAAAAACTCAACACAAACGTTTGATATTTAATTTTATCGGGGAAAAATATATATTTGTTCTGTCCCACAGACAAATTATCCTATGATGAAAAAACCAATAACAATTAAAGAAATTGCCAAGAAGCTAGATTTATCTATCTCTACAGTTTCCAGGGCACTTCATGGCCATCCCAGTATCAGTTTGTCTACCCAACAAAAGGTAAGACAAACTGCAGATGAGATGGAGTATGAGCCCAACCAAACGGCCATATTCTTCCAAAAGGGGAAAACCTTCACTATTGGAGTAATTTTACCAGAACTTGCTGAAGCATTCTTTTCATCAGCTATTAGCGCAATAGAAGATATTGCCTATAAAAGAAACTATACTGTGCTGTTAGCGCAGTCACATGATGATGAAGAACGCGAAAAATTACTTGTCGAAAAAATGAAGACCCATCGTATTGATGGTCTTTTGGTTTCCGTTGCGAAAACAACCGTAAATTTTAACCATTTTGAGCAATTAAGAAAATATGATATCCCTGTTGTTTTCTTCGACAGGATTCCGCCTTTAAAAAATATTCATTATGTAGCCTGTAATATCGAAACAGGCAGTATAGAAGCTGTAAATTTTCTTTTAAAAAGAGGGCATCGCAACATTGGCCTTATCAATGGTCCGCATGCTCTTGTGGCGAGTGGGCAACGAAAAGAAGGCTACATTAAAGCTTTACAAAAAAACCGATTGAAGTTTGACCCCACATTGATCATTAACTGTGACCTTACGCAACAAGGCACACAACATGCGTTAGATGCTTTATTAAACCATAAACGAAAACCAACGGCCATTGTAACCTTTAATGATTATGTAGCAGCTTTTGCGGTAAAGCATGCCCTTAAGCTTGGCCTAAAAATTAACGAGGATATTGAGATTGTAAGCTTTGCCAACTCACCGGTAACAAGCTTTATGGAGTATCCACCAATTGCCTCTGTTGAGCAGTTTCCAACTGTGCAGGGCCAAAAAGCAATAGATACGCTATTGGATATCATTAACAATGAAACGAAAGAGGAGGTGCAGGCTTTTTATAAAATTATGATCGAATCACAACTAATCGAAAATATAAAAGAATAAAAAGGATGCCTTTTGGCATCCTTTTTATTTAATATCCACTATCATCAAGGGCGAAGGTATTCTTCCTTTCTTTCCATTTACCTTTCGTAAAATCTGGAAATTCCTGTGGCTTGTTCCCTTCTTTGAGTGATTTGGTAGACAATGGGGTGATGACGCTCATCGTTACCGAATCATATACATCGATAGGCGTTTGTTTTTTCTCTTTTACCGCAATAACAAAAGCATTAAATACAAACCAATCCATTCCTCCGTGTCCAGCACCTACGGCCTCATTTTCATATTTTTTCCAAAGGGGATGATCATATTTTTTAAACCAATCTTCTGCTTTGTCCCAAGCATGTGGTTTAGAAACGCCTTCGATATGCACCGATTTATTTACATCCATCCATAATCCATCAGTACCCTGAATTCTAAAACCTAAAGAATAAGGACGCGGCAAATGGGTATCGTGGGTAAGCATTACCGTTTCTCCATTAGCGCAGTTCAACAGGGTGGTGGTCACATCTCCATTTTTATAATTAATTTTTGCGTTTGGATGCCCTGGGGATTGTTTTTCAACATAATTTGCCAAACCTTTTGCCTTGGAACTGAAAGAGACCAAGTTAGTAAACCTATTTCCTCTGTTAATATTCACGCATTGCATAATTGGACCTACCCCATGAGTAGGGTACAGATCTCCATCTACATCTATATTAAATTGTGTTCTCCATTGCGCTTCGCTTAGGGCTTTTGGTCCAAATTCTACCCCTCCGCCATAATATTGTTTACCATTATTAAACAAAACATTACGAAGATCATGCTGATATCCACCTTCTAAATGAACCAATTCCCCAAATAAGCCTTGTCTTACCATATTTAAGGCAGCCAGCACATCTCTTCTATAACAAACATTCTCTAAGGTCATATAGGGCATTCCCGTCTTCTCTGAAGTCTTCACAATATCCCAATGCTCATTCACCGTTAACCCCGCTATTACTTCACAACCTACATATTTACCCGCGTTCATGGCGTAAATAGCTTGTTCATGATGGAACTGCCATGGAGTTGAAATGACTATAGCGTCGATATCTTTTCGGTCTGCCATTGCCTTATAAGCATCTAACGAGCCCGTGTATTCTTTTGCTGTAGGTCTTCCCTTTTTAGCAATAGCGTCCCTACATATCTTCAAAGAGCTTTCTTGGGTATCGCAAATGGCTACGATTTCAACATCATCTCTTAATAGGCCTTCACCGATATGGCTCATTCCTCTAGCGCCTACCCCAATATAGCCTAACCTAACTTTACCCTTATCTTTTGCAAATAATGATCCAGTAGGCAGAATACTAAAACCGGCCGCTGCAACAGCTCCATTTTTAATAAAATCTCGTCTTTCCATCTTATAGTTTTATTTGTGGTTGTGTAATTTTCGGTCGTAAGTTATAAAAAAATGCATCTTCAAAATCAAATGCAAAGGCACTTATATAGCGCAAACGTTTGATAATCTGATTAATCTGCGTCCTATCTCGAACAGCAAAACATCCCATAAACAACTTATCGTTTTTCATTTTGTACTTTTACTAACCCATGAATAAAGTGCTACTTAAATCTTATTCCATTAATCAACGTTTGGTTAATGTTCATTTTAGGAAAAAATTAGTCAGTATAGATTGCTTGCCATACCGCAACAGCAATGACCTAAAGTTAATATATGAGGGCTCGCGTTCTCTGATTATGTTGATCAAAAATGATTATTCGGATATTTTTGGCAACAGTCTAAAAATAAGTGAAAGTTCTCTACATGCCGAAATATGGGGACATTTGGCCGCCTATAAGATCTTTATTTGGCTGCAAAATGCGATTAAAATCCCCTTTATACAAAAATTTGCAGCTTTCATAATCGACAGAAGTGGCATGATTGATTGTGGTGAAGCTAAAACAGATGCTATCCGTTGGTTTTGGAATATAATAGGTTGGATATTTTTTAAGGATTAGTTGTCGCTGCTCAATTCTTTTACCCTCACCGAACGAAAAGTATCTAAAGCCTCCTCGCTTACTTCCACTTTATTAATATCATCGGTATATTTTGTTTTCCTAAGCTGATCGATGCAGGCATTTTTTACGGAGATGTATAAATAAGGGGCATATCGCCAACCTGTTCTAATTCAATTCTACTGCCCAATACTTTCAAGAAAACATCCTGCACTACATCTTCAGCTATTTTTCCATCTTTAACCAACAACCAAGCACTTATCCATAACGGTTTATAGTGGTTTTTGAAAAAAATTAAAGGCATTAATATCCCCTTGGCATACTTTTATCCATCAATCAATTTCATTGTTTTTGAGTTGTTATTTACAAATGTGCCTTTGCCTATATGAAGTTTAATAGGTTAGTAACGTTAATTCTTATGAGGCATGAAATTAGAAAGACATTATGAAATGTGGAGCTATTCTTAGAACATTCTTTAAAAGTTTCGAAGCACATGATCTTTTGAACAAAGTTAATTTGAACTTTTAAACAAAACGATGCATCAATTTTATTCAGATTTTTGCTGCTATATTTATAATAAGAATTAGATACATTAGTAAAAGCAATAAATGAAACCATGGGCAAAAAAATTATATTGACAGGGGCAACGGGCTTAGTGGGCGAAGGGGTTTTATTAGCATGTTTGTCAAATCCGCAAATTAGTGAAGTATTAATTGTTGGCAGAAAGGCTACTGGCATCAAGCATCAAAAGCTAAAAGAGTTGTTGGTCGGCAGTTTTTTTAACCTCCATGAAGTCGAAACACAACTGACTGGCTACGATGCTTGCTTTTATTGCGCTGGCATCAGCTCGGCCGGTATGAATGAGAAAGATTATACCTCTATCACTTACGATACAACTTTGGCATTCGCCCAAGTTCTTTTAAAAACCAATCCCAACATGAGCTTTTGCTTTGTTTCTGGCAGCCATACCGATGGTTCCGAAAAAGGAAGAGTAATGTGGGCCCGAGTAAAAGGCAAAACCGAAAATACCCTCTCTAAAATGGCATTTAGGCAAATTTATCATTTCCGCCCAGGCTTAATGAAACCCACTGAAGGGCAGAAAAATGTGAAAGGCTACTATAAAATTCTTGGCAAGATGTACGGGTTTTTCAAATTATTGTTCCCTAATCATGTAAGCACCATGAACGAAGTTGGTCAAGCCATGATCAATAGCATTACCATTGGATACCCTAAGCAGATATTAGAAGTTACCGATATTAAAACATTAGCCAAAATGACTAATTAACCTATGAAATCATTACTCAAAATCTTTAAAAAAATTATGATCGTACTCCTATCTCTAGTGCTACTATTTACCCTAGCCACCTTTTTATATATGCGCCATCCTAAATTTGGCAAAGCCCCAAGCGGTAAACGATTAACACTTTTGCAGCAATCGCCCAATTATAAAGATGGCAAGTTCCAAAATATCGAATATACCCCCGATTTAACTAAAGGCTATTCGATGTTGGGCATTATGTACGATATGTTTTTTAAAAAACATCCCAGAAGGAAACCTATTGATAGCTTACCCTCAGTTAAAACAGACTTACTGAATTTACCAATAGACTCCAATGTATTGGTTTGGTTTGGGCATTCATCTTATTACCTGCAAGTTGAAGGCAAGCGCTTTTTGATAGACCCCGTACTGAGCGGAAACGCCTCTCCTTTGCCAGGCACCAACAAATCCTTTAAAGGCTCAGATATTTATAGCGTGGCTGATTTACCTCCTATAGATTATCTAGTAATCAGTCACGATCATTATGACCATTTAGATTATGAAACCATTGTGGCCCTAAAAGCGAAAGTTGGTAAGGTAATTTGTGGACTTGGCGTGGGCGAACATTTTGAGCATTGGGGTTTTGCTCCAGAGCAATTGATAGAAAAAGATTGGAATGAAGCCATAACGCTTGATGCTGGCATGACCTTAAATACCGTTCCCGGAAGGCATTTCTCTGGCAGGGGCTTTACCCGAAACAATACCCTTTGGTTGGCCTACGTATTGAAAACACCTACCTTAAATATCTTTATTGGTGGAGATAGTGGCTACGGTACCCATTTTGAAAAAATTGGCGAGAAATTTGGCCCTTTTGATTTAGCCATCTTAGAAAACGGACAATATAATGTAGCTTGGCAAGCCATCCATACTCTGCCAGTAGAAGTTATTAAAGCTGCAAAAGATTTAAAGGCAAAACGTATTTTCCCGGTACATTCTTCTAAGTTTATGCTAGCTATGCACCAATGGGACGAACCGCTAAACGAGGTATCAAGATTAAATGACGGAGAAATTCCATTGGTCACCCCAATGATTGGCGAAGTAGTAAGATTAGATGATGAAAAACAGACATTTACCCAATGGTGGAAAGGAATAAAATAAATGAATCCTATAGAAATTAGGTCTTGTTATATCGGCCCTGAAATTTCGCCGGAACAGTTTATACCCGAGCATATTTTTATGTACCTCGCCAAGGGCGATGTGGCCGGCTATGATGGCGATAAAAAATATCCATTAAGAAGCGGGGAGTATTGCTTAATGAGAAAAAACCATTTGGCCCGCTATACCAAACAAGAGGAAAATGGTCAATTTGAGAAGGTAGTTTTAGTCTTCGATGAGGATTTTCTAAAGAGTTTTCAAGAAAAACACCATTATTATAGCACAGAAACAGCGCCTAAGGGCGCTTTTTATGAACCAAAGAAAGATCAACTTATCCCTAATTTTGTGCAATCGCTAATGCCCTACTATAGCGGGTATGGAAAAATAGATGATACCTTTTCTTTTATAAAACGTGAGGAGCTGCTGCTCATTCTACTTAAAGTCAATCCAGATTTGGTAAATATCCTGTTCGATTTCGGCATTCCCGAGAAAATAGATCTGGAGGCCTTTATGAACCAAAACTATAAGTTTAATGTAGGCTTAGAGCGCTTCGCCTATCTCACTGGCCGTAGCCTATCTTCCTTTAAAAGGGATTTTGTGCGGATTTTTGCCCAAACCCCTAGCCGCTGGTTAACCCAAAAGCGTTTAAAAGAAGCTCATTTCCTCATCAGCAAGAAACAACAAAGACCTAACGAGATCTATTTAGATTTAGGTTTGAGGACCTTTCCCATTTCTCTTTTGCCTTTAAAAAGCTGTTTGGCTATGCACCAACAAGGTTGGCAGAATAGAAATTCAGGCTAATTTTGCGTTTAAACCTATTTTAGCATCAATGGTTGGCAAAGTCTGATGCCATAAAGGAACTTGCCTTGGCCCCATCAAGACTAATTTTTAGAAAAATCATCTCTAATTAAATTAGCACATACCTATTCCATTGATTTTAAACTACCTTAATTCACTATCAATTTCAGACTTTTCTTTAATCCTGCACCCATTACACCCACAATGTATTGCCCCGGCATTAATTTATTTTTAAGATTCAACTTGTAATTATGGGTTCCGGCAACTAGCTTGATTATTTCGGTATGCCATACCCTTCCTATTACATCAGATAAGGTAACTTTCACCTCAATATCTTGATCATTACCAATGATAAGGTTTAATTCTTCGCTGGTTGGATTGGGGTATAATTTTACCGCAACGGCATTTAGCAGTTTAAAGTTCACTATTTTGTCATCCAAAATTGTAGATCGGTTATTATCATCATACTGTTTTAAACGGTAATAGTTTATCCCATTTGCCGGACTGTTATCATAGGTCAAATAATGATGTGCTACAGTTGTCGTTCCATTTCCTTTTACGGTGGCCAGCAAACTGAACAGTTTACCATCTATTGAACGTTCTATTTCAAATCGATCATTATTGATTTCACTAAGTGTAGCCCATTCTAATTTACTTCTATTACCCTCTAGTTTTGCCTTAAAGCTGATAAAACCAACTGGCAGTACGCTATTAATTGAAAGTGTATAGCTTTTTTGTCCACTTTCGCCCGAAATATCTGTTGCTGTAACGGTAAAGCTAATATCACCATTAGTGCTAGGCGTCCCCGATAATAAACCATCAGTAGTTAAGGTAAGTCCGTTAGGCAATGTACCTGTAGCAGTGGAAAAAGTATAGCTTGTACCACCTGTTGCGGTAAGCTGTTGGCTATAATAAGTACCTACCGATGCTGCTCTTAAACTTGCCGGAGTAATGGTAATGGTCTTATCTATGGTATAAGTCTCTCCATTGATATATGGTAAAGTTGTGCTAATACCGGGTGTAATGCCCGTTGCGTTGTCAAGGAGCAGTTTGATACTACCACTGCCAGATCCTGTGTTTACGGTAACGGTCCAAGTATGACCTGTTGCGGCAATAACCGAAGTAATGCTCGGACTGCCTACTCCTGTAGTACTTAATGTAAAATTACTGGCTGTTAATCCACTCACCACCGCACCAAAAGTAACCGTAAATTGTATGCTAGCGGCATTGGTTGGATTGGTGGAGGCTCGGGTAATTGCCTCTAGGGTATTGGGCAATGTGGTAAAGTTAAGTGGGTTATTTGTTGCTGCTGTGCTTAAATATGCAACATTCGTTGTATTTCCATTATATTCGGCAACCATTACACGATAATTGGTTAAAGCATTTAAGCCATTAACATTTACAGTTGTACCTGTTCCATTGTATATACAGTACCAACCGGCACCGGCAGCAGTTCCTGAACCAAAAGTAGCATTAGCGGTATAACTTGTACCATCAACGAGAGTTGGCAACCCCGTTGCGGCAGCAGTAATGAACACTGCCCTTGCCGTACCGTTACCATTGGCCCAGTTAATAGAGGCTGTTGAAGCCGCAATATCTGAAACAATGACATTTTTTGCCTGTAGGATTGGCTGCGCCTCTAAACGGACAATAGTCACTGTATAAAGTTTAGTAGTGGTATTGTCTTGGGCAGTAACCAGTACCTCAATACTATTGCTGCCTACATTTAACGGCAATTCTCCCGAAGCATAGCCACTGGTTACACTGGTGCGTGCCCCTCCGTTTACGCTTACCTTTATGATTGCATTGAGGTCTGCTAGCGATGGTGTAATGGTTGTACTTGTGATCGCATTGCTTACATGGACGGCATAGCTTGTAGTTGATGCAGCAAAACTGGTAATTGTAGCATTGCTTAAGGTCAAATTAGCCAGGTCAGCATCGGCTGAAACGCTAATAAAATGGGTTTTCTGGTTGTTTTCAACGATATTTCTATCTATATTGGAGAGCACCGAATTGAACAAAATAATTTCCGGCACATAAAAATTGCCAGAACCGCCATTGTCGTTCCTATTGCCCATCATCAGTTTGGTACCCTTATCCAAGAAGCCATTTATAGTACCACTGGCCGTAGCTAAACCATTAAGATAGTTGGTATAGGTCCCACCGGTAGGCATGGTAAATGAATAAACCGATTCTGGCACCGAAACAGATACATCAGACCTTATAGCTGCAGCTGCCAAATTGGTAGCCGAATTTGAGCTAGAACCATTTCCAGTATAAAAATCGCCAACATTATTGGTATAATCAAATGGAGCAGGCTGGTTAACATTGGTTTTCGTGATGAGCGAACTTGGTGTTGTGGTATTTCCCTGTGCTACTGCGACCATAGATACGCCTGCTGTAAAGATCAGTTCTGCTGGAACGGATAAATTTGCCGTGCCAAAATAGAGAACAGGTTTATTTTTAAGTTTATTAATCGCTCCTGATGTTACGATAGAAGGCTGTAAATTGGCTGTCGCTTGTCCCATGTTCCTTTGCCATCCACTCTGATCGTACCAAGTGACCACACTTGCACTTTGTGTATTGTAAAAATTGGCAAAACGCATTGTTTGTCCGACGGTAAAACCAGAGCTACCCGCCGCTGTGATCGTCACGATCGATTCTTCTGATATCCCATTGTTGTTATCAAAGGCCACATTGGCCTCAGCATGGTGAGTGGTTTGCCTTACCTTAATAGCAGGCCCAGCATAAGCACTTGACAATTTACGCAGACTATAAGCCACAGCAGATGTAGTGGAAGTTAAACCAACATTATCAAGTATAATAGGTTCGTTAACATCAGTAATGTTAATGATAAATACCTTTTCATAGCTTCCGCAGTTATCGGTAGTTTTTATACGAACTGAATAACTGTTATGGCTTTCATAATCAAACACTACATTGGTTTTTAATTGATTGCCAACAATGGTAAATTGTGCATTTCCAGTATCTCCTGCTCCAACTGCCAGGGTATAAGTAAAGGTTTGCCCAACATCTATATAGGTTGTTGATAGATTACCAACTACTGTACCGATAGCTAAATTTTCTGCGACCGTATTCTCGGTTAATGTGATATTAGTAGGTGCTGTATTTTCTTTTACCGTAGTGGTTGCAGAAACGGCACTGCAGCCTGCTCCATCAGTAATGGTTACCGTATAACTTCCAGCGGTAACCGCGGTAATTGACGAAGTAGTTTGCCCACTTGGCGACCACTGGTAGGTATAGCTTGGTGTATACTCCCATAATCCCTTGTCATCATTGGTAGAATTTCCGCCTGTTCCGATATAACCTTTGCCACCAATGCTAAAACCAATGGCCGCAGCTCTTGGTATGCCACCCAAGTTCGCTTTTGTTGTCCAGGTATTCGTAGGGGGATCATATTCTAACAGGTCATTTGGATAGGTCGGATAGACAGAGCGATATCCAGATCCAATATAGCCTTTACTTCCAATGCTAAAACCAACAGCAGTATAACGCCCACTTGTACCAGCATTCGCCTTTTGTGTCCAGCTGTTATTCGAAGGATCATATTCCCAAAAATCATTTTTCTCAGCACCACCATATCCTGTTCCGATATAGCCTTTGGTTCCAATGTTAAAGCCAATAGCACCCGATCTTCCCGATCCTCCAACATCGGCTTTCCGATTCCAGGTATTGCTGGTTGGATTATATTCCCAAAAGTCATTCCTGTAACCCACATTATCATATCCCGTTCCGATATATCCCATATTATTGATGCTAAAGCCAACGGCCTGCATTCGTCCTGTTCCACCAAAATCTGCTTTTTTGGTCCAGATATTTGCAGAAGGGTCATATTCCCAGAAATCATTTTTATAACTTCCTACATAACCTGTTCCCATATACCCTTTATTTCCAATACTAAAGCCTATTGCAAGACCCCTTGCGCCTCCGCCAAAATTCGCTTTTTGTGTCCATGCCCCAGTTACAGAATCGTATTCCCAGAAATCGTCGGTATAACCACTACCTATATCTCCTGTTCCGATATATCCTTTACTTCCAATGCTAAATCCGGCCGCATAGAATCTTCCAACACCGCCAAAATCGGTTTTTTGTACCCAATTATTACCGGCAGCTGGAGTAGATAATGTGGTGGTACTACCTGGGCAGATAATGGTATTTCCAGATATGGTTGGTGATGGGCATTGGCCAAAAGCCAGTTCAACTAATAACAGTGATACTAGGAGGGGTAGAAGTTTCTTCATGGATATAGCGTTAATATGGAAGTTGTATTTTGGTGATTAGATGGCCTTGAGTTGTTTCATTTCTTTAAGGGTAACGGTAGGTAGCATTTCACCCTTGGCCATTTTCTTCATGACCAGTTGCGCTACTTTCTGCGCCGCTGCTTTTGAAGCAAATCCTTTTATTCCTGGCATTCCCGGAATGGTAGGCTGGTGGATGGTCAGTTTTCCATTCGAATACACATCATAGCCAAATGTACCTGCTGCCGAGTTAATGAGCTGATAAGTAAATATTCGTTTAACCTGTTGACTTACCACAACCTGTTTTTGCTGATAGGTGTTGGCCGTTGCATGCGCACAAAAAAAAGAGAATACAAGTGCTACAAATGCCCTATTGGCTTTAGGAAAAGCCGAGCACCGAACCGTTTTTAACAGCAAAAAATTATTCATTATCAATATTTTAGAAAGCTGCCTAAGGTATGGTTTTATTAGTAATATAGTTTGTTAAACTTTGTCCAGTTTCATGAAACTGGACAAAGTTTAACAAACTGCATTGACACAACAAAAACTGGGGGCAATACTAGATGCTAAAAAGCAAAAATCCCCAATCTTTATCAGATTGAGGATTTTTTGCGGTCCGGACGGATTCAAGCGATATGGGATAATCACCGAATACACCTGCACTCATTGTATTGGGAGATGGAGTTGAAACCTTTTCCTGTCCAAAGACAACTAGGTTGGCCAGCAAGAAAAATGAGAGTAGTGTAAATTTTAATAAAACAGAGCCCGTTAGTAGTTGTAGTTTCATTTGTTTACTTATTTGAATTTATTTTTTCCAATTTTTGTAATCTTCTTTCCAAATTCTCCATCCTCTTTTCTTTCTTAATCAAATACAAAGTCAGCTCCTCTATCTTCTTTAGTAAGATTTTATTCATTTCGCCAAGTTCGATACCATTTTGAGCTACCTCTTTTTCAGAAGGTACTTCTGGCAAATGCCCCTTAACCTTTATATAGGTTTCAAGTGCTGTCAAAGTCATCGGTTCATAATCCTTAGGGAAATACATAATCTGGCCAATTGGTAGCTTCCACTTTAATTTCCTTTGCACGGATTTTGCCATTAACAGCTAGCTTCTCACTTGGATTGCTTATCCCTATGCCTACACTAGCATCTATAGAGACTACCTGGTTGTAGAACCGTAGTCATTTGAGAGGTAGTACTTTCTAGCATCTCACCTTCGGTATACGTCCAGCCTTTGTAATGTTCCATTTCCATTGTTCCCTCACCCCTGTCAGTTGCCGAAACCGAATAATTTGCAAAATAGATACTATTCGCAATTTCAACTCTTACATATTCATTTCCATTTTTAGTATATTTCCCTAACCGGTTTATGATAACCGAAATCGCTCTGAAACTGCGACCAATAAAAATTGCCACCATAATAGTACCAGCTTAGGGTAATTTTCATTGCTCTATTTGAACCCGTATAGATATAGCCCGTGATGTCCAATTGTGGGGCCGGCTGATCATTCGCAGGAATGTGGGTATCTATATAAAAATAGGCTGGAGAGCTAGTAAGCGAGGGTATTTTCAGCACATTTAGGTACATACCATTGCCACCAACAATACCACTTGCTTTGATATCGCCAACTACATGTAGCTTACTGTCTGGGGACGTAGTACCAATACCTACATTGCCCGATGTGGGCAATGTGTTACTTTGGCGTGCATCTCCTGAGAAAGGATCAAAGACCCCAACATCAATAATAATCTAAATTTCTTTTTCATCTTTATATTCTTCAACACATCATGCTTGGTAAAGCAATGATGTTCCTGCCCCTACTTTAACTAATAAAATTTCTATTACTTTTTCGGTTTATTAATATTATCCTTGATGGATTTTACTTGATTGAACAGTTCTTTGATAGCACTGTCCTGCTCGTGCAACTGATTATCTTTTTCTATCAGATGCAAAGTCAGCTCCTCAATCTTCTTCAATAGAATTTTGTTCATCTCGCCTAGCTCTACACCATTCTGCTCCACTTCTTTTGCTGATGGTACTTCTGGCAGATGCTTATTCACTTTTACAAATTGTGCTATTTCAGCTAGCGTTTTAGCCTTGTAGCTTTCTTCAAAAACATAATCTGGCCAGTTGGCGGTCTCTACTTTAATTTCCTTTGCACGGATTTTACCGTTAACAGCCAACTTCTCATCTGGGGTAACTGTTCCTACTCCGATGTTCCCATCACCTCTTACATACAAGGCAGAGGAATTATCTATTCTCTGGAAATGGGCAATACCACTGCCTACCCCTAAATCGCCTCCCTTAACAAGAATACCATTTCCGCCTACAACATCTAGTTTATTTTGTGGATTTGAAGTACCTATACCTACATTACCTCCTTCAGAATTTATGGCTAAGTTTGCCCAACCTGTTAAATCACTTGTATGACCACCGATGGTCGCCACACCTCGCAAGCTCCCCATCACCACAGAATAGGAACCGCCAGAATTAAATTTACCACCGATCCAATGATCTCCGCCTGTACCTATCACCATGTTAGAAGAAGTATTTCCTCTAAACAATCCATTACCATCAACTTCCAACTTCTCCGTAGGATTGGTGGTACCAATACCCACATAGCCACCATTGGGATTAATAATGATAGGCGTATAACTATTAGCGTATGCTTGCGATTGTAACTCTGCATAATTTGAAGAAGTATTATATCCTATCGATAATCTCTTCTCGATATCAGTATTTCCTGTGACAAACAATTGCGCATTCGCTGGGGCACCTGAAGTATTTGCATCAGCCTGAATATGTAAACGTGTAGACGGGACATTGGTACCCATACCAAAATTCCCATTATCATCACTTACCAATAAGGTTCTCCAGTTACCCCAAGATGGATCCATGCCCGAACGCAATAATAATTGGTTCCCAAAATTTGAAAAAGCTAACTCATGGGCGTTCCCTGCGCTATTGTCCGTCCAACCTCGTAAGCCTAAAATGGTATAATAGACCTGCGGTAAGCCTATGGCAGCTCCCGATTTAAAATGTGACTCGAAAGAACGAGAATAGTTTGCAGGACTGGTAGCCGTAGAACGGGTATCCTGTATCTCTAAAGCAGTAGTTTGAGCTAATGATACTTTGCTTAAAGACAAAGTAAACAAAATTAATAGGGTAGTTTTTCTCATAAGTTTATCTAAAGTCATTGGCAAACTCGATTCAAGTACCTCCAAAAAAAGTTTGCCTACGCTTTCGTAGGCGCCATTAAGGTAATTACGAATTATAGCTTCCACAACTTTTTATGCCAACTCCTGTTTTGGAGGTGCAAACGCTATCAAAACAGGAGGTGAACTGCCCATTTGGAGGTGTAAAATTATTTTCAAAAGCACCAATTTAAGCACTTTTTAGAGTGAAAACCTGAAAATTCTGCTTAAAATGAAAAAAATTGGCCCACGTTTTAAAAATTATTGCTCATTTTGAACATAGGCAAATACATCGAAATAAGGATAACCCCTACAGCCAAACCCAGAAAGATAATGATCAAAGGCTCCAACAATCCGCTGATGGCATTGGTCTTGTATTCCACCTCTTCGGTATACTGGGTAGCCAACTGCTCAAAGAAATATTCCAGCTTATTCACCTCTTCGGCAATCTTGATCATCTGCACAAATTTGGCTGGATAGAAATCATGCTTCCCAACGTACCAGTTAGCAACCGCATGGTATTGGCAAAACGGGCCAAATAGATCTTCTTCACGATCTCCCCAACAATGGGCACCCGCAGTAATAGTATGGATGACCATTTCTTGAAACAATCTTTCTTTTTGCCCCAAATATAAAATACGATCAAAGCAACGGGCAACGAGAGCACGAAATAGATATTTCGATCAAACCAATCTGAAAAGTTGATGATCAGCGAAGTTACATAAGGTAGTTTTCCACCAAAACGCTTGAACACATTAGCGAACATGGGTACCACAAATTTGATCATGAAAAAGATAGCTGCAAAGGAAGTACTCAAAACCAACAGTGGATGGGTAATGGCGCCGATGATCTTTCGCCACTGGCTGATCCTGGTCTTGTAATACTTGGCCAATTCCATCAACACCTCTGCCAAGCGACCGGTGTCTTCACCAATGCGAACGCTGTAATATTCGTAGCTATTGAATTTACCCTGACCCTTTAGTGCCTCCGACAGGGTGCTTCCAGCAAACACTTCTTTCTGTATCGCATCGGAGATCTCCTTATCCTTGCTACTGGTATAGGAGAAAATTGGTACTATAGGACGTAACCATATCACTTTTGTATATGCCGAGTTCATATTGGAAAGCATCCGTTACTGTAGACCAGCCCAATCCGAAGGGCTTAGCAATGATCTGCCCATTTGTAGGCGTATTCAGTGTTACTTGGGCAGGGGCGTTACATCATAGCTAATAGTCGGTCACCATATCAAGGCTGAATTGTTCGTATAAACCTGATTACCTGGCGACACCAACTGTAGTGTATGCTTGGTCAGCGAGGGAGTATGGATCACAAAACCCTTAGTCATATACGGAGTCGAACTGCTTCCATTCTCTACTCTGATCCGCCATTGGTAACTTCTTGGATCTAGTGTATAAAGAAACTTATCGCCTTTCACCAACGTGTCCAGCAACATTTTTTCGGCAGCAGCGAAGGAAGGCGTGACCACCTGCAAACGGCAGCGCAAAGCATCACGATGTCCCTCCTACCAAAAGGTGAGCTGATAGGAATTAGTTTCCACACCCTCTGCCGGTGCAATAGAACTGATCGTTTGATGCTCCAACGAGGTTCGATAAATTCTCTACATGAAGACAGGCACATAAGTAGACACAAAGTAACGAACACCCTCCTTATCTTATAGTTAGATATATAATAATTCATTGACAAGATTAATCTCGGTAAGCATAAATATCATTAAGTAGCCCAACACCTTCCTTAGGAGTGGCCCTTCCATCGGCCTCGATTGCTTTCGTATCACCATCGTGCTACGTTTATCAAAAAAGGCTTTCTTGTAAACACCACCTAAAGGTATCCTGAACTCCTGACTGCTTTTTATAATAATGTTAGCACCATCAAAGGCAGACATCCTATTATAATTAATGATATAGGATTTGTGCACCCTCATAAAGCAGTCCGAAAGATCCTCCATCTCCTTCATCGTATAATAGCAGACAAACCTTCTTCCATCAACCATATGAATGGCCACATCATTATGGAAGGCTTCTATAAAAAGGACATCGTTACAATTGATCAGCAATTCTATCTTTCCCTTAGAATCAGGTTTTACAAAGAAGGAATTTACATTAGCCGACTGCTTTTGCTGTGGCTGTGCTAATGGTACTAACAGTGAAAAACTGACAAACTTATTAATACACTTCTCCAGTCTAGCAAAACTATATGGATAAGTAATAAAATCCAATACTCCATCCTCAAAAGCCTGAAAGGCTAGCTCCTTATCTTCTGCCAAATAGACGATCGAGACATGCTGTGATAGCCTTGAAAGTAAAACCTTGAAATTTGCTACAAGGCTTTGGTCAATGAATACTAGCTGCACACCTAGCTCCAAGATATCCGAATATATTAAGGGAGCTATACGGTAAGAACCGACCAATCTCGTCAATGGATATTTTTCCAAATGCGCAGCAAGTGCAACCTGATTATCCCTTTCGGTAATCGAAAAACAATTTATCATAAGTAGATAGATAGTAAGCGTAGGATAAATCTGCTGAAAAGCAATAGGCTTTCCAAAACATACAGGCTCTAGAAATAAGCGGGAGGGGGGAGAGTAATAAATTGAGCATAAATAGATATTGAGCACCTGCTCTAAATTAGGCTTTCCGTTGGAAAAAAGCAAAAATAATTAGCCCTCATTCATATACACTTCATCATATCCAGCGTCTTAATCACAGGGATGTTCAAACAAGGCTAAATAAAAGTGGCCAAAACGCAAATAAAACCTACATTTTGCGGATCAGAACCAAAACCTGTGGACTAAGCAAATAATTTAGTTAGCCTGAACAGGAAAAAATTGATATCTCCGACCCCTCTGAACTGAGATCTGAATGCTTTAATTTTAGCATTGAAAGATTCTGCCGAGGCATTGGTACTTTTATTATCAAAGTAGTTGAGTATTTTCTTGTGATGCAGGGTAATGGTTCTGGATACGGTATTAAAAGATTTAAAACCAGATTGTTCAACCTTTTCATTCCATTTTGCCAACCTGGCAAAAGCATATAGCTTATCAGCTGTGCCGTTGAATATCCATGAGAGTTGTTGGCTCAGGTTATATGCCTTTTCGATATCTGGATACCTTTCAAACAGCAAAATTGCCCTATTATGCTGATCTTTAGACCAGCTATCCTGTTTGCTGTAAAGCAGATAGCGACTTCTGGCCAGTAATTGTTTGACCGTATCCCCATTGGACAATACTTCGGGTAAATAGGTTGATTTCTGCGTTTTAGCTTGTTCCAGTGCTAGATTTTCATCGTCTATGGCCTGCCATCGGTGCTTGATCCTGATTTCCTGCAGGGCTTCGGTAGCGAGTTGCTGGACGTGGAAGCGGTCTATAACCTGCACCGCATTTGGAAAGCTTTTTTTTGCGATCAGTGCCATATTGCTAGCCAGATCTAGTGTGATTTCCTGTACCTTATTGCGTATGCGTGCAGGGATCTTCAGTAGCACAGGAATAATGTCTTCAGATCTGGTCCCGTTTAAGACAGTTACAATGGTGCCTTTTTTACCACGCGCCTGTTTATTGGTAACTACTGTATAGAGTTCTCCATGAGAGAGACAGGTTTCATCAATAGAAAGATGAGTAGTCACATTGTCTGCAAAAACCAGGCCTTTCCGGGCGTTATCTTTATGTTCCCAATCTTGGAAACCACTTGACTTGTCCCTGTAATATCTTCTTAGCTTTCTGGGGCTTATACCATAAAAGGACCCGATAGTTTGGATGCTATGCGCTTGGGTATCGGCTGACTGCTTTTAAAAAAGCCGCAAAATCCTCAGTGATACGCGTTCCTTTTGCCACAAGGCTCCAATTCCGAAAAACAACAAGTCCTGTATCCTGGTTCAGCCATCTGCGCCGTTTTACATGTAAACAAACCTCTTGACCACGAATGGGGAAGTCCTGCAATATGACCTCATCGAAGAAACCTTTGGAAAGAAGCTTATTGTTCTGGTATTCTGATGGAACAGAGTTTAGTTCCTCAAGGTAGATATGGATACCGCTCTCATCTTTTTTATGGCCAGAAAGTGCAAAATAATGGATCAAGCGGAAAAGTTGGGGGGAATGAAATAATTTGTTTCTTTTGTAGTTTACAACAGTTACGATTCCCTTGAACCAAGCCGAACAAACCCTTATCAGTTTTTTATTGCCAGATGGTATTCT
>NZ_JAELTN010000072.1 GCF_016428855.1 Pedobacter sp. ASV28
GATGTGTATAAGAGACAGGGTAATGCCCTAAGAAGAATTTTACTTTCTTCTTTAGAAGGTTATGCTATTACTAGCATTCGTTTTTCAGGTGTTTCTCATGAGTTTTCTACTATCAAAGGTGTAGTTGAAGATTTAACAGAGATCATCTTAAACTTAAAACAAGTTCGTTTCAAAAAAGTAGGCGAATCAGGTGATTCTGAAAAAATCTTTATCATTGTAAATGGTCAAGATCAATTTTTAGCAGGTGATATTACTAAGTTCTCAAATAATTTTGAGGTATTAAACCCTGAGTTGGTTGTCTGCAATATGGAGAAATCAGTTACTTTAGAGGTTGAATTGACCGTAAATAAAGGACGTGGTTATGTACCTGCAGAAGAAAACAAAATTACAGATACGGTAGTTGGTGTAATTGCGATCGATTCGATCTTTACGCCAATGAAAAATGTAAAATATACGATCGAGAACTATCGTGTTGAACAAAAGACCGATTACGAGAAGTTAATCTTAGATATTTCTACTGATGGATCTATCCATCCGGAAGAAGCTTTGAAAGAAGCGGCTAAAATCTTGATCCAACACTTTATGTTATTTTCTGATGAGAACCTTGTATTGGAATCTCAAGCTAAGGAAGAAACTAAAGAAGTGGATGAGGAAATCTTACACATGCGTAAGATCCTTAAAACTGAATTAGTTGATCTAGATCTTTCTGTACGTGCATTAAACTGTCTTAAAGCAGCAGATATTCGTACTTTGGCCGATCTAGTTTCCTATGATGTAGCGGATATGCTAAAATTCAGAAACTTCGGTAAAAAATCTTTAACTGAAATCCAAGAGCTGGTAAAATCTAAACAATTATCGTTTGGAATGAACCTTTCTAAATTCAAGTTAGACGAAGAGTAAGCGCTTTGCGCCAGACGTTTAGCGATAAGCGTTAGAATAGATTAAATATTCACTGTGTGTAATTCCCTCAGATTAAGTTCAAAGAGACGGTGCACACTTTATAAACAAAAAAATGAGACACGGTAAAAAACACAATCACTTAGGAAGAACTACCTCGCATAGAAAAGCGATGCTGGCTAATATGGCTTCTTCTTTGATCAAGCACAAAAGAATTACAACAACCTTAGCTAAAGCTAAAGCTTTACGTGTGTATGTTGAGCCAATCATCACTAAATCTAAAAATGACACTACGCATTCTCGTCGTACAGTATTCTCTTATCTACAAGATAAAGAAGTAGTAACCGAGTTGTTCCGTGATGTAGCGGCAAAAGTAGCTAACCGTCCTGGTGGTTATACTCGTATTATCAAATTGAACAATCGTTTAGGTGATAATGCAGAGATGGCTTTGATCGAGTTGGTAGATTACAACGAAGTTTACGGTAAAGATGCAGGTGCTGCAGAAAAGAAAACTACACGTAGAGGTAGAACAAAAGCTAAAAAAGCTGACGCCCCTGCTGCTGAAGTAAAAGAAGAAGTTGCTCCGGTAGCTGAAGCTAAAGAGGAAGTTGCAGAAGCTCCAGCGGCTGAAGAAACAGCTACTGAAGCACCGGCTGCAGATGAAACAGAAGAGCAAAAAGCGTAATCCAACTAACTTATTATGCTTTACGGCCCTTTAGGATTTCCTAAAGGGCTTTTTTATGCAGGTATTTCTGCTTCATTTAAGTATATTTATAATGAAGTGCCTGGTTTAATTTCATAAGGTAACTTACCCCGTTCGAAAATTCTGGTAGTATATGTACCTTCTACCATAATCTTGTCAGAAATACTTCTTATCCAATTACCTTCTCTTAGACCTACAACTTTAATGTCATTCTGTGTCAAGAATTCCATGATCCGGGTTTCCCTTGTTTCTCCATTGTGTTTTAGCCCGGGTTGAGGGTCTAGATAATGTGGGTTGATATTGAAGGGAACTAAACCCAAGCAATCGAAACTTGGTGGATATACAATGGGCATATCATTAGTAGTTTTCATGTTAATGCCACCAATATTGGTGCCCGCACTACAGCCCAAATAAGGTTTGTTTTGTTCTATATTTTGTTTAAGTATTGGCATTAGGTTTAGTTCATGTAAGGTTTTAACCAATAGGAAAGTGTTTCCACCTCCAGTAAAGAAAGCTTTTGAGTGGTTGAGCCCATCAATTTTATCGTCAAATTGATGCAGTCCCTTAACTTGGATTCCTATTTCGTTAAAGAATGTAGCAGCCTTTGCAGTGTACTCGTCATGAGATATACCTCCTGGTCGTGCATAGGGTATAAAAGTAATTTCGTTAATTCCTTTAAAAAGCTGGATCAATTCTGGTCTAAGGTAGGCTAGGTATTGTTCACCAAATAAAGTAGATGTGGATGCAAGTAGAATATTCATAAGCTATTTGATACTATCCAAATATAGAGCAAACATTTTAATAAATTGATTGGGATATGGCAAGTTAATTGATATCAAGCTGTATTTTTGTAAATTATAAATTTTTATTCCTGGAAAGATTACCATGCAGATAAGCTCGAAACCTATTGAAACCTTTATCGCTAATGTCGAAAAAAGTTTAGACCAGAAAACTTTTATTAAAATTTCAATGGGTAATTATAAAGGAAAGGAAGAAAACTTAAAGCAGCTCTACGTAAAGAAGACCATCATCAAACGGAAAGAGATGTTGGCATTTAATTTTCGTTACCAAACTAGAGATGTTTTTAAGAACTATAACATTGAAGAGGGGATCGCCTTAATGAAGAAATACCTAAATGAGGGTTTTCGTATAGCTACTTTGTTTATCATAGATGAAGAGTTTGTTATAGAAACAAATAAAGAGGGCGCATTTCGTTTGAGAAGCAAAAAAATGACAGAAAAAAGAGAGGCCGACCTTGCTCATGATAAGGAAAAGAAACGTTTGATCTTAGCCCAAGATAATGTATACCTACATCAACTTGGACTTACTGACGATAAAGGTACTGTATTTAAGAATGCCCAGGATAAGTATAAACAAATTAACCAGTACATAGAATTATTAGGGCCTCTGATTAAGGAGTTTACCGTTGGCACGATCAAGAATGTAGTGGATATGGGATCTGGAAAGGGCTACCTTACTTTTGCCTTATATGATTATTTATTAAATCATCTAAAGAAGGCTAATGTAGTTGGGGTAGAGTTTAGAAAAGACATGGTTGATTTATGCAATAATATAGCCGTTAAGGCGGGCTTCGACCAGCTTTCTTTTGTTGAGGGCACCATTGATAATTACGGTCAGAAAGATATTAATTTGCTGGTAGCTCTACATGCCTGTGATACCGCTACCGACGATGCTATTTTTAAAGGTATACAAGCAAATGCCGAGCTGATTGTGGTTGCACCTTGTTGCCATAAGCAAATTAGACGGGAAATAGAAAAACACAAGGTTAAGAATGAGGTTTCTTTCTTAACCAGATATGGTATTTTTTTGGAACGACAGGCCGAAATGGTGACCGATGGTCTTAGGGCTTTGATTTTGGAGTATTATGGCTATAGAACAAAGGTATTTGAGTTTATTTCTGATGCGCATACACCGAAGAATGTTTTAGTGGTGGGAATGAAGAGAGCAGAAAGCTTAAAGCAAAAGGTTGAAATTGAAAGGAGGGAAGAAATTCTACAAAAAATAATAGCAACTAAGGCTTATTTTGGAATTGGTTATCACCATCTGGAAAGGCTTACGGGCCTAGACAAAGTGAACTAAGTATTATTGCCTTTGTGCATTAAACCTGATGGCAGCGAACACGCAGTAAAGCGAACAGCAGGACTGCCATAGCTTAGCATTACTGCCATTCGTTTTCAAAAAACCTTTAATCTCTTAAACCTTCTGCCTTTTGTCCCAATTCTGCCAAGCTGTCAGCAAAGGAAGGGCTGATTTTTTACATTTTAACAGTTTTTTTGTATTTATTTCTGCCAAAACCCTATTGGCACATTGCTTGTTAATAGGATATAAATATTCAAATAAAAAGAAAAACATAATAAAATGGGAAAAATAATTGGTATAGACTTAGGAACTACGAATTCTTGCGTTGCTGTAATGGAAGGTAATGAGCCTGTTGTTATAGCAAACAGTGAGGGTAAACGTACTACGCCATCTATTGTTGCTTTTACGGAAAACGGCGAGCGCAAGGTTGGCGAGCCGGCTAAACGTCAGGCAATCACAAACCCAACCAAAACGATCTACTCTATTAAACGCTTTATGGGCAGTGGCTTTGCTGAAGTAGAAAAGGAAATTGCTAGGGTACCTTATAAAGTAGTAAAAGGAGATAACAATACACCTCGTGTAGAAATTGACGATCGTAAATATACTCCACAAGAGATTTCGGCAATGATTCTACAAAAAATGAAGAAAACTGCTGAAGATTTCTTGGGTCAGGAAGTAACGGAAGCGGTAATTACCGTTCCAGCTTACTTTAACGATGCCCAACGTCAGGCTACTAAGGAAGCTGGTGAGATTGCAGGTTTACAAGTAAAACGTATCATTAACGAGCCTACTGCAGCAGCTTTAGCTTACGGTTTAGATAAAGCCCACAAAGACATGAAAATTGTGGTTTTTGACTGCGGTGGTGGTACACATGACGTTTCTGTATTGGAATTGGGAGATGGCGTTTTCGAAGTAAAATCTACCGATGGGGATACACACTTAGGTGGTGATGATTTTGACCACATCATTATCGAATGGTTGGCAGAAGAATTTAAAGCGGAGAATGGCATGGACTTGCACAAAGATCCAATGGCGTTACAACGTTTAAAAGAAGCTGCTGAGAAAGCTAAAATAGAGCTGTCTAGCACCACTTCTACTGAAATCAACCTACCTTACATCACAGCTGATGCTAGTGGTCCTAAACACTTGGTAAGAACCTTGAGCCGTGCTAAATTTGAGCAATTGGCTGGAGATCTAATTAAACGTACTATTGACCCTTGTAAATCTGCGTTGAAAAATGCTGGTTTAAAAGTGGGCGACATTGACGAAATTATCCTTGTTGGTGGTTCAACCCGTATTCCGGCTATCCAAGATGCGGTTAAAGCTTTCTTTGGTAAAGAGCCAAGCAAAGGTGTAAATCCTGATGAGGTAGTAGCAATCGGTGCTGCAATTCAAGGTGGTGTTTTAACAGGTGAGGTGAAAGATGTATTGTTGTTAGATGTTACCCCACTTTCTTTAGGTATTGAGACGATGGGCGGTGTAATGACTAAGCTAATTGAGGCCAATACAACTATTCCTTCTAAGAAAACAGAAACCTTCTCTACTGCAGCAGACAATCAGCCTTCGGTAGAAATCCATATTTTACAGGGCGAGCGCCCAATGGCAGCTCAGAACCGTACCATTGGTCGTTTCATGTTAGATGGTATTCCTCCAGCACCACGTGGTGTTCCTCAGATTGAAGTTGCTTTTGATATTGATGCTAACGGTATCTTACACGTAAGTGCAAAAGATAAAGCAACCGGAAAAGAGCAAAAAATCCGTATTGAGGCTTCATCTGGTTTAACTGATGCCGAAATTCAAAAAATGAAGCAAGAAGCTGAAGCTAATGCAGAAGCTGATGCAAAGGCAAAAGAGGAAGCGGATAAAATTAACAGTGCTGATGCATTGATTTTCTCAACAGAAAAGCAATTGAAAGAGTTTGGTGATAAATTATCTGCCGATAAAAAAGCGCCAATTGAAGACGGCTTGAAGAAATTGAAAGACGCGCATGCTGCTCGTAATTTCGCTGATATTGAAGCTGCGCAAACCGAGTTGCAAAATGCTTGGAATGCTGCTTCTGAAGAGATGTACAAAGCTGGTCAAGAAGGACAGCCACAAGATGGCGGGGCAGCACAAGCTGAACCTCAACAAGGTGGTGATACGGTAACTGACGTAGATTACGAAGAAGTAAAAGACGACGATAAAAAATAAGTCGGAAAGATTTTAGACTGGAAGTCTGAGAAAGATAGAAAGCGTTGCTGATTAATTTCAGTGACGCTTTTTTGTGCCCTACTTGTTAATCAGTTTCAATTAAGCTATATTTATTTAACCATAAATTAAATAAATATGAAAAAAGTTAAGATTTTATTCATTGGCGCTGCAATTTTTTGCTTGCCCTTTTTAACTAGTGGAGTACCTAATCCACCAGAATGTGATTTTACATTTTATGTATTGACTTCATGTGGTACCTACCATCAATTTACTTTGCAGGGAGATGGTTGTGCAGCCCCTATTGCAGCGGCGCACAATTATGCTTTATATTTAAGCTCACAAGATTGTGGGCCAGGATGGCCTGTGCCAAAGGTGTGGATGATGGCACCATAAAATAGCTCTATTATTAATTTTTAACAAAAAAGTCCCAGCAAATTTTGCTGAGACTTTTTTTGTGGGGAAATTTGCTTATATATATTTTTTAACAAGATTCTCTTCAATGATATCTTGTAGCTCTTTTTCGTTTTTAATCAATTCATCTAGCAACTTAAACTGATTTTTACATCTGTCCAAGTTTTGTCCATCATAGGTGATAGGATAATATACATTTCCATTAAGGTAGTCTGTTAAAAAGCGTAAAGCCTGCATATAGATAATATACTTTCCGCTAAATAGTATCATTTCTTTTTCGGTAGAAGTGAGGATATCGCCCATTTCAGAAAGGTAGCCATTGATCATGGCAGTGAAATAGGGGATACGTATGGTTATTTTAGATAAATCGGTTTCATTCTCTGAAAAAGCACAAAGGTAAGTACGCATCATGTCTCCTAGATCTGAAATGAATTTACCTGGCATCAAAGTATCTAAATCTATTACACAAATGCCCTCGAAAGTATCTTTGGCCAATAGAACATTGCTGATCTTTGTATCATGGTGCATTACACGGTTAGGGAACTCTGCCTTATTCTCAAAAGCACTATAATGTGCCAAGATCGAGTGATGGTTTAACGCGGTTTCTATTTCCTTTTGTGCGTTGTGCTTAAGTTCTTCAGTGCTCTGGTTTAATGAACTGATAAACTGATCATATCTCAGCTTAAGGTCATGAAAACCAAGTATGGTAGGTTTTAGCTTAGTACTGTCGAAATTATCCAACAACCTATTGAGCTTGCCAAATTGCTTTGCGGCTTCATAAGCTTGTTTAGGCTTGCTCAGGGTATCGAAAGCCACGGTGTTTTCAACAAAAGGCATTAAGCGCCAATATTCATTGGCATTTTGGGCCATAGGCTTTCCTTGCAATGTTTCTACTGAAGCGGGAAATAAATAATCAGGATAGTTTTGTTTTAGATACTCTGCAACATGTTTGATGTTATTGGCTATTGCGGAGGGGTCATTAAAAACATTCGTATTGATATTCTGAAGGATATATTTTTCACAGGTAAGTAGATTGGTGATTAAATAGGTTCTGTTGATGTGACCAGAACCTATTTTTTGCAATTTTGTTGTTTTCGAAGTTAAGCCATATGCCTTTAATATTATCTCATTAACATTTAATTCCATAGTTTTTTAGGGTAGTTTCCATTTTTTATGAGCTCATTGATGCTCTCTTGCACCAAAGGCTTATCCTCCTTGTAGGTCACACCAAACCATTGATTGTCGGTCGGTACAACTTTAAAAGAAGCGATATCTTTACTCACCAAATATTCGCCGATCAATGGGATGAAGAATTCAGCTTTTGGTTTGTCTTTATTTTCTTGTGCAAATGTCTTGAAGAGTTCTTCGGTAATTTTGAAGACAGCTGGCGTAAATCCCCAAAAATTCATAGATACAGGTGTACCGAAATCCAATGGAAATTCTTTTCCATCTTCTTCGTAAATAATCTGATCATTACTTTTTAAGATTTTTGTCCTTTCGGTTATTGCTGTCAAATTTCCTTCTGCATCAACTTGGCAAACACCCCTTGAAACAGATCCGAAATCGGACAGGGTTTTTCCGAGCTGATAACCAATGATGGCATAGTTTCGGTCATTTGCTTCTGTTGACAGGAAATCGACCATTTTCTTGAAAGCATCAAATCCATAAAAATCATCTGCATTAATTACACAAAACGGCTCATTTATTACTTTTCTTCCAGATAGGATGGCATGGGCGGTTCCCCAAGGTTTTTCCCTGTAAATCTCTTCTTCAATACCAAATTGCTTAAGGTCGAAATTTTGAAATACATAATCCACTTCGATCTGTCCTTTTAATTTATGGTCGAAAATTGATCTGAAATTGTCAGCAAATTCTTCCTTTATGATAAATACCACTTTCCCGAAACCAGCTTTAATGGCATCATATATGGAATAGTCAATAATGGTTTCTCCGTTTGGTCCAAAGCCATCAATTTGTTTCATGCTTCCGTAGCGGCTAGCCATTCCGGCGGCCAAAATAAGTAAAGTAGGTTTCATTAGAATTTCTATAGTTTTTAGTCTGATTAAAAAATGTTATACTTTGCCAAAGTTAACTTTTAGAAACCAAAAAGTCCACCTCCTTTTGACCTTGTAGAGCTTGTTTTTTTTCCAGTTAGCATGCCAAAAATTCCGCGTACAATCTCTTTCCCGATTTGACGTGTTATGGTTGCGCCCATTACCTGTTCTACAATACTTTTTTCACCAGGCTTGCTCTTATTTTCTTGCTCAAGCCGCTTTTTCTCTTCTTCTTCTGCTTTTAATTTATTTTCATCTGCTAATTTTTCGTTAATTCTATCTGTTAGTATTTCAAAGGCACTAATAGGGTCTATAGTCTCTTGATATTTTGAATATAGTGGACTGGCCTGCATTAATCTTTCACAATCAATGGACGACATAGGCCCCATAATGGATCTTGGAGGGGTAAGCATAGTAGCGGCAACTTCTGTAGGAATTCCCTTTTCATTTAATACCGTAATTAGCGCTTGTCCAGTTCCCAGAGAGGTAAGGACTTTGTCGATGGCATAAAATTCCGACCTCGGATAGGTATTTACTGTTTTTTTAAGGTTATCTACATCATTAGGGGTAAATGCCCTAAGTGCATGCTGTACCCTATTGCCCAATTGGGCCAGTACACTTTCTGGAATATCCATTGGCGATTGTGTGCAAAAGAAAACACCAATTCCTTTAGATCTGATTAACCTGATGATGGTATTTACCTGATCTAAAAATGCTTTAGATGCCCCATTGAAAAGGAGATGGGCCTCATCAAAAAAGAAAACCAGTTTAGGCTGGTCTAAATCTCCTGCTTCTGGCATCGTTTGGTAAATCTCGGCCAACAAGCTCAAAAGAAAGGTCGAATATAGAACAGGTTGATTTTGTACATCGGAAATGTTTAATAAGCTGATCACGCCTTTGCCATCCACCCTATTAAAAAGATCGTCTACGTTATAAGATACTTCACCAAACATTGTGCCTAGGCCTTGTTGTTCTATGGCCACAATTTTTCTTAAAATGGTACTTGAGGTTGCCGTAGAAATGGAACCATAGCTGCCTTTAATTTCGGCGGCCCCGGGTCCCTCTGATAGATAGCCCAACAGTTTTTTGAGATCATTGAGGTCTACCACAGGCATTTTATTGTCATCGGCGTATTTGAAAATGACGGCCAGTACACCTGTTTGGGTATCGTTTAGCTCTAATATTTTAGCTAACAAAACTGGGCCGAATTCAGTAACTGTAGCACGCATTTGCGCACCGAGCTTACCACTTAAGGAATAAAGTTCAATAGGAAAGCCGCTAGGTACAAAAGCTTTGTTTAGCTGCTTAGCCCTTTCTTCTATTTTAGGATTAGTGGCCCCCGCCTGGTATAAGCCAGACAGATCTCCCTTAACATCCAGCATAAAAACAGGAACCCCGGCATCTGAAAGCTGTTCTGCAAGTAATTGCAGGGTTCTTGTTTTTCCTGTCCCTGTCGCTCCTGCAATAAGGCCATGTCTATTCATCATTCGAAGCGGGAGGTTCACTTCGGCGTCAGCTATAATTTCTCCGTCTAATATTGCAGCACCCAAATATATAGATGCACTAGATGGAGAATAAGATGCGCTTATTTTTTCTATAAAGGAAATCTTATTGTTACTCATAAAGTACTTTTTTTTGGGTAGTTAAAATAATAAACAAATATTACATATAAAAGCTATGTCCTTCAATATATGATCTTTAGTGGAAAAGATACTGATGTTCCATATCGCTATATATGTAGGATATCTGATGAGAATAGTTGCCCACTTTAATTTTCTCTAAAATCCGCTTAAAATTTATAATAAAGAAGCTTTAGACAAACGTTTGCGTGTTATTTGGTTCCAGATTTTTATAGCTAAGTTTTTAGGATACTGCACTTTACTGCAAGGATATTCTGTAAAATACTTGTTGTAATCAGATCTTGCTCGAAAAACTAAAATTATCTCATTTTTTATTTGGTGTTTCGTATGGTTGGCCTATTTATCGAAAGCTGAATGTGAAAACCTCGTATGAACCAGTTCATTACGCTATAAAATTTTGAAAATGATATCAAACGTTTGCGTAAAGATTGATGATAATCGCTTGTTTTTTAATATTTAACTTGCACTTAACAAACTAATCACAAACAAAATAAAATTTAATAAAAAGGCTATAGAGGCACAATATAGAGAATGGATCCGCATAGGCCTGCTCTGTAACTGAAGTCGATATATCTTGGATTAAATCTTATTCATCAACTAAACAAAACATATGAGAAAGAAATCTACCTACCCAACAATCTACCAATGTCTATATATAGATCATATATAGGTATTTTTTCATTTGTCCAAACGACAATTTACTCTATTACTCAATTTAATTAAAAACAAATAAAAATTTAAAATGGTTAAAATTTCCACAAGCATTATTTGTGTCTTGTTTTTCTCTGTTTTTGGATTAAATGTTTTAGCTGCCCGAAATGCTAGCTATAACAATCTTGTCTATAGCTTTCAGCAAGATACATCTATAAAAACGAAGCGTGTAGACACCATCGGAGACATGATGAGGGCGTTGGTGAAGTACAATAGACTGAAGGATACTATTCATTTAAGTTCAGCCAAGAATATTCCAAATTTGTCATTGCAACAAATTATAAAAGGAAATCTTGCAGGAATTTACGTTCAAGAAACAACGGGAGAGCCTGGTACAGAGCAGAGTTTAATTGTAAGGGGCCCATCTGGTCTAATGTTTAGCAAAAAGGACTTTGCAGCTTTACAACCAGTAGTTTATCTAAATGGTGTGCCATTGGCACAAGATAATACCTTCGCATTTGATGTTCAACAATACGATTACAATAGAATTGGTCCTGCAAATAACTTATTATCTCAAATAAATATTGATGATGTGGAGTCTATTAGTGTAGTAAAGGATCCGGTAGAGTTGGCTAAGTTAGGTCCTAATGCTGCTAATGGTGCCATATATATCACTACTAAGCAGGCAAAAAGTGGGGCGAGGAGTATTAGTTTAAATTCGTATTTCGGTTATGTAACGCCACCAAGCGTTTATACAACAAATGCATCTTATGAAGACGACTTTAGAAAACCCTTCTATAATAAGTATGCAACTGCAGAAAATAGAGCAAATTATCCAAGTTTTTTGTCAGATAAAACCAATAGTGATTATTTTGGGTCCTCTAATTGGAATGATCTCTATTATCAAAGCGCACCATCTTATAATACTAATTTAGGGATTTCAGGAGGTACAGAGCGTGCCAATTTTCGTTTCTTCGGCGGGTTAACTAAAGATGCCGGAAATGCAGATAAGACGAGCTTTAACAAATATAACCTTTCTGTTTCGGTAAATATGGCACCATTTAAATGGTTAACAGTATCTTCTATTGTTAGCACAGCCCGACTAGATAGAAATAGAAATAGGAGTTTAAGAGATCGATTTGCAGAAGCACGCTATATTCCAGATTTGCGTGCACCTATTTCGCCTAATGCAACTAATTATGCAGCTTATTTATCTGAAATGGATAAAAGCTTGGATTTAAACAGGTCTACGGTGCTAAACGGAAACCTGATGGTGGCTGCCAAGTTGGGTAAATTAAAACTGAGTACATCGCTTATTTTTGACTATTCTGAAGGTTTACGCGATTATTTTGTGCCTTCCACCTTAATGGCTGGCTCTAACTTTGTATCTACTTATTTTGGTTATAATCAACGTCTGTTGGTTAGCAATGCGGCAAGCTATGATTTTGATTTGAAGAATAATGATCACAAGTTAACCGCACAAATTGGACAACAATTTCAATCAGACACCTATAAATATAATTACACAAGAGGTTATAACGGACCAAACGATTTTATAAAAATTATCCAAGTATTAGGTAATATTAAGAAAGCCGACGGTACTAATAATCCAGATTATTTGAATGCTTATCCTAATTTCTATGTGTTCAGATTTTTGGATAAACTGGAAAGTAATTTGTTTTCGGTGTACGCCAACGCCAGTTATAAATACAAAAACTTGTTTGATTTAGATGCAGTGGTTCGTAGAGACGGGACATCAAACGGACAACCAGATAGTCGGTGGGTAACTACCCCAGCATTTAACGCCACATGGCACTTAGGTAGTCAGCTTTTAAATAGCCATAAAACCATACAAAGTTTAGATTTAAGTGCTGGTTGGGGCCGTACCGTTAAAGTCTTTTTAGATGATAGATTTGCCGCAGGACCACAATTTCGTTCTGAGGGTGGTTGGCCATCAGAACCAACGATACCGGGTTACGCATCAATCGTTACCGCAAACAGACCGTACTCTAGTGGTTATGTAGGTTACGGACTTCCATTGCCATATGCCGATCGGACAAATGTTTCCCTTTCTTCGGAAATGTTAAACGGACGCCTAAGTTTGGCCCTAACCGCCTACAACCGTGATGATAAACAGCAGGTAATTAACACACCGGTTGCACAAGAACTTGGTTATACAAATGCCTATAAATCTGGTTTAGACATTAATAACAAAGGTTTAGAGTTGTTGGCAAATGCAACTGTAGTTAAAGCCAAAAATGGCTTGACTTGGGCTACCGCTTTAAACCTAGCTTATAATAAAAATATGGTTAAAGCTTTGCCTGATGGCTTACATGAAATCGTCTATCAAGGTAACAAAGTTGAAGTGGGGAAATCTGTTGGTAGTTATTGGTTATTTTCGAATGTTGGGATATATGAAACAGATTCACAAATACCCGTTAATCCCTTAACAGGTCAAAGAGCAACCTTTAACGGTATTCCACTCCAAGTGGGAGATCCAAAATGGGTAGATGTTAACAATGACTACCGTATTGACGAAAACGACAAAGTAGTTACTGGCGATAGATTACCAAAGTTAACAGGCGGTTGGAATAACACTTTTAGCTATCATAATTTTGATTTAAATTTTAATGTGTTTTTTGCAGTAGGGCAGAAAGCCATCAATCAGTTTGATGCCAATCGTTATGATTTTATAAATAGGGAATCAGCCAATGATATTTCTGCTGTTAGAGAGATTTCTTCTTGGCAAGCCTATGATAATGCCAAAAGCTATCCTATTTATAGCCCATTTAGCTCGGTAGTTCCTTACAGACAAGACCAAGATTTGTTTTTGGAAAATGCTTCTTATTTAAAATTGAGATCTGTAACTCTTGGCTATAATTTTTCAAAAATGTTTACGAAAGCAGGTATAAAGCGAGCCTATTTATATGCTACGGCAATGAACTTGCTTACGGTAACAAATTTTTCAGGTGTAGATCCAGAGTTGGTGAATTACAACGGCATCTACGATGGAGCTAGTATTACTATTCCAAGAACTTTTGTACTTGGATTTAAATTGGATTTATAATCATCAGCAATTATTATGATTGAAAAGAATATATATAACAATCGATTGGCAACGTTTTGCCTAAGTGTGGTGGCAGTAATTGCCCTCACCATAAGCTCTTCCTGCAGAAAGATAGATGATGTACAATCGAGCCATTTGCAAACTGATGCGCAAAATTGGAAAACTGCTGCCGACGGAAGGACGAATTTATTTGGTGCTTATGGTTTGATGCGCTCAGCATTAGCATCAGACAATACGCAATGGTTAATGGGCGATTTAAGAAGGGGCGATTTTATATCAACCGGGAGAGAGGATCTTAACGCAATTATTGATGGACGTTTAAACGCATCTTACCCTATCATTAACAGGCTTTCGAACTGGAGGAGATTTTATGCCGTAATTAACGCCTGTAGCATCTTTATAGAACGCTCAGGTGAAATTGTAGCTAATGATGCTAGGTATACGAAGTTAAATAATCAGGTGGATGTAGCACAGGCAAAAGCCTTACGTGCACTAGCTTATTTCTATTTGGTACGTACTTGGGGAGACGTGCCTTTGGTAACCTCATCTAATGATGGACAGTTTGTACAATTGCCACGTACTTCGCAAGCGAGGGTGCTTTCTTTTTGCAAAACTGATTTAATGGATGCGGCACAAGTTTTACCATTTAGATATGGAAGTGATGATGCGATATTACCTGGTCTTTATTACGGAGATGACTTGGAGAAATGGCAGGGTGCAGCCTTAACCAGAATATCTGCTTACTGTTTGTTAGCTCATATTGCAGCTTGGGAACAGAACTATATAGACTGTGAAGTGTATACTAAGTTTGTGCTAGACAATTATCCTAAATTAGGAAATGGCGGAGCTGGTACTGCTCGTTATTTAGCTATCAATGAACTAACGGCCACTTTTCCAGACTCTCAATCTGAAGCAGTAAATCCTTTCGCTTACAAACGACAAACACAGTTGATTGGATTTTCATTCGAATATGGAACTAGTTCTGCCACAACAACGGGACACATCGAAGAACTTACCTTGGCACAACCTATTATTCCAAAAACAAAACCGGAGATTTTTGTGCCAAAAGACAGTATTAATAGGATTTTTACAGATGCTAAAGATTTGAGATTTAGCGTTGACGCAGTTGCGACGATAGATGCACAGAGAAATGATCCATATGCTGTTGTGTATCAGCCGTATTATTTTACCAATTACTCTTCAGAAAGACCCATCTTTAGTAAGATTAGATCTATCGGTGCGGCTAAGCCCACTGGTAATTTCTTGATGTATTCTTCGGCAATCTTATTTACACGTTTAGAAGAAATTACCTTGCTTCGTGCAGAAGCATTGGCCGTACTGGGTTTACGTGGCGATGCCATAAATGCATTAAATAGGGCTGCCCAGTTAAGGGGAACATCTCCATTTTTAGAAACGTCTAGCCAAGATGTGTTGGACGCTATTTTTGCCGAACGCAGAAGAGAATTGATGGGCGAAGGTTGGAGATGGTATGACATTATCCGTTACAATAGGATTAAGAAACCTTCTGGTCCTTTTATGTACAAAAATGGATTGCCATTAACTTTTACACAGGCAGAGTCGGCAGGTGCTCTATATTGGCCAGTTGCACAAGATGTTATCAATAATAATCCATCTATTACACAAAATTCTTTTTGGAAATAAGACTAATATGAGCAAAATGAAAATGAGAATAAATAAACATATTGCAGCCTTATTCACACTGTTGTTGGCCACAGTTTGCTTGCTATCTTGCAAGGACGAATCTCCTTATTATAATGTAGAGAATAAATTACAGCAATTTGATGGAAACGCCTTGGCCTATTTAAGGTCAAACGCTCCAACTTACGATTCGCTATTGAAAGTATTAGATAGGCTGCCAGATTTAAAAGATACCTTACAAAATCAGCAGGTAACACTATTTGCCCCAACAAATGAAAATTTTGTGTCGGCATTAAAAAACCTAAATTTTTATCGCAAACAAGAGGGTAAAACACTTATTAATTTAGGTAATGCCAACTTAAATGAGTTAGAGGTAATGACGTGCAAATACATGGTGAAGAAGCAATATTTAACCGACGATTTTAAGAGCTTTTTGGAAGGGATATACGTACGTAGTATAAAAATTGGAGAACAGATGCACATCGAGTACAGTAAAGAAAATGCCTCTGGATACGTTGGGGGAGGGGCCCAAATTGTAAGATACTCTGATACTAAAGAAGGTTTTGTAAGGACTTATTGGGAACGTTCACAAACTTCTGCTGTAAATATTAAAACTGATAATGCAGTAATTTATGTGATTAGCCCCACACATAATTTTGGTTTTAACGAGTTTACCTCACGATTAAACAAATAAAGCTATGTACAAATTTGACATAAATAACGTGAAAAAATTATATTTATTCTTGACCTTGGCCATTGGCTTATTTGGTTGTAAGAAAAATTTACCAGACGACAGACTGTCTTTAGGTGCAGATTCTCGATTTACACAAACGGTGTACCAACCAGTATTAGGTAGAACAACGGTTTTTTCTGGCAATTTTAATACTGCTAGTTCATCAGTCCCTCTAGATTTTAAAATCGTAAATATGAGGCGATTTAATGGAGAAGATGCACCAGAACTGAGGGAATATTTCCCAGTTAAAGTTTGGAAGCAAGCTTATACTGGTACGGAAACTTCGCTGGCAGCAATTGAGGCGAAACGGACAACAGAAAGCCATAGGTTGTTCGAAATTCGTGAACACTCAGGTCAATTTGTAATGTGGCCTGAGGCAAAAAGTAATGTGGTTAAAGCCCAACCAGATTCGGGTTACATTTTTGACGTGGAAGTGTCTAATTCAGGTGGACGCCGTTACTTTCAAAATTTCATACTACGCCCTTTTAAGGAAAGACCTGTAGAACCTTCTACATTAGAACCCTCCAATGGACAAGATATCTATACCTCTGTTCCTGCGCTAGTCTCAAATATTCGAGGAAAAAGAACCAATAGATTTTTACACTCTGGAGATATTAGGGTGCAATTTAGGAAAAAACCTGCTGGTACACCTGGCAATACAGGGCATAGCATTTCTTTTAGGTTCGTAGATACACTATACAATACCATAGATCCTAATAAGTTTCAGACCACGAAATGGGCGGAGGTTGTGCATGGATTTGACATGGTTAAAACAAGTACCGAAGTCACTTATCAAGTTGCTTATCCAATTCCTTTAACAAATTACCCTACAAAGTATACCACTTTAAATGGTGTTGCTGCGTCATCTATCTTTAGGTTTGATAGGATTGGTACTGGTAATATATTACAAGAGGCTGCTTTGGGAATGAATTACCAAATTTTTGAGCCTGGAGATTGGGAAGTGATCTTTTGGTTTACTACGGAGCTGCCCAAATTTGAAAACGATTAATGAAAACAAGATTTTTAAAGCAACAAGATATGTTTAAAACGAGATATTTTTACGTAATCGTTACGCTTTTGGTTTTTGGATTTAGCCAAACATCTTTGGCCCAAAACATAGTGGTTACGGGTAAAGTCTTTGACGGAAGTTCCGCAAAGAAAGAAACCATTCCAGGAGTAGGAATTAGGCAGGTAGTTCAAGGAAAAGAAACCTTCTTAGGTCAAACAGACATAGAAGGTAATTTTAAGGTAACGGTAAATCCTAATGCAGAATTGCATTTTTCTTACATAGGAATGGTAACTGAAACAATAAATGTAGCCGGACGTAAAAGCTTTAACGTTACCCTACATGCTGATACCAAGAGCTTAAAAGAAGTAACGGTAACCGCAGGTTATGTTACAAAAACCAAAGCACTCTCTACAGGTTCTGCAATAACTATTTCTGGAAAAGACCTTCAAGGTGCACCTACTGGAGATGTGATGTCCTTATTGCAAGGTAAGGTAGCGGGTATGAATATTCAGAACAATACCGGAGCACCAGGTTTTCGTGGTAGTGTTTCCATTAGGGGGCTTTCTAATATCAATACCAGCGGTTCTGGTAATGAGGCCTTCTTAACGCCTACTGCACCGTTATATGTGATTGATGGAGTTCCGGTAGATGATAATTCTACCTTTTCTTACGGCTTTCAGCAAGCGGGTCCTGGTGTTTCTCCAGCATCGCAGATTCCCGCCGAAGACATAGAGGATATTACGGTATTAAAAGATGCAGCAGCTACAGCATTGTATGGTTCTAGGGGTGCCTACGGCGTAATTTTAATCACTACTAAAAGAGGAAGTTCTAAGGTTCCGGTGGTTCGTTACAGCGGCTCAGCTTTTTTAAGTACTGTGCCGCAGTTACGTTCAGTAATTGGTGGTAAAGACGAACGTTTAACACGTATAAATCAAATTCTAGGTAACGATACGTCCAGAAATCATGCACTTAATGCCATAAATGGGCTTGACTTTCTATCAGATAGTTTAAATGCTTACTATAATAACTCCACAAATTGGCAATCTTATTTTTATCGCCCTACCTATAATCAAAACCATAACTTAAGTATTTCTGGTGGTGATGTGACGTTCAACTATAAGGTGGCCTTGGGTGTTTATGATGAGTCGGGTGTACAACAAAATACAGGGTATTCTCGCTATAACATTAACACCACTATGACTTATTTTCCAAGTAGAAAATTTAAGTTGGTAGGACAGTTAAATAACTCTGTCCAGCAGCAGAGATTGGGTAGCGGAACGGGTTTAACAAATACTGGTGTTGCTGATGGAGGTTCGGCATCCTCATTATTGCCATCGCCCTCCTTGTATTCGGCCTCAAACGAAGTGTTGGGCGCATTAGAGACAAAAAATAGCAATAAAACGCTAAATACATTTGCCACACTGCAGCTCGATTACGAAATTTTAAATAATTTGAAGGCGAGTACAGTAGTGAATTATACTAATGTTACCGGTACAAAAGATACCTATATCCCCGCAGCAATTAACGGCAGTTCTAGTGCAGCTCCAGTGGTGAAAAGCAATGATTTTGGTAACTATTATGCCTATAATGATCGTTCTACAAAGTTATATAACCGTACCAGTTTAAATTATATTTATACCCTCAACGATAAAGAGGGAGAGGCTGCACACACTTTTAGTGCATTTGCTTTTACAGAAATTAATAGTTCTAATTTTAAGGCAGATGTAATCAATAATGCAAGAGTAGCTAATGATTATATCTTAGGGCCTATTACTACGGTGCCTGCTTTTAACCAAAGCTTAGGTGGTACGTTGAATAACTTCTCTGATTTCCGTTCTATTGCTTTTGCAGGCCAATTTTCTTACAACTATAAACAACGTTATGTCATAGATTTTAACTATCGTACAGATGGTAGCTCGGTAAATGGACCATTGGCAGGTTATACAAAAAATCCATCGATTTCTGCTAAATGGAATATAGACAGGGAACCTTTTGCAGATAAATTTAAAAGTTGGTTAGATTGGGCCAGTATCCGCGGAAGTTACGGTAGTAACATTGCACCTAACGGAAATATCTACGATGTATATGGTAAATATATTGGTGGAACTACTTATCAGTATAATAATAATCCCGGTATTGTACTCCAAACAGACCGTTTGCCAAATTTAAGTTTACAGCCTACTAAAAATACAACGCTAAACGCTGGAGTTGACTTGAGCTTTTTAGGTGGAAAATTTGCTGTAAATCTAGATACCTATTATAAACAGGTCACTCAAATATTTAGAGAAAAAGATATTTCTAATATCAATTCATTTAGCTCGGTAACATCAGTGGAAACGGCAAATGTTAACTACGGGTGGGAAGTTCAAATGACTTCGAGACCATTGAGCAAAAATAGCCCTTTTAAATTAAATATTTATGGTTCCTTAGCCATAAACAAAGAGGTATTGGCTGCTTTGCCAGATAATCTTAGACTGTTAATTGATAAAGATGGAACAAATGGACAGGATATTTATAGAAGATTAGGGATTAATTCGCTGTCTAACTACTTATACCATAACAAAGGTGTTTATGCTACTAATAACGATGTGCCGGTTGACCCGGCCACTGGTTTGCCGTATCGTACAGGTGGCTCTGGAGTGAATAATTATTTTAAAGCAGGAGATCCAATCTTTACAGATTTGAATGGAGATTATATATTGGATGCTTACGATAGGGTAGTTGCAGGTAATTCGCAACCTCAAGTAACGGGTGGTTTGGGCGCTTTAATTTCTTACAAAAACTTCAGTTTGGAAATTAATACTTCATTTACGCTAATAAGAGATATTTTGAACAATGCACTAGCCGCACAGTTCAGAAATTTTAATAATCCTTATGTACTAAGTAATATGGTGCCGCTTTCAGAGTATAATTACTGGCGTGGCGTAGGGAATTCAGGTGCAACCTATGCTAACCCATTTGATTATACACGAGCTGCTATCATTGATCCTTATCGTTATGCACAAACGCTTTTTCAAGAAGATGGTACCTATTTTAAATTTAACAACATTAAATTTTATTACAATTTTAATCAGAGCTTCTCCCGGAAATTCGGCATGAATCGCGTGAGTACATATGTTACAGTAATGAATTTAGGATTTTTGACTAATTACTCTGGACCTAATCCAGAGGCAGTAACAGCTTTGGGAAGAGATAGTTCAGGTGGATACCCAATTAGTAGGCAATTTGCTTTAGGTTTAAATGTCGAGTTCTAATTGAAAATATAAATAGAGATGAAACCATCCCGATCGTCCGGGATAGATTTATCACCTTAAAAAAGAAATACGGATGAAAAAAATTACATTTATACTTTTAGCAAGCTTGGTTTTATCTAGCCTGTCTGGTTGTAAAAAATTCCTAAATGTTACCCCAATAGATAATTTATCTGGTAACAATTATTGGAAATCTACGAGTGATGTAGAAGCTTATGCTAACGGATTATATTCAAGGTTGCGGACTAAGTTTGCCACCTTAAGTTCATCGCCAAGTAATGCAACTACTGGAAATTATTTATTTAATGCTGCCGATTTAAGATGTGCACCAGCTGTTATACAAAGTGGGGTGAGTGGCATGAGCGCATTTATTCAAAATGATGTAAGGGCCGCCAACAATACAACCTATTATTTGCCAACTGTTTTTGGAGCGATCAACAAATGGAAAGTTTGGTATGATGTGATCCAAGGCGCCAATATTATGGTGAAAGAGGTTGGCGATATGGATCCTGCCGTAATCAGTGAGGCACAACGTAAGACTTATCAGGCGGAAGCTATTTTCTTACGCAATTTATGCTATTTTTTTATGGTAAGGTTGTATGGCGATGTACCTTATTACACCGAGGCCTACAATGAAAAACCCTTGCCCCGCATGCCTCAAGTGCAGGTAATGAAAAATGCTATTGCTGATTTGATGGCTGTTAAAGGCGATTTGCCCGTACGTTATGACGATCAGGGTAAGAACGGTAATAGGGCAATGCGTGGCGCAGCTATTGGCTTGTTAATGCACATGAACCAGTGGGCAGCATCGTTTGATAAAGGAAACGAAAAACCTTATTATACAGCTACCGTGGCTTTGGCCGAAGAGCTGGCAACTTACACTCAGTATAGCTTAGTACGCCCTTTTAATGTGCAGAATAACAAAAAGTTATTTAAAGGTGGAACAAATGAGGTCTTATTTGAATTCATTGCCAACGTAAACTACGGAGAAGGTTTTAAACAACTGACTTATTCTTCCGATTTCTTTTCTCATTATCCTTTAAAAGGAGAAATTACGAAAACATCAAGTAATGGGTACTACGAGGCAGAGTTTATGAAAAAGCTTTTTCCGGCAGGAGAGCCAGATTTAAGAAGAGATGTTTGGTTAGAGACCTACGACTCGGGAACTTATGCCTTCCAATTGAAAAAATACACCAATACTTATATCAGTGGGACAAACTTCACAGTGTATAATGACGATAATATTGTGGTGTTTAGGTTGGCGGATATGTTGTTATTGGCTGCAGAAGCGGCCAACAAATTAAACGAGGATGATAAGGCCTTAATTTATGTAAATCAGGTACGAGATAGAGCCGGTAAAACACCATTATCTTCTACTGGTGAAACTTTAGACTACGATATTTATTTAGAACGGACCCGTGAGTTATTTTGTGAAGGGCAATACTATTATGATTTGGTAAGAACAAGACGAATTTTACCTGGTGAAACTTCTAGTACTCGCATTGCACCTGGTCGTAGAATTTCGCCTGCCGATTTTAATAACGGTGCTTGGACATGGTCAATTGATGCATCTGCGCTGACCAATAACCCATATATGACATTGAATAATTATTGGAGATAAATTAAACATTTATATGATGAAGAAAATAACTTTAGGAGTTTTGGTGGCATTACTGGTCACCTGCTTCTTTTCCTGTAAAAAAGATTACTATTTTGATACTGGTGTCCATGTAGCGAAGTATGATGGGACCATTATGCAGTATTTAAAATCTAATAAAGTAATGTTTGATACCACCGTTCAGGTCATAAACTTGGCAGGTATGGAAAATGTTTTAGACAAGGAAAATGTAACTTTTTTTGCGCCTACCAGTTCGTCTATCGTAAAATCAGTAAGGTATTTGAATCGGTTCCTAAGAGCTAATGGACAGCTGTCTCTTATACACATCTCCGAGCCCACGAGACCTGCGTTACCATCTCGTATTCCGTCTTCTGCTTGAAAAGAGGGGGGGGGGGGGGGGGGGGGGGGGGGGGGGGGGGGGGGGGGGGGGGGGGGGG
>NZ_JAELTN010000073.1 GCF_016428855.1 Pedobacter sp. ASV28
GATTTGATGAGTATCAATTTGCTAAATATAATAGAAACACGGATATCAAATTAAAGGATGCTTTATTTTTGGTACATCCTAAAGCAAAAGACGAAGGCCAGCAAATTATTTTTAACAAAATAGCGGCTGATAAATTGGCCACACCTTATACTTGGGAAACTGAACTTTCTGCATTAGGTAAAACAAAATTTGAGAACGATGCAGCGAGATCTTTTGCTTTTACAAAAAAATGGGAAGAATTAATTGATAGCAAAAAACTTGGCTATATGGCTTTGATGAGAAATCTTAGAAATATTTTAGCGGCCAATGTTTCTGCAAAACATATTGAAATGGTTTGTGCTTATTTGGCTAATGAAAAAGCGATTTTAAAATCGAAACAACTTCCGTTTAGATTTCTATCAGCTTACAGAGAGCTTAAATCAATGAAGTCGGGCTTTACATCTGTAATCTTAGATGCACTGGAAGATGCCGTGATGTGCAGCGCAAAGAATATAAAGGGGTTTGGCTTTGATACTTCGGTAGTAATAGCTTGTGATGTTTCGGGCTCAATGCAACAACCAATTTCAGCAAAAAGCACGGTATTATTATATGATATCGGTTTAATGTTAGCTATGTTGCTACAGTCTCAATGCAAAGACGTAACCACAGGCATGTTTGGCGACACCTATAAAGTAATCAACATGCCTAAAAGAAATGTTTTAGCAAATGTAATGGAGTATTACAGAAGAGAAGGTGAAGTGGGTTATGCTACCAATGGATATCTGGTGATCGAAGATTTAGTTCAGAAAAGAAAGATTGTCGATAAGGTAATGATATTTACCGATACCCAAATGTGGAACAGCAATAGCACGAATAGCTCGTTTGTAAAATCATGGGCCAGTTATAAAAGAATTGCTCCACAAGCTAAGCTTTATTTGTTTGACTTGGCAGGTTATGGTAAACAGCCAATAGATGTTAAACAAAATGATGTTTACCTTTTAGCAGGATGGTCTGATAAAATATTCGATATACTTTCGGGTATGGAAAATACAGTATCTGCCATTGAGAAAATTAATCAGATAGAAATATAAACCCATCCCACAGCAAAATGGCTGTGGGATATTAAAAAGCATTGATAGCATAAGCAAGTGTCGTAGATAAGAGTTACTTCGCAGTCCAAATGCCCGTGTCACAGGTTCGAATCCTGTCTCTAGCAATAGAGTAGCTCAGTGGTAGAGCAGGAAAATGTCTCTTTTCGTTATTAACCTTGCTTTATTAAAATATTAGATAAGTGTCGTAGAAAAAAGTTACTTCGATTCCAAGCCCGAGATGTAAGTGTGAGCCCTACTTTCGATTATTCGAGATGGTTTAAATAAGAACGCGGGGAAAAATACTTTTATCGCCAATTACCTTATCTAACCATAAACGGAATGCCGTAGACAAGAGTTACTTCGTCACATTTGAGGGGGAGGAATAATGAAGTTGTAAAACCAGCAAGATTATCCGGTTCGATTCCGGCAACGACATGCCCCCGTAAACTTTTGTTGCTTTTTGCTTCCGGTTAAAAAAAATGAGATGCCGTTGGCAAGTGTTACTTCGATTGGTTGAATTCAAGTGCAGGTTCGAATCCTGCTAGTAAATATCCATTTGTCGATATTGCTCTCAAAAAATGAGTGCCGTAGTAAAGTGTTACTTCGTTTTCAATTGAATAAATACATTTTACGTTGATAGCCTCATTAATTAAATTTAGACACCCTCGGCAAGTGAACGATGCTTGTCGAGGATAGATTAAGAAAAAATGAAAACAGAAATAATAAATAAGCTAAAAGAAATTGAGCATACAAATGGGATAAAAATTCTTTTTGCTTGTGAATCTGGAAGTAGAGGATGGGAATTCCCTTCACCTGACAGCGATTACGATGTAAGGTTTGTTTATGTTAGGCCGCTCAATTTTTATCTTTCTGTAATGGATAAAGCTGACCATTTGAGTTTTCCTATAAATGATGAACTTGATATATATGGCTGGGATATTAAAAAAGTTTTAAAGCTGATACAAAAATCGAACACTACTCCATTTGAATGGTTGCAGTCGCCAATTATTTATCTTGAACAAGAGAATTTTAGAAATGAATTATGGACATTGTGTCAATCTTATTTCTACAGAAAAAATAATATCAATCATTACCTGGGCATTGCCACAGGGGCAATGGATACGATAAGCAATGGTGATGAAATTAATATAAAAAAACTATTTTATGTATTACGACCGCTGTTATCAGCTAAGTGGTGTTTAGAAAAAAACACCATTGCGCCTATGCAAATTGGTACTCTTTTAACTATAATCCCAGTAAGTTTACAAGATGTGATAAATAAGCTTATTGTATTAAAATCTACATCGGCTGAAGCATTTGTTATCAAGATAAATCCAGTGTTAAGAACTTACATAGCAGATGAATTTAATAGATGCAGTGATTCAGCCAAAGAATTGAATAAAGAAAGTTTTAATGCTGAGGAATTAGATAAGTTTTTTAAGCTTATAGTAATGAGATATGACCATTAAAGATTTAAAAGATAAAAATCTTCTATTATTTGAATGTTTAAGCGGTAGCAGGGCATATGGCTTGGATACTCCCGAATCAGATACTGACCTTAAAGGAGTGTATTATATGCCTAAAGAAAGCTTTTATGGATTAGGCTATATTCCTCAAATCAGCAATGAAACAAATGATGAAGTATATTATGAGATTGGGCGTTTTGTTGAATTATTGATTAAAAACAACCCAAACATAGTTGAGATTTTAGCATCGCCAGAAGATTGTATTTTATATAAACATCCTATCATGGAACAACTTACAATAGATATGGTTTTATCCAAATTATGTAAGGATACTTTTGGAGGATACGCATTGACGCAAATTAAGAAAGCCAAAGGATTAAAGAAGAAAATTGTAAATCCAATGCCAAAAACTAGAAAAACAATTTTAGATTTTTGTTATATAACAGAAGGTTATTCTTCTGTAAAAGCTAAAAAGTGGTTGACAAATAATAAACTCTCTCAAGCTAATTGTGGTCTTTCTAAAATGCCACATTCAAAAAGTTTGTATGCTTTGTTTCATAATCAGAAAATTCCATATAAAGGTATAATGAATAAAGAATTAGCTAACGATGTGTCTGTATCTTCTATTCCTGCTGGAGAAAAGGAATTGGCTTATTTGTTTTTTAACAAAGAAAGCTATTCATCGCATTGTAAAGAACATACAGAATATTGGGAATGGGTAGAAAAAAGAAACGACGAACGCTATAATCTAAATAAAAATCATGGACAAGATTATGATGCTAAAAACATGATGCATACAATTAGATTGCTACAAGTAGCATTAGAGATTATTAAAGATGGAAAGTTAAGCGTTAAACGACCTAATAGAGAAGAATTACTATGGGTAAAAAAAGGCGGGTTAACTTATGGAGAAGTTTTAAAAATGGCAGAAGAGCTGATGGATCAGATTGAAAAGGAAACTGCTTTAAGCAAACTTCCAAACAAACCAAACGGGAAAGAAATCGAAGCTATTTTGATAAAAATGAGAGCAGATTTATATGCTCATTAATTGAATAAAATGAAAACAGAAATAACAGGTAAGACCCTAAAAACATTAGGTTATACCGAAGGGAAAATATTAGGCTTGGCTTTAGGGATCTTAAATGAAAATTTTGAGGGAATAGCAGAAAAAGAGCTTTTGGCTTAATTGGAAAAAGTAAGGAATTATCCGGAAAGTTTTTTAGATGATCCGATTTTAGGGATTTTGGCCAAGTCCATGATAGAAGAAGCCAATACAAAAATAGACGAGGTCATAGATCTGGTTGAAGGAACCGGCCACTATGCCATCTTTGGTGAAAATTATATTGAAGATGGCGCTAAAGATCAAATGAACATTGCGATGAAATTGCCAGTTACAGCCGCAGGAGCATTAATGCCAGATGCGCATCAAGGCTATGGTTTGCCTATTGGTGGTGTGTTGGCCATTAGAAATGCAATTATTCCTTATGGAGTTGGTGTGGATATTGGTTGTAGGATGGCACTAAGTATCTTCGATATTCCAGAAAAACATTACTTTGGGAAAGATGCCATGTACAAAAGAGAATTGCTCGCCTTTACGAGGTTTGGGGCTGGGAGAGAATTTAGGGGCTTAGAAAAAGCAGATCATGAGGTAATGGATAGCGAGGCTTTTAATTCTACACCATTTCTTAAGAATTTACACGGTAAGGCTTGGGCACAATTAGGTACTTCTGGAGGTGGAAATCACTTTGTGGAATGGGGGATTATTGAATTTGCTGAAAGGGACGAGGTTTTAAACATTGATAAAGGCAGATATGTAGCTTTGTTGACACACTCTGGTTCAAGAGGTTTAGGTGCTACCATTGCTGGTCACTATACCAAAGTAGCAAAGGAGATTTGTAAGTTGCCTAAAGAGGCTATTAATCTTGCCTACTTGGATTTGAACTCGGCCGAAGGGCAAGAGTATTGGATTGCCATGAATTTGGCTGGCAATTACGCTTCTGCTTGTCATGAGGTGATTCATAAAAGATTAACCAAAGCCATTGGTGCTAAAGTTTTAGCTAAAGTAGAAAACCACCATAATTTTGCTTGGAAAGAATTATTAAATGGCGAAGAAGTTATCGTTCACAGAAAAGGAGCAACGCCAGCAGGCAAAGGAGTGATGGGGATTATTCCGGGAAGTATGACTGCACCAGGTTTTCTGGTTAGCGGCAAAGGAGAGGCTTCTTCCATCAACTCTGCTTCACATGGTGCTGGTAGATTGATGAGCAGAACTAAAGCGATCCAAAGTATCACTAAATCTGATATGAAAGCGATTTTGAAAGACCACGGTGTTACCTTAATTGGCGCTGGATTAGACGAAGCACCAATGGCCTACAAAGATATCCATCAAGTAATGGCTGCACAAACCGAATTGGTAGATGTGGTTGCCAAGTTCGAGCCTAAAATGGTTAGGATGGCAGATGATGGAAGTAGGGAGGATTAATGAATAAAAAAAAGTAGGTGGCAGCTTAGACTACCTACTTTCCTAACCTGTCATCAGGAGTGCAGCCTGTATGGAATTATCGGTAGCGAAGGAATGGTATAGATCGTTTGCTCAGCATAGATTCCTCTCCGATAAATCGGAGTAGGCTCTATCGTCGGAATGAGAGAAGTATATAGAAAAGAAACGGGTTGGGATCATAGAACTGTTAAATAAAAACCATTTCACTATTTCAAATCTCAAACAAGTGCCCTAAAATCATAAATCATTTGTATTTTTACAGCTTAAAGCAATTATTCATTTGAAATACCCAAATTTTAAAGACCTTATACTTTTTGAAAACGATGACTATATCGTTGTTAATAAACCGCCATTTGTAGCCTCGCTCGATGAACGTGGGGCAGCTGGTGCAGGAGAGATCAATATTTTACGTTTGGCTAAACAATATATAGAAGACGCCCAGATTTGTCATCGTTTAGACAAGGAAACTTCTGGGGCCATGGTTATCGCTAAAAATCCAGAGGCCTATCGTTCGCTGTCCATGCAGTTTGAAAGACGTAAGGTCAATAAGATATATCACGCCGTAGTAGATGGCCAGTTCCAATTTGATAACTTGTTTGTGGATCTGCCCATCCTGAACGATGGAAATAAAAATGTGACCATTGATAGACAGGAAGGGAAACGTGCAGAAACCTATTTCAATTCGCTAAAGTACTATAAACACTATACTTTGGTAGCATGCAAGCCTGTAACAGGGCGCATGCACCAAATCCGTATCCACTTGGCCACACAACGTGCAGCCATATGTGGTGATAGCATGTACAGGGGGAAACCTGTTTTCCTATCCAATATTAAGCGAGGTTATCGTTTATCTAAAGATGAGGAAGAACAGCCCATTATGAAAAGATTTGCCCTACATGCCAAGCAGATTACGTTCAAGGGATTAGATGGGCAGGAAATAATGGTCGAAGCTCCATATCCCAAAGATTTTGCCACTTTGCTGAAGTTGTTGGATAGGTTCGATGCCTAAATTATTCTTAATATAGCCATATGTATTTGAGGTTAGTCAATTTTGTAGATCAAGTTAATCAATATAGGAGAAGCAAAATTTCTAATCGTAATTTTCTGGTCATTGCGGCGGTACTGGTAGGGGTATTGGCCGGACTGGCAGCCTCTTTGCTCAAAACGCTCACCCACCATATTGAAGCTTTTCTTCAAACGGACCTCCATTGGGAATATAAATATTACCTGTATCTATTTTTTCCCTTGATCGGGATCTTGCTATCGGTACTGTATGTACAAAGGTTTATTCGTAAGGGCAAGTTTGAGACTGGGTTAACCCCCTTACTTTATACCATTTCCAAAAAATCGAGCCATGTAGAAACGCATAACAGTTATTCCCAAATTATTACGGCGGCGCTAACCGTTGGGTTTGGCGGCTCTACCGGACTGGAAGCACCTATTGTAACCAGTGGAGCCTCCATTGGTTCTACCATAGGCAGATTTTTAGGACTTAGCTATAGGGAAACCACGCTTTTGTTGGCCTGCGGAGCAGCAGGTGGAATTGCAGGGGCCTTTAACAGCCCTATAGCAGGTATAGTGTTTGCCGTGGAAATTTTATTGCCAGAGTTTACTATTCCAGCATTTATACCTTTATTGTTGTCGGCAGCTACCGCTTCGGTAGTGGCCCGATTTTTTTACAGTGAGCAATTGTTCTATCTGGTTACCGAAGGCTGGCAAACCAAGGCGTTAGGCTTTTATGTAATACTTGCCATATGGATAGGCTTATATTCCATCTATTTTGGAAAGGCAAATGCGGCAATTAAAGGTTTTTTCTATAAGATTAAACATCCTTACAAAAAGGTAGTGCTGGGGGGCTTGGCCCTAGGGGCACTCGTGTTTTTATTCCCAACCCTGTATGGTGAGGGTTATATCACCATTAAAAATCTATTGAAAGGAGATTATATGGCCGTGATCAGCAATAGTATATTCACAAATTATAGTACATTACCTTGGGTTATTATTGTGTTTACCATTGTTACAGTATTTGCCAAATCGGTAGCTACCCTGGTTACCTTGGCGGCTGGTGGGAATGGTGGTGTATTTGCACCAAGCCTGATCATTGGTGGATTAATAGGATTTATTCTGGCATTTAGCGTTAATACCTTAGGCATAGCTCAGGTAAATGTGGCCAATTTTATTGTGGCCGGAATGGCTGCTGCCCTGGGTTCCATTATGCATGCCCCTTTAACAGGTATTTTCCTCATTGCAGAAATAACGGGGGGATATGTGCTCATGATTCCGTTGATGATCACTACGGCTATAGCTTATCTGATCAATAGAAGTGTGAATAAATATTCCATCTACACCAAGCCTTTGGCAGAAAAGGGAGAACTCTCACATCATGAAGATAAGGATACTACGGTATTGAACATGATGAAATTAAGGTTTTTGGTGGAAAAAGATTATCTGGTTTTAAAACAGGATGATGTGCTCAACACCAAAATGTTGGCCATTCTACAGTCTAAACGTAATGTTTTTCCGATAACGGGAGAAGACGGGGAATTTAAGGGAATACTGTATATGGAAGATCTTTTAAAGCAACTAATGGAGCCATCAGATGCGGAATTGAAAGCCAATGACCTGATGCAGGTGCCCTTACAGGTGATTAAACTGGATAGCGATTTAAAGCAGACATTGCAACAGATGGAGATGGAGAATGCTTGGATTTTGCCAGTGGTAGACACACAGGGGAACTATGTGGGCATGATTTCCAAAACAACTATTTTTAATAAATATAGGGCCATGTTGAGAAGGCAGGCAGATTACCTATCTTAAGTATTGTAGAAGAGCAGTCAGTCTTATTTAAAGTTATACGTATCAAAATTATATTCAATACGTATAACTCAAGTTAAATCTCATTTATTCTGCTCTCTTTAAGCCAAATTTTTCAATTTTGCTGTAAAGGTGACTGCGTTGAATATCAATATCGTCGGCAGTTTTGGATACATTCCAATTGTTCTTTTCTAATTTGAACTTAATGTATTTCTTCTCTGCATAATCCTTGTAATCTTGGAAACTGGTAAACTTATCATAATCCAAACCATTGCCCTGTTGGGCCGATGCCAAAATGCTGCTACTGGCAGCGCCGATATTTGTTCCTCCGGTAGGGTTGGCAAATGCAATCACATCATTTTCGGTGATGGTTTTATCACTCAGGATGATCAAACGTTCGATCATGTTCCTTAATTCACGTACGTTACCCGTCCAAGGTAATTGTTTAAGGGCATTCATGGCGTTATCACCAATTTTTTTAACCGGCATGCCATATTCCCCGCAAATTTCTTCCAAAAAACTTTGGGCAATTACGGGAATGTCATCAATACGCTCTGTTAAATGCGGTACATGAATATTGATAACGTTTAGTCTATGGTACAAGTCCATCCTGAAATTACCTTCTTCAATTTCCTTCAACAGATCTTTGTTGGTCGCAGCAATTACCCGCACATTTACATCCAGCTCTTTTTCACCTCCTACACGGGTAATTTTGTGTTCTTGTAAGGCCCGGAGTACCTTGGCCTGTGCCGACATGCTCATGTCACCAATTTCATCAAGAAATAGGGTGCCTCCATTGGCCAGTTCAAACTTTCCGATACGTTGTTTTACCGCAGAAGTAAAAGATCCCTTTTCATGTCCAAAAAGTTCACTTTCAATTAATTCTGATGGAATGGCTGCACAATTTACTTCTATGAGCTGTCCATCAGAGCGATTCGATTTCTCATGCAGCCAACGGGCCACCAACTCCTTACCGCTACCATTTGCTCCGGTAATGAGTACACGTGCTTCGGTTGGGGCCACACGATCAATGGTTTCCTTTATTCTGGTGATGGTATCCGATACGCCAAGGATATCACGGGTTTTGCTAACCCTTCTCTTTAATACCTTGGTTTCGGAGACCAAAGATCCCCGGTCTAAACCATTTCTTACCGTAATCAGTAAACGATTGAGGTCTGGTGGTTTGGAAATAAAATCAAATGCACCTTTTTTACTGGCCTCAACGGCAGTTTCTACGGTGCCGTGTCCAGAGATCATGATAAATGGCAGGTCTGGTTTTATGCCCAAAGCAGTTTCCAGTACTTCCATACCATCCATTTTATTCATTTTAATGTCGCAAAGAACCAAATCGTAATTGTTCTTTTTGATCATCTCTAATCCATCGATGCCATTATCAACATCATCAACTTCATAGTTTTCGTATTCGAGAATTTCGCGAAGGGTACTTCTTATTGCTCGCTCATCATCAATAATTAACAGTTTTGACATATGGTTTGTAGGTGTTTCAATGCGAATATATTATTTTTTGCCTAATGTATAGTTTTTATATAATGGTGTGCGCCATAAAGCAACAGATGCACATAAATTAGAACAGTATTTACCTTATTAGATTCAAAAAACGATATAATGCATATAATTATTTTTCAGTTGGGTTTTTCTTTTTTTCCAAAAGCTTCGTGATCATTTTATCTATGCGGTCTAGTCTTGTCTTTTCCTGTTTGGCTGTTAAGATCCATAAAACATATTCTTTTTGATGTGAATAGGCAAGTTTCTGGTAGAAATCTAAAGCTTCGGGCTTTTTTGCTAAAACATCTTTTAAATAGTTGGGCAGTTTAACGACTTTGTTAACCACATCGATATAATCGCCATATTCGTTCTTGGTAATTTCTGCATTGCCAACACCCGATTTTTTCTGGTGGCCCATGGGCTTAACCCTGATGGCTGTCCATATATCGTTGATGGCTGCAGAGGCACAAGGTGCCAGGTCGAAAAGCTTAAGGTCATCCCAAGATTGCATCAGGTTTAAGTCGGCAGCTAAGACGCTTTTAGCTTTAGGGTATAAGATCCATACAATAGATTGCTCATTAATATTACCTATAATGGCTTTCAAAGTAGATAACATTTCAGCTTTGGTGATAGAGAATACCAAATAGGCATTGCAATGGTCCTGCATTTGGTAGCTAAGGCTAATGTTGGCAGGAATTTGGTTGAAAATGGAGGCCACCTGAGGTGGGGCATTCCAAACCGCTACCTTAAAACCGGGTTTGATCTGTAGTTTCTTGAACAATAAATTTTCCATTATCGTAGTCTAAGTCTAAAATTGAGATGCAAACTTAAGCAATGTTATCAAACCAAAAAGCCCCGAATGTTCGGGGCTTTTGGTCAATTTTTTATGGATTAGAAAAGAGTAAATTCTACACGACGGTTTTGTTGACGACCTGCTGCCGTTTTGTTGGTAGCAATTGGTTGATCAGGACCATAACCTGTAGCTTCGATACGGGATGCATTTGCACCTTGCGATACCAAGTAAGCTTTTACCGATTCTGCTCTTTCTTTAGATAAACGTAGGTTTAATTCTCTTGAACCAGTGATATCTGTATGTCCAGCTAATTTTAAGCTAAAGTCTTTTTCTACCAATAAAGCAGCTACTTTATTTAAGGTGGTATAAGATTTAGCACGGATGGTTGATTTACCCAAATCAAATTCTAGGTTTTTGATCGCTTCATCCACTACTTTACGATCAGCCTCTGTAACCACTACTTTGGTTTCTTTGATGATCTGAGGTTTTGGAACTACTAAAGGACAACCTGCACCATCCACCACAGTACCAGCTGGTGTATTCGGACATTTATCGAATTTGTTAGCTACACCATCATTATCATCATCGGCCATATCTTTGGCATATTGCTCTCTATCTCTTTGTGCATTTTGTTCTGCAGTAGATAAGGCTCTTCTCAATTCTTCACTTTCTTCTTTAGATTGCATACGTAATGCAGCTAATGAACTGTAGTTTTGAAGTTGTGGTTTACCTTTTCCACCGAAAGCAAATTCTATACCTGCGTGGGCATAAGTAAATTTATCATTAGTGGCTCCGTTTAAACCATCAAACTTAGCTGATTTTACAAAGTTTACATCATAACCAAAATCTAAGTTAAGTCCTTTGGAAACACCTAATTTGAAACCAATTCCGGTAGGTATGAACCAATTTTCCATGTAACTTTGGTTGTTTTGGGCAGAACCAACATGGTAATCTGCTCCTGATGACATGTATCCGGCACCAGCTTTAACGTAAGGGATAAGTACTCCATTTTCGTTATTGATGTTGATGTTGGCAATGTTATAAACCGCAGTTAAGGCACCTGACCACTGGATGTGGGTTTTAAAGCCCGAATTTAACGTGTAGGTAGGATCTCCATTAACATCTACCCCTGAAAGTGATCTTAAACCTTCTACCTTACCTGCCAAGAATTCGGCCTGTATACCCAAAGATGGTAAGATTTGCTTTTTGATGTAACCACCATAGCCTACATTTTCTTTAGCGGTTTGGAAATTCCTGAATTTTCCGTCGAATAATGTTCTAGGCGTTAAAGCTCCTCCATGTAAACCTATAGACCATGTTCTAAATTGCTGAGTAGAAAAACGGGCCCCATTTGCGGATGGCGTTTCTTGAGCCATCACTGACGTTGACAGACCTGCTAAGGCTATCAAAAACGCAGATTTTGTAATTTTTAAATTCATTTTTTATTATTCTTAAAGTGGATGTTCTGTAAATAGGATTTCTTAACCTATTTGATCATCTTCTTCGAAAAACCTTGCCAAATGATACTTTTTTGTTACAAAATGCAAATTGTCAGCACTTTAAGCCTATAGATTGGCTTTTAGGCAATAATTTTTTTGTATAGAATACTGTATATTATACTGTACAGTTAGACCAGTTATAGCCGCATTTTAGCAAAAAAATCCCAAAGTACTATACCTGCCGATATCACAATATTAAAGGAATGTTTAGTTCCAAATTGGGGTATTTCTATGCAATCATCAATAAGCTGCATCGCTTCATCACTTACTCCATTTACCTCATTTCCGAAGATAAGGGCATATTTTTTTTTTAGCATAGGCTGGTAGGTATTGAGCATGGTGCTATTTTCCGCTTGCTCAACAGCAAGGATAGTATATCCTTCGCTACGGTATTTTTCTATGGCTGCTAAAGTATCAGCCATATATTCCCAATCTACAGAGCTGGTTGCACCCAATGCGGTTTTTTCTATTTCCCTATGTGGCGGTTGTGCGGTAATGCCACATAGCACTACTTTTTCTACCGAAAAGCCATCAGCCGTTCTGAAAACAGAACCCACATTATGCATGCTCCGTACATTATCAAGTATAATAACTACCGGTAGTTTATCTTGTGCTTTAAATTCGTGAATGTCTACACGATTTAATTCATCTAGCTTTAATTTTCTCATTTTCTCTTAATTGGCGGTATTGATGATATTAAAGTTTGGTAGGTCCATTACCTATATCATGAATATAAATGGCTGCCGGATACCCAATTTTTGCTATATAATCATCGGTAAGGTATTTTGCGAAATCCTCCTCATATCCTTTTTTCAGCAGGGCAATTGCACAGCCTCCAAAGCCGGCTCCGGTCATGCGGGCACCAATTACATGTGGATAGCTGGCACAGAAGTCTACTACGGCATCAAGCTCTTTTCCAGTTACTTCATATAGTTCTTTTAAGGATTGATGGGAAGCGTACATTAAACGGCCAAATGCCATAAGGTCGCCGCTGTTTAATGCCTTTGCGGCTAGATTAACCCTGTCATTTTCTTTTACCACATGGGTAGCCCTTTTTAATATTACTTCATCGGTAATGAGGTGGCTATGCAGGGCGAATTTTTCACTGTTGAGTTCGCACAGGTAATTGATGCTGATTTCCTTGCGCAGTGCTGTTAGGGCCTGGCTACATTCTTCTACACGTTCATTATATTTCGATTCGGAAAGTTCTCTGTGCTTATTGGTATTGATAATAGCCAAAACATAGTCGCCAAGGTTGCAATCTATTACTTTGTATTTTAAGCTGTCGCAATTTAAAACCAGCGCTTTGTCTTTTTCTCCAAAAGCTATGGCAAATTGATCCATAATACCGGAATTTACCCCAATAAATTCATTTTCTACTTTTTTGGAAAGTTTTACCAGGGTGAGCTGGTCATGTCCAAGTTGATGGTAATCATTCAGGGCAAAGGCCGTGAGGACTTCTATGGAAGCAGAAGAGGATAGGCCAGAACCTATTGGAATGTTTCCATAGTAGAATAAGTCTAAGCCTTTTGCCTTCCAATCCATGTTTTGCAATTCATTAAAAATGCCAAGAGGATAGTTATACCATTCCCTATCTGTTTTGGTATAGCTTTGTTGTAAAGGAAATTCTTTATATTCTTCGAAATTTGCACTGGCAAATCTAATCAGCCCATCGTTATTAGGGGCCATCAGGAGCCATGTACCTGCAGTAATGGCACAGGGCATAACCAAGCCACCATTATAATCAATATGTTCGCCAATTAAATTTACTCTACCTGGAGCGAAATAAGTGTTTTCCGGATTTTTATTATATCTATGCTTAAAAAGTTCAAATAATTGTGAAGTCATCTTTAGGTAGTATATGATCTATATTTTAGCTAATATTGTAAGTTGTCAAAATGGATGGCTAAGATACAATTAATGTAGGCTACCGTAAATAAAAAAGAAAAGATAACCCCCGATGAGCACCCCCTTTCCAAGGGTATTTCATCACTTTTAAAAAGAATATAAACCAATGAACATCAAACAAGAGCAAACAGGTATTTTTATTGACGGTAAGGAAGTGATTTCTGTAGAACTTAGCAATAGTAAAGGTACCTACGTTAAAATTTTCAACTATGGCACCATCATTAACAAATTTGTAGTAACCAACGCCAAAGGCATACCACAGGATATTGTTTTGGGTTTCGATAAATTTGAAGATTACCTCAGTGAAGATTATCTGGCCAATTATCCCTATTTGGGCGCAATTATAGGACGTTATGCCAATAGGGTTAAAAATGGTCAATTTGAGTTAGATGAAATAGCTTATCAATTGGCCAAAAACAATGGTGATGATTGCCTGCATGGAGGAATTAATGGCTTCGACAAAAAAATATGGGATATTGTTGCCCTGAGCGAATCGCCAATACCTTCGGTTACTTTCCAGTATTTTAGCTTAGATGGGGAAGAGGGTTTCTCTGGAGACCTGGCTGTACAGTTAAGGTTTGATCTGACCGACAATAACGAACTGATCTTGACCTATCAGGCCGATACGGATGAAGCTACCCCTATAAACCTTACCCACCATAGTTATTTTAATCTTTCTGTTCATGGAGGCAACGTTAAAACGCACTTCCACCAAATGAATGCTTCGCATTGGTTGGAGCAGGACGGAAATTTTGTAGTTACAGGGAAACTTATTCCGGTAGCTGACACTTTTCATGATTTTAGGAAAGGAAAGCTGATTGGAGAGAACTGGAACGAAGAGCAGGGATATGATCAGACCTATGTGTTGGATAAGAGCTACGGAGAGCTTACACTGGCCAGTAAAACGACTGAGGCTTCTAGTGGATTAAGCCTGTCCATATTCACTACAGAACCGGTAGCCCATCTATACACGGCCAAATACCTGGATGTGAAACATGGAAAAGGAGGGAAGCATTATCAACCTTTTGATGCTTTTTGTGTAGAAACGCAACATCACCCCAATGCTGTTAATATTCCAGATTTCCCCTCTACCATTTTGCGGCCAGACGATATTTATCACCAGACGACCATTTATAAAGTGTCTATAAACGAGCTATAGGCTTTGATACATTTGCCAAAAGTATACCTGTTTGTGTTGCTTTAGGGGATTACAAATATCAAGGTTAATTATCCTTAAATTTAAAGTTATGTTTACTATAGAGCAGATTAAGCAAGAAGAAAATAACGTAAAATCTGGAGCTGATTTTCCTGGTTTTATAAGCAGTTTGGCCAAATTGGGCATCATTAGAAATGATGTGTATGTGATCAATGGCCTTTCCGTTTATTTTGGAGAAGATGGCAGTGTAGTGGAATCTGCTCCTGTATATGAAGAATTAATTATTGAAGAAAAATCATCGGCAGTAGCCCTTAAAGATGCCCTAAAAATACACCAGGCAGGTGAAACGGATTATATAACCTTTTGTAGACAGGCTGCTGCTGCTGGTGTTGAAAAGTGGGTAACAGACTTGACAGAAAAAACTGTAGTCTATTTTGATACCGAGGGACATGAATTGGTCAAGGAACGCCTTCATCAATAATGCACCAGTCTTAAATCTTTCCTTAAACCTTATCTCGTGTTATATCTTCAATCGCTCATCAGTCCAGCCTTTTTGGCCAAGCTAAAAAAACTCGTCAACAATCAACGGTTTATTGTTGGGGTATGGGTTCTGCTTGCGCTTATTGCCTGTTTTAAGCAGTATTCAAAGGGTTCTTATAACAATTACCTCATTTTTAAGCATGTTTACCTTCATGCCTTAGATCGTCTTAACTTATATACGGCTTATCCCGAAGCCTATATGGATACAAATCATTATGGGCCATTCTTTTCCATATTGATCGCACCTTTTGCCATTTTGCCAGATTATCTGGGTACATTGCTATGGCAATTGGCCAATACGCTGTTTCTCTATTTTGCCATTAGGCAGTTGCCCATATCTACCTCCAAGATCAATGCTGTTTATTGGATCGTAGCCCATGAACTATTGACTGCTCTTTTTAGTTTCCAGTTCAATATTTCTATAGCTGCAATAATTGTTCTGGCTTTTGCCTTTATAGAGCGCAAGAAAAACTTTTGGGCAGCCATGGTGATTATGTTGGGTACTTTTGTCAAATTATATGGCATTGTAGGACTGGCCTTTTTCTTTTTTGTAAAGAATAAATGGAATTTTATAGGCAGCTGTCTGTTTTGGGCCATTACATTTTTGGTTTTGCCCATGTTGTTCTTTTCGCCAAGCTATATTTTACAGTGCTATCAAGATTGGTATGCTTCATTAGCTGAAAAACAACAACTAAATGCCAGTTTAACTTCTATGCAGGATATTTCTGTAATGGGCATGGTAAGAAGAATGACAGGTGATATTTCTATACCTAATTTACCTTTCTTGGCAATTGGGCTATTGTTCTTTTGTGTACCCTACCTTAGGATTAGTGCTTATAAGGACTTAACTTTCAGGCTGCTTTTATTGGCATCTACATTAATTTTTGCCGTCATTTTTAGCAATTCATCCGAATCGCCAACCTATGTCATTGCCTTTTTGGGTGTTGCCATTTGGTTTATGGTGCAAGAGCGTCCAGTGGCTGCTTGGGCTATTGCCTTGTTTGTGTTCGCCTTATTACTGACCAGTTTTTCTCCTTCAGATTTATTCCCCAAATTTGTAAGAGAAAATTACATTAAACCCTATTCATTAAAAGCACTACCCTGTGTAATGATATGGTTGGTAATTTCTTACCAATTAACTTTTAGAAAATTTGACCAAATGAATTCAACAACGCAATGAGCAAGCTAGTATCTATTGTTATCCCCGCACATAACGAGGAAGAAAATGTGGTAGTTATCATTAACAGGATTAAACAAGTTTTCGAAAAGCTACCTTATGCCTATGAAATTATTATTGTAGATGACGGCTGTAAGGATTCGACCTTGCTTATTGTTAAACAACTGGCCGCAGAAAACCATCATATCTTTTATATTGAGCTTTCGAGGAATTTTGGACATCAGCCCGCGTTAAAAGCCGGATTGGACCATGCCAAGGGAGATTGTGTGATTTCTCTGGATGCTGACCTGCAACATCCACCCGAGCTATTTGTGGAAATGTTGGCCAAGTGGGAGGAAGGTTATGATGTAGTGTATACCAGAAGGCAAGAAGATATGAGCCTTTCCATGAGGAAAAGAAAAACATCGGTCTATTTTTATAAGCTGTTAAATTCGCTATCCGATACCGAAATTGAACCAGGCACAGCCGATTTTAGGTTGATGGATCGGAAAGTGGTAGATATTTTTAAGGAATTTAAAGAAAATGATCTCTTTATAAGGGGGATGGTCAAATGGTTGGGATTTACCCAATTTGCAATAGATTATATGCCCAGTAAAAGATTTGCCGGATCCAGTAAGTATAACCTAAGTAAAATGAGAAAGCTGGCTGTTCATGGCGTGACTTCTTTAAGTGTTAAGCCTTTACATACTGCCGTTTATTTGGGTTTCTTTATCTCGTTGCTTTCTTTACTGTATGTGCCCTATGTGGCCTATGCCTATTTCTTTGCCAAACATGTAAATGGTTGGGCCTCCCTAATTGTTACGGTAGCCTTTTTCGGAGGACTTCAGCTGATTATATTGGGCATTATAGGCATATATATCGGTAAAATGTTCATGCAAAGTAAAAACCGACCCACTTATATTATCCGTTCTACCAACATAAAAAGAGACTAAGACCAATGGTATTATTGAGTTTTGATATTGAGGAATTTGATATGCCATTTGAATATGGTAAGGAAATTTCATTTGAAGACCAGATACAGATTTCTATACAGGGTTCTCATGCTATTCTTGACCTATTGGCCAAGTATCAAATTGCGGCCACTTTTTTTTCGACGGCCACTTTTGCCATTCATGCACCCGAAATTATAGAGAGGATCAGAGAGGAAGGCCATGAATTGGCCTCACATACCTATTACCATTCCAAGTTCGAACCAAAAGACCTATTGGCCTCCAAACAAAAACTGGAAGCATTGTTTGGCGCAGAAGTTTATGGCTTTAGGATGCCCAGAATGATGCCCGTAAGTGAAGCGGAAATAGAACAGGCAGGTTATGTCTATAATAGCTCTATTAATCCTACCTTTTTACCGGGTCGCTATAACAACCTACATATTCCAAGAACCTATTTTAAGCAGGGAAGTGTTTGGCAATTGCCGGCATCAGTAAGCCCTATTTTTCGTATTCCCTTGTTTTGGCTGTCGTTTCATAACTTTCCGCTATGGTATTATAAACACCTGTTTAATAAGGCCTACCAAAAAGACGGTTATATCAATATCTATTTCCATCCATGGGAATTTACCAATCTTGAAAATAAAGAGCGATTTGGTTTCCCAGGCTATGTCAGTAAAAATTCGGGCGTGAAGATGATCGATAGGATGGATCAGCTTATGTTGTGGATCAGGCAAAAAAACTTGCCTACCAGTACCATCATCAATTTCATCAATTCTATTTCTTAATGGTTTTAAAAGTGAAATAGGTTTGGCAGAAATAACTATATAGCGAAAGTAGGACGATGATAAAAGCTTGCGAGGGCGTAGCCCAGAACTTGAAATAGCCCACCAGTAAATGCAAAAGGGAATAGTCAAACAAGATACTGGATAGGGTAATGCTGGCATACCTGACCAATTGTATATGGCCCTGCAGGTTAGACTGCTGGAATACAATATACTTGTTTAAAAAGAACCCCAGGGGAAAGCTGATGAAAAGTGCCAAGATATAGGCTGCAATGTATCGGGTAACCGAGAAGCCTAATAGGTTTACAACGTTATTTTTGAAAATAAAATTATAGCCTAAATAGAATATAAGAAGGTTGAGCACAGCATTACTACCGCCACAGGCAGCATACCTGAAGGTTTGTAAGGGAATAAATTTTCTAAAAGGTGGATGGAAAAAATCAATGAAGGATAAGATCAGCTTTCTAATTCTTTCTAACTTTTTCATTGGGTTAACTGATTAACCTTTCCAATACTATTTTTATCGCTTTTTCTACAATTTCGTTCGGTCGACTGCTAAACTCATACTTTACCCTACTGGCCAATATGGCATTTATAGATAGGGCTTTATGTCCAAGCGTTTTGGCCAGGGCATAAATGCCTGCGGTTTCCATCTCTAAATTGGTAATTCTATGTTCGCCCTGTTTAAAACTGTTCAGTTGTCCTATAAAATCGGCAATGGCATTCTTGGCCCTAACCTGTCTGCCCTGTGGGGCATAAAAGCCGGGAGCAGTGGCGGTGATCCCCTTTGCCATGTCTTTGCCAATCGTTTGCAATAAGCCTTGATCGGCCGCAGTAAGGTAGGGACTAATGCCTTTTAGGTTTGAAAAATTAGATTTTATGGAATCCAATAAACTATGCTCATCGCCCGAAAGCTCTTGTTGGTAATATTGCATGAGGGAATCAAAACCCAACCCAAAACTGGAAGCCAATATAGTACCCATGGGAATATCGGGCTGTATGGCGCCAGAAGTGCCTATTCTGATGATGTTTAATGATTTTAGCTCGTTTTTAATGGTCCTGCTTTCAAAATCAATGTTCACCAGGGCATCCAACTCATTAAATACAATGTCAATATTATCTGTTCCAATGCCAGTAGAGATCACCGTAATGCGCTTTTTGCCCAGATAACCGGTATGTGTAATAAATTCCCGTTTGCCCTTTTTGACCTCTATCCGATCAAAATGCTTGCTCACTTCGGGTACCCTGTCCAAATCGCCGACGGTAATTACCGTGTCGGCAATATCTTCGGGCAAGAGGTTAAGGTGGTAAATGCTGCCATCGGGATTAATGATCAAGTCTGCTTTGGATAGTTGTTGCATAACCTTAATATTTGATTGAAAAACAAACTTATCAAAAAAAATGATTAAAGGCTAGTTTTAATGCGTCTTGTAGCTTGTCTATTATCGCTCAGTTAAGAGATTTAGGTTAAGGCTAAGGTGCTAACCATATCAGCCATTTGTTTTTCAACCGCCCGAGACATTTCAGATGACCTTAGGTGTTCTTGGCTTGCCGAAGTGGTAAAATAATTAGACTTCGTTTACTGAATTTGTAAGTCTTTTGTTAGGGATTTCGCATTTGCTCAAACTGGATGCTGTCGCCATTGAAGGCATTGAAATCAACTACATGGCCTATACCGTTAATCTTCGCTTTGTCCGAATGTTGCCAAAATTTCCAGCGTCTACTGGCCAGCCTTAGTTGGGGCTGATAATAATGGGCCACCCAAAAAGGATATTCCTCAAAATGCGCTGCCAGATAATCCTCGTAAAACTTTAAGCCGGTATAAATCATCGGGCGAACTTTTGTTTTTCTTTCCACTTCGTTGAGGAAATCTGAAAGTTCAGCCCTCATTTTTAGGGGAGAAACCCCATCTAAGCTCTCTATATCTACCACAGGAGGCAGATCTCCCTTTTCGATATGGACCACCTGCAAAAAGAATTTGGCTTGTGCCTTACCGTTCTTTTGGGGCCTGAAGAAATGGTAGGCACCGCAGACAATACCAACTTTGGGTGCCTCACGCCAATTGCGCTGAAAATAGGGATCGACCAGTAAAAGACCTTCTGTAGCCTTGATAAAGGCAAATCGAATACTTACCTCATCTTCTTTCATTTGTTTAACCTGCTGCCAGTTGATCTTGCCCTGGTAGTAGGAAACATCTATGCCATGAATGGAATACTTCTTGGGAATTTTGATGTTAAAGCTTTCATAGGTGCGGTAATTGGGATCTTGGCCCCAATCTTTTACCCAACGCCAGGTGGCCACAAAACCTTTTAATACATAGCCATAATACAATGGAGAGAATAAAATCAACAATAGGCCTGCTATGGCCACCTTCCATGCCATAGGAAAAGGCTGCGATTTCTTTTTACGTATGCTGGGCTTTCTGTTAATGGTTTTTCTTTTGGCAGGGGGCATAGGTCTTGTTGAAGACACAAAGTTGTGAAAAAGGAAAGAAATAAAAAAAGCGAGTTGCCCCGCTTTGAATGTTTTCACAACGGAATAATCCTTATTGTGATTTGCTTTCAGCAACAAATATAGAATTTATTTTGATATACAAAATGAGGGAAACCGTAAATGGATATTCTTATTTATTCTTATTTTTATAAAAACCATCAAATTAAAAGCTATGAGTAAAAGAATTTTAGGACTTGACTTAGGAACGAATAGTATTGGCTGGGCATATGTAAGGGAAGCGGAAAATTCAAATGAAATATCTTCTATAGAAAAAATAGGGGTAAGAGTGAATCCTTTGACAGTTGACGAGCAAACTAACTTTGAAAAAGGAAAACCTATTACTACAAATGCGAATAGAACACTTGCGCGTTCGGCAAGAAGAAATTTGCAGAGATATAAGCTTAGAAGAGCAAATTTAATAGCAGTATTAAAAGCTAATAACTGGATTGATGAAGATACATTATTAGCAGAAAATGGTAATAAATCTACTTTTGAAACCTATTTTCTGAGATCAAGCGCTGCTTCAAAACAAATATCTTTGGTGAATTTTGCCAGAGTGCTTTTAATGTTAAATAAAAAGCGTGGTTATAAAAGTAGTAGAAAAGTTAACAATGCAGAAGAAGGGACTTTAATTGACGGAATGGAAATTGCCAAACAGTTGTACCATGATAATTTAACTCCAGGTCAATTTGTATATCAACTTTTAAAGAATAATAAAAGAAGTATCCCAGATTTTTATCGTTCTGACTTAGAAAATGAACTTGATAAAGTTTGGGCGTTTCAAAAACAATTCTATCCGGAAATATTAACTGATGAATTTAGAAAAGCAATAACTGGTAAAGGACAACGGGCAACAGCTGCCTTATTTTGGGTTACCTATCAATTTAATACTGCGGAAAATAAAGCCAAGTCTAGAGATGAGAAGAAATTACAAGCCTACAAATGGCGGGCAAGTGCCTTAACTGAGCAACTTACAAAAGAAGAAGTGGCTTATGTAGTTACAGAAATTAATAATAATATCAATAATTCTAGTGGTTACCTCGGAGCAATTAGTGATAGGAGTAAAGAACTTTACTTCAATAAACAAACAGTAGGTGAATATTTATATCAACAATTAAGAGACAACCCACACACCCGGCTGAAAAGCCAGGTTTTTTATAGGCAGGATTATTTAGATGAATTTGAAAAACTTTGGCAGGTACAATCTAGTTTTCATGATCAATTAACGGATGAATTAAAAAAAGAAATTAGAGACATCATCATATTTTATCAGCGTAAACTTAAATCTCAAAAAAGCTTAGTGAGTATATGTGAATTTGAACAACGTGAGCTTAAAACCAATGAAAATAAGACTAAGTTAGTTGGTTTAAGGGTTACGCCTAAGTCATCACCTCTTTTTCAAGAATTTAAGATTTGGCAAATAT
>NZ_JAELTN010000074.1 GCF_016428855.1 Pedobacter sp. ASV28
TTTTTTTGTCTGTATTCCTTGAGCAAGGCCATGGCCTGCCTGGTTTCTTTTAAGGCGTTTAAGGCTTTTGCCTTTTTAATATTCAGTTCTGCCGAATTGGGCTCATATAAAAGTCCCATATTGGCATGGTCAAGTGCTCTTGTGTAATTTTCATTCCAGTAGGCAACGTCGAATAGGGCCGAATAGGCTTCTATATTTTTAGGATCTTTAGCCAATACTTGGTTGAATTGATACCTGGCACTATCCAAATTATCATTCCATGTATACACCCGGCCTAAAAAAAGACGGATGTCTGCGTAATCAGGGCTTTTGACTAATGCACTTTTCAGCAAGCTGATGATTTTTGGATAGTTAGTTTTTTCCTTTGGTATATTTCTGGCTTGAGTGAACAGTTCGTCGGATGTTTGCGTTTTAATTTGCGCATAGATAGGGCTTAGCAGGCCGCAGCTTACTGTAAAAAGGATTGATAAAAAAAATATCAAATTTTTTTTCATTCGTATATCGTTATATAATGGTAAGGAAGCGATCAAAATTTATCTGTTGCATTCTACAAATTTGACATCATGAAGGTCTCCTCCCTTTTTTAATATGGCCAATTGAATATGGTGATTTGTACATCTGTATAAAAATATCATGACAATTGTTAATTACCTACTATTTCAATTAATATACCAATTTACCATGATGGACGGGAAAAGTGCTTGCTATAGGGTATTTGGCGAAATAGTTTGTTTAAAGTATTGTCCTAAAATAACAAGAGTGAGGGGATTTGCAAAATCTATACGTGATTTTAGGCAATATATTCTACAATTTGAGGTCTGTCATAAGTATGAATTTTAGATTTATTACCTCGGCTCTCCCACATTTACTGGATATGATCAAACAAAAGGTAAGTAGGCGCTCCCATTATCACTATTTGATAAGATGATGATAAAGAATGTTAATGCTTTCTTTTAAGATGGTTCTTGTGCCCCCTATATAACTAGCATCAGAACCATTGGTAATGACGACTATACCAAATTTATCGTGTGGTTCAAAAAACATGGCACTATATAAACCATAGGCAGATCCGGTATGTCCTTTCATGGTTTTTCCAGGAATCAGGTCGTTTATGGTTCTTATTGCCAACCCATAGCCTTCTTCCTCGCTTATTTTGGTTTGCATGATCTTGGCACTTTTCTTTTTCATTACCGTGGTTTTGCCCAACTTTCCATAATTCATATGCATCATCATGTATTTCGCCAAGTCGATTGCCGATATCTTCATGCCGCCTGTTGGGGAGAGAATAGGTGTACTATAGCCCAGTTGATAGGTTTTCAATTCCTCTCGTCTTGGCGCATAGACTGCTTCTGACAGTTGATAAGTATTAAGTTTTTCATCATATTCATAAAGAGGTACAAATCTCTTGGCTTCCAAAGAATCGACACAATAGCCACCATATAGACCCAAAGGATCAAGGATGTTCTGCTTAACATAATTATCATACCGTTTACCACTTATTTTCTCGATCACCGCACCTACCATGTTAAAATTTAGGTTGCAGTAAAGGTAAGTTGTGCCTGGCTGCTTGTTGGTATAACATTTTGCCCAATTGGAGTTTTTATCAGCATTAATGACATCCAGATTGAAATAACCTTGGCTATCGTTAATACTTGAAGTATGTGAAAGCACCATTTTTAAGGTAATAACTGTTTCGGGGAACTGGGGGTTTCTCACCTTAAAGCCAACCAGGTCACTAAAATCGTCTTCTAATGATAATTTTTTAGCTTCGGCCAATTGCATGATAGAGGTGGCGGCAAACGATTTGGAGATGGAAGCTATTCTAAAAATATCATCGTTACTGAGTGGAGTTTGGTCAGCTATGTTTTTTTTTCCAAATGAATGGGTATAGATAATCTTATTGTTTTTAACTACAGCTACTGCCAAACCTACCACTTTTAATTTACCCATCATTTCATTAATTTGGTTTTCGGCTTGTTGTATCTGGGCGTTGGTGGTTACAGTAAATACAAAAAGGACTAAAAAGGTCAGTATTTTCTTCATTTTAGATATTTTTTAATAGCTGTAGAAGGTTGAGGTTAATGTAAATATAAAAATCTATACCCGAAAACATCTCCTCTCTAGGAAAATATCGCTATAATTCATCTTTAACCCTTAAGGTTTGGCTAAAGAAGTAATTATCTTAGGCCTTCAATTGATGGTCCTAATGATATACCGTAAACTCTTTTTTTTGCTAATGGTTATGCTTTTGTGTGGAATTGAAGTCTTGTATGCGCAAGTTTTAGATACTGGAAAGGCCATTTCTTTGTTGGATAGTGTAGTGATCAGGGCTTACCAAGGTAAAGATCTTTTGCATACACCTGCGGCAATTAATTATATGACACAAGAACAGTTGAGGCTTTACGGTCCGTTGAATATGGCGCAGGCACTTAATACTGTTTCAGGTGTGCGTATGGAAGAGCGTTCGCCGGGAAGTTACCGTTTAAGTATCAGAGGGAGCTCAATTCGTAGTGCATATGGGGTAAGAAATGTGAAAATCTACTATAATGATATTCCTTTTACCGCACCAGGAGGAACTTCGATGCTCAATATGTTGGGTCATTATCAGGTGAGTGAATTGGAGGTTATTAAAGGAGCCGGAAGTAGCCTGTATGGAGCTGGTACGGGAGGGGTATTGTTAATGAGGTCGCCCATAACGTTAGAAGGTATAACACTGGCGTTGGGAGGTATAATGGGCAGTTATGGTTTGAAGGGACTATATGGAAATGCGCAATTTGATAATCAAGCGATTAGTTATGAGTATTTGAGCTCGGATGGATATCGTAACCATACGGCAATGCGCAGAAAGGTGCTTACGTGGAATGGCATTTTGAAGATTGATGCACACCACAAATTGGATGTGAATTTTATTTATGGAGACCTTTATTACCAAACACCAGGGGCCTTGACTTTGACAGAATATCACCTAAATCCTCGTTTAGCGCGTCCTGCGGTAGGGAATAATCCTGGAGCAGAAGAAGCAAAGGCATCTATTGATCAGCAGGCATTGCTGCTTGGCCTTACTTATAAGGCCCGGTTGGCAAAAAATATCTGGCAAACAACCGCTATATATGGATTTTATAGCCAGACCCAAAATCCTGCTATCCAAAATTATGAACGCAAGATCGAACCACATGGGGGTGGGCGTACAGTATTCGACTATCAATTAACAGCAGGTAGTACTACTTTGGCCATATTCTCGGGACTGGAATTTCAACAAGGGGCATTTAGTTCGAGAACTTATCTAAATGTTAAAGGAAATAAGGATACCCTAAGAACGGATGACCAACTTTATATTCGCCAATTATTGGGATTTGTACAGGCTAACCTAAGTTACAGGAAATGGATTTTTACAGTAGCGCTCAGTGTAAATTCATTGAGTTTTGATTTTAAACGTTGGAGCGAACAGCCGGTTTTATTGGCCAAAAAACAATATAATGGAGAGCTGATGCCGCGTTTTGCACTAATGTATGCTGTGAATAAGGATATTGGAGCTTACCTGAATGTAGCCAAGGGATTTTCTCCACCTGCCAGTAATGAGATTTTTGCAGATAACAGTAGTTACAATTTAGACCTGGCTGCGGAAAAGGGCTGGCATTATGAAACAGGAGTAAGAGGGTTTTTAAGCGATAAACGATTGGGGTTTGATATGAGCATATTTACTACAGGGCTCGCCAATGCCATGGTGACTCGTAGGAATGTTATGGGGGGCAATTATTATGTGAATGCTGGTAAAACCTCACAAAAAGGCTTTGAGGCGGCCTTGAATTATGAATTGTTTAGAGGCCTACATAAATTTAGCGGAAGTAAAATAGGAGCAAATTTTAGTAGATATAGGTTTAGATATACTCGTTTTGTACAAGATAATAATGACTATACAGGTAATATCATGCCTGGTATTGCGCCCAATACATGGACCCTATTGACAAGCTTGAAGATGAAAAATGGACTATATGGCCATTTCAATTACAGTTATACTTCAAGGATAGCTTTGAATGATGCCAATACTGTTTATGCTTCCGCTTTCCAATTGCTTGCCGCAAAACTAGGTTATCAGTTTTTCTTTCAAAAAATGAATACCCATTTTTATGTAGGAGCAGATAATTTGCTAAATGAACTATACAGTTTAGGCAATGATATTAATGGTTTTGCAGGAAGGTATTATAATGTGTCGCCCTCCCGTAGTTATTATTTGGGGATCATGTTAAACCTGAAAAATCAGCTGAAGTAAGCAAAATACTATATTTTGACAGTGCTGTCTCGTACCCAAGAATAGGTAGATGTAAAATATTTCGTCACGCCATAATAGGGTTTTGTACCGTAATAATGGGTTTTCGTATAATTTTTTTTGAGTGAATTGCCAAAAGCCCTAAAATTATATAAAAATTAACGCTCTTCCTTTTAAAACAGTTTAGTCTTGTAGCACTGCTCAGTGCGTTTGTTGGTTTAGGTTGTTTAGGTTGTTGACAAAGTCAACAACAAGACCAAAAATAATGCCCAGTTAATGGGCATTGTTTTTTTTAAATTAAAATGAAATTTATGCCTAAGATTTATCTAACTAGAAAATGAGTTTTTTATGGTTTATGATACGTTAAATTTTGCATCGTTATGTTTTTGATAAAACCTTAATCAGCAATGAATATGTGCTATGGTTAGGTGTGAAACCAAACCCATTTTTCGACGGCTATGGAGAAAACTAGGGGACATTTTTTGACCAATAGTGGATACAATACTATTATGCTTTGATAGATTTAGGCTTACTATATTGTAGGTAAAGCAATTAAATGCTTGTTTTACTTATAGATTAACGTTATTTTTGAAATTACTTACCAACACTATACTGTAATTTCTATTGGCCAACACTGTACAAGATATAAATTCTTTTGAAGAATTGTTTCGTGACAATTATGCGAAGCTTTGCCATTTTGCAGCACAATTCCTCAATGATACAGCTGCAGCTAAAGATATTGTGCAAGAGTCATTCCTCGTTTTTTGGAATTTGGAGAATAAGGAGAAGGAAAGTATAATATCGATAAGTAGTTTTCTCTATAAAACGGTAAGAAATGCCTGCCTGAACAGATTGAGACGACAAAAGCTGGAACACTCTTATTTGAACCAACAAGCGATTGAACCTGTAGAAGACCCTGTGGCCCTCAACCTGATGATCAAATCTGAAGTGTTGGCCGAAATCCATAAGATTTTGGTAACGCTTCCTAAAAATTGCCAGCAGATTTTTAGAATGGGCTATTTAGAAGGGTTAAAAAATCAAGAAATAGCATCTGCTTTGGGGATAAGCATCAATACGGTTAAAACCCAGAAGAAAAGAGGTTTGCAGCTTTTAAAAATGCGATTGAAACCCGATTTTTTTTCTATTGCCCTCCTTTTTTTGATGAAATAATCGTCTATCTGATCTTTTTTAGAAAAAAAATAATTTTTTCTTTCACCCCTTTTTCTGTTTCGGGTTTCTTTAGGGTATATGACACCTCAAAAAGATTTAGAACACATTTCTACACTCATCGTTAAGTTCCTAAAAGATGAAATTTCTGATACAGAGCAGCAAGAGCTGGATTCATGGTTGGCCGAATCCCAAGAAAATCGTGACCTATTAGAATCTTTTCGCCATACGCCTCAGGTACAACAAGAAGTTAACTTTATTCAGAGGGTGGATGTAAATGAAGGATGGGAAAGTTTATCTTCCAAAATTTCATCACCTCAAACCCGAAAAAATAATCGCCTAAAAATTTGGAAGTATGTAGCAGCAGCAGCGGTAGTGCTGCTTATGTTAACTTTTTTCTTATACGAGCATCAGTTCAAAAGTCAATATTTCACAGATGATCAACCTTTAGCTTATGATGTGATGCCCGGATCTAAGCGGGCCATTTTACAATTGGCCGATGGTGCCGTAGTGAATCTAAACCATGATCAAAAACATGTAGAAAAAGGGGAACAGCCCGAAGGAATTAATGTACAAGATGGAACACTTTACTTTACTTCAAATGACAATAAAAATTCCCTAAATCGATACAATGCCTTAAGAACGCCCAGAGCGGGCGAATATAAGATCGTATTGCCAGATGGTACAAAAGTTTGGCTTAATGCCTCTTCCTATCTGCGTTTTCCCGATCATTTTAGTGGCAGGGAAAGAAGGGTAGAACTAAAGGGCGAAGCTTATTTTGAAGTGGCGCACAATAGGGAAAAACCTTTTATTGTAAGCTTTAATGATACCGAAGTGAAAGTATTGGGCACCAAGTTTAATGTAAATACTTATAGCAACAATAGTAAAACAACCTTGGTAGAGGGTTCGGTGAGTATCAATGAGGGTGGGAATCAACAATTGTTAAAGCCCGGCCAGGAAGCCTTGGTAGATCATAGTGCCATTGAGGTACAAGAAGCAGAGTTGTATAAATCAATAGCATGGAAAGAAGGCGTGTTCTATTTTAATGATGATAACCTTAAGGAAATTCTGGATCAACTATCGAGGTGGTATGATGTAGAGATCATTTACCATGGGAAACCGAATGAAAAGACATTTAGTGGCAACATACGTAGACAGGCTACTTTAAACCAGGTGCTAGAAATGTTAAGTACCCTAAGTAATGCCAAATTTAACCTAAAAGATCGGGTAGTAACCGTAAGTTTTTAACCAATTAATTAACTAGATAAATATGCAATAGACCTTAACCCAACCCCTAAAAATAATGGCATAAAAAATCCGAAAGCACGCCAATGCTTTCGGAAAAAAAGTATGGTCATTATTACTTGATGAGCTGAAAATTTCAATCAATTCTAAAAAACCATTACATACAAAAATATGAAACAATTTCTTCTCGACAAACGAGCGAGAACAAGCAAACTATTTAATAGAAAAATACTATTAATTATGAAACTAACCGTGTTCCTCATTTTACTCGCCGCATTCGGTGTAAAAGCTACGGGTTACGCCCAAAAAGTTAGCATCCGTGCAAAAAACGAAAGTTTAGAGAAAGTATGGGAAAGCATTAAAACACAAACTGGTTATTATTTCCTTTATGATGCAAAAGAAGCAAAGAAAAAAGGAAAGATTAATCTTGATGTGAAAAATGTGGAACTAAAGGATGTTCTTGACGAGTTAACTAGTCAATTGAACCTTAATTACAAGATCATAGATCAGACCGTAATTTTTTCGGAGAGCTTGCCAGAAAGTAAACTTTCAGTTAAGCAAGAGGAAATTCTTATTAAAGGGGTGGTAAAATCCAAAGAAGGTGTAGGACAACCTGATCAGGCACTTCCTGGGGTGGTCGTAATGCTCAAGGGAACTTCAAAAGCGATAAATACAGGTATAGATGGTCGGTATTCCATAAAGGTACCAGCTAATGGAACCCTTGTTTTCTCTATCATTGGTTATGGTACAAAAGAAGTGGCCATTGAAGGAAAAAAGATAATTGATGTGGTATTGATCGAAACTGCTAGTAATTTGCAGGAGGTAATCATTACGGCTTATGGTACCAAAGAAACTAAAGAAAGCCAAGTAGGGAGTGCCTATCAGCTGACCAGCAAAGATCTGGAATTTAGACCGCTCAATCGAATAGATCAATTATTGGATGGTGTTGTACCAGGGGTAATGGTGGAAATGCAGGATCAGACTGCTAGTAGTGCTAGACCTAGGTTTCAAACACGTATCAGGGGAGAGTCTACTTTTGGGTCTTCTAATGAACCATTATGGGTAATAGATGGCATTCCTATGAATACAGGGGATGAGACAAATATGATTTTGGGAACCAATACCAGTATCAGTCCATTAACCTTTTTAAATCCAAATGATATCGAATCTATTATCACATTAAAAGATGCGACCGCTACCTCCATTTATGGAGCCAATGGAGCTAATGGCGTAATACTTATTACTACTAAAAGAGGAAAAAATGGAGCAGATAGGGTAAGTTATGGTTTTAGAACGGGTGTCAACTTATTGAACAATAAAAAGTTTCATGTGCTAAGTGCTTCAGAATATCGCGAGCTATTGGCCGAATCTTTTGCCAACAATACCTCTTTAACTGTAAATCCGGTAACAGATCTTGGCACCAGTACCGATTGGTATGATGTATTTTTTAAAAATGGCGTGACTACCCAGCATGATTTATCTTTCTCTGGAGGTAATGCCAAAACCAAATACTATGTTTCAGGGGCTTATTTTAATGAAAAGCCCATCATGATCAAAAATCAGACTCAACGTTTTTCTAGTAGGATCAATTTGGATCAGAATATTAACAAAAGCATCGATTTATTTTTTAAGATGGGTACCTCTTATATGGTAAATAACATGTTTAATCCAGGTAATAGCTATTATATTAATAGGCCTATAGATAGTCCTTTTGATGCCAATGGGAATTATGTGCTAAAGTATTATAATAAGTTGGCTGATGCAGAGTATAACGACGACAAACAAAAAACAATGGCCATGTATGCCAATGTTGGTGGATCTATCAATATTATTCCAGGCTTAAAGTATACCACAACCAATGGTATAGACTATACTTCAATTGTAGAGGACTATTATGCATCTATGTATAGCTATAGTGGCTCACTTGACAAGGGCGATGCCTATAAGGGACAAACCTCTAACTTTGTATGGAACACACAGCATCGTTTTAATTACGAAAAAATATTTGGTAAACACTCTATCAATGCATTATTGGGTGCAGAAGCCACTGATAAAACTAGAAGATCTGTATCTGCAACCGGATATGGTTTTGCCAACGATAAGATTAGAGAAGTACCTTATGCCATTACAAGAAATGGAACTAGCTCGGCCACAGAACAAAGCGGGCTATCTTATTATGGACAACTCAATTATTCATGGGATAGAAAATACCATTTAGTGGCCAGTTTCCGTGGAGATGCCAATTCCGATTTTGGAAGTGACGTACGTTGGGCAACCTTTAAGTCAATTGGAGCATCTTGGACAATCAGCAATGAGAAATTTTGGGACATTAAGCAGCTTGATTTTGCAAAATTAAAATTGAGCTACGGAACTAATGGTAATTCCAGAATTGGAGCCTACAAATCTAAGGGAATCTACAGTTTCTCCACAGATAATAACTATAATGGATCTTCGGGAGCTATAATGAGCAACGGGGAAAATCCTGTACTTTCTTGGGAAACTACCTACCTTTTAAATGCCGGATTAAGCTTGGGCTTATTCAAAAGAATATCGCTAGATATAGAAGCCTATTATAATAGAACAATTAATGCCTTAGATGATGTTGACGTTACACGTACCACCGGCTTTACCGGAATTCTTCAAAATGTAGGATCTATTAGAAATAGGGGTATCGAAATTGTATTGAATACACAAAACATCATGCACAAAGATTTCGAATGGAGAACCAGTTTTAATTTTTCATTGAACAGGAATATGATTCTGGAACTGTACAACAATAATGAGAAAATATTTGGGTCTACCATTAGAAAGGTAGGAGAAGATATTAAAACAAACTATTTGATACGTTGGGCAGGTGTAGACCCAAGGGATGGAGGACCGCTTTGGTATGATGCTAGGGGAAATTTGACTAAAGTATTTGATATGAATAATAGGGTAATGACTGGCAGACAATCGCCAGATTTTTTTGGTGGAATGACCAATACTATAGATTATAAGAATTTCTCCTTACGTGGGTTGTTCCAATATACCGTTGGTGGTTATTTGTTTAGCAGTCTACAGAGAGATGCCGAATCAGATGGTAGAAATCTGGCTTCAGATAACCAATCTAGAAACCAATTGGATAGATGGAGAGAACCGGGAGATTTGACCTTGGTGCCAAAAACAGTATTAAATGAAAATGCCGATAACGGACGTAACTCTACTCGCTTTCTACACAATAGAACGGCATTCAGAATAACAAATGTGAGTTTAAATTATAGGTTCCCTAAAGAACTTTTGAGCAAGATCAGTTTAAATACGGCTAGTCTTTATTTACAGGCAGATAATGTGGCCTTTTGGACGCCTTATAAAACCAAAGAAAATTATAACGATTATAAAAACTCCTACAATCCATATCCGCAACCCTTGGTGCTGTCGTTTGGGCTTAATGTAGGCTTTTAATACTGAATAGCGATGAAGAAATTAATTTATAAAAGTATACTGTTGGCAATGCTCGTGCTTAGCTTTGCTTCATGTAAAAAATTCTTAGAAAAAGAACCCATTGGAAGAGTGGGCAAGAATGTATTGTTTGAAGATGTATTGGGGGCTAAGGTTGCCTTAACCGGAGCATATAAATCCATGTTGAACTATTATAAGCTAGAATATGGTATGCATGGCGATGTGGCTTCCGATAACGTGGTGAACATCTTTTCCAATGATCCATTTATGTTGCAGTCTTTTAATTTTAGCAGTACATCAGGTGACGATGCCTTGATAGCTGGGCATATTTGGCTTGCTGTTTTTGAAACACTGAACAACACCAATAATATATTGAATGCTATCCCCAATCTAAAAGCAGAATTTCCCAACCAGCTGAACGAGTTGGAGGCTATTGAGGGACAGGCACTGGTGATCCGTGCCATATGCCATCTAGATTTGAGCAAGGTATATGCACAGCCTTATAATTTTACGCCAGATGCTTCACATTTAGGTGTACCTGTTTTAACGAAAACACCGTCGCCGGGAGACCAAGTGCCCAGAAAAACCATGAAGCAAACATACGACCAGATCTTGATCGATCTAAATGCAGCCCTACCTTATCTGAATAAGTATAATAATGCAACAGATCAGGCACTGGTGAGCTATCAAGCAGCTTTAGGTTTGCTTTCTAGGGTTTATTTATACAAGGGAGATTGGGAAAATAGCGTAAAAGCAGCTAATTTAATTATAGAGGATACGAAGTATAGCCTGGCTACCGCAAGCGAGTATAAGAGTGTTTTTCAAGAATATCCAGGAATTTCAAGTGTAAAGAAAGAAGTGTTGTTCCAATTAAGCGCACTAGGGTTTACTAAGGTGAGCACCAAGGAAATCATGTCTATTTTTTCTGCACCAAGCGTTACGGTAGCACAATATGGAGCTTCCTCTAAGTTGATCAACTTATTCGATACCAACGACATTAGGAATAATATGTTTGGTGATGTGGGGGGCTACCATATTTCAAAGAAATACACCGAAGGCTCGTTGGCGGCCACTACCCCATACACCATTAAGGTAATTCGCTTGTCTGAAGTTTATTTAAATAGGGCCGAAGCCAATTGGAATTTGAAAAAGTACCCAGAGGCGGCAGAAGATCTGCGGATTATTTCCCAAAGGGCACATCCTGGTCAAACCATTGTGATTAACTATGGCAGTTCTGCAGATTTATATCAAAAGATTGCCGATGAAAGGAATAGAGAGCTGTGTTTTGAAGGACATCGTTTGTATGATATTGTAAGAAGGAAAGAAAATTTACAACGTGGAAACGATTGTAATTCTACCGTTTGTTTATTAACCTACCCAAACAACAAATTTGTGCTGCCAATTACCACTAAAGAATTGGATGCAAACAAAGCGCTGCAACCAAATCCTGGGTATAATTAAAATTAGAAATGAGAAAAAACCTTAAATATATATACAAGGCATCGCTATTAGTAGTGGTGGCTTTAATGTTTTCCTGTAACAAGGAAGAGTTTAAACCCTATGATCATCCATTTTTCCATATCCATGTAGGTAACAAGTCTGCCATAGAGGTGGCAACGGACAGAAAGGACCAAGTAGATTATAATGTCTATCTGAGCGCCGTATTGCAGTTCGATCCTATCGATCTAAAATATGAAGTGGTAGTAGGTAACGGTTTACAGGCAGGTCGTGATTTTGAACTGATTACCCAGGGGAATACGCTTAATTTTCCCAATGGTATTTTCGAGCGTCCAGTTACCATTAAATGGTTGGCAGCAGCTGTAGATCCGGCCAAGAATAATACCATTACCATTCGGTTGTTGAGCAATAGCAAAAACTATACGATAGGTTTGCCCGGCCCAGATCAATTACAGAAAGAACTGATCATCACTAAAAAATAGAAAGCGCGATGGAATACAAAAAAATAAGCTTGTTCTTCCTGTTACTTGTACTTTTTAGTGCGGTAGGTTTTGCACAGCCCCTTAAACAAGATCCAAATTTAGTAAAGGGAAAGTTGAGCAACGGTTTTACTTACTATATCTATAAAAGCGATAAAGAACCTGGTACCTCGACTTTGAGGTTGTTTTTAAATGCAGGCTCACTACAAGAAGATAACGATCAATTGGGGTTGGCCCACTTTATTGAACATATGGCCTTTAATGGTACCAAGCACTATTCTAAAAATGATGTCATTACTTTTCTGGAATCTAAAGGTGTTAAGTTTGGAGCCGATTTAAACGCACATACCAGTTTTGATGAAACGGTTTACAAGATCAGCATCAACACCCAAGATGAAAAAAACCTTGAAAAATCTATCGACATCATGGCCGATTGGGCTTTTGGAGTAACTTTCGATCCAACAGAGATTGATAAGGAAAGAGGAGTAGTAATTGAAGAATGGAGAAGTAAGCAGGGAGCAGATAATAGATTAAGAGATCAGTATTTGCCAGTGCTGTTTAGCCAATCTAGATATGCAGAAAGACTGCCCATTGGTAAGGTAGATATCCTTAAAAATTTCAAACGCCAACGTATTGTAGATTTTTATGAGAAATGGTACCGACCGGATTTAATGGCCATTGCCATTGTAACCGATATCGATCCTAAAAAAGTAGAGCAATATATTAAAGCTGAATTTACTTCCTATAAGGCTAAGCGTAAGGCTCCCCGTATTTATTATGAACTGCCTAAGCATAAAGATACCTTGTTTTCCATTGTAACAGATAAGGAGGCCAGGTCAATTGAGCTGAGTTTCTTTAATAAGATCAAATCTTCGGGACCGATAAGGACAGAACAAGACTACGAGCAACAGCAAACCAGAAGTTTTTTTAATGCATTGGTAAAAGGGAGGTTTAGTCGTATTTCTCAATTACAGGACAATTTTAAGGATGGCAGTTTTTCCATCAGTAATATTGTTTTGAAAAATGGTGTGGTTGCTGGAGGGGTTTCGTTATACCATGATCAGATTAAAGAGGGGATAGAGAAATACCTGACCGAAGTTCAACGTATCATAAGGTATGGTTTTACCGTAGAGGAAATCAATAAGTATAGGGAAGAATATCTAGCGGCCATTAAAAGGGGCGCTAAAGAAGAAAAGAGCCAAGCTGAGACCTATTTGAATGAAATGCATGAAGAGTTTTATGGGAATAGTGTAATGATGGACAAAAGTCAACGTACTGCATTAGCTTTGAAGTATGCTCCAAAAATAGATTCGTTAAGTCTGCTTGCCTTCCTTAGGTCGAAAATTACCCCTTATAATATGGTGGTTCTGCTTACGGCCCCTGAAAAGGACAAAGCGTTATTGCCTAATGAGGCTCAGCTTAAAAGTTTGTTGGCTAATGCGGCTAAACAATCGGTAAGTCCATGGACAGATGAAGTGGAGGTTCCCAAGCAATTGCTGGAACAACAGCCAATAGCCGGAAAAGTGATCGGGCAAGAAAACCTGTCAGCTATTGGGGTAACCAAATGGATGCTTTCTAATGGGACTACTGTTTATTTAAAGCAGACTAAGGAAAAGAAAGATTATTTGACCATTTCCGGCTTTAGACAAGGGGGAATCTATGCGCTAGATTCCACACAATACATTACGGCCCAATTTGTGAAGTCGGTTACAGGTTTAAGTGGAGCAGGCAAGTTTGGAAGAAGGGCATTAACCCAATATTTAACAGGAAACTCTGCGTCGGCGGTACTTATCCTATCCAACAATAGGGAAGGTGTAGTTACCAATGCCGATTGGAAAGATGCCAAAACCATGTTTCAATTAATGTATTTGAAATGGATTTACCCCAATGCCGATAAGGTTACTTTTGATCAGACTAAGCGCAAGGCGATAGAAGGACTTGAAAATAGCAAGCTATCACCAATGTATGCTTATAACCAGGCCATTTCAGAACTATTAAAAGGTGATGAAGATTATTCGTCTAATGTAACCGTAGATCGCATTGAAAAAGAGTTGAAATTTGACGAGATCATTCCTGTATTTAAAAATAGGTTTGGTTCGGCCAAAGATTTCCAATTTGTAGTAGTTGGCGATTTTACGCTCGACAGCATTAAGCCTTTAATAGAACAGTATATTGGTGGTTTGCCAGGAGGCAATTATGCCAAGGCTTTTAAATATACAGGGCCTAATGGCGGCGATCAAGCAAAAGATATCCTGATGTATGCAGGTAAGGCACCAAAAAGTACCGTAAACATCTTTTATCAAAGTAATGAGGTAAATTATGACTATCCAGATATTCTCGTGCAAACCATGCTGCAGGAAGTGCTGAAAGTAAAATTGCGCTTAAACCTTCGTGAAGAAAATTCTGGGGTTTATGGAGTGGGTGTTTCTGTTTCCTCAACAAATATTCCTGCACCCTTAATCCGTTCACGTATATCATTTAGCTGTGCACCGGAATCGGCCGAGTTTTTGGTTAAACAGGTACAGGTAGAATTAGAGAAGGTTGCTAATAATCCAAATTACTTTTCAGAAGACCTGAAGAATATTAAAATACAACAGATAGACGGTTATAAAAAACAGTCGAGTAAAAATTTGTTCTGGAGTACTTCGTTGAGAAACCAGTTTTATTATGGATTTAAAGACTTTAGCTACTTTAACCAATATGAACAGATGGTCAATAACATTACGCCAGCCGAAATTGCTGCGTATGCCAAAAAATATTTAATCAAACAACCTGGTATCAAAGCGGTGCTCATGCCAGAAAATTTTAAGAATTTAAACAAATAACATGAAGACTATTTTTAGCAAACTAGGTGTTACTTTACTGCTTTTTGGAGTGGTATTGACCGGTTGTAAGAAAGATCCGGTAATGTATGCCAAAGGGATAGAATCTTTTAAGTTTAAAATAAAAGATGCTTTGGACGTAGAGAAAGAGTATGAGGGGGTAATAAATGGAGAAACTATTGTGGTGACTGTACCTACGGAAACCGACGTTACGGAATTGAAGCCCATATTTAGAATGGAAAACCCTCGTACCATTGTACAAGTGGGTTCAGAAGTACAAGAGTCGGGTATTTCTGTACAAGATTTTACCGATGCAATAAATTATAGGGTAAAAGCCGAAGATAGGAGCACTAGGACTTACTCGGTAAGTGTACAAAAGAAAATAGCCATAAAGAGCTTTGGTTTTTATAAGGAAGATAATGCAGGCCTAGCAACTGATTATATAGCAGTAATTAGAGGACTAAGTATAGAAGTAGCCTTACCAGAATCGGTTTCCTTTCTAGGGTTAAAAGCAAGATTTACGACTACCGATGGTGCAACTCTTAAAGTAGGGAATGTAAATCAGCAAAGCAAGGTGACCCCCAATAATTTTGATAACCCGGTAATTTATAATCTTTATGAGACCTCATTGACCAACCCTTATAACTATGAGGTAAATGTGATATTCTTAGGGAGGCAATGGGAGCTGTTTGGAGAAGATTTGACCGTGCCTACTGCTGCGGCACCAAAATTGGCCATTAATCCCATCAATAATAATCCATACTTTATTTATCAAAGGACAGGTAAGGATGAAACGGGCACTAGTATAGCCACAGATAACAGAAAGGTAGCGGTAATGGGATACATAAATTCGCAATGGCAAAATATAGGTGATAAACTTGGCGTTTCCGATTTTAGGGCAGATGTACAGGGCATCGTTTTTAACAGTCTAGGAGAACTGTACATAGGCTACAAAGATTATTTTAACAGTGAGCAGAGGGCTACCGTTAAAAAGTATAATGGCACAACTTGGAATATAGTAGGAACGAATAGGTTCACGCCTATGAAAATAGATTATTTTACCATGGCCATGACTAATGATGATGTACCGATGATCTCTATGGCTAAACAAAGTAACAGTACAGAGTACACTACCATACCACAAAGGGGGGTTTTTGTAATGGGTTATAAAAATAGTCAATGGACTGATGGGACTGGCGCATTAACGGGCAAAACCATGTTCCAAAATCATATAATTAGGGGCTTGGACGGCCAAATTTACTTAGGCTTGATGGAGAGAACAACAGGGTCGAATAGACCTTCTGTATATAAATTGGCCAACAATGCCTGGACACCTGTAGGGCCAACTTCATTCTCTGCACCAGATGGTTTGGTAGGCTACCAATCGGTATCAGTAGCAGTAGATAAAACTGGTCAGGCTTATTTGGCTTTTCAAGTAGGTTCTGGCGCCAATAGAATGAACCATGTAATGAAGTTTAATGGTATGGTATGGCAAGAGATTGGCAATGGAACTTTAAGCGGAAGTGTAAGTGACAATTTTGCGCTTTGTGTAGATGGAGACAATAACTTGTACTTTGCTTATGCTAATGCCAGTTCATTGGTGGTGAAAACCTTAAATAAAGTAACCAATAACTGGAATACAGAACGTAGGATTATTAGTGAGAAAGTAAGTGCATTTGACATTCAGGCAGCTGGTAATGGAGTTGTTTATGTAGTAGCAAGTTTATCGAATAGCGGAAAAACCGTAGTTTACCAATACGCAAAATAGGAATAGTTATATTAATTTGATAGCCCGTCATGATTTTTATAATCACTGACGGGTTTATCATTTATGAGCCTTAGTCTTCTCAATTAAGGTTGGACAATTACAAACTAATTGTTATCCTTTGGATAAGGATGGATCAATTCTTCTGCCCTTTCTTTGAGCTCTTCAAGTTTTTTGCCTGTAGCTTTTGATTTTTCCTTTAAAATTCTGGCCTTTTCCAATAATTCTTCGGTAACCTGCTTAAATTCTAGCTCTTTATTTTTTTGATCTTCCATTACATCCAGGTTTTTATCAAATATACCATTTAAATAGGGTATAAATTGGCCCAATAAATAAAACAGGTAGTTACGTGTGGTAAATACCTGTTGTTGTCATAAATACTTTTATTCACAAATGCGCATAAAAACGCTTTCGAGTATTCTAATGATGCTTATAGCTTGCCAGGGCGCAAATAAACGCTGTATCAACTAGCATTTTATAGATGATTTTTGCTTGCGCCTTATACCTGTTTTGTGATCAATGTAATCTGTTTAGGTATTCAAATTGTTATAGATGGAAAAATGTCAAAATATGGATAGCTCGTGAAACTTCATGGTATCCATCATTATCACAAGTTTTTAGGTGTAAACTTTTTAAAGGATTGATGAGTTACTAAAATAGATGATTATGGAAAAGAATCAAGAAATCATTAATGATTTGAAGTTATTGGTAGATATTGTAAATGATGGGAAAGAGGGGTATACTTCGGCGGGCGAGGTAACTGATAGTTTGGAATTGAAAGCATTGTTCTTAAAGTATGCTGCACAAAGGATAGCATATGCTGCGGAACTTAAGCAACATATTGCACTACATGGAGGTGAATCGAAAAATGAGGAAGGTGGGATTCTAGGTATTCTGCACCGCACTTGGATTGATATCAAACAGGCTTTGAGCAGTAGGGAAGAAGTAGCTGTTTTAGGAGCTGTAGAAACAGGAGAAGAGGCCGCTCTAGAGAAATATGACCAAATATTAGAAAAAGAAATACTTCATGCAGACCATATTTCAATGCTGCAAAAGCAAAGATCGGGAATATTAGAAGCCTTAAAAGAAATAGAAACGCATCAGGTTAGACTAGAAAAATTGTAGGAAACTTAAAATATAGGGAATGGACCATAAACAACATCGCAATCAAGAAGAAGGAGACTTTTACGGTCCCTTATTGCAAGGCAAAGAGAAATTTTCCATGGACGATAGCAATAGTCGGAAAGGAGAAAATATGAATACCATTATAAATGTTGATATCGATAAAAGTTTAGTACCAGTAAAATTGTACATAAAATCTACCATCAAGAAAAGCAGGATTGGAAGAAATATGCTAAGTACAAAATCCAAACGTAATCCGAGCTGGAATGTAGTCGATTTTGAAACGGACGAATTAACCTAGGTCATTCATTGTGACATTACATGAAGCATCAAACCATTTAAATTTCTAACTGTTTTTAAATAGGTAGAAAAATAATTCATGAGGCAATGAAATCAATATGGAAAGGTGCTATCGGTTTTGGTCTGGTCAATATTCCTGTTAAGTTATATTCGGCAATACAGGACAGTCATCTTGATTTGGATATGCTGGATAGCAAGGATCATTCGAAGATCAAATACCAGCGTATAAACGAAACAAGCAGAAAAGAAGTACCCTATGAACGAATAGTAAAAGGTTATTATCTTAAAGATAGATATATTGTCTTGGAAGATGAAGATTTTGAAGATGCGGCTCCGAAGAAAACCAAGATTATAGAATTGGAAAGTTTTGTGGATATCGTACAGATCAACCCTATCTATTATGAAACTTCTTATTATGCCATGCCCGAACCACAGGGCAAAAAAGCTTATGCCTTATTATTGAAAGCACTTGCCAAAACTAAAAAAGTAGGATTGGCCAGGTTTGTTCTTCGAAATAATGAACATTTATGTGTAATCCATCCTTTAAACAATGTTATTGTGATTACGCGGATACGCTTTCAGGAAGAGATCAGGAATTTGAAGGAACTGGATCTAGATCTCGATATAGAGCTTAAAACCAAAGAATTACAGGTAGGTATAGCATTAATCAAACAATACAGCAACGACTTTGACATTACTTCTTTTAAGGATGAATACAGTAGAGAACTTTTAAAAATTATCAAAGCAAAAGCTAAAGGAAAAAAAGTGGTGGTTAAAAAAATGCAACCCCAGAAATCAGTAAGTGATGACTTATATGAGCAATTGATCCATAGTTTAAAGACTAAGAAGGGAGCCTAGATATGTCGTTGAGCAGATATGTAGAGAAGCGCGACTTTAAGCAGACTTCTGAGCCAAAAGGAGGTAAGGCCAAAGGTAAGAAACTTGTTTTTGTGGTTCAAAGACATCATGCCTCACATTTGCATTATGATTTTAGATTGGAGCTTGATGGCATGCTTAAGAGCTGGGCAGTGCCCAAAGGGCCATCTCTAAACCCTAATGACAAGCGCTTGGCCATGATGGTTGAAGACCATCCCTATGACTACAGAAAGTTTGAAGGAACTATTCCCAAAGGTAATTATGGAGCTGGTGTAGTAACTATTTTTGATGAAGGAACTTACCAAGCGTTAAGTGGAGGTGTCGAAAATCTAAAAAAGGGAATTGCAGAAGGAAACCTGAAATTTATATTGCATGGCAAAAAGCTGAAGGGCGAATTTGCTTTGGTGAGAATGAAAGGAACTGAACATAATGCTTGGTTATTGATTAAGCATAAAGATAGATATGCAGTTAACGTGGCCTACAATGTTGAAGATATGATTGCAGCCAAAATAAAGAAAGAAGGCAAAGATTTTAAGAAAGAAAAAACTTTAATTAGACAACCGAAAATAAAAGAAAAGCCAACAGTTTATCAGAAGCCTATGCTGGCTAAATTAACAAAAGAGGCCTTTAATAATAAAGAATGGATTTTCGAGGAAAAACTGGATGGTTATAGGGCAATAGCGCAATTGGACAAAGACAAAGTCATGCTATTTTCCAGAAATGGAAAAAACATAGGTACAACTTACCCACCCCTACTTACAGCGCTGCTGAAATTAGATATCCATGCCATCTTGGATGGAGAAATAGTGATAAGGAATTCGAAGGGGAGGAGTGTATTTCAGTCTCTACAACATTATAATACTCATCATACTCGTGCAAAATTGACCTATGTTATTTTCGATGTGTTACAGATCAATGGCTCCGACGTAAGAATGATGCCCCTTCACCAAAGAAAGCGATTATTGGAAATGTTACTAAAGCATCTCCCTCAGGAATCTATAGAGGTGATTTCCTTTGTCAAGGAAAATGGAGAAGCTTTTTTCGATGAGGCAAAAACAAGAGGTTGGGAAGGTATCATAGCTAAAAAACTAGATAGTACATATTTGAATAATACAAGATCTGAAAATTGGTTGAAGATTAAGTTACAGCAGGCGCAAGAGGCCGTGATTATAGGTTATACCAAACCTAATGGAGAGCGAACGCATTTTGGGGCATTGGTATTGGCTATTCATAAGGCTAAACAAGGATGGGTATACATCGGAAATTGTGGTACAGGTTTCAATCAAAAAACGTTGAAGGAAATCCATGAGATCCTAATACCACTTCAGACAGACCACAAATCAATTATTGGAAAAGTTGTACAGGAAAACAAGGTGACTTGGGTAAAGCCACAAATTGTTTGTGAAGTAACTTTTACAGAATGGACTGCCGATCAACGTTTAAGGCATCCTGTTTTTAAAGCGATCAGAACCGATAAGAAAGCTGATGAGGTGAAAAAGGAAATAGGTATGAAAATAAGTAATCAACAGATAAGGGAAGAAAATGAAAGAGAGGTCAGATTTGGGCGAAAAAAGTTAAAGCTGACCAACCAGGATAAAATATATTGGCCAGATGAGCATATTACAAAAGGTCAGTTGATGGCCTATTATCAGGATATGGCTAAGTTTATACTTCCTCATTTGAAAAATAGACCACTTTCATTGAATAGGCATCCCAATGGGATTAAAAAGCTTAATTTCTTTCAAAAAGACTTGGACATAGACCAAATTCCAAGCTGGATCAAATATGCCTCTTTAAGATCAAGCCATCTAGACAAGCAAATAGACTACCTCATATGTAATGACGAGGCCACCTTGTTATGGATGGTAAATTTAGGTTGTATAGAAATAAATCCGTGGATAAGCACCTATCAAAAACCAGAGCAGCCGTTATTTGCAGTTTTAGATTTAGATCCACTAGAGATAGACTTTGGGCAAGTGGTAAAGGTTGCTCTAACAGCCAAATCATTGCTAGACCAAATGAAACTCAAAGCTTTTGTTAAAACATCTGGATCCAAAGGTATACATATTGTTATTCCTTTGGCACCTGTATATAGCTATGACATTACCAGAAATTTTATTCATTACCTTGCCGGGCTCATCTATGAACAATATCCCGATATCACCAGTCTTGAGCGTAGCCCTACAAAAAGAAAAGGGAAGATCTATCTTGATTATTTACAGAATAGTATAGGGCAAACTATTGTAGCGCCATATTCAGTAAGGCCAAAATCAGGTGCAACGGTTTCAACACCCTTACACTGGGAAGAATTGACCGATGCCTTGCAGATCAAGAACTTTAGCATTTTTAATACCTATGAAAGGGTTAGGGAATTGGGCGATTTATGGAAGGATATGTATCGCATAAAAAATAAGCTAGTGGAAGTGAAGATCAAAAAATAAGGTTAAATACTGGTCAATTACGTATGGTTACAACTGTCGAAATTATAAAAAATAGCCATTTGGTTTTTGTTGATTCTTCAAAACCTGGTATTTATAGAAAAGGTAAGCCGGGGCATTTTACCTATGAAGATATAAAAGGGAACAAGATTAAAGATCAGCAGAATCTAGATCGGATACAAAAATTGGTACTGCCTCCTGCTTGGAGGGAAGTTTGGATTTCTCCAAAGGAAAATGGTCATTTGCAGGCGATAGGCATTGATGAAGCAGGAAGAAAGCAATATCGTTACCACGAAAGTTGGACGAGTAGGCGGTCACACTATAAGTATTTTAAATTGCTTGAATTTGGAAAGGCCTTACCCAGGGCACGAAGGCAAATAGCAAAAGACTTAAGAAAGAAAAAGCTTGATGAAAAAAAAGTATTGGCTATCTGCCTTAAAGTGCTCCAGGAAACCCTGATCAGGGTAGGCAATGGTGCATATGAAAAAGCCTATAAGAGCTATGGCCTGAGTCTGTCTCTTATACACATCTCCGAGCCCACGAGACCTGCGTTACCATCTCGTATTCCGTCTTATGCTGGGAAAGGGGGGGGGGGGGGGGGGGG
>NZ_JAELTN010000075.1 GCF_016428855.1 Pedobacter sp. ASV28
CCCCCCCCCCCCCCCCCCCCCCCCCCCCCCCCCCCCCCCCCCCCCCCCCCCCCCCCCCCCCCCCCCCCCCCCCCCCCCCCCCCCCCCCCCCCCCCCCCCCCCCCCCCCCCCCCCCCCTTTTTCAAGCCGAAGACGGCATACGAGATGGTAACGCAGGTCTCGTGGGCTCGGAGATGTGTATAAGAGACAGGTGATAAAGTATTTCTTATCGTCAATCTTACCTCCATTTTCGTCATATAGTTCAAGTTCTTCCATACTGTCTCCTGTTGGTCCTATAGAACTTTTACGATAAAGGGCCAGTTGCCCATCTTCATGATAATATCTTTCAGTATAAGATTTTCCATCTTTATAGACTTCATGCTCTCTCACCCTACCAGATTTCCAATAAACAATTCTTCTGTCAATTGTTCCGGTATCTATGTTAATTACTGCCCTAGAGAGATGACCATTTGAATCATAATCTTTAAAACTGATCAGGTGATCACTTTCATAAACAGCAGACCTGTTCTTAAAAGTATAAGTATCTGTTATAGTATAAAAGACCCATTTCCCCTCTTTTTTACCTTGTTTGAAAGCTCCACTATCCTGTAGCTTTTCATTTTTATAAAACTGCCATTCACCCTCGGGCATATCGTTTACCAATATACCTGTTGCTACAAGCTTATCCTTCAAATACCATCTATTTCCTTTTTTTTGTTTGAAGGACCTTAGTATAGAAATATCATCACGCCCATCGGTGCTTAATTTACTGTTGGTACAAATACTTGAAGATAAAACTCCATTATAAAAATAGCCCCATATAAGCCATTCTTGTCCTATCGCTACATTAAGGCCACAATCTCCACCACCTAGCCTTGTCCTTAGTTTTGCTGTTCCAACGCCCTCAGCCAAGCCTTTAAAAATTTCTTTTACCGTAAATGTAACTTCCTTTTCACTGTCATTAACCTTATTAATATGCGCTACAGTGCCAATAAAAATTGTACTTGTGGTTATATAAGTTTTAATATCAGGTATACTTATCATACAACTACAGGCATACACATGCAATTGAATACATGAGAACAAAAGCACAACGGGTAATTTTATTTTCATTGATAGCTATTTTAAATATGAAGTGAATTTATTTCTGTCTTAACTGTTTCCTAATTTGCTTTACCTTGGCAAAAAAGGCAATGCTTTCCTTATCCAACAGATAATCCATGGTCTGTATAAGTTCATCCTTTATCCAACTGTGCTTTATGCTTAGGTTTGCTAAAATGTTAAGTGCATGAGATTTAATTGCTACAGGTACATTTTCGTCAATAAGCCAAGAAAAAACGGCATCAACTACTATATCGGTATGATAAGCTTGTATAAGCGCTCTAATTTCTGGCAAAGCGTTCTTCTTAGTCAACAACGCTGCAATTTTAGCAAAATGCCTACGGGCCGATAAATTATCCTGACTAGAAAAACGATCCAAAAAATAAGTAGTATAAGGGACAAATTTTAAGGGGTTATAGGTATAGATATGCTCCAATATCCATGCAGCCCTGAAACCAATCTGTTCATCAGCATCAAAGGTCAGGTCAATGATATCTTTTACCTTGATCTGCTGTTGTATAGCTATTTTCGCCAATTTTTCCACCTTCGTTTTTTGTAAGGTGTTTTTTATGCTTTCTAATAAACTTATAGCCATTGGAGATCACGAAAATAATCAATTTATTTATTATCATTTCATATTAGCAACTGCAAAGGTCTATATTTGTTTACCTATCAACTGAGCAAGTTTCGGATTTTATAGCTTTAGAAATCTTTGGATATTTGAATGATAGATCAAAAAAATGAACACTCAAGCATATATAAACTATAAGCGCATTGCTGAAGCAATTGATTATATCAAACTTCATTTTAAAGAACAGCCCAATTTGGATATGATAGCTGAAAAGGTTAACCTAAGTCCATTCCATTTCCAAAGGCTATTTACGGAGTGGGCGGGTACCAGTCCAAAAAAATTTTTACAATATGTAAGTGTGGCCCATGCCAAGAAGCTACTTCAGGAACAACAGGCTACCCTATTCGATACTGCTTTTGACACAGGGCTCTCTGGTACGAGCAGGCTACATGACCTGTTTGTAAATATAGAGGGAATGACCCCTGCAGAATACAAAAATGGTGGGAAGGATCTTATTATAAATTATAGCTTTGCCGATACCCAATTTGGCCCCCTACTGGTAGCATCAACCCATAAAGGTGTTTGTTATATGGCCTTTTACCAGGACACAGATAAAGCGTTTTTAGCATTGAAAGCCAAGTTTACCCAAGCACATTTCATTCAACATCTGGATTTGATGCAACAACACGCGCTTTTTATATTTCAACAAGACTGGAGTAAACTACAGGAAATTAAACTGCACCTTAAGGGTACAGAGTTTCAACTGAAAGTTTGGGAAGCGCTTTTAAAAATACCTATGGGCGAACTTTCTACCTATGGTAAAATTGCCCATGATCTAGGCAATCCAAATGCTTCCAGGGCTGTAGGTACTGCCATTGGCAGCAATCCCATTGCGTTTTTAATCCCTTGTCACCGGGTTATCCAATCTAATGGTACTTTTGGTGGTTATATGTGGGGTAACACCCGCAAGACAGCCATTATTGGTTGGGAGCAGGCTCTTGTAAGGGATCAAGAAACATTATTTTAAGAGAAGTAGTAAGAAAACTATCTTCCCTTGATTAGTAAACGATCATTAAGCAATACCCTAATTTATAATGGATCTTTTCAATCTACAGCCATTACATCAAATTAACTTGCTTCCCAAAGATGGGATAGTAAACTACTATGGTAAAATTTTTAGTCAGGCCGAGGCAGACCATTACCTCCATACCTTGTTGGACCATATTGAATGGAAAAATGACAGGGCAATCATTTTTGGAAAAGAAATCATTACCAAAAGAAAAGTAGCTTGGTATGGTGACCAAGCGTTTGAATACACTTACTCCAACACCACCAAAAGAGCCCTTCCTTGGACCTCTGAGCTTTTGGTACTCAAATCTAAGATTGAATTGCAAACAGGAGCACATTTCAACTCTTGTTTGCTAAATCTTTACCATAGTGGCGATGAAGGAATGGCTTGGCATAGCGACGAAGAGATCGATTTAAAGAAAAATGGCGCTATAGCTTCCCTAAGTTTTGGCGCAGAACGTAAGTTTGCTTTTAAACACAAGATAGATAAGCAAACCGTTGCCCTAACATTATCACATGGAAGTTTATTGGTGATGAAGGGTACTACACAATCTCATTGGCTTCACCGGTTACCTCCCACCAAAAGAATAAACAAACCAAGGATTAACCTTACTTTTAGAACCATTGTAAAGTAAACATCTGTTTAAGGATGATTGAAGTAATATCTATTGGAGACCAAAAGATATTACCCTCATTTCGGTTATTTAAGGTTTCCGATCTAACCGTGCTTCTTTTTCTTGTTCATCTTTGCCTTTTCGCCGCTACTGAAATTGGTCGTTTTGGCATTGCTTTCCTTTTTCTTTTGAAAGGCGGCTTCTAGAAAGGCTTCTTCTTCGGCCCTTTCTCTTTCCAATTCCTTAAGCTGTTTGCTTTTTTGTTGCGCTACTTTTCCTGTTTCCTCAATAAGGAGTTCTGCTGGTAATTCTGCAGCTTCTATTTTTTGTCCGATAGCCTGCTCTATTTTACGCAATGGAGATAATTCCAGGTCGGTAACGAAAGTTAAAGCTACGCGATCTTCTTCTCCTTGTAGTTTAACAATCCTATTCAGGTAAGTTTCCCTTTGCTCTGGTAGTTCAAAATGAAAAACAAATGGTATTTCCGCAAATTTTTGATCTCCAAAAATCTCATTGGCGATAATCAACACTCTTGCCGATGGAGTAGCTTTAAATAACTCTACATCATCAAATCCTGCTTCATCAAAAAATAAAGGTTTATACACAAAGATATCTTCAGCCTTACCGTCAAACAGGTCTTTTGCTACAGTTTGTGCCGTTAACCTGGTATTGACGAATACCACAACCTTATCAAAAACTTCCACATCCTTTAGCATAAGATGAAGGAGGTTTAACTTTGTCCTGAAATTTGGAACATGGTACAGCAGCTGTGTATGCGTTTCCACTTTTACCTGCTCCAAGTCTTCAACTTCTATGGTAGCCGGCATACGCATGAAGCTTTCGATCATCTTTTCCAGTTTTTCATGCCATACTTCTGTAAATACCAAATGCTGACATTTTTGTATGCTATTGGCCAGTTCATTAATAGGCAACTGCATACCTTGCTTGATCATTTCCGCCGCATCATCTATGACCATCATCTGTATTTTATTGGTATTTAAACCCAATTTCAAATATACAGCCCTGGCCCTAGAGGGAATTGCTACCACCACATCTACACCATCAGTAAGATTTTCTACCTGACTTTCTATACTATCATCGGCATGTATGCCTACTACTCGAATGGTTGGATTACGGTTTAGCAGGTTAAAATGTTCCATCACTTCCAATAGCCGTTCTTTATTGGGCACTAAGATTAAGGCCCTTGGGGCTTCCTGATGACCTATTTTCAGTTTCATTAGAACGGCAAGCACATAGGTAGTTGTTTTTCCACTTCCTTCAGGTCCAATGGCAATAACATCTTGTCCTCCTAAAATTCTTGACATGGTTCTCGCCTGTATTTCTTTCGGATGTAGATAGCCTGCTGTTGTCATGGCGGCAACCAAAGGCTTGCTTAATTTTAATTCTTCTAAAGACACTGTATATAATTTATTTAAAATGCAAAATTACGCAAAATAAAGAGCACTGTGCCATATAGATGAAAGTAGATTAGATTTATTTTAACAAGTTTGTAGCATTTTAAAAGCTTACAACGTATAGGATATAAAATTAGGGTGACATTGTATTTTAAACAAAACATTAACTGCAGCATTGCGCTACCTGCAAGATGGTTTATATTTACTATTTCCATATAGATTAGAACGTATAACCTAGCAGATGTCCAAATTGCACAGCCTTAACGAAGTGATTTCCCATTGCAAAAAGGGCGATCTATATTTCCAGGAATTGCTATATAAGCAGTTTTATGGCTATGCTTTGGGTATTTGTGTAAGATACATCAATAACAGGGAAGATGCACTGGAAGCCGTTAACGATAGCTTCATTAAAGTTTTTAAGTCATTTGGAACATTTAGGGACAACACCGATTTTAAACCATGGTTTAGGAAAATACTCATCAACACCTCACTTGACTATAAAAGGCGGACCATGCATTTTAATGATGCATTGGAAATGACAGATCATACGCCGCAAACCATCTACGCTTCGGCTATTGAAAGGCTTTCGGTTAATGATATCCTAGCTTTGATGAAACACCTGAACGAAACGCAAAGAACAATTTTTAACCTTTATGAAGTAGATGGCTATACCCATAAAGAAATCAGTTTAATGCTTAACATCCCAGAAAGTTCATCCAGGACTTACTTGACCAGGGCAAAACAGGCATTACAAAAATTATTAATTACTCATTCAATTTATACAAAATGAAACCTACGGATGAAGAATTAGCTAAACGAATTAAATCGGTATTTGAAGACTATAACGATGGACTGAGCAACCAGGGTTGGGAAGAACTTCGTAAGAAATATCCAGAAAAAGAAAATAGAAAGCTTCCTATATGGTGGCTTACGGGCATTGCTGCAACTTTATTGATGGCGTTGGGCTTATATTTTAATCATACTTTAGACACCCAAAAAGTAGTACTTCATGTAAAGCGCCAGAATAAAGACAATAGCAAGTCTTCTACTAATGCTAATGAGCAGCCAGTTTCAACCAATCATCAGGAAATAACTAAAAATAACCCTCAAGAGCAGTTTACTTCTATAGTCCGTACCCCCATTGAGAAAGAAAGGTACGCAGCCCAAAAAATTCATTTGGTGCAGACCGACACTATGGTAAAAAAACAAAGCCCAAATAGTCATACATTGGACATTAAAAAAGTAGAAAACATATCTACCCCCATAAATAACAACCATATAGCAGTAGCAAATGTTCAAACAGAACCAAAAACAGAAAATAGGGTTTCCCAACAAGTTGTTATAGATGCAGATGCTCCTGCCAAGCCCACAAAATTATCGACAGAAGATTTTCTAAATGAACAAACTAAAATTCTTGCTGCAACAACAAATAAAACTAAGAAAAACAATGGTTCAGTAGCTTCTATTGACGTTTTTACGGGTACATTTTTTAATTATCAGGATCATAACGAAGCCAAACTTAGTGCTGGTTTGGGCATAAATGCTAACTTAAAGCTAAGTAAAAATGTAGTGTTGAGCCTTGGTGCAGGAATTAGCCAAAACAAAGCAAGCTATCAAAGTCAAGTACCAGTTTCAGTAACCAACAATTTTATGTCCATAAGTTCAGCAAAAGAAAATTCTTATGATTACCCATCAACCAATCAGATCTTAGCAGCTACCGCTACCAATGCCGTAAGTTTTAATGCCCAATTGCTCAGTATAGACCTCCCTATGGTGGTAAAATTCTATCCTACCAAAAAACAGGATTTTTATATTTCTACAGGGATCAATTCAAGTTCTTATCTATCACAGAAATACACCTACAATTATAGCCTAAGTAATTTTGCCATACAAAATGGGATGGCACAGCCTAAAGAACAGGTAGAGAAAAGTAAGTTTAAAGGATTTGATTTTGCCAACAGCGCCATTATAGCTATAGGCATTAATCAAAATATAGGCAAAAACACTTTAATTTTTGAGCCTTATTATAAACCCGCTATTAATACCATGGGCGATATGAACTTAAAAATCAATTCTGCAGGGCTCAATTTAAAATTTAATTTTAATTCTTCCGCTAAGAAACCATAGCCATAAAACCAATTGGTTGCCATTGTATTACTAAATTTTCTAAAGATCGATCTTTATTCAGAATTAGATACAACAAGGTAAGCTTCGAGTATAAAAATTGTTTCTGACAAAAGGAGCTTGATCAAATTTTTGATACATAAAGGTTAAATACCTAAACTATATGTAAGTTTATGCCATCAAATAAACTTATCATATCACAATGAAAAAGATCATATTAAACCTACTGCTTATAGGTTTGGGCAGTCATGCTTTTGCGCAAGATGCCGTAAGCTATCAGACACCTCCAAAAGTAATGGCCGATTTATTATTGGCCAAGCCTACCCCTGCTGTAAGTATAGATAGCAAGGCCGAATGGATTTTATTTAGTGAACGTAATGCCTATCCTTCCATTGAAGAATTGGCCATGCCTGAATACAAACTTGCAGGTATGCGTATCAACCCCAACAATTATTCGCCAAGCAGACAAACCTATATCAATAATTTTAGTTTAAAAAATATTAAAACAGGTAAAACAAGCACTATTACAGGTTTGCCGACCACGTTGTATGCTGGCAACATTCGTTGGAACCCAAGCCAAACCAAAATAGCCTTTACCCAAACTGGCCAAAACAGAATTGATCTTTATGTCATTGACATCGTTACGGCTAAGGCTACCAAAGTAAACAAACAAGCCTTAAATGCCATTTTAGGTGCGGGCATATTATGGGTTGATGATCAGACCTTAATCTATCAAGTTGCTACCAAAGCAGCTAATTTAGCACCGGCACGCCCATTAGCTCCAAAAGGACCTACCGTTCAGGAAAGTCTAGGTAAGGTAGCCCCTAGCGCTACCATCCAGGATTTGATCAAATCACCCTACGATGAGCAATTATTCGAGTTCTATGCCACTTCTCAGCTGGTGCAAAATAAAGCAGGCGTAGAAACGCCAGTTGGCAGTCCAGCTATATATAGTACCGTAAGCTTATCGCCTGATAAAAATTACCTGATGGTACGTACCATTAAAAAACCCTTTTCTTATTTAGTTGCGGCTTATGGTTTTCCTTCTACCGTAAAAATTATTGACAGAAGTGGTAAGACCATTAAAGTTTTAGCTGACCTTCCTTCTTCTGAAGTTCGCCCATCGGGATACGACAATGTACAAAATGTACCACGTGGCTTTGACTGGCGTGATGACGAAGCGGCTGCCGTAGTATGGGCACAACCTTTAGATAGCGGATTAATAAAAAAGAATGTTGAATTTCACGATGCTGTTTTTGAGCTTAAAGCACCATTTAATGGCACAGCCAAAGAATTGTTTAAAACTAAAACCCGTTATTCGGGTACAAGCTGGGGCAATGCAACCTTAGCTTTGGTGAGGGAAATGTCAAGAACCAAACAGACGAGCAAAGTAAGTAGATTTAATCCTACAACGGGCACACTGGAAACCCTATATGAACTGAATACAACAGATGCCTATAACAACCCAGGTTCTCCAGTTACCGAAAAAAACAAATATGGGCGCCAGGTAATCTTAACCACAGATAATGGCACCAAGCTATTGTTAAATAATACTACAGGTGCCTCTCCTAAAGGCGATTTACCTTTCCTGGCAAAATTTGACTTGAGTACCAAAAAATCAGAAATTCTTTGGCGTTGTCAAGAAGGTACTTTCGAAACCGTTACCGATGTTTTAGATCCGCAAAAACTGGTACTGTTAACACGTAGGGAAAGTAAGACAGAAGTGCCTAACTATTTTATCAAAAACCTTGTACTTAGAGTTGCCGACAGGCAAATCACCAATTTTACCAATCCATATACTGCCTTAGATGGTGTATCGAAACAAAAAATCACTTATAAACGTGCCGATGGAGTTGACCTAACCGGCGATCTATACTTGCCAAAAGGCTATAATAAAGAGAAAGATGGCCCTCTTCCAGTATTAATCTGGGCTTATCCACGTGAATTTAATTCAGCCAGCGATGCCGCCCAGGTTAGAGGTTCAGAAAACAAATTCATTACCATTAGCTCTGGTGGTCCAATATTCTACGTTACCCAAGGTTATGCGGTGCTAGACAATGCTGAAATGCCTATTGTAGCTAAAGAAGGCAAAAGGCCTAATGATTCATTTGTTGAACAGTTGAAGCTAAATGCCGAAGCCGCCATTAATAAGTTAAGTGAAATGGGAGTTGGCGATAGAAACCGAATGGCTGTAGGTGGCCACAGCTACGGCGCATTTATGACGGCAAACCTATTGGCCCATACTGACCTATTTAAAGCTGGTGTTGCCCGCAGTGGTGCTTACAACAGAACGCTTACCCCTTTTGGTTTCCAAAACGAAGACCGTACATATTGGCAAGCGCCACAATTGTATTACGAAATGAGCCCATTCAGTTATGCGGATAAAATAAAAACCCCAATCTTGTTGATCCATGGGGAGATGGATGATAACCAAGGAACTTTCCCTATCAACAGCGAACGTTTGTTCAATGCCATAAAGGGCCATGGTGGTACCACACGTTTTGTATACCTGCCTTACGAGGCACATGGCTACAGAGCAAAAGAAAATATCCTGCACATGCTTTGGGAAACCAATAAATGGTTAGATACTTATGTTAAAAATGCGAAACCAACGGCAGCTAAATAGATTTCAATAATCATACAGAAAAGGACAGTGAAAACACTGTCCTTTTCTGTTTATACAGCTTATTTATTATCTTAACTCTTTCCATTAATTATAATGAAAGATTTTTTATACAGACGCCTATTTCTTAGCATAGTAATATGTTGTTTTGCACCAACAATACTTGCACAAAAAACACCAAAATTTAAAGTAATTGCTTTCTTTACTGGTAAAAGTGACATGGCACACATCAGTTATGTAAACGAAGCAAATCATTGGCTTCCAGAAGTGGCAAAAAAAAACAATTTTGTTTATGATACCACGAGCAATTGGACCAATATGAATGCTGAATTTTTAGCAAAGTATCAAGTGGTACTGTTTCTAGATACCAGACCAGAGGATGCTAAACAACGCGTAGCTTTTGAAAACTACATGAAGAATGGCGGCGCATGGATGGGCTTTCATTTCTCTGCGTTTGCACTTACGCCATCGACATTTACTCAAAACTGGGATTGGTATCATAATGAGTTTTTAGGATCTGGCCAATACAGTGGTAATACTTGGCGGCCTACCTCAGCGACTTTAAATGTAAACCGTAATCATGAAGCCACAAAAAATCTACCTAAATCCTTTAAATCTCAACCTAATGAGTGGTATAAATGGGAGAATGATTTACGAAAGAACCCTAATATTACCGTATTGCTCAGCATAGATTCTAGCAGTTTTCCATTAGGTACAGGACCTAAACCTCATGAGATATGGAATAATGGCGATTACCCCGTAGTATGGAGCAATAAACACTATAAAATGATTTATGTAAATATGGGGCACAATGATATGGACTATGAGCATAAGTATGGAAAAAAAACAAAAGCGCTATCGTACACCTTTGACAATTCAATACAGAATAGAATGATCATAGATGGAATATTATGGTTGGGAAATTCTAAAAAAGCCAAGGTTAAAAAGTAGTCTTTTGTTTTTATCTTTCTAATCTAAAGAAAGCTATCTTTGTCCTTATCATGGACAAGACATTCGAAGTCATTAGGGCAGGCCGAAAAGCCTTATTGAATTTAGTAGAAAATTTAAGTACGGAACAATTGAACAAAATTCCGGTTGGGTTTAACAATAACCTGGCTTGGCAAATTGGACATTTGGTAGTCAGTCAGCAGATCCTATGTTACAGACTTTCAAATAACGAACTGCTTATTGACCTCAATTTAGTTGATAAATACAAAAATGGCTCTAAGCCAGCGCACTTTATTACTTCGGAAGAGATTACCCTATTGAAAAGCTATCTTATGAGTACTATCGATCAGTTAGAGGACGATCTGGCCACCGATAAATTTGCCCATTATACCCCTTATACCATTAGTACCTATAAAGGTTACCAATTAGAAAGAATTGAGGATGCCATTAAGTTTATAGTGTCTCATGATGGTCTGCACTATGGTTGTAGTTTAATGATAAGGAAATTCGTTTAGCGTTAGATTCACCATAATAAATGCGATATTTCTTTCATATAGGCTATAATGGCCATGTTTACAATGGCTGGCAACGACATCCGAAGGCACATAGCATACAACAAGTTATAGAAGATAGCCTAAGCAAAATCTTCAAAATGCCCCTGTCTGTTATAGGCTGTGGCCGTACCGACACTAAGGTCCATGCCAGTCAGTTCTTCTTCCATGTCGACATAGATCGGCCATTAAATGCTGATTTTCTTTTTATTATCAACAAGGTTCTGCCACATAATATCGCCATTTTTGATATCATACCTATGGATGGCAAACAGCACGCCCGATTTGATGCCGTACAACGCAAATATGACTATTATTGGCATAATTATAAAGATCCCTTCTTAAGGCAGTTAAGTTCATATTATCCCATTACCGACATCAACTTAACGGAAATGAAAAAGGCAGTGGAATTGTTGCCAAAATATAAAGATTACAGGGCGTTTTGTACCACCCCCGATAAAAATGAGCATACGCTGTGTAATGTAATGGAGGCCAAGCTTTACCGATCGGCTAACAATGAGCATTTCCGTTTTCATATTGCTTCGAATAGGTTTCTGAGCAAAATGATCCGGTTAATTGTAGGCAAATTGTTAAAGATCGGAGCCAATGAGCTTAGTGTGGCCGAGTTTGAGCATCATCTCATTTCTAAAGAAATTCCAAGCCAGTTTGAGGTCGCCTCTCCAACTGGCCTATACTTATCAAAAGTTACTTATCCATATTTAAACCTACCGGCAAAAACAGCATTTGGTGGTTTTACCCAAAGTGAATGGATTGAGGTTTAGAGGCCGTTTAAAAGAACAATATCTGCTGTTCATTGTTATTCATTAGATTATAAAACTCATAAAAAGATGAATATTACAGGAAATACCAAGGGTGGAAATACCAATACCGAAAAAACTGGTCAGCATATCAAACCTCTTAAAAGTTATAAAAATGAAGTTTTTGAGGTAAAAACGAAACAGGTAAAAACAAAAAATCCCGCAAAGCAACGAGAAGAAAGTGAACAGCCGGTGCATCCCATCAAAAAAGCACCTACAAAATAATCTGTTGTTCCCCTACTAAAACTGACCAAATGACAACATCATTAGGATTTTTTGCGTAAGGCAAAGTGCTTAAAGCACAAGTAATTCATTATATTAGTAAAAGGCTAAATAAAACCCCTCTTTAACTGCTAATGAAGGTCACGTCAACTCCTATAAAATTGCTTGCCCTATGGGCACTTATGCTATCGGCGCAGTTACTTTTTGCGCAAAACAAACAAGAACAAGATCAAATAGCGCTTAATGAGGCCTTATTAATGAAAGATCAACAGCAAAAGCACATTGATTCGCTCATTAAAATTAAAATTGAAAATGAATTACTCGAGGCGAGCGGCAACATAAAAAAAACCAAAGCGCTGCAGGCACAGCTGGTAGAAATGGCAAAGAGAGATTCTTTGCGCAACCTTCAACAGCTAAAAGAAATTGCCACCTTAAAGAAAAATGCCAAAGGTTATGCAGTACATTTAAACAAAGATACGCTCTTCTATATCTATACCCGAATGGGATCTTTTAAAGCAGAAGAACGCGCAAAAGCCATCACCCAAAAGGTACGTCTGCTTTATGAAGATCCATTTTATAGTGCAGATTCGCTAAGCATTAAGGCAAATGACGATAGTTATGACCTCACCTATAAAAATAACACCATTATCTTAACCATTGCCAACCTGGATGGACTTTGGTTTAGCAAAAGTAATGCGCTGCTAGCAAAAGAATACCTTTCTATCCTTAAGAAAACCATAACCGAGGAACGAAAATCACATAGTTTAACCAATTGGCTGAAACGGATAGGACTGGTTATCCTTGTGCTTTTACTGGTCATCGCCATTGTTAAAGTTATCAACTACATTTTTAGCCATACCGCTCGCTATATATCACATCATAAATCAAAATTTGCTAATGGATTTCGCATCAGAAATGTTCATATTTTAACCGCTCAGCATTTAGAAACAGCCTTGTTAAAATTGAATGGCGCTGTTAAAATTTTGGTGATCTTACTGACGATCTATCTTTCACTTCCCTTATTGTTCAGTATTTTTCCAGAAACAGAAGATTGGACCAGTACTTTGTTAAACTGGATCTTAAGCCCCTTGAAAGCAACTTCTCTTGCCATTGTTCATTATTTGCCCAATTTTTTCACCATCATGGTGATATACCTTATCTTCAGATATGTACTGAAAGGCGTTAAATATTTTTTCCATGAGGTAAAATATCGGCGAATTACACTAAGGGGATTTCATGAAGATTGGGCCATGCCAACTTTTAACATCCTACGGTTCATTCTATATGCGTTTATGCTGGTCATTATCTTTCCCTATCTGCCGGGATCTAGTTCTCCAGCTTTTCAGGGTGTTTCTGTCTTCTTGGGCATACTTATCTCTCTCGGTTCTTCTAGTGCCATAGGCAATATTGTTGCCGGATTGGTAATTACCTATATGCGACCTTTCAAGCTTGGTGATCGGGTAAAAATTGGGGATGTGGTTGGGGATGTATTAGAAAAGAATATGCTCGTTACACGGATAAAGACCATTAAAAATGAAGACATCACCGTACCCAATTCTATGGTGCTTTCTAGTAGTACCATTAATTTTTCCAGTAGAACAAAAAATAATGGCCCTGGCCTTATTGTTCATTATACCGTTACCATTGGCTACGACGTTCCATGGAAGAAAGTTTATGAGCTACTGATCAGCGCTGCCACAAAGACTATACATATAGAAACTACCCCTACTCCTTTTGTACTACAAACCGGATTGGATAACTTCTCTATATCCTATCAGATCAATGCCTACACACATGAGGCCAACTTACAGGCCCTAATCTACAGTAATTTACTTGAGAATATTCAGGATCTATTTAATGAGGCCCATATTGAAATTCTATCGCCACATTATAACGTGATAAGACAGGAGGAAAAGTAAACTTACAATATTTTGCTATATGAAAATAACGATTAAAAGACAACGCCAAAGAAAACGGGTAACAGGTTGCTTCTTATGGTGGTACAAAGCGGGAAAGTAGGCTATAAAAAGGATCAATGCACTGGTACACTGATCCTTTTTGTGCTCCCGACGAGATTCGAACTCATATCGATGGTACCGGAAACCATAATTCTATCCATTGAACTACGGGAGCAAATTTTGGCAAATATAACTAAACTCTCCATTTGTTGCCTATTTTTTCCATAGCAATAGTAGAATGTATATTTTTATACCTTCATTCCATTAAGACGTTTCAGGTAAAGAAGTGGATTTTTAAGTCTACCAGACTTTACCAAGTAACTATAAATTAAGGCTATCAGCATATTTCTCTACTTTACAATTCCCGCAAATCTTTGATAAAATACAGTTGGGCTATTTTCATGTTTGGGCGTGTATTTCCCTGCAATAATTGGGATATAGATTACTCGTCTTCTACTTTCTTCTCCCCTGGCAGAAGATTGTGCTACCCTATGCCACAACCTTCCATCATGAATGGTCAGGTCACCAGCTTCTGGCACAATGGCTATTTCCTGAGGATCGGGCTGATGGTCCAAAAAATACTTTTTTCTAAATAGCATCTGATAAAGGTTTTGCTTATGTGTACCTGGCAAAATTTTCAATCCCCCATTTTCTGGCTTAAGTGTACTTAAATGTATCCCTACATTCAGCATAGGATTTAGTTTTTGCCCATAAAAAATATCCCTTAATCCATCTGTATGCCAACCCATCTTGGTAAACTTGCTGTCTGGGCCATTTACATAATGATTGAATACCATCCCATCCTTCTCTTCGGTACCTAACCTTGCTCCTGTTCCTGCAAGTTCTAATAAACTGTTAAAACGAGGATCCAATAACAGCCCACTCAATGTTTGGTGATGTTGGTTAATGAATGCAAATCGTTGTATAATAGGACTTCCGTCTAAATCTCTTCCATATTTAATGGGCACCCCATTTACTTTTTTAACCTCGTCAACCAACCATTTCCTTTGCACCTGTATTGAGGCATCAATAATAGATTTAACTGCATGTGGGTCTATAAAATTTTTAAAATGCAGAAAACCGTGCTTGTTAAAAAAGTATTTCTGTTCTTCTGTCAGTTTATCAGAGAGTGTAAAAGTGCTGTATGAAGTAATCATTTAATAGGGTTTTTATAAAATTTAATGAAGAAACTATTAGGGCTTTGGGATATTAATTCTATAAACAACAACACATCAGGTACACCTGATTATTTTTAGGATGCTGCTCAATATAATACATAATCTATAGAATTAGTAGTATTTATTACAAACGTAAGTTTTTCAACGTTTTAGTCCAAATTTTTTCGGAAATATTTTTAAGTTTTATAAATATTTGCTGCAGTTCTTTCTATAAAGCTCTTTGGCAATACCCTGTTGGCATATACCGATATGAGGTTTGTTATGCCTGGAATGGCTTCAGATTTTTTATTAAACATAGCTTTAACTGCTATTTTGGCCACTTGATCTGCTTCCATATTAAATTTTTGCGCCATTTTGCTCAATGCATTTAAACCTGCCCTATTGGCAAAATTGGTGGCTACGGGACCTGGGCTAAAACAAGTTACCGATACATGGCTATTACGCAATTCATATCTGATGGCCCTGGTAAATGACAATACAAAAGCTTTTGAAGCGGCATATAAGGCTAAAGTAGGTACAGCTTGGTAAGCTGCCGTGCTGGCTATATTCAGCACATAAGATTGTTTTGCTTTCTCCAGCATAGGTAACAATAAATAAGTCAGTTCTACCAAAGCGTTAATATTCACTTGCAGCATTTCAAGCTGTTCTTTTAAGGAACGTTCATTAAAATTGCCCCATATGCCATAACCTGCATTATTTACTAAAATTTCTATACTAAACTCATTCGAAACTATCCAATCAAAAATAGTTGAGGCCGAATTGCTCAAGCTTAGATCGGCAGCAAGATAATGCACTTTAACCCCATAAACATGAGCAAGTTCATTAGCCAAATCGCTTAGTTCTGGCTCACTTCTAGCTATCAATAACAAATTATAGGATCTCTTGGCCAGCTCTTCGGCAATTGCTTTTCCAATGCCTTTGCTACCACCTGTAATCAACACATATCCATTGTCATTATTTGTCATATCCAGCTATTTAAATAAATATTAAGAACCCGTTAAATTTAAACGAAATTTTAACAGTTCTACACAAAATGCTTTTTTATTGCATAAAAAAGCACAGCTTAGTGGCTCAAAAAAGGTGATATTTTGAAAATAAAAATGCACCTTTGCGAACCGTAAGAAAAGGTTTAGGAATGTAATCATTTATTAGTTTATTGTTATGGATAAATTTGTTGTAGAAGAAATTCAGGAGCTACTCGAGAAAGAAAACGATAAATCATTAAAACAATACCTAGATGAACTTAACATTTCTGATGTTGAGCAATTAATTGATGAACTGCCACAATATGCCGCTAAGTTTATTGAAACCATTTCCCTAAACCGGGCAGTCAACGTATTTCGTATCCTTGATTTTCCTACACAAGAACGTATCATTAAGAAACTTTCGGGCAATAAGCTTAACCAAATTATAAAAGATTTGCCACCCGATGATCGTACAGCCCTTTTTAGCGAGCTTAAAGGCGATGTGGTAAAAAAAATGATTACGCTTTTGCCGCCAGAAGAACGTATAGAATCTTTAGCGCTATTGGGCTATAAGGAAGATAGCGTAGGGCGTTTGATGACCCCCGACTATGTGGCCGTTAAACCTGATTGGACGGTCACCAGAGTTTTGGCCCACATTAGAAGATACGGAAAGAATTCAGAAACTATCGATGTTATCTATGTCATCGATAAGGATGGCATTTTATTAGATGATATTCGTATCAGAGAGATTTTATTGGCCGACCCTGAAGCCAAAATAGGTGAACTAACCGATAAGCGCTATATTTCCTTAAAAGCAAATGACCCGCAGGAAGATGCCATCAATATCTTTCGTATGAATAACCGTGTAGCGCTTCCTGTAGTTGATGAAAACAGTGTATTGTTGGGCATTGTAACCGTTGATGACATCCTTTGGATTGCCCACGAAGAATATACCGAAGATATGCATAAGATTGGGGGTACCGAAGCCTTAGATGAGCCTTATCTCGATATGCCTATTTTAAAGCTTGTTAAAAAACGTGTTGGGTGGCTCATTATCTTGTTTTTTGGAGAAATGTTTACTGCTACCGCAATGGGCTATTTTGAAGGTGAAATTGAAAAAGCAGTGGTATTGGCCCTATTTGTTCCACTTATCATTTCCAGTGGCGGTAATAGTGGTTCCCAGGCGTCGACCTTAATTATACAGGCTATGGCCTTAGGAGAAATTACCCTGGCCGATTGGTGGCGGGTTATGCGTAGGGAGATCGTATCTGGTCTTTTACTAGGTTTGGCCCTTGGTTGCATTGGATTTTTCCGCATTTATGCCTGGACATTTTTCTCCTCCATGTATGGACCTCATTGGTTTCTTATTGGCTGTACCGTAGGTGTTGCCCTGGTGGGTATTGTACTCTGGGGTTCGTTGGCTGGTTCAATGCTTCCCATTATACTCAAACGTTTAGGGGCAGATCCGGCCTCTTCATCGGCTCCATTTGTAGCCACCTTGGTTGACGTTACTGGATTAGTGATCTACTTTTCTGTAGCCATGATGTTCTTAAAAGGCGTACTGCTCTAATTTTTCAGAAAAACAGGTATAATGTACACTATCGGTAACGATAGCCAGCTTTTTGTTCCTCCCAATGGTAATCGGGATCCACTACAATTGGGTTTAGGTTGCCATGTTCCTGCTGTATACAACGCTTCAGATGATGGGCGGGGACGCATCAATAATGAGCCAAAAATAGGTTGGCGGGAACGCCAACACATAGCTTATATAAAGAATAATTGAACAGCGCCTATCATTTTACAGACGCTTTCATTAACAAACCCTACAACCATTTTGATGATATAAAAAACCCCGTAGGTTTTGAAAACCTACGGGGTTAATATCAAAAGATTATATATTGTTGTTTAGAGATACTTGTGGTTATACGTTAAACCTAAAGTGCATAATATCGCCATCTTCTACTACATAGCTTTTACCCTCTACCCCTAATTTGCCAGCTTCTTTACAAGCATTTTCAGAACCTAAGGTTACAAAGTCGTTATATTTTATTACTTCAGCACGAATAAAGCCTTTTTCAAAATCAGTATGGATAACACCTGCTGCCTGTGGAGCAGTAAAACCTTTGGTAATGGTCCATGCCCTTACTTCCTGTACACCTGCCGTAAAATAAGTATACAGGTTTAATAAACGATAAGCAGCCCTGATCAGTTTGTTCACTCCAGATTCATCCAAGCCAAGGTCAGCTAAAAACATTTGACGCTCTTCATAGCTTTCCAGTTCGGCAATTTCCGATTCTATCTTAGCAGAGATCACCAGCACCTCGGCACTTTCATCGGCTACGGCCGCTTTTACCTGCTCTACGTATCTGTTTCCGCTTATCACTGAAGCTTCATCTACATTGCAGACATACATTACGGGCTTTTGCGTTAGCAATCCTAATCCAACAATTTCTTCAAAATCTTCTGCACTTAAAGAGGCTGTACGTACCGATTTACCTGTTTCCAAATGATTTTTGACAACGGTTAGAATATCTAATTCTTTTTTAGCCTCTTTATCATTTTTAGCTTGCTTTTCGATTTTCTGGATACGTTTCGTTACAGTATCTAAATCCTTTAGCTGTAACTCCGTATCAATAATTTCCTTATCGCGGATAGGATCTACAGAGCCATCTACGTGTATGATGTTTCCATCATCAAAACAACGAAGCACATGTATAATGGCATTTGTTGCTCTAATGTTTCCTAAAAACTGGTTGCCCAAGCCCTCTCCTTTTGAAGCTCCTTTAACTAAGCCAGCAATATCCACAATTTCAATGGTATTAGGCTGTACCTTATTGGGTTTCACCAATTCCGCTAATTTGTTCAAACGTTCATCGGGTACGGTAATTACTCCAACATTGGGTTCTATGGTACAAAAGGGGAAATTGGCAGATTGTGCCTTTGCGTTAGATAAACAGTTAAATAAAGTTGATTTTCCTACATTAGGTAAGCCAACTATACCACATTGTAATGCCATTTATGTTTTTGATTTAAAATTTGTCTTTATTTTAGGTCCTTTGCTTTGGCCTATTTAAAGGCGCAAAGATATTATTTTTTAATGCCTTTACCTAGTAATTTGTACAGCCGTAAATAATTGGTTAGTTTAGCTGCTTCAACCCCCTAAACACATGGAAAATACGGAACAATTTGAAGAACCTATAGAAACTGCCCATAACCCACAGTTAATTGTTACTGAAGACATGCGTAGTTTTATCTATGACATGGCCAAATGGGCCAGCTTCCTTGCCATTGTAGGCTTTGGCGTTTCCGCTCTGATGTTCATTTCTGCACTGACTGTAGGGCCTCTCCTTAATTCAAATCCAGAAATGGCCAAAATGCTTGGCCAATTGGGGGCTATGGGTGGCAACATTTTCAGTATTGTCTGTATCATTTATGGCCTTGCCTTTTTTTACCCCAGCTTTCTGCTGTCCAGATATGCTTCCAAGGCAAAACAAGGTGTATTATATGGCGACCAGAACAGCTTAGATGAAGCGATTGCTAAATTAAAATCCTTATTTAAGTATTTTGGAATACTAGCTATTATTATTATAGGACTTTATATCCTCACCCTATTTTCAAGCATAGCAGGTGGCCTGATGAAAGCATCATAAAAATTTAGCAACTATTGGTATTTTTCCATTCCTTTTGCCGGTTGCCAATCAGATTTGGGTTCGAAATAGTGCCAAAGCATCTTACTTAATTTACGAATGAGTACATAGCCCTCATTATCATGTTTCCATGAGGTATCTGCCTGATTTTTGGTGATCACACAAAACACATAATCGCCATGCGGCGCATTAACCAGCACTACTTCAGAACGAGAAGCATTCACTGCACCTGATTTAGAAGCCACCTGTACATAGGGTGGAATTTGAGACAATGCTTCCTTGTCATAATAGATACGGATCAGGTTTCGATAGATTCGCTCTGAAACGGCCTCATTTACCATCTTTCCTTCCCTTATTAAAGTTAGCAATGTAGCCATTTCTCTAGGTGTTGTCTGTCCCCAACCATATTTTCTCTGATTTTCCTGTCTGCCGGGCGTACGTGAATTAACCCTGGTATACTTGAGGCCATAGTCTTCCATAAGCTGATTAATGGCCGCTCCTGAACCTGCTAAACTTTGACACCATAAACTTGCCGTATTGTCACTCGTTGTAACCATCAGCATGAGTACTTTGGGCAACCCTATCTTTTCTCCATTTTTAAAGGATCCCAAAATATCTTCCCCTTCATATAGCAGACTATCTTTATAAATAAGTTGACTGTTATAATCTAACTCACCCTTATCTATTTTATTAAAAATGCCACAGGTAATTGGCACCTTTATCATACTGGCAGTAGGAAAAATAGAATCTGCATGATAAGTGGCTATTTTCCCCGTTTTCATTGATTTGACGTATATACCTACCTCTCCATTAAAGCCGCTAGCCAATGCTGCAATCATCTTTTTCAGTCTGCCATCTGTTTTTTCTGTTTGGGCAAATAAGGCTGTGTTAAAAAACAAAAAGCATATGGGAAGTAATATAGTTTTCATCTTTAATTATATTTTGAGGATCAGTATGAAGGTAAATAAAAAATCCCCCGAAAATCGGAGGATCTCAATTATGTTGTTATTGCTTAATGCCTTTTAGAATGAAAAATCATCATTCTCGGGCCTAGCGCTGTATTCTTGGTTATCAGAATATTCGTAACGTTTCTCCACCACTTCTTGGTGAGACTTAATGTATTCAACAGTTTCTGTCAAACCTTCTGTAAATTTTTCAAAATCTTCTTTGTATAAGAAAATCTTATGTTTTACAAAAACGCCATCTTCTAATCTCTTTTTACTTTCCGTTAGCGTAAGGTAATAATCACCGGAACGTGTTGCTTTTACGTCAAAAAAATAAGTACGTTTACCAGCTCTTACTTTTTTCGAAAAAACCTCTTCTCTCTCTTTGTTATCGAAATCTCCCATTTTTTTTATTGTGTGTAGTATTGGTTTTGGTTGGGGTAAATATAATGTAATAACTGTCTCTTATACACATCTCCGAGCCCACGAGACCTGCGTGAAAAAGGGGGGGGGGGGGGGGGGGGGGGGGGGGGGGGGGGGGGGGGGGGGGGGGGGGG
>NZ_JAELTN010000076.1 GCF_016428855.1 Pedobacter sp. ASV28
CCCCCCCCCCCCCCCCCCCCCCCCCCCCCCCCCCCCCCCCCCCCCCCCCCCCCCCCCCCCCCCCCCCCCCCCCCCCCCCCCCCCCCCCCCCCCCCCCCCCCCCCCCCCCCCCCCCCCCACTTTTACGCAGGTCTCGTGGGCTCGGAGATGTGTATAAGAGACAGTTTTTATGCCATGTGGACCAGAAAGGAAGCCTTACTAAAAGCCAGTGGCGAAGGCATCAGCAACAACCTGCATCTTATCGAATGCCTTAACGAACATCTGGAAAGGGAAAAAGAGGTATTTAAAATGCGCACTTTCATTATCGATGAAAGCTATGTTGCCAGCATTGCCACTACCTTAGACCAAAAAGAGCTGTTTTTTTGGAATTGGAAATAAACGGGATTTCTTTCTTTGGCCCCTACGTTACATTGATCGCAAACTTATCGAACGATAGGAATCATTGATTTAGAGCAAGTTTTACCAATACAGAAAAAAGACCGGGCCTTGATTTAAATGGCTTTCAAAATCTATTCGTCCACCTAGAAAGCTGTGAGGTCTGGCCTTAAATCTTGATAGAATAATATTGATAAACAAAAAACACACCGAATATTAGATTAGTTTTTATATGTTGCCCTTATCTTCCTATGACCAAATCATCTAGAATCAAAAAAGCATTAACCCTTTTAAGCACTAATCAACCTAAATTATACGATGACAACAATCACTTTTTAGACTCTTTGCTATTTTTCAAGAATATTCTCCTCTTCGGCCCTTTCAATTGCTGCTGGACTAACTGCCCTCAAATACTTCGCTTCATCAAATTCATTCTCACTTTTAGCAATTACAATTGAAGCGATCCCGTTTCCAATCATATTGGTAATGGCCCTAGCTTCGCTCATAAACCTATCTACCCCCAACAGGATAGCAATATGCTCTACAGGCATAATTTTCAAGGCAGTTAAAGTACTGGCCAGCACAATAAAACCGCTTCCCGTTACCCCGGCAGCACCCTTACTGGTCACCATCAGCACCAACATAATTGACAATTGTTCGCCAATACTCAGGTCAATACCGAATACCTGTGTTAAAAAGATTACTGCCATGGCCAGATAAATAGAAGTACCATCAAGGTTGAACGAATAGCCCGTAGGAATAACCAAACCTACTACCGATTTATCGCAGCCAATATCTTCCATCTTTTTCATCATACTTGGCAGTACCGATTCCGAGGAAGAAGTACCCAGTACGATCAGAATTTCCTGACGAATATACTTTAAATACTTCCATAAACTGAACTTGTAATACCGGCAAATGGCATTTAATACCACAAATATGAACAAGAAGCAGGTAAGATAGACAGCCCCCATTAACTTGGCCATCGGCAGTAGGGTGTGCAATCCAAACTTACCAACACTATAGGCCATTCCACCAAAGGCACCTAATGGGGCCAGCCTCATAATCACCTTCATCATATTAAACAGTACCTTGGCTATTTTGTCGAAGGTAACCAATAGCGATTGGCCCGTCTGTCCCATTTTGCTCAACCCATAACCAAACAAGATGGCAAAGACCAAGATCTGCAAGATTTCGCCCTTGCTAAAGGCTTCAAAAATATTCTTTGGAAAGATATGGGCAATAAATTCGAGCCAATTGATAGATCCCGCCTGCTCGGTATAAGCGGCCATTTTTGCCACATCTCCTTCTGGCACCTTTACGCCTACTCCAGGTTTCAGCACATTGGCTACTAGCAACCCAATGGCTATAGCTATAGTGGTTACGATTTCGAAATAGAGCAGGGCTTTGCCCCCTACAATGCCTACTTTTTTCATATCGCCCATGTGGGCTATACCCAGCACTATGGTAAAAAATATAATTGGGGCAATGAGCATGCTGATCATATTGATAAAACTCTTGCTAATGAGTTCGGCATGTGGGGCAAATGCAGGGTAAATGACCCCCACCAAAATACCCAGTGAAATGGCTACAAGAACCTGAAACGTTAGATTAGATATGATTTTCTTCATTTGTTGTGTTGGTTTGAAGCTGGAAATATAAAAACTATTTTAAACACTGACCGTAAAGAATATAAGATTCGGTGAAAAAATATTAGTTTTTGATAAAAAAACACAAGCAATTTTGTTTTGTATATTTGCATATATCAAAATAGCAATGGGTAAATTAAAGTTTGTTTTCTTCTGCTTGATTATTCTGGGTATTATGGGCTATGCCTGTAAAAAAATAGAAGTGGACGACAAAACTCTTGTAGAACGTAAATTCGTAGGCCGATGGCCTCTAAAAACGCATATTGAAATCGATTTCAAAAATAATGCTATTCTACGTAATGATACGACGAGCTTCACCACTGCCGCTACCATTGATACATTGATCTATACCAGCGACATGAAGTTTACCAAAGGCACCTCTACCGTAAATTATAGCATAGACCCCACTGGGGAAAACATCACTTATACCACTACTCCCGATAGTACCTGGAGAATCAATTTTTTAAGGGTAAACAGCATTATCTTATCTCACCAGCGCGTGGAAACCATTGGAGCCGACAGGTACGTGTACTATGTGGAGGAACAATTAATCAAATAGTTGGTTAAATTTAAAGTGCTGTAAAAACGTAATTTTTCGTTGCTACCCTTATCACATCTTATTCTTCTTGAAGCTTTCCAGTTAAAAAACTGGCCCTCCAATCTACGTTAATTTGTTTTTTAGCAGTTCCTACGACTTTTACCTGAGACTTAAGTTTCAAAATAAAAAGGCCATCTCCTTATTTTTGAGACAGCCTATTTTAAAAATTGTGACCGTTTTCTATTTAATGTCTTATCAATATTTGACTTTTATATACATTTCCATTTTCTAAAATATGGAGAAAATACGTACCATTCGGTAAATCTCTTGTATCAGCAATTAGTTCACGTCCAGCATTCCTACCACTAAGTCTAACTGACCCTTTTTGATCATAAAGTTTAACTGAAAAATTAAAATCTTTTTTAGATAAAAACCTAGAGTCTGTCTGTTTAACAACTTTTAGTTTTCCGGAAGCAGGATTAGGACTTACTATAAATAATTTATTCCAGTTACAATTACCTACGATTACTTCTAAATAAAACACATCATTACTCCAACCGCATGCATTTTTCACCTTTACGGGAACATACAATGTACCTGTAAAGTATGGATTAATATAATAATCGAAGATTACTCCATTATTTGTCGAAAAGTAAAAATTTGGATCATTATTTACAACTTCAAATTCATATCCAGAATCAATATCAGAATCATTTCCATTATCATCTTTATATTGAAAATTACCTCTAACTTCATAGCCAGCCTCACATATATTTAAAGGATTTACCGGAACACCATAATTAAAATATACAATACCATTCCCAGCATTTGTTGGAACACCCACGAAAATTTTCTTTCGAATGGTATAATTGGAACAACCATTATTGATTATGGCAATAAGTTCAACAATACCATCAACATTTTTTGACAATGTGGCAGATGAACCTGAAGATACAAGCGTAACGTTGCTATTAGATACAGTCCATCCAGCAACTGTACATCCCAAAGGAAGTCCTGTAATATTATATACCTCGGTATTACATAAGTTCTTATTTCCCGTTATCTTTGGTGCGATTGCATTTATTGTCTTAATTGCATTTAAACGACCATAACCAAGTTCGTTGCTACGACCTGCGGTATAAGTGTATCCACCAGTTTTATCCGCATTATTGATCAAGGCAGAACGAATTAATGCAGGTGTTAAATTAGGATCTATCGTGAGCATAAGTGCCGCTACAGCTGATACCATCGGCGCAGCAAATGAAGTTCCGTCACTACTACCATAAGTATTGCTCAGTTGTGTGCTAACAATTCCTACTCCAGGTGCAGAAATTGTTAAATTTGCCCCATAATTAGAAAAGCTTGCACGCTGATCGGCTTGATTAGTTGCACCTACCGAAATCACATTAGTGTTACTAGCAGGATATGTGACAGGCAAGGCTGGCTCAGCATTTCCTGAAGCACAAACCACTAATACATTATTTGCAATAGCATAATTAATTGCAGCATCTATAGCTGCCGTTTGATTTACCGTCAAACTCATTTGTATAACTTTAGCACCATTGTCTACAGCATAGATGATCGCATCATCAATTACCGCTCCGACCGGATTCGTCATACCTATACACAATGACATTATTTGAGCGCCTTGTGAATTATTACCTCCAGCAATACCTGAGATTCCAATAGAATTATTTGTTTTAGCCGATACAATGCCGGCAACATGTGTACCATGAAAAAAAGATGGGAGTGAATTATTAGATGTCAAATCAAAATTCCATCCCTTCCAATCATCTACAAAGCCATTACCATCATCATCAACCCCGTTCCCTGTTATTGGATTATTTGGATTTGACCAAGCGTCTTCACCAGAATTGAGTGCTATGTTTTGATAAGCGTCTGTTCCTAATCCAATGTCTGGATGCATCCAATCCACTCCAGAGTCAACTATTGCAACCTTAATGCAGCTACTTCCCATGGTAAAATCCCAGACATCAAACATACCTATTCGATTAAGATACCATTGATTCCATAAATTAGCATCATTTGGAACAATACTATTATATTTACCAATGGTATTAAGCTCAACATGATCAAACAGCGAGTTTTTAGCAAGACTTCTAGCAAACTCGATAACATCATTATTTTCAGGAACTTTTACATCAGCAAACCCCAATTTGTTAGGTTTTAGTGCTAAAGAAGAACCTAGCTTAATTTCATTGCTGCTAGGTTTTATCACAAAATGTACGGTGATTATTCGATCGACAACATAGTCTTCTTTAGAATACCAGCTTCCATTTTTTTTAAAATATTCTTTCCCACCAAAAACTTGCTTTTCTTGAGCTTTAATTGAATAAAATACACATAGCAGCAATACTAAGAGTAATAATTTTTTCATCATAAAAGATTTAGGTTAAAAATGTATTATTTGAAATTCTCAATTGACAAAAACCATTTACACTAAAAGCACTCTCCGACTACTAAATCGGTTATTTTGAAATCGATATAATTGATATAACATCCATTATATGTAACAGAAAGTCTGGAAAATCTTGAGCAAATAGACTAATATGCAAAGGGATAATAATAACGATTAAACTTAGCCTTTGTGGAGCTTAATATAAAAACCTTGTGGGGTACCAATCGTTTTTTCATACGCATTAATTTAGATAACACTAAATTAACTAACAATATTTACATGTGCAAAGGCATTCGACATGATGTTCCCAAACCTTTAAAAAACTTGAAAACGAACTGCTCCGTAAAGATATGCCATAGGTCTAAGAAAATACCTTGAACAATGTCCCGACATTTATCTTTATCAGGTGGCTTTATATACGCAGTATCCAACAAACCCTTTAATATCTTCAATAAAACTCAATCTTTCGCAATCCCAACCGACGAAAACTGCAAATCGTAGAGGCGTTTATAGTAGCCATCTAGTTTTAGCAATTGTTGGTGCGTGCCCTTTTCCTTAATTTCCCCCTTGTCCAAAACTATAATTTGATCAGCCTTTTGTATGGTTGATAAACGATGTGCTATCACAATGGAAGTTCTATCCTGCATTAATTTATCAATGGCCCTCTGTATCATCATTTCTGTTTCGGTATCCACCGAAGAAGTTGCTTCATCCAATACCAGAATAGAGGGCTGATACACTAATGCCCTAATAAAAGAAATCAATTGGGCCTGCCCGGAAGATAAGGTTGCACCCCGTTCCATTACATTATAATGATATCCCCCCGGCAAACGCTCAATAAAATCATGCGCCCCCACCCTTTTGGCTGCATCTACCACTTCCTCAAAAGTAATTGCAGGATTGTTTAAGGTAATATTATTAAAAATGGTATCTGAAAAAAGGAAGACATCCTGAAGTACCGTAGCAATATTTTTTCGGAGATGGGAAATTTCATATTCCTTAATATCGATCCCATCAATTAGGATCTGTCCCTCCTGTATTTCATAAAAACGATTGAGGATATTGATTGTAGATGATTTCCCTGCGCCCGTTGCGCCCACCAAAGCTACGGTCTGCCCCGCTTCCACTTCAAATGAAATATCTTTTAAAACATATTTGGGGTGTTCTTCCCGATCTTGGTCATAGCTGAACCATACCTGCTTAAATTCAATATTCCCCTCCAGTTTTTGGGGCTTCAGGTTTCCCTTATTCTGAATGATTTCTTGGGTATCCAATACCCTAAAAACTCTTTCTGCGCCCACCATTCCCATTTGCAGGGTATTAAATTTATCTGCCAGCTCCCTAATTGGCCTAAACAGCATATTGATGAACATGATAAAAGTGGTGATGATACCCGGTTCTATTTCGAGTGGATGATTTAAAATCGTTTTCGAACCGTACCAAATCAACAACCCTAACGACATGGCAGAAATAAGCTCCACTACAGGGAAAAAAATTGAATAATACCAATTGGAACGGATGTTAGCATCACGATAACGGGTATTGATCTTCTTGAACTTCTTATACTCCTGATCTTCCCTAGCAAAATATTGAATGATGGCAATACCGCTGATGTGCTCCTGTAAAAACGTATTCAGGTTAGACACTTCAGCCCTCACTTCCTGAAAGGCTACTTTGATCGCCTTTTGAAAAATCCGCGTAGCGATAATCAAAAATGGCATAGGAACAAGCACCACTAAGGTTAGCTTCCAATCTTGATAAAGCATGATCCCTATAATGACGATCACCTGCAATAGATCGCCTATCATGGCGATCAGACCTTCTGAAAAAATATCGGCAATGGTTTCCAGGTCTGAAACCGTACGGGTAATTAACTGGCCTATGGGTGTTTTATCAAAATATTTCAGTCTGAGCCTGGTAATGTGATTAAACACATTGATCCGCAAATCTCTTATGGCAGATTGTCCCAGTTTATTGGTTAACAAGGTATGCGCATATTGAAAGCCAGTTTGCAGTACCAATAGCACGAGCATAATGATGATCATGTTCAACAGCCCATCACCATCGCCTTTTAATATATATTTATCTAAGGTATAACCAATTAAGATTGGCCTTACAGGTGCCACAGCTGCTAAAAGTATGGTCAACAGAATAGACCAAACAAAAATAGCACGGTAGGGCCTTACGTAGGCCATCACGCGTTTCAGCAAGCTAAAATTAAATGCATCACCTGTTACTGCCATGTTCTTAATTTTGAATGAATAAGTTTTTAAAGAGTGAAGGTTTGACCAACATCTCCTTCTTGATTATTATATTATTGGTCACACTGTTATGCTATCATCTTTTACGTATGGATATTCTACCGCAACCAAGTAAAGTCCACAAGCTGGCACAGACTGCCCTGCCTTGCTCCTATTCTTGCTTTCTATAATCTTTACCACGTCATTAGTGTCAATTTCGCCCTTACCTACCATAATCAAAGTACCTACGATGGCCCGCACCATATTTCTTAAAAATCGATCGGCTTTGATCGTAAATACCAGACCATCGCCAATACACTCAAATTTGGCATGGCTAATTTTACAGTTGTTGGTAAAGGTTTGGGTGTTTGACTTGCTAAAACAGGAAAAATCTATATAATCTAATAGCACTGCCGCTGCCTCATTCATCCTATCCACATCCAATTGCCCCTTATAAAGCCAAGACCGATCAATTTTGAAGGGATCTTTATGAAAGTGGAGATGATATTGATAAGCTCTTGCCGTAGCATCGAAACGAGCATGCGCATTGGGCGCTACGGTAAAAATAGTATTTACCGCTATGGTATAGGGCAAGAGGGCATTAATGCCCGGAACAGCTGCAGCTATTTGTTGATCGCTTATCTCATGTAAATCTGCATGCGCATAAAATTGTGTAGCATGCACCCCTGCATCGGTACGTCCACAGCCTAACGTGGCAACTTCTTGTCTGAAATAGGTGCTCAATGCCTTATTCAAACAGGCTTGCACGGTAATCCCATTTGGCTGAATTTGCCAACCATGAAACGAAGTACCATTGTAACTTAGGGCTATGAAATATCTTTTTGTGTTCAAGGCTGTAAAAATAGCGAAAGAACAAGGAATAAAGAATAGAGAGGAAAGATAAAAGAACAAGGAGCAAAGAGTAAGGAGTAAAGAGGAGGGAGCAGAGAGCAGAGATGGTACATAAACATTAAATTTAGCTGCCTTGCTCATTATTCCTTAAATCTTTTAACACAAAAAGTTAAGTTTGTAAAAAATATAAGAACCGATTATGATTCAAAGAATTCAATCTATTTGGCTTTTACTGGCTGCCCTTACCATTCTATGTTTATTATTTGTCCCTGTTTTTACCGCCAACAGCGGAGAGACTCATTATACCCTGTATGGAAGTGGTTTAAAATGGCACGGAAGTGATGTACGAGACAGCTCCACAAACCTTCCCCTTGCGATCAGTACTATTTTGGCGGGATTGATCAGCCTGATCAATATCTTCAACTTTAGAAACCGCAGCTTGCAAAAACGCATTGCCACCTTAAATATCATACTCATTTTGGGCTTATCTTTCTGGTTATCGCAATTGGGCAGGCAAATTCCAGGGGGACTAGAAAAGGCAACCATTGGCGCAGGTCTTTTCCTGCCTTTAATTGCCATTATCTTTACCTTATTGGCCATCAAGGGCATCAAGCATGATGATCAATTGATCCGCTCGGCAGATAGGCTACGTTAAAATGCCATTAAAATACCAAAAGGTATTTGCCTATACATTAGTTTTTTATTAGCTTTAATATAAACACTTAACCCACTTATTATGAAAAAACTTTTACTTTCTTTATTCTTTATTGCTGGAATTGCTGTTGCAGGACATGCGCAAATTTTTTCGCAGAACTTCCCTACAGATGGTTTAGCCAGTCAATATGTTGATGCCTTGGGCTTTGCCTCTAACAAATTTACCGGCATAAGCAATAATACTAATGCTCCATCTTCGGTAACTGGAGGAAAACTTACTTTTACTAAAACAGGTAGCAGTGGAGCTTATTTTGCACAAACAGTCAATATGAATTCCCAAGTGTTGATTGTAAAATTCGATTTTGCAGTTTCTGGCCAAGTAGCCAGTGGCACAAGCGCATTAATATTTCATGTTGGCAATAACTTATTAAATAATGGTACCGTGATAACCCCAGCAGCTGGAGCTAACAGTCGATTTAGCATAAACTATGAAGCTACTGCAGGTGCATTTTCCATAAGAGATTATGGGAACGGTGCTAATTCTGCTAATACTTATACTGGAGAAAAAACTATAACCTTTGCTGTAAACAACAAATCTTCTCAAATAAGCTATACTTCTCCTGCTGGAAGTATAGAAACATTACCTGCTAACACTTGGGATTTATGGATAGGAACAGATAAAGCCTTTAACGACATAGCAGTAGAAAATAGCTCTAATCCTTTGTCCAACTTTAAATTAACAATGCAAAGTAGTGTTCCAAATGCAGTAATTACATTTGACAACTTCACCATTATCAATGAAACTGATGCCTCTGTTCTCCCCGTATCCCTAACCTCCTTTACGGCCAAGGCCAATCTACAAAATGTTGACCTGGCCTGGAGCACAGCGGGCGAAAAAAACAATTCCCATTTCGATATCCTACGCTCTGGCGATGGCAAGACCTTTACCAAAATTGACGAGGTAAAAGGTGCCGGAACTACAGATGCTACCAAAAACTACACCTACATTGACAGAAATGCCCTTCCGGGCATAAGCTACTACCAATTGAAACAGGTAGACAACGACGGCACCCCAAGCCTCTCTGATGTTGCCGTTGTGAAATCCAATGTAGCGGCCAGCAACTTCAAGGTGGTGGCCAGCAAGCAAGAAAGCGCTGTTAAACTCAGTGTTTTTGCGGCCACCGAAGGCAAGGCCACATTTAAGATCTACGACTTGAACGGCCGAAAACTGGCAGACCAACAGCTGACCTTGAGCAAAGGCTACAGCAATGTATCTGTACCTTTCAACGGCACAACAGGTTTGCATATTGCCACACTGACCACGGCCAACGAGACCGTTAGCCAGAAATTTATCAAATAATTAGTTTAAGATTTACGAAGTTAGCCTTCGTTAAACCTGATTATAGCTCAAAAACCAGTTCTTAAATAGAACTGGTTTTTTTTATGACCGTATCTTATTTAAGGGTTGTTTATATTACCTTACCCCACATGCTCTTTCGGTTCAAAGCCCATGTCCATAAAGACGCGTCCTTCCGAGACCAAAAAAACATAAGCATTTTACTATCAAACAATTAGACACACATTATTGTTAACACAGATAAATCTTTAATCTAATTAACATAGTACTTACCATAAAAACCAATTTTATGAAAAAACTTTTACTCCTCTTATTTGCATTATTATTTGTCAATAAGGTATTTCCACAGGTCATTATTGCCAAATGGACTTTTGAATCAACCTCTCTCCTTAATCCCTCTACTGGTCAGACACTTCCCATATCTGGCAGCTCCATTGCCGATGAGGGTGTCAATGCTGCCACTTCTTCTTTTACCGGCCTGCATAATGCATCCAGCACCTGGGCAACTCCTTCTGGTAATGGATCTAGTCAAAGTATCAGTAGTAATAACTGGACCACCGGAGATTATTATGAATTTAAAACCTCCACAACAGGCTACAACAATATTTTTCTGAGCTTCGATGCTTTTAGCAGCAACTCGGGCCCTAGAGACTTTAAAGTTCAGTACAGCATAGACAATGGAGGCAATTGGACAGACGTACCCAACTCTATTACCAATGCCACCTACATTACCAATGCTGCAAACGCATCTGGTTGGGCAAATGTTGGCAGAAACTCCACCTTTATAAAAACGCTGAATATGAGCCCCATAACTGCTTTAAATAACCAAGCGTCAGTTTCTTTTAGGCTTGTATGCAACAGTAACACTTCGGTAAGCGGGGGTACCGTTGGGACAGCGGGAACGAGCAGGGTAGATAATGTAACTATTTCAAATTACGAAGTTCTCCCCGTATCCCTAAGCTCCTTTACGGCCACGGCCAATCTACAAAATGTTGACCTGGCCTGGAGCACAGCGGGCGAAAAAAACAATTCCCATTTCGATATCCTACGCTCTGGCGACGGCAAGACCTTTACCAAAATTGACGAGGTAAAAGGTGCCGGAACTACAGATGCTACCAAAAACTACACCTACATTGACAGAAATGCCCTTCCGGGCATAAGCTACTACCAATTGAAACAGGTAGACAATGATGGCACCCCAAGCCTTTCTGATGTTGCCGTTGTGAAATCCAATGTAGGAACCAGCAATTTTAGGATATTCTCCAATAAACAAGAAGGCACTGTTAAACTCATTATTTTTGCTGCAAATGAAGGCAAAGGCTCACTTAAAATCTATGATTTAAATGGCCGTAAATTAACGGAGCAGCAATTGAGCTTGAGTAAGGGATATACCAATGTTTCGGTACCTTTTAATGGTGCCAACGGCTTACATGTAGCCTCATTAACTACAGCCACAGAAACAGTTACTCAGAAATTTATTCAATAACTGTTTTAGACTTACGAAGTTTTAAAAACTTCGTAAGTCTGTAAAATAAAAAAGCCAGTTCTTGATGAACTGGCTTTTTTATTGCATCTCCTTTAATAAAGAATTGCAATTATTGTTTATTGATGGTGACCTTACTAACTACCCCACTAGCGTTCTGCACGGTTAAAGTAGCTTCAGTTTTTCCTTCAAATATTTTTGTTTTTACAATTAAATCGCATAGCGCTAGATGACTATAATCCACCTCATCTATAGCGAGAACCTGATCATTAACGTTAATCTTATCTTTCAACTTCTCATCCCATATTATTCCAATGAATGCTTTATTATCTTTCGGAATGATAGATACTGGAAATGACCCAGCATACAAATCAACAACAGCTTCAAAAGGTTCGAAGTAGAATTTTTTGTTCTTATAATCAAGCGTCACGCTTCCATATTGTAGCAGATCTGATCCCATTCTGGAATTATCGCTCGCAGTACTCTGTACAGATACATTTTTTAAAATAGCGCCATTAATATCTAATTCAGGAATGCGTAACCGATACTGCACGGCATCATTTTCCATACCATGTATACCAATTGTATTGCTTCCTTTCGATTTTGCGACTAAGCTGAAGATATTTTCCTTTTCAAATACGGTATAATGTTTAAGTGCTAATGAGTACAATCCCTCCATACCTGTATCAAACAAAAGCTGCACCACACCACTATTTTTACCTCTCACCTTGGTCTTGAAAAAAGGAGAGCTTTGTGAAGGTGTTAAAAATAAATCCGAGGATTGTTTCTTTTTTAATTTTAACTTTTCTGGCTGATCAGTAAGTATTATTTTGTGTTCTTTTGATAAAAAACTGATGGTAGAATTTCTGAGCATATTGCTCCCAATAAATCCATCGACTTTATGGCAATCTAAAATTAACGGATCTTTTGCCACAAGAGTTGGAATATCATTAAAAACCACATTACCTAAAGTGATTTCATTTAAGCTTACAATCGTTAAGCTATCCACTTTGCCATTTCCATCTCCTACGGGAACCTTCCTTAGCACTTTCGGCTTTAACTCATCAAATAGCACTTTTGTAATCATGTTAGGTGCTCCAGTATCCAGAATAAAGCGATACTCTTTGCCTTTAATTGTTGCTTTTACAATGAGCTTTCCTCTTACACTTTCATAACTAACTTCTGTAAAATATTCTTTTTGATTAGTACCCCCTTGATTTAAGGTAAATTGTTCTTGTGCGTAAGAGCGCTCGGTAAAAAGGCTGAGAGCGATGGCGACGAAAAGTATTCTTATCATTTAGATTGGTGTTAAAACTACTAATATAGTAAAATCTCCTAAGGATCATTTTTCGATGGTTTTCAAGTTTAAACTCGTGTTAGAAACACAGGTAAAATTGTAGCAGACCAATGCATTATAGCCCCGATTGAAGCGAAAACACTTTTTGCAGCATTTGCTTATTTAAACCTCGAAGGTTTTGAAAACCTTCGAGGTTTGGTGATATAGACTTAAAAAAGGTTGAAGCGAAAAGCGGGACTTCCTATAGCAGAAAGCACTACAAATGTGCTCCCAAACTCGTTCAAGAGCTTTTAAGCAAAACAACAACTATTTAACCTTCTTATTTACAATTTATTAGCCAAAAAACTAATTCGCCGTAACACTATAAATTACCAATTATTAGCAGTACCTTTGCGCCTTAATTTAAAAATGTTATAATGATAAACCCATTTAGTAAATTGGGGATAAGTGATGACGTTGTTAATGCCGTAAAAGAGCTAGGATTTGAAAACCCTACGCCTATTCAGGAGCAATCTATTCCTGTACTGTTAGAAGGTAGTAACGACTTTGTTGGTTTGGCCCAAACAGGAACAGGAAAAACAGCCGCATTTGGTTTGCCGCTGTTAGAATTAATAGACTTTAAGAGCAATAAGCCGCAGGCCCTCATTTTGTGCCCTACGCGTGAGCTATGTCTGCAGATTGCAAACGACATCAAGAATTTCTCTAAAAACACGCCTAATGCACACGTGGTTGCCGTTTACGGTGGCGCGAACATTATGCAACAGCTACGCGAAATACGCAATGGCGTACAAGTAGTAGTGGCCACGCCCGGCCGTATGTTAGACATCATTGGCCGTAAAGCCATCGATTTTTCTAATGTTAAATATGTAGTATTGGATGAGGCAGATGAAATGTTGAACATGGGCTTCCAAGAAGACATTAACGATATTTTATCGACGACACCAACCGATAAGAAAACATGGTTATTCTCTGCAACGATGCCTCCCGAGGTTCGTCGCATAGCTAAAAACTACATGGAAAACCCTGTAGAATTAACCATGGGCACCAAGAATACGGGTAACGTAAACATCGAACACGAATATTATATTGTTCGTGCCCGCGACAAATACGCTGCCTTGAAACGGATTGTAGATTTTAATCCTGAAATTTTCGCAGTAGTATTCTGTAAAACCAAAATGGATACGCAAGACGTTGCCGAGCATTTGATTAAAGATGGTTACAATGCCGATTCTTTACACGGAGATTTATCTCAACAACAGCGTGACAAGGTTATGCAACGTTTCCGCGACCGTAACATGCAGTTGTTAATTGCTACAGATGTGGCCGCTCGTGGTATCGATGTAAACAATGTAACCCACGTAATCAATTATTCTTTACCTGATGAAATTGAAAGTTACACTCACCGTTCTGGCCGTACTGGCCGTGCAGGTAAAACCGGTGTTTCCATCTGTATCATCAACTCTAAAGAAACTGGCAAGATCCGTCAGATTGAAAGAATTATTGGCAAACAATTTACAAAAGCAGAATTGCCTACAGGTTTTGATGTTTGTGAAAAACAATTGTTCTCTTTAATTCACAAGGTTCACAACGTGGAAGTAAATGCTGAACAAATCGATCAGTACATTCCAAGAATTATGGATGAATTTGCAGCGTTAAGCAAAGAAGATATCATCAAAAAATTTGCTTCGCTAGAGTTTAACCGTTTCTTAGATTATTATTCTAAAGCACCAGACCTAAACATCAGTGCCGATGAAAGAGAAAGAGGAGAACGTGGCGAAAGAGGGGAACGTGGTAGCAGAGGTGCCGTAAACGCAGACTATACCCGTTTATTTATCAACGTTGGTTCTGTTGACGAATTTACAAGAGGTGACTTATTGGGCTTTGTTTGCAACAACGGAAAAATTAGTGGAAAAACGGTAGGTAAAATAGACCTAAAAGGTGTTTTCTCTTTCATTGAGGTTGAAAATGCATCTGCTGAAGCTTTATTGGCCAACTTTAAAGATGTTCAATTTAATGGCAGAGATGTTAGAATTGAAGTAAGTGGAGAAGCCAGCAGTAGTAGTAGCCGTGGCGGTGGTGGAGATAGAAGACGTAGCGGCTTTGGCGGTGGAGAAAGAAGAAGTGGAGGTTATGGCGGCGGAGAAAGAAGAAGTGGTGGGGAAAGAAGAAGCAGCGGTGGAGGTAGTGGAAGACGTGAAGGTGGAAATAGTGGTGGCGGATTTAGAGATTTTTCTGGGCGCAGCAGAGAAGAAAGAAGCGGCGGCGGCAGACGTGAAGGTGGCAGCGGCGATAGAAGACGCAGATCATAGTTCTCAGATAACAGTTATTAAAAAACCCTCACAAAAATTTTTGTGAGGGTTTTTTATTTCAATTTATAGGTTTATATCCAAAACCATAAAATACCAACTGCAAACTAGTGTGCTGGTTTATTCCTAATCTGACTAGCTTTGAGGTAAACTTTTCCTCCTTTTTTGTTAATATAAAATTTACGGTTCTTGCCATCAATATAAACATCAGAACCATCGGGCGCCATTTTTCCTTTATAGGTTTTATCCACCACTTTTGCACTGCCTTTAACGGCAACTTCTGCCGTTTTATTTCCAACTGCAGAAGCTCCTTTTTCTACAGCTTTACCTGTTTTCTGCAAGGCTTTGCCAACTTCTGTTTTTTTCTCTTTTTTTTCCTGTGCATTAGTATTCACCGAATACAAAGCAAAAACTGCTACAGCAGCTAGGCCTAAAACATATCTCTTTTTCATGTTAACAGATTTTAATTTCATATACAACAAACCAAAGGTACGTTTAGTTTGAATGGCTAAAACCTATCTATCCAATAGTTTAATGAATGGACATGAGTGCAGTCTCAAAAAATTAAAGGATGAAGAACCTCAGATAGTGATCCCAGAAATAGGATCGTCAGAAAAGCAGCCTCTACACTACATAGTTATGCCCAAAAGCACATTAAAGACGCTATGCTAAAAAATGAAGGGAAGCATACCATAAATCCCTAGGCCTTAAAGGCTAGCTTAACTTTTCCGTTAACATTTTCATTTCTACATAGGGCGATTTTTTTTCATACAGGATATGGTACACGGCCATACAAATAGGCATATCAACCTTATATTTTTCATTAATATGGTACATGGAATTTGCAGCGTAATAACCTTCGGCAATCATGTTCATCTCTAACTGGGCAGATTTAACGGTATAACCCTTTCCAATCATATTTCCAAATGTACGATTGCGGCTAAACTGCGAATAAGCGGTTACCAATAGATCGCCCAAATAGGCCGACTCTTTAATATCCCTTTCTATAGGATGTACAGCATCTACAAATCGTTTGATTTCCTTAATGGCATTAGATATAAGTACTGCCTGAAAATTATCGCCATAGCCTACCGCGTGGCAGATGCCGCTAGCCACCGCATAAATATTTTTGAGTACCGCAGCATATTCCGTCCCAAAAATATCATCCGAAATATTGGTCTTAATATACCTTGTATTTAGAAATCCAGCAAACACAGCCGCCAATGCCACATCCATACTGGCAATGGTAAGATAAGACAATTTCTCCAAGGCTACTTCCTCGGCATGACAAGGCCCACTGATGACTACAATATCCTCATAGGGAACATCAAATTTTTGGTGAAGGAAATCACCTATGATCAAGTTATCATCGGGCACAATACCTTTGATAGCCGAAATGATCTTTTTGCCCTTGAGCTCTTTTGAGCTAATCTCTTTTAAAGTTTCCTTTAGAAAGGCAGCCGGCACATTTAAGATCACATAATCTGCCTGGGCAATAATATATCGAATGTCTGATGAAACATTTTCGGCAGCAACCTTTATTTCAACGGCACTTAAGTAACTTGGATTATGCCTATAGGTTTTGATATGTGAAATCGCTTCTTCATTCCTCATCCACCAAAAAATCTCCTTTTCCGAGGAATTATCAGACAACATCTTAGTGATTGCCGTAGCCCAGCTTCCACCACCAATCATTGCTATTTTAGGTCCTGTCATTTTATATAAAGTAATAAATTCAAAGCTTACTGTAATCCATCTTCACCAACCTACCTCTTTAAACAGCAAGGCAAATCAAAAAGGTTTAAGTCATTGCAAAAATTTGCAACTACTTAAACCTTCGTCAAAAATACTTAAATATTATGATTTGTATCGACTACTTTTTACCTCCAGCACTAAACAGCTTATCCTTAGTCGTTTGTTCTACCTTCATTCCATCTTTCAATTTATTTTGAACGGCAGAATAAGGTCCCGATACAATTTCCTGCCCTACCTTTAGACCAGTTTTTATAATAATATATTGATCGTTTTGTATGCCAGTACTTACTTCTTCCTTCTTAACCGTAGAGGTCTTGCTGTCGAACAGGTAAATATATTGTTTAATTTTTTTGTCGTTCAACTTACTTTTTTGTTTTTCGGTGTTTTGGCTAGTATTGGCACCCTCATTTTGTTCAGCACCTTTATTACTGGCCGTAAAAACACTCTGTATAGGAACTGCCAATCCTTTAACCGTTTCACTTTCAATATCAACCGTAGCCGAAAGTCCTGGTCTAAATGGCGAAGGCAGATCTTTTGCACCTCCTTTAACTGAACTATATGATTCAGACAATAACCTTACCTTAACTGAAAAATTGGTTACCTGATCTACCGATGTGGTGGTAGTCCCTACATTGGTAGAAGAACTGGCTATTTCGGTTACTATTCCCCTAAATTTCTTATCGGCAAAGGCATCAACCTCAACGGTAGCACTATCACCCACGTGAACACGGTTAATGTCATTTTCATTTACATCCACATTCACTTCCATAGTGGTAAGATTGGAAATACGCATAATTTCTGTACCTGCCATTTGCGCTGTTCCCAAAATACGATCGCCAAGCTCAATAGAAAGCTTAGAGACCACCCCATCAACTGGCGCATAAATAGTGGTCCTTGCTAAATTGGCACTTGCCTCTTTTACATTAGCCCCCGATTGCTCCAAGCCAAACTTTGCACCGGTAACGTTTTCTTTAGCACTGGCCAAAGTAGATTTTGCTGTTAAATAGGCTGCCTTGGCTGCATCAAATTCAGATGCCGAAATCACCTTTTTATTATATAACTCTACATTTCTTTTATAAGTTGCATCGGCATTTTCAAAATTGGCCTGTGACTGTATCAACTGTTGTTGAGAAGCCGCAACACTCGCTTTTTGTGAATTATAGGAAGCTACAGCACGCTCATAGCCCGACTGTAAGATATCTGGCCTTACCTTACACAAAAGCTGACCTTTTTTAACCACGTCGCCCTCTTTCACCAAAAGTTCTGTAACCTCTCCAGAAACTTCAGAACTTAACTTAACTTCTGTTTCTGGCTGTATCTTACCACTTGCCGTTACGGTTTCTATAATCGTTTTCTCGCCTGCCTTTTCAACAGTTACCTTTTCGATTTCTTCTTTGCCTATTACGCCGGCAAATTTTAAAATGATAAGCAGCAACACGACTACGCCTATACCTATTAAAATGTGTTTTAGTTTCATAAAAAATATTAAGTATGTTTAGCTCCCACCTATCTACAAGTTACAATGAGAATCTCTTTTATTAAAATACAATTTGTTTGCCCAAATAATAATCAATCACCTTAGCTTTAAACAAGAGATCGTATTTGGCCTGTATCATATCTATTTCTGCTTTATTTCTATTGGTCAATGCTGTACTATATTCCAATGAATTGACCAAACCTACGTTATAACGTTGTTCAATTACATAGAAAGCATCTTTTTGTGCCGAAAAAGCATTGCTGGTAGATTCATATCTACTTTCGGCAGCTTTTAGGTCGGCAACAGCCTGATAAACTACCTTATTCAAATTATTCTTGGTCAACTGCTCCTGAACCTGAGTGTTTTGATAGCTGATCTTTGCCCTTCTCACGTTTGATCTTGCCGAAAAACCATTAAATAAAGGAATAGAAAGGTTGAATCCTACATATTGGTTAAAGTTGTCTTTAATCTGAGAAGAAAATTTCTGATTGGCATAAGTAGTGAGGTAGCTGTCGGTTACGACAATCTCATTTGAGGTTTGTGTTCTCCCTATTTCTTTTAAGCCATTTAGCGTAACTGATTCTATATATTGACGACTACTAGAGTAATTGGTCCCTGTTCCACCTCCAAACGACAAACGTGGATAATAAGTACCCCTTGCCACATCAATTGCCTTTTCAGCAGCCTCTGTTCTTAAAGCAGCCAGCTTAATATCAGGAAAAGTGCTCAAAGCATTGTTGTAAACCTCAAATGCATTATAGTTACTTTTTGCAGCCACTTTAATATCGGTAAGCGGGGCCTGTACATTAAATTGATGATCTGAAGGCAACTCCATTAGCTGATTGAGCGTAAGGTAAGAAATACTAAGGTTATTTTGGGCATTGGTTACCTCCAATTCAGAGTTGGCTACCTGCGATTTCGCCTGCGAAACATCTGCCAGAGTCTTATTTCCAACATCCAAAAGCTGCTGTTGTTGGCTCAACTGTTGTTTGGCCACTATCAATTGGGCATCCGCAGCCTTTAGCAAATCCCTATTGAACAAGATTTGCATATAGGACGTAACCACTTGTAAGATTAAATCGTTCTTAACCTTTTCTATATTGGTCTTATCCGCATCAAGCAAAAGTTTATTTTGCTTGATCTGATTTATTTTTTGCCAGCCTGCAAACAAATCTACACTGGCAGATAGGTTACCGCTGGCCGAATTAAACTGTTGACTTATATATTGATTGGTTGAAGGGTCTATACTCCTACCAAAATTTCTGTTGAAACTGGTGCTGGCATTTAAAGAGGGCAGCAATGCATTTTTTGACTGCTTAAAGCTTTCATCGCTAAGTGCCGTACTGAACTGAGCCTGTTTTATCTGTAGGTTATTTTTCAGGGCATTATCAATGGCCTGTTGTATGGTAATAACTTCTTGGGCAATACTTTTGTTTGCCAAAGAAAAGACACTTACGGTTAATGCAAGTAAGAATTTCAATAATAGGCCAAAATTGGGACGATGATTCATAAAAATTTGTTTCACAATAATAAATAAACAATAGGTTGATTTTTGTAAATTTTTAAGTACAGCCCATAAATGATTACATTTACCGCATGTACTTTGTTAGGCCACCTTTTTTTCTCAAATGGTATTATCCAGATCTAATCTGGAATAAAACAACCGCTGAAAAAACTGTTTATCTCACATTTGACGATGGCCCTATACCAAATGTTACAGATTTTGTATTAAATACCTTAAAAAGCTTCAATGCCAAGGCTACTTTTTTTTGCATCGGCGAAAATATCAGCAAACATCCCCAAGTTTTCGACCGTTTAAAATCTGAGGGACATACCATCGGAAACCATACCTACAACCACCTAAAAGGATGGAAAACCGATGATCAACACTATATTGACAATTTCCTGAAATGCCAGGATCTTACTCAAACCCAATTGTTTCGTCCACCTTATGGCAGAATTAAAAAATCGCAGATCGCTGCATTAAAATCTAAAAACATCAACCTGACAATTGTAATGTGGGATGTACTCAGTGGTGATTTTGACCTTTCGCTCTCTCCAGAAACATGTTACCAGAACGTTGTTAAAAATGTACGGAATGGTTCCATTATTGTTTTTCATGACAGTTTAAAAGCCTTTGATCGTTTGCAATATGCACTACCTAATGCCTTAAAGTATCTAACTGAAAATGGTTATCAATTTGGCACACTTTAACAATTATTTCGATCCTATCCAATCGAATGCAAATTGGTTTACCTCATCACTCCTATCCGTATTAACCTCTTTTCCATCTACCATCCCTTTCTCCTGAAAATAATGGTTACAGTTGGGATAAACCTTATAGTCCAAGTTTTTCTTTCCCTGCCTTAAAAATTCAAGTTTCGCATAATCCATATTAATAATATTTTGGTTATTATCCCTTCCTCCTGCCACATACAAAATCGGGATAGATAGTTTCAGCATGTTTTCCAAAGGGCTTATCCTAGTAAAGCTACTCCATTTGAGATAGGTTTCGCCATACCACTTTTTATTGGTGCTATTGGGCGAGGCAAGGTTAAAAGTGGAAAGAAATGAACTCACGGCAGACGAGGGGCAATACATTGTAGATTCGCTTTACAGGGAGTATGAGAAAATTTA
>NZ_JAELTN010000077.1 GCF_016428855.1 Pedobacter sp. ASV28
AGGAGATGTGTATAAGAGACAGCATAGCTTCTCCAGTTACCAAAATATCAGAAAACAAGATTGCTGCATCAATACCTAACAAATCAACAGGCAGCATTGTCACATCAGCAGCAATTTCGGGCGTTTTACACATCTCTAAAAAAGAGTATTTGTTTTTGATTTCCCAATATTGTGGCATGAAACGGCCTGCTTGTCTCATCATCCATACTGGTGGGCGTTCTGTTGGTCTTGAAAATGCTGCTTCTAAAAATAGATTGTTCTCCATGTTTCTAATTTGCCAAACCTTTGGCTTCTTTCTCTATAACTTTTATAATTTCTATTGCTCTTGAGGAGGTGGCCAATTCCTTGGCCTTTTCTATATAGGCCAAAGCCCTTTCTCCGTCTTTTTTCCTTAGTGCTAAATTAGCCAAATGGATCAATACATAGGCTTTATCATTTTTCCCGCCTAAAGGGAACCTGCTCGCTATTTGAAAATGATGTTCTGCAGCTTCAAAATCGTCTCTTTTCAAGGCAATATTAGCCCGCATAAATTCGTAAAACCCTCTTCTGCTTTTTGCCAGCCGATCGGGATTATCTACTTCGTCAAGTAATTTTTCAGCCCTTTCATAGTTCGAATTCTTAAAATGCCTAGAAGCAACCAGTACGGAACTATGTTTAAAGTGACTCCACAAGATAAAAAAGAACAGCATGCCGGATATCGCAGCAAGCTGATACTGTTGATAATACAAGCTAACAAATGCCGAAAGGGCAAATATTGCCATCAGGACATACCTACCTAATCTATTATACATTAATTAATATCAGTGAATTTATACCCCACTCCTCTGATGGAATGAAAGTAAACTGGATTTTTTTGATCAGGTTCGAAATACTTACGGAAAGTCAGGATAAAATTATCGATCGTTCTGGTAGAAGGATACACATCATAATTCCAGACTGTTTCCAAAATTTGTTCACGAGACACCGCTTCGTTCTTACGCTCGATCAGCAATTTCAACAGCATCGTTTCCTTTTTGGTCAATGGCACAACGGTACCATCGTCTTGTTTCAGTTCAAATGAATTGAAATAGATGGTCTTGTCGCCAATCTTATAGGAATTCAGCTCTTTTAAATCATCTGGTTTTAAGCTACGTTTTACTAAAATTCCCACACGCAGGATCAATTCTTCCAAGTTAAAAGGCTTCACCAAGTAATCATCGGCTCCTTTTTTAAGTCCCATTACACGGTCTTCGCTGGTATTTTTAGCTGTCAAGAACAGAATTGGGACTTCTGTATTTTCTAAGCGGATGGTTTCACACACTTGAAACCCATCCATTTCCGGTAACATTACATCTAATATAACCAGGTTAAAACGTTCTTCTTTAAATACCTTGAGCGCCGTTTTACCGTCTTTTACCGCATGAACTTTATAACCTTCTAATTCCAGGTTTAATTTGATGGCGTCCAACAAGTGATCTTCGTCTTCAACCAATAATACTCTTAATTTTTGTGACATATTAATTAAATGTTACTTCAAAAATTGCACCGTGAGGTACGTTATCTTTAACGCTGATATCAGCGTCGTGGTTTTGTAAAACTTCTTTAACAATAAACAAGCCAAGACCTGTTCCTTTTGATTTACGCACATTTTCATCGCCCACACGGTAAAATTTATCAAAAATATGCATCTTTTCACTATCGGGAATGCCCAAACCCTTATCTGCAACGGTCAATCTAGGCTTACCGCCATTTTGACACAACTCTACTGTAATTTCGGCACATGGTCCTGAATATTTTACGGCATTCTCTACTAAATTAGTGACCACCGATGACAAGGCAAACTTATCACCTTCAATGTTAATGCCCTGCTGTATATGGCTCTTGATAATCTGTTCACAGCCACAGGAATGCACTTGTAACCTATCGGTGATTTTGGTTACCAGATCCGAGAAATCGAAATCTTCCTTGGGAAAAGAATAAGTCTTACTTTCAATTTTTGTGGCCAACAACATATTCTCAACCAGATCATCTAAACGTTCGATATCCTTTAGGGAATTGTTGATCAACGACAGTTGCATCTGTCTTTCCAAATCGCGTTTTACAATTGTTTGTAAAGAAAGCTTAATTGCGGCCAGAGGCGATTTCAATTCGTGCGTAACGGATAACAAAAAATTCTGTTGTTGCTCGTGCAGCTTATCTTCTTTTTTAATGGAAGCATGAATAAAATATGCGCCAACGCCCAAGAGGAAAAGAAACACGGCTCCTTCGCCCATAATCATGGCCATTCGCTCTGGCTGTAAGCGGATCACCACCGTTCCCCACCAAAACATTTCCAACAAAGCATAGAGCAGAAGGAAATAAAATATAAGAATAGATTTTTTCATGATCCCAAGCCCTCAAGGGGGATTTATGCTATAAATATAACAATTAACTTTTTATGGATGAGGGTTAAAAACCAAATCCAAAGCTTCAAAAATTGCCCTTTTGGCTTTCTCCAGTTCTATTTTGGTATGTGCGGCCGAAACAAAGCCTACCTCATAACCTGAGGGGCCTAGGTAAATACCCCTATTCAACAGTTCGCGGTGCATTACCTTAAATTTTTCCATACTTGTTGGATCTATATCCTCAGCGGTCTGGATCTTTTCTTTATCGGTAAAGGCAAACCAGAAGATAGAACCTATGGTAAATACTTTAAACTTATAATTTCTAGCAGTTGCAAAGCGTTGTATACTGGCCACAAATTCTTGCGCCTTTACGTTTAACTCTTTATAAAATCCCGATCGGGAAAGTTCTGTTAAAGCGGCTATACCTGCCGCCATTGCCACCGGATTGCCAGACAGTGTTCCCGCCTGATAAACTCCTCCTTCTGGAGAAATATGCGACATAATTTCGGCAGATGCACCATACATACCAACAGGTAAACCACCACCAATAATCTTTCCGTAAGTTACAATATCAGGCTTAATGCCATAATGCGCCGCCGCCCCTTCAAAACCAACCCTAAACCCTGTAATCACTTCATCAAAAATCAGCAGTGCTCCATTTGCAGTACAACTTTCACGTAAAAACTCAATATAATCTTGATCTTGGATCAATAAACCATTATTGGCAGGAATACCTTCGATAATAACGGCAGCAACATCTCCCTGAAATTGAGCAAAGGCTTCTGTTAGCGCTTGCTTGTCATTCAAAGCAATAACAATGGTCTCTTCTGCAAAAGATTTTGGTACTCCGGCAGACGAGGTCTCCCCAAAAGTTACCAATCCTGACCCTGCTTTCACCAGCAATGAATCGCTATGTCCGTGGTAACAACCTTCAAATTTGATGATCTTATTTCTGTTGGTATACCCTCGTGCCAAACGTATAGCAGACATTACCGCTTCTGTACCCGAACTTGTGAAACGAATTTTTTCTACAAAACGGTTATTCTTAATGATCAATTCGGCTAATTCATTCTCTAAAGCTGTTGGCGCACCGAAACTCATTCCATTTTGCATCACTTCGGTCACCTTCTCTCTCACCTTGGCATGGTTATGCCCTAAGATTAATGGTCCCCAGCTCGCACAAAAGTCAATAAATTGGTTACCGTCTGCATCCCAAATATAACAACCATCGCCTTTTTGTATGAACAATGGTGTACCGTACACCGATTTAAACGCCCTCACTGGGGAATTTACCCCTCCTGGAAAATAGGTTTTCGACTTTTCATACAATGCGGCCGACTTTTCTCTACTTATATCGGGTTTACGGTTAGTGTTCATTGGAATTTCTTCTTCGCTACCGGTAAATATTTTCTTGATTTGATCTAACATTTCTTAAGTTTTAAGTAGTAAGTTTTAAGCTCTACGTTTTGTATACTTACAACGTAAAACTTATTACCCACAACTTTCTACATCCATTTATTCTCTACGATATCTCTAATATGATAAGTGGTAATTACACTTGCACCTGCCCTGGCAAAGGCGTACATGGTCTCCATCACTACTTTTTGTTCGTCAATCCAACCTTTTTGTGCAGCTGCTTTGATCATGGAATATTCTCCCGATACGTTATAACAGGCAATAGGCAAATGACTATGTTCTTTTAATTTAGCAATCACATCCAAATAAGCCAATGCAGGTTTTACCATTAAAATATCTGCTCCTTCACTTTCGTCTAATAAAGCTTCTCTTACTGCTTCATTAGGATTTCTAAAATCCATTTGATAAGCTTTCCTATCTCCTTTGCTTGGTGTGCAATCTGCCGCTTCCCTAAAAGGGCCATAATAGGCAGATGCAAACTTAGTAGCATGCGACATGATGGCCACATTTTCAAAACCACTTCCATCTAGCTTATGCCTAATGGCTCCCACACGTCCATCCATCATATCAGACGGTGCCAACATATCTGCTCCGGCTTCAGCATGGTTCAGCGCCATTTTGGCAATCAGATCTACGGTTAAATCATTCTGAACATAATCATCTTTCATGATGCCGCAATGTCCATGATTGGTGTAGGAACATACACAAACATCGGTAACGACATACAGGTCATCGCCAAAGTTTTTTTTCAGTTCTCTTACGGCAACCGGTACTAATGACTGACTATCATATGCCATATGTGCATCCTCGCTTTTCTCATCGCCAACACCAAACAACATGATTTTATTCACGCCCAATTTCAGTCCCTTTTCTACATCTTGCAATAAGGTATCAGTAGAAAAATGACTGATGCCTGGCATAGCATCAATTTGATGGGCAACTTTTTTACCCGGAACTACAAAGTAAGGATAGATAAACATATCCTTTGATAAATGCGTTTCGGCAATCAGTTCTCTAACAATTGGATTTTTTCTTAACCTGCGTGGTCTATTTAACATCTTTTTAGCAGTTAGTAATCTTATAGGGTAATAGATGGTATTTTATCTAATCACCAAAGGTCGGTATCTGTTTGTATCGATTTTTTAGAATTTTGTCAAATCTGAAGAGTTTACCTAAAAGCAACATTTATGGGTTTGTTTATTCACCATGAATACTTATTCTACTGATTTAAATGATCAATCAACTTTTTTAACTTTAGACTTTACCATGTGTTGTCCAAAACTATTTCATATCAATGCCAAAAACGGCTTCGGCCAAACCAATTTCATCTGGAGAATAAGGCAAGGTATATTTCACACCCATCTCATCGAATTTCTTTCCGGTAGAGTTGCCTATGGCAATTACCTTTTGCCCAGGTTCCAGTAGATTTTCCATAAAATAGGCATCTACATTAGAGGGGCTGGTAAAGATCAGTACTTCTGCCGATGAACCATCGATATCATCTTCCACTACTGTTTCGTAAATAGGCAGGTCAACTACTTTGGTTTGTGGCGTTAAATATTTTTGCATGGTCAGCAGTGAATCCTGTGCTCTTGGAAACATCACCGTTTCGCCATCAGCTATTTTAGCAAATTCTTCTGCCACTTCTAGGATATCTCCCCCCTCTCCAACAAAATCGGCCAAATGTCCAAACTTTCTCAACGAATCTTCAGAACCACGACCTACTACACCAAACTTCACTTTTTTGGACAATACCGGATTGAGCTTAAAAAAGTATTCTACCCCATTTCTACTGCTAAAAAATATCCAATCTATATTCTTCAGAAAGAAGGGATCCAGTACATTAACAATAGGAAATGTCCTAATCAGTGAACGTCCTTCTATTTCTATATGTTGTTTTTCTAATGCTTTTCTAAAATAACTATTCTCTCCAACCTCCCTTGAGATGAACACTTTAGACGGGCGCTTGCGTTCTTCGGAAAATTTGGACACAATTAATTCTGCCAAGCCTTCTGTGGAAGCGGCCCTTAAAAACAACCGATCAGGGAAATCCTCATCGCTTTCTGCTTTTGAGGTCCATACTTCAAATTCATCATCTTCTTTTTTGCAAAAACAGCCCAAAGGCATATGACAGCCTCCTTCAAAAAGATTGAGCACCTTGCGCTCCACCGCAATTTCTTCTGCAACTGCTGCATTGTTTATTTTTTGCAGCTCGTTGAAAAGCTCCGTATCGTTTTCTCTGATTTGTATAGCCAATGCACCTTGCGCAGGAGCTGGTACCAGCTCTGTCGTATCTACTACCTCTACATGGAATTCGCTCAAATCCAAATTCAGTCTATTTACCCCAGCTTTGGCCAATAAAATGGCATCGTAATCTTCATCTCTTAGCTTTTGAATACGGGTTGGTACATTACCTCTTAGGTCTTCAATGTTAAGATCGGGCCTCAGTGCCAACAATTGAGCTTTACGTCGATTGGAGGAAGTACCTACCATTGCGCCCTTTTTCAAAGAAAGTTTTTGACTTATGTCTACACAATCTTTTAGGATCAACAACAATTCTGAGGGATCTTCACGCTCAGGCACTGCGGCAATAATCAAGCCCGGTGGATTTGTAGTAGGCAGATCTTTGTGCGAATGCACAGCAATGTCAATACTTCCATTTAAAAGTTCTTCTTCCAATTCTTTGGTAAAAAAACCCTTTCCTTCTAATTTATCGAGCCTTAAATTCAGGATTTTATCGCCCTGTGTTTTAATGATTTTTAGTTCTGCCTCAATGCCAATGCCGGCCAATCTGTCTTTGGTATAGTTTGCTTGCCAAAGTGCCAAATCACTTCCACGTGTACCGATAATTACTTTTTTCATTTTTAATATCATTGCTTTTCAGCGGTGATGAATCCCTATCCTGAAACAGACAAGTCTCATGATTTTACTTTGCCTTAACGCTTCGGAAAAATCATGACGATTTCACTTCTTTGTATGGTTTTCAGCAAATTTAGTTATTTTTTATAAGGGAATGGTCTCTGTTCACGAATTTTAGGATAGTTATCCCAGCTTTTGGGCCATCTCCATATGGAAGACTAGCCGATCAGCTGTTTTTAACCAGAATTTCTTTGGCCATGACCATAGGAACGCTAATGCATTTCTTTTCCATATAATCAAGCACGCGTTCCAGGACCGCCCTCGAATTATCATCCATGGTATTAATCTCGTCGGCAAAAACACCATTAATGGCCGTCTGCTTGATCTCTTTTATTTTCCTAGGCACATCGCTCATGGCCAATTCCACTCTACGCTGACGAAGTACCGTTTCAAATTCTTTGATGTTTTCTTCTATAATATGCTCAGCATGCACCAGCTCATTATAACGCTCCTGTATATTTTTACGGGCAACTTCCTTTAGTGATTCTACCTCTATATAATGTAGGGGAAAATTCTCCCGAACTTCGCTAGATGTATCATTAGGGACCGCCAGATCAACAATTACCTTTTTCCCTGTTTCCCCCTTGAGCAACTGTTGATAAATATCTGTGGTTAAAATAGGCTCTGTAGCTCCGGTACAGGTAATAATGACATCAAAACCTTCTTTATAATCTGCCAATTCATTTAATGAATAAGCCTTTCCATTAAGTCCTCTAGCCAAGCTTTCCGCTTTTTCCAAAGTTCTGTTGAACACAGAGAAATTAGAATATTTATGTTTTTTAAGGTATTGGGCAATATTATTATTGGTTTCTCCCGCCCCAATAATCAACAACCTAGAATTGCCGCACATATTTAGTTCACGGAGTTTTCTATAAGCCAATGAGACTACCGAAACAGGATTTCTAGAGATATTGGTATGGGTATAGACTTCTTTGGCAGTTTTTACCACACGATCCATGATCATACGCATGTAATCGCCCGTAAAACCGGCAAGCTTACAAGCCTCATAAGCCCTACGTACCTGTGCCAAAATTTCTTTTTCACCAACTACCAGGCTTTCTAAAGAGCAGGAAGTACGTAATAAGTGGTTAAAAGCTTCTGTTTTTTCGTAGGCAGAAACGTTTTCTATAAACTTTTCCATATACTCTTCTGGGAGCCCCATATCCAGTACATGCAAAAACCGGGAAATAAAGTTTTTATTGATTTCTTCTGTAGAGGTGAAAATGAACTCTACACGGTTACAGGTACCTACATAAAATATTTCTTTGATATTTAGCTCAGACTGGATGTTTCTTAGCCTATCGTCTAACGTTTGTTCACAGATAACCAACTTCCCTAAAGCCTTTAGGTCAATTTGTTTATGTGTAAATGCAATAATCTTTAAATATTCCAAAATGGTTAGCCCAGTTATTTTAGCGCAACAAAAGTAACAAGGCAATTACGCTTATCTGTCATTATGCTGTAATTTAGGCTAATTTAGAAAGGTTTTAAATTAACAACTGTTTAACGCAGATTAGTTGTTAAGTTTGTTATATTCATTTCCGAGCAAATTTAAATTGAAATATGATACATCAAGAGCAATTTTCTTTAGTAGGTGCAGCGGGTAAAACCATATGTGGAGATTTAACTTACGATGATAAAAACACCAATACGCCATTGGTCATTTTTATACACGGTTTTAAAGGATTTAAGGATTGGGGAACCCATAACCTAGTAGCCAGGTATTTTGTGCAGAATGGTTATCGTTACCTCAAGTTTAACCTTTCGCATGGAGGTGTTAGCCAAGATCAATTACATGACGTTACTGATCTAAAAGCTTTTGCCAACAACACGATCAGCAAGGAAATGATAGATGTAGACATCATCATCGATCATTCTTTAAAATTTTTGGGTACAGATAAAGTCTTTTTAATTGGCCATAGTCGCGGCGGTGGCCTCGGCATTCTGCAGGCGGCCAACCATCCTCACGTAAAAGGTTTAATTACTTGGAGCGCCATAGCAGATTTTAGCAGTTTATGGAAGAAAGAGCAGGAAAAAGAATGGCTTAAAACAGGAAAAATAGAAGTGCTAAATGCCCGCACCAAGGAAAAAATGCCTTTAAATGTAACACTTTTACAAGACTTTGAGGACAATAGAGAAAAATTGAATATCCTTAATGCAGCAAAACAGATAAACATACCTTGGCTTATTATACAGGGTGATGAAGATGTAAACGTACCCTTTGAAACGGCCCAAAAATTAGCAGACGCCAATCCGGCCAGCAGACTGCTCAAAATTAAGGGGGCCAACCATGTTTATGGTGCCGTACATCCATACCCTGGCGACTCGCTTCCCCCACATCTGCTTGAAGTTTGCGAAAAAAGCTTAAAGTTTTTAGACAGCTTATGGGCCTAATATGAAAGTAGCTCTTACGTTAATTTTCTGTACATTTTTGTTTATTTCATGTCGTCCAAACAAACAGGAGCAAGTTAAGGAAGCAAATAATATCGTTGCCAAAGATACTACTAGTGTTATTAAATTACCCGATACTTCAGGCACTGAGGTTCAGGAAGCAGACCTTTATGGTGAATATTATATTACGATTGCAGACACCAGTAAAAGTTATCATAAGTTAAACAAGAAGATGTTTGAATTAAGCCAGTTACTAGCTATCCAGATTGATACTTTAGGCAGGTTTTATGACAAGGAAAAGGACCTAATTTCACTTCCCAAAGATACAGAGGACGAAATATATGCGGGAGACTATTTTCCTAGACGAGAACTTTCGGAAAGCTTAAGCCTAGAATATTTAAAACTATACAGCAGCACTGCCCACAACAAAACCATTAGCTTAGTTAGTGGCATTTATGCAGATGAAAAATCTGCAGATAGTGCATTACGCGTACTAAAAAAAGTTGAGCCAAAAGCTTTCAAGCTAAAATCAAAGATTTACATTGGCTGTATGCATTAAATTATATCATCATGAATTTTTTCCAGAAGCAATTTAGCTTAGCCACAAAACGTAGGGGCTTTCATTTAATCACAGACGAAGTACTTAGCCACTTCCCCGAAATAAGAACATTCAGTGTCGGTATGCTACAGGTTTTTATCCAGCACACTTCAGCTTCTTTAACGATCAATGAAAATGCAGACCCGACGGTTCGTCTTGATTTTGAGACATGGTGCAACAAGGCGGTACCTGAGGGAGATCCCGACTATCAACATGACTATGAAGGTAATGATGATATGCCTGCACATATTAAGACTGCCCTAATGGGTTCTTCGGTATTATTACCAATTAAAGATGGGAAGTTGGCCTTGGGTATTTGGCAAGGCATCTATTTGGGGGAGCACCGAAATCATGGCGGAAATAGAAACCTTATCATTACTGCTTGGGGAAATTAAAATGAGCATAATCCAATAGCCAATTTGTGGGATCCCTCCTCTTAAAATCGTCAGATGACGGGAAATGTACGGCAGCATATAAAAGCAAATCGTCATTTCGAGGAGAATATACATCCAAGAGAATTGAGAATCAACGAAGTTAAATCCAACGATCATAAGAAACTAACCTTGCGTCCAAATTGTCATCCAGAATGAAATGAAGGAGCTAAATGAGGACATTCTTCGGGATGAATTCCTCCTAATCTCGGAATGACGAAACTTTCATAGAGATGAAGGAAAAAGGATATACCTTTCGATCCAAGAAAAAATCCCTGTTGTAAATATTTACAACAGGGATCTCAATTTACATCATCCTTAGGCGTTATTTTTTATAAAAGTCAACGAGAAAGCATATTTCAACTTTTTGATTCCTTCTTAATGACGACAACACTAGCCTCTATGACCATTTCCATGAGATGGCTGCCCTTTCCCTTTATCTCCACGTTCATTCCCTCTATTGTTGTGCTTATCATTGGCTCTCGGTGCTTCCCTACGTTGTTGTTCTCTGCCTTTGCCCACACTAGGTTGGTTAGCTCTCACATTGTTGGCCTTATAATTAGCATGGCCCCTTACTACACTATATCTGGAATCCCTACTATCTCTAATTACCACTTGTTTAGTCTTGTAATTTTTGAACTTAGCGTATTGGACTACGTTTTGCCTATGATTTAAATAAGGTCTGGGCGTATTCAACACTACTTTATAAGCATTGTAAAAATCGTAATTTCGATAAGCTACAGGTAAATTTTTAACCCATACCCAACGCCCATTGTTAAAGTAGATATATTGCGCAGATGGCACATAATAATACATATCTATATCTGGCAAGTAATAATAATCTACATGATCGTAACCCACCGGTCCCCATAAAGGCTGTGAACCAATATTTATATTTACACTTACCTGTGACTTTGCGGAAAAACTGAAAATTGACATGGTCAACATTACAGCCATCATTAATAATCTTTTCATAACAATAATCATTAAATAGTTTTTTAATATTGTTATTATAATAGATATAAAAACCCGGCCAAAGTTTAAGGAAGAAATCTTATTTAACACTATTTAACAAGGAAGGAATAGTTACGGCATCCGGTTCAAAACCATCTACAGCGTATTCACTATAAGCAGTGGTAAAAATAACTTTTGACGGATTCTTCAAACTTCTAAGCAGCTCAATTCCCATAATGCCCGGCATCTTTGCATCCAGGAACATCAAATCTATTTTTTTGCTGCAAAACATGGAATGTCTTAATCCCGTCGCCACATGTAGCTACCACTTCTATCTCCCTAAAATTCTCAAGATATTTTGCTATTACCTCAATAGCATGTTGGTCTAGATTTAATTTATTAAATCTAGACCAACATGGAAAAGATTGTATTCAGTATTATATTCACCATTGCGGCAATGGGCTCCTATGCGCAGGAACCACCAATGGCAAATTTTGCCAACTGGGCCATTTAAAGCAATATCAGGTCCAAAAAAACTCGGTCATTAAATTTTACACCGCCAAACATAGAGCTTATCTATCAGGAACAGATTATAGGCAAACGCACCAATACACAACGTTTAAAAGATGCGAATGGCATTGAACGATATGCTTTATCAATTGGTTACTAAAAACCAGCCAATTCCGGAAACAAACATGGTTGCAAATAACCTAAAACCCAACTAAACCCTAAGAAGGGGTGTCTAAAAATAAAGTCCTCTAGAAACTATTCGATTATAGTAAAGCAAAATGCTTTGATGAATTTTGTTAACTAATTAAAATACCAAAATGGCACTTTTTGAGCATCCTCTTTATGCTTCTTTCTCTATCCAATTCCCATCTTCGCGAATAATATCGATCAGCTCATCTAAAGCGGAAGCGGTGCTTACGTTTTTCTTTACTACATCCTGTCCTCGATATAGGGTGATCTTATCTGGGCCTGCACCTACATAACCATAATCTGCATCGGCCATTTCACCTGGGCCGTTTACAATACACCCCATAATTCCGATCTTAATTCCCTTAAGATGTGATGTTCTAGATCGAATTTTCTGCGTAGTTTCCTGTAAATCGAACAGGGTTCTTCCACAGCTTGGGCATGAAATATATTCAGTTTTAGAAATACGGGTACGCGTAGCCTGTAAAATACCAAATGAGGTAGAATTAATTACAGATAATGGAATATCCAATGCATTGATCCAAATACCATCTCCAAAGCCATCTATGAGCAGACCGCCCAAATCTGTAGAACTGTATAGCTGAAAGTCTTCTATATTAAGCACCGCAAAATCACGTTCAATGATAACAGGAAGCTTGACCCCAGCTTTTTCTAGTGCTACAAATGCTTTACGAATGGTCTGCATGGCATTTATAGACTTTGTACTTAATACCAATACTGCATGCTCTAACTTACCTATAGCCGCTACATCTAATTTCTCGGCCAGTACGGCAATAAAGTTTAACTGTCCATCTTTCTCTTCAACCGCATTGAAAGTAGCCAGATCAAACAGGGGATGGCAATTATTTCTGTCGGTCAATTTCAACCAAGTTTGATAATTATACAATTGTTTCAAACCACCAGGAAAAGAAAATGAAGGCAGGCTATCGCCAAGGTAAACCATATCACAAGCCTGATCGGTCAGGTTATATTTATCAAGCAGCGCCGAATAATTAAATCCCACTTCATTTAAAACATTAGGGTCTTTAAGGTTTCGATGTGCCAAATTGATCAAAACTCTGGGTACTTGATGTCCTCCCAGATTTTCCAACTCTTCGGTTATTCTTCTTTTATATTGGTAAGGATTATATGTCGTAAATTGGGCATTAACTAATGGAGTGCCCGAGAAATCAGCTAATTGGGGAAGTTCAAAGTCTGCGCCCAAACTTCCACCTATAGAATTTTGGCCCAATATTGCTGTTCCACTGCTGGCCAAGTTCAGCTCAAATCTTTTTGCCAACGCTTTTGCCACAGGTGCTTCAAATTCAGGGTCTTCGGTAAGGGAAACCCTAATGGTGTCACCAAGGCCATCGGCTAATAAGGTTCCAATTCCTACTGCAGATTTTATTCTACCGTCTTCCCCATCTCCGGCTTCGGTAACCCCTAAATGCAAAGGATAATTCATCCCTTCTTTTACCATGGTCTGTACCAACAGGCGATAGGCCTGTACCATCACTTGTGTATTACTGGCCTTCATGGAGATGACCAAGTTATGATAGTTTAGATCTTCGCAAATACGAATAAACTCCATAGCCGATTCTACCATGCCCTGCGGGGTATCGCCATACTGGCTCATGATGCGATCGGAAAGTGAACCATGATTGGTACCTATGCGCATAGCTGTACCATACTCTTTGCATATTTTTACCAGCGGAGCAAATTTGGTATAAATACGTGTTAGTTCTGCCTGATAGGCAGCTGCTGTATATTCAATGTTTTCAAACTTCTTTTTATCTGCATAATTACCTGGATTTACACGTACTTTTTCAACAATCCTTGCCGCAGCTTCTGCCGCGTTTGGAGTGAAATGTATGTCGGCAACCAAAGGCACATTATAACCTCTCAAGCGTAATTCCTTTTTTATATTGGCCAAATTTTCGGCCTCTTTAATACTGGGCGCCGTAATACGTACATATTCGCATCCCGATTCAACCATACGTATAGTCTGCTCAACAGTTCCCAGGGTATCCATCGTATCGGTAGTGGTCATCGATTGGATCCTTATAGGGTTAAGCCCCCCCATTGGTACATCACCAATCTTCACTTCACGTGTGAGAAATCTCGAATATTGCGTAAGGCTATTACAATAGCCTCCATTTAACCATATGGTATTTGCTTCTTTCTGCATGGTTTACAAAGATACATCAAACATTTAATTGTTAAATTGATATCTTATTAAATTATGATTGCTTTCTTACTTAATTATAACAATCGTTGCTTAACGACCAAGGTATTGGCCATTACGTCATGTAGGCATTGTTGCCTCTTATTCAGGAAACAATAGAGGTAACCAAAACCCAACGTCATCACAGATATGATCTTTGAGAGATTTCTAATAAAGGACATGCCCACACTGATACGGTTTCCCTGTTCATCACCCACTTTGATATCAAGCAATTTTTTGCCAATGGTGGCCTGTTTTGCAGAAGCTTCTGCAAAAACGCTATATATAAATTTCACCAACGGCACAAATAGCAATCCAGTAATGGCTACCTGTATTCTCTGCGATTTTTCTTGAACCACCCAAAATACAAGTAGCAATATCAACGCATATAGCACGGCAATTAAGAAATAATCAATTGCAGCAGCCAGCAGCCGCTGATCGAATGAAGCAAAATACTGGGGTGCAGTTTTTTGAAAGTGAAAGCCCATGAGCTCGCGTAATTCTTCGAGTTCATGGGCTTCCTTATAGTCATCCATCCCTGGTTTTCTAACAAAGGTGTCGGGACGTAAAGGTAAAGTTTTTAACTGCGCTAAGGTATATGGTCCTTGCGGCTTTCCGTCAACTACAATAGTGTACAAAGGTTTTTATTTTTAGCATATGAGTTCATTTCACAACTATAGACCTGTCAATTTAGCTTTGGAAAACTGATGTTCACGATCACAGTTCTTTTTCCAAATTTGCCTAATACCTGTCTACGTCAAAGTTACTTAAACCACCATCCAATTTAATAAAAATTTTATTTTTAGATTCTTTGTAGTTGGGCGTTTCATAAACACCTTCTTCTATTTTTGTAAAACCTTTAAAATCTTTGGCAGAAAGGCCTGTATGGGTTTTAATCCTACAGCCCGAAGCCTGTGGTATTTTTATTTCTACATTGGCTACACCTGTTTTGACGTTCAGATCGGCAATGGGCAATAAGTCACCCAGTTTAATCTTAAGATCGGCAGCTCCACCATCAAAATTTAGGGTTCTCACTTTATAGTTAGACAAATCGAAATCAAGCTCTCCTGCTCCCATACTCAGGTTCATTGTCCAAACCGGATGTATGTTTAGGTTAAGGTCTATCGCATTCCCTCCCGTATTAAATGACCAGTTTTTACCTTTACGCTTATTGTTCATTTTAAACGTAAGCGTATTTACGGTATCTGTTGAAGTCTTTACCAAAGAGAAGTTTCCTTTTCTGTTTTTAACCTTTGCCAAGAACAAGCTATCTGTTGCTCCTTTAAGGTCAAAAGAGGTACCGCCTCCAGAGAGATTTAATATCGTCTTCTTAGCAGAATCGAGCGATGTGTAGGCTTCGGAGAATTCGACAGCAGACGAAGTTGTGGTATCATCAAAATCAGAACTATCCATATCGCTTTGATACGATTTATCTTTCCATCCCCACCAGAAACCACCTCTGGGCTTTTCCTGTCCTTTAACAAATAGAAATGCCAAGGTAATGATCAGGATGGCCAAGGAAACGATATTCCCCGTTTGGGAACCATTTCTGTTCAACAGTAAATTTACTCCGCCGATGATTAGAAAAACAGGCCAAAAGCCCCATACATTTCTCCAATAAAACTCAATAACATTCAAGTTATCAAGCAAGAGTACACCGCCGATAAACAGCAGCAATACACCCCATATAATCCTTTCAAATTTCATCTATTTATTTTTTAGTTGTTTATGATTAAATGGGAACTTGGCTTCTCAAATTATCCCTGATCCAATTAAATCACTTAGTAGGTTAATTAAAACGATTAAACTTTATCACTAATGTTCTGTTGTAGGCTGATCGTTGGTTCCTGATTGGTCTTTTGTAGGTTCCGTTTCCTGAACAGGCTTTTCTGTAGAACTGCGTTGAGCTTCTTCTGTAGATTTTTTAAAGTTTTCCCATTCATTCTTACGTTGGTTCTTAAAAATCAAGCTGATTCCTAAAGCCACTATTGCCAAAGGCCACAGTTTATAGATATGGAATATGTTGAACCAATGAGGAACCAGATCCATCTGTCTCAACAGAAAATAAATGCCCAGTACCAGTAATACCAAACCTACGATAGTCTTTCCCGTTTCATTATTTTTGGGAGACTTAAACTTGCTATCATTAGAAAAATCTGCTCCGGCATTGGGCGTATTCCATTTAGTTTGTTGACTATTCTCATATGGATTGCTAAACGCCTCTGAAGAGTTGAACATGGTCGTACCTTGCGGATTATTTTTATAAAAATCGTTAAACTGCTTAAACTTTACCGTTGGATCATTATTTACAGGGGCAACAATCCATAAAACAATATATACCAAAATACCACCGCCTGCCAAAAAAATAGTTGACAATACAAAAAGCAGCCTTATGATTGTGACGTCAACCTGTAAATATTCTGCGACACCAGATGACACTCCCGCCAACACCTTGTCATGTTCGTTTCTATATAATTTCTTTTCCATTTTGCTATCTCCTTCCTTTAATCATTAAAATTTAGAGGCTTTAGGACGAGCTCATCAACATTTACACCATTACTCAAATTCAAAATGGTGTATAAAGATTTGGCTATATCTTCTGGTTGTACAAATTTGTTATGGTCTATGGTGGTTCCTTCCCATGACGCGGTTAATGTAGAACCTGGTATAATTGCCGTCACTTTTACATTGTACTGAGCTAATTCCTTCCGCAATACATGATTAAGACTGAGCATAGCGGCTTTTGTTACACTATAGCTTCCTGCGTTCTCTACCACTTCCCTACTGGCCACAGAACATATATTAAAAATGTGTCCAGAACATTGCTTTCTCATGATCTTACCAAAGATCTTGGCCAGGTAATAAGCGGTATTCACATTGATCCGCTGTTGCTTTTCAAACACTTCATCCTCTTCATCAAGTAAGCTGCCCGGATAAAATACCCCTATGTTATTTACCAGTACATCTACTTTATCAAAAAAAGCCATCGTTTGCTCTGCAAAGTTCAACACTTCCTCTTTTTTGGCACAATCTGTGGGTATGACCAATACTTTAATACCAAAAGTTTCGAGTGCTATTTTTAAATCATTTAAATCATTATGGTTTCTTGCACAAAGCGCCAGGTTGTAGCCATTTTTAGCCAGGTTTAGTGCTATTGCCCTTCCAATTCCCTTGGTGGCACCAGTTATAATTGCATTCATTTCCATTGAATTGATTAGGTTACAAAAAAGCTAATAATATTTTAATAAGGAATATTTTTTCAATAAATAGGCGTAGCCAGAACATTTTTATTGTTTCTTTGTATAATATTAAGTTAAACTTAAACAAATTGTTTATTAAATGAACTTTACCAATTTTGGCAGATATATATTGCTGTTGAAAGCAGCTTTTAGAAGGCCCGAGAAAATGAAAATATACATGAAGGCCATTTTTCAGCAGATGGACTTTATCGGGGTAGGATCTTTAGGCTTAATCAGTATCATTTCAACCTTCATTGGAGCTGTAATGACCTTGCAAATTGCCTTCCAGTTGGTCAGCGATTTTATTCCAAAGACCATTATTGGTTCCGTAAACCGCGACTCTTCTATCTTGGAACTTAGCCCTACCATTAGCGCTATCGTTTTGGCTGGTAAGATCGGTTCGGCCATATCTTCGGAAATAGGCACCATGCGTGTAACCGAACAAATCGACGCCTTGGAAATCATGGGGATCAATGCACCGGGCTATCTCATTCTGCCAAAAATTATTGCCGGTATAACCATGGTTCCCATGTTGGTAATCATTTCTATGGTACTGAGCATTTCTGGTGGATATTTAGGTGGTACTTTATCTGGTGCTGTTTCTTCTGCAGAATATATTCAAGGTATCACTACCGATTTCAACCCATACACCATTACTGTTGCCTTGGTAAAAGCTTTTGTTTTTGGATTTATCATTACTTCTGTACCGGCCTACGAAGGGTTCTATGTAAAAGGTGGTGCTTTAGAGGTAGCCCAAGCCAGTACCAGAGCAGTGGTGGTAAGCTGTATTAGTATTTTAGCCTGTGATTACATTGTAACCCAATTATTATTATGATCGAGATTAAGGATATTCATAAATCATTTGGGGACAACGAAGTTTTAAAAGGAATTTCAGGAAAATTTAAACCGGGTGTGACCAATTTGATCATTGGTGGATCGGGTTCTGGAAAAACCACCCTACTTAAATGCATGATTGGCCTGCATACTCCAGAACAAGGCAGCGTACTTTACGATGGCAGGGAGTTTACCCAATTAAATACCGAAGAGCGCATAGAAATAAGAAAAGAGATCGGTATGCTCTTTCAAGGCTCTGCCCTATTCGATTCGATGACCGTGGAAGAGAACATTATGTTTCCCTTAAATATGTTTACCGACCAGTCGAGAAGTGAAAAATTAGAGCGGGTCAACTTTTGCTTGAACAGGGTTAACCTGGAAGGAAAAAATAAGCTGTTCCCTGCCGAACTTTCTGGAGGGATGAAGAAACGTGTAGGTATTGCACGTGCAATTGCCATGAATCCCAAATATTTGTTTTGCGATGAGCCAAACTCTGGTCTGGACCCTAAAACATCTATTGTGATTGATGAGCTGATCAAGGAAATTACGGAAGAATACAACACCACAACCATTGTAGTAACCCACGATATGAACTCGGTAATGGGCATTGGTGATTATATTATGTTCTTACATGAAGGAAAAAAATTCTGGGAAGGTTCGAATAAAGAAATCGCCAAAACGGATATAGATGAACTGAACGACTTTGTATTTGCCAGTCGTTTTATGAAAGCTGCGAAGGATAAATTATAAAATTGCTATCTTTGCTTTACAAGCATCGTCATTTCGATTGAAGGTGAGAAGTCCTTGTTTAGCATGGTTTGACGTTAAATTTCTCCTCATCCCTCTCCGAAACATTGGAGTGGACTGTTCAAATGACGGGAATTTTAAACAACCATCGCATTAAGATTGCTTCGTGCCTGGCAATGACGAATTACATATTTAATACATGATACAACTGCTTACCCCAACCCACTGGAAAGACTATGAACTGATCGATTGTGGAGATTTCGAAAAACTGGAACGTTTTGGCAATCTGATCTTAGCCAGACCAGAACCACAAGCAGTATGGAAGAAAGTTCTATCGCCACAAGAGTGGAAAAACAAAACCCATATTCTTTTCAAAGGAAGATCTGCCACTAGTGGTGATTGGATCAAGAGCAGTAAGAATGTACCCGATCGTTGGAATATCAATTATCAGAACAATGAAATTAGCATCAATTTACGTTTAGGCCTTACTTCATTTAAACATGTAGGGGTTTTTCCAGAACAGGCCGTGAATTGGGACTACATTTCTTCTTCTATCAAAAAGTTCAAAACCCCTGTTCCTAAAGTATTAAATCTATTTGCCTATACCGGGGCAGCTTCTTTGGTAGCCAAGGCGGCAGGTGCCGATACCACTCATGTCGACTCGATTAAACAGGTAGTAAACTGGGCCAATGAGAACCAAGAACTTTCTAAACTTAAAGATGTACGTTGGGTGGTAGAGGATGCATTAAAGTTTGTAAAAAGGGAATTGAAGCGAGGCAAGAAATACAACGGCATTATCTTAGATCCTCCCGCTTTTGGACATGGGCCAAATGGTGAAAAATGGAAATTGGAAGACCATATACAAGAGATGATGCAAGATGTGGTACAACTGTTAGACCCTCAAGAACACTTTCTTATCCTGAACACTTATTCCCTCGGTTTTTCTTCGGTAATTGTCGAGAATCTAATCAGGACATCATTTCCGCAGGTAAAAAATTTAGAAACGGGAGAGCTGTTTTTACAGGCTACTTCTGGCATCAAATTGCCTTTGGGTGTGTTTGGAAAGTTCAGAACGACTTCTAAGTAATACCTGTCTCTTATACACATCTCCGAGCCCACGAGACCTGCGTTACCATCTCG
>NZ_JAELTN010000078.1 GCF_016428855.1 Pedobacter sp. ASV28
GCAGTTGATTATTGCCGGGGAAGAAATACCAATTGGTATTGGCTATAGACCGCTACTACAAACACATATCGGCAACAAAAATCTTTAAACAAAAAGCGCTGCGATGATCATTGCAGCGCTTTTTGTTATGATAAACAAGTAGAACTTATAGTTTATCGTTAGCGTTGATACAATTCAGGTCTTCGAAAGCCACCGTTAAGCGTTTTACAAATTCCTCTTCTGCCTTACGTAACCAAACCCTTGGATCATAATATTTTTTATTAGGTTTATCATCGCCTTCCGGATTTCCAATTTGGCCTTGTAAATAAGCCTCATTCTTCTTGTAGTAACCTAAAATACCTTCCCAGAATGCCCATTGCATATCGGTATCGATATTCATTTTAATGGCACCATAAGAAATTGCCTCTCTAATTTCTTCTTGCGAAGAACCAGAACCGCCGTGAAATACGAAATTGATTGGCTTTTCGGCAGTCAGGTTGTATTTTTCTTTGATATAGTCTTGAGAATTTTTCAGGATGATCGGTTGCAATTTTACGTTACCTGGTTTATAAACACCATGTACGTTTCCAAAGGCTGCCGCTACGGTAAACCTATCGCTCACTTTGCTCAGTTCTTCATAAGCATAAGCCACTTCGCTAGGTTGGGTATATAATTTAGAACTATCTACATCACTATTGTCCACTCCATCTTCTTCACCTCCGGTAACGCCAAGCTCAATTTCAATGGTCATTCCCATTTTGCTCATGCGCTCCAAATATTTGGCACTGATTTCTATATTTTCCTCAATAGGTTCTTCAGAGAGATCCAACATGTGCGAAGAAAACAAAGGTTTTCCTGTTTCGGCGAAGAATTTTTCACCATGGTCCAATAGACCATCGATCCAAGGCAATAATTTTTTTGCGGCATGATCGGTGTGTAAAACTACGGCTACACCATAATGTTCTGCCAATAAGTGCACATGTTTAGCAGCAGAAACCGCACCTAAGATACATGCTTGTAAATTATCATTGTTTAAAGATTTGCCCGCATAAAATTGCGCACCACCATTTGATAATTGGATCATTACCGGCGAATTCACCGCTTTAGCCGTTTCCATTACCGCATTAATCGTATTGGTTCCTGTTACGTTTACAGCAGGTAGTGCAAACTGATGTTTTTTGGCCTGCTCAAACAGTTCTTGTACAGCAGCTCCATAAATTACGCCTTTGTAGCCTTTTAAACTCATTTTATATTTAGTTTTAGTATGTTTCGAAGTTAGGAATTTTAATCTAACAACAAGTGAATAAACACAAATGTAATCAAATTTTACTTATTGTCAATTATACACTAAGACAACATTAAATCTCTTATTTGTGTTAATTTTTTTTTTCGTTTCTTTGTAGTCGCATTTTTAAAAAGTAAACATGTCTTGGTTTAGAAGAGAAAAGAAAGGTATCAGCACTACCACCGAAGAAAAAAAGGAAGCTCCAGATGGCTTATGGAATAAATGTCCAAGCTGTAAGAAAGCCCTTCACAGTGCCGATCTAGAAGAAAACAAATGGGTTTGCCAATACTGCAACTATCACCTTAGGGTAGGTTCTAAAGAATATTTCCAGGTACTTTTTGATCATAACGAGTATACCGAAATCTTCCCTAACCTAACTTCTGGAGACCCGTTAAACTTTGTAGATAGCAAACCTTACACCGATAGGCTCATAGAAACCAGCAAAAAAACTGGGCTAAAAGATGCCATAAGGGCTGCACATGGCAAAATTGATGGAGAAGACATTATGATTGCCTGTATGGATTTCAACTTCATTGGCGGTTCTATGGGTTCTGTAGTAGGCGAAAAAATTGCTCGCTCTATAGATTATAGTCTTAAAAAGAAAGTTCCTTTCTTAATGATCTCTAAATCTGGTGGCGCACGTATGATGGAAGCTGCATTTTCTTTGATGCAAATGGCCAAAACCTCCGCAAAACTGGCCCTGTTGAGTCAGGCAAAAATACCTTATATTTCCCTATTAACCGATCCAACTACGGGTGGTGTAACCGCCTCTTACGCCATGTTGGGCGACATTAACATTGCCGAACCAGGCGCCTTAATCGGTTTTGCAGGCCCTCGCGTAATTAAAGAAACCATTAAAAAAGATCTGCCAAAAGGTTTCCAAACTTCAGAATTTGTACTGGAGCATGGTTTCCTTGACTTTATTGTAGACAGAAGGGAAATGAAGGCAAAATTGGCCACCTTCCTTAAAATGATGAAGAAGTAATTTTGTTCGGTAGTTCACTGGTTCATTAGGCTAATCCATAAAACTAATGAACAAATGACAACAACGTTGACCGAAGTGAAATCCCGATTTTTCGGGAAATTGATTATACTAGAAAAGCAGGGTTCGTACATCTAAACAATTTCAGCCCTGCTTTTTGGCTTTAGTTGCTCGCTACACTTCGCAAGCTACCGCCGTCAATCAGGTTTATCGTACGCTAATCTGTAACTCTAACATACCTACTTTTGCCCTTGCAAAAAATCCACGTTACCGTTATTTGGCCTCCTATTTTTTCAGTCAGCAGTAATTAGCCCTAGCTAGTGCATCAAAGAAAAAATAGGCAGCCTTGATTTTTGATCAACTTTTTATCAAGAAAAGTTGAATGTCCTCCGGCATAGAGGAAAAATAAAAACAAAAATTAACCAAGACGTTATTATTTAGTACATCCAAAACATTTCATAACTTAACATCAACAAATCAAACAGCAATGAAAAAAACATATATTTTACTTAATATTAATAGCTTCGACTTTTTACAGCTAAACAAAAGAAAAAGCAAAATACAACGAAGCCCTAACTAAAAAACTGGGCACGGATATTTGAATGGCTTCTCCCCTCGCATCCGATAGCTCCCTAATAATGCTTTTTTGTCCTTTCGATGAGGTACAAACCATCTTAAAGCTAATATTTATAGATATTATACTATTTTCACTTCAAACTTAAATACAAACCATGTTACCATTTTCGAAACTAAAATTTCACCTTCTTCCCCTGCTATCTATTGTTTTATGTTCCCAGATGGTTTTAGCGCAAAAAAAATCAACTGTTGTGGTGTGGCAACCTTCGCACCAAACCGATACTGGTGTAGATTTTAGTGAAGCGCAAACCTGTAACACCATGGTAGAAGCAGCGATGAAAAAATCGCCAATGAAAAAGGAATATAAAGTATGGAGTTTGTACGAAGAAAATTTGCATCACGCCAACGTAGGTAGCAACACAAAACTAGAGCATACCTCAGATGTGATAGAGGGAAAAATTTCAGGTTATGCTTATGAAATTAATAAATCAAATGAGCTGAAGGCCGATGTGTTTATTTCCTTCCATAACAACGGCGGCACCAAACAACATGCCATTTGGGGGTTCATCCACGAAGGTGATGAATATGAGAAAGATAATCGGGAACTAGCGGCTCGCTTAACAGCAGCAATAGCCTCGGCAACCGATTTAACCAACAAAGGTGTTTTTGGGGATAGCTGGCCTGATCGAAATGATTACCGATGTAAGGAAACTGGCAAAAGAGCTTTCTATAGTCTAGATGAGCAGGTAAACAAAGCCAAATACCGCGTACTTCTAGAAATTGGCGACATCGGCCAAAGCCGCGATTTCTTGCTGAACAAAAAAAATTTGACAAAAATAGGCGAAGCCGTAAAAGAAGCTTTGCTAATTTGGCTCAAGGAAAAGGGATTATAAGCTTTGCAACATTTCTATTAACAAAAATTTAGAACGGACTTAATCCCTAATTTAGAGGTCTATAAGACAATAAACATTTTAAACATGAATAGAAAATTACTTTTACCGAGTTTATTGCTATTTACCTCCTCTTTTGTTTTTGCACAAGACAAGGTAATTGACAACATCGTTAAGGAAACCAATGAAAATTCACAGCTTGAAAAGCTGGCTCACGAACTTTTGGATGTGATAGGCCCACGTTTGGTAGGCTCGCCACAAATGAAACAAGCCAATGATTGGGTAGTAAAAAAATATACAGATTGGAATATTTCGGCCAAGAATGAAAAATGGGGAGAATGGCGAGGTTGGCAAAGAGGCATTACCCACATTGACCTGGTCAGTCCGCGTTTAAGAACTTTAGAAGGCACACAATTGGCCTGGAGCCCATCAACCAATGGCAAGCCCATTAAGGCCGAAGCCATTATTCTACCCGAAAACATTATCGATTCTATTGCTTTTCAAAAATGGCTACCTAATGTTAAAGGCAAATTGGTCTTGATCTCACAAAATCAGCCCTCTGGTCGTCCAGAAAAAAATTGGGAAGAATTTGCAACCAAAGAGCTGTTCGAAAAATTTAAAAAAGAAAAAGCTGAAGCGACTAAAAAATTCGCGCAAAATTTAGCTAAAACGGGTTTAAAAGCTAAAGAATTAGCTTTAGCCTTGGAAAATGCCGGAGCTGTCGCCATTATCATTAACAACTGGTCGCAAGGTTTTGGCGTAGACAAGGTTTTTGGGGCCAATACCAAGAAAGTTCCAACAGTTGACCTGTCCGTAGAAGATTATGGTCTAGTCTATCGCTTAGTAAAATATGGTGCCAAACCTGTACTAAACATCACTTCAGAATCTAAAGAATTAGGTCTTGTACCTACCTTTAATACGGTTGCCGAAATTAAGGGCAAGGAAAAACCGAACGAATATGTGATGTTATCGGCCCACCTCGACTCATGGGATGCCGCAAGTGGCGCTACTGATAATGGCTCAGGTACCATCATGATGATGGAAGTGATGCGTGTGCTCAAGAAATTTTATCCCAACCCAAAAAGAACCATTTTGGTGGGCCACTGGGGAAGTGAAGAGCAAGGCTTAAATGGTTCAAGAGCTTTTGTAGAAGATCACCCCGAAATTGTGGGCAACCTACAAGCATTGTTCAATCAAGATAATGGCACCGGAAGAGTGGTTAATCTAGGCGGCCAAGGCTTTGCCAAAGCAAAAGATTTTTTAACGCGCTGGTTGGCCAAAGTACCTGATACCATTAAAAACCAGATCAAAACTTCTTTCCCGGGTGTACCGGGAGCTGGCGGTTCTGACTTTGCCTCTTTTGTAGCTGTGGGTGCGCCGGGCTTCTCCCTAAGCTCTACCAGCTGGGATTATGGCACTTATACCTGGCACACCAATAGGGATAGCTATGATAAATTAGTTTTCGATGAGATCAGGAGCAATGTTATTCTTGCTGCCATTATGGTTTATATGGCCTGTGAAGACCCTGAAAAAACCTCTAACGAAAGAAGTAATCCATTACCTACAAATGAACGTACCGGAAAACCTTCTACTTGGCCAGAACAGAAAAAAGCCATCCGTAAAGGCGGTATAGATTAGGAAACTGCTGTCGGCATTTCGGACGCAGAGAGAATTGACAATCAACAAAAGTTAAATCTAACAGTGCTATATTTTCAACCACCTAAGACATCTTAGTTCATTTTAGATGTTTTAGGTGGTTTTTTATTTCGGTCCTTCTATATCCTATTATTTTTTCAACCACCTAAAACGCCTTAGTTCATCTTAGGTGATTTTGCGGTAGTTTTAAATTTTTTAAATGCTCTAAAATACCTGAGATGGTTAGCCGTTACTTCGACGAGGACCCAGGAGAAATCTAAAAACACTATAATTGATTACCACATAGAAACACCTTAGTTCGTTTTAGGTGTTTAAGTAATATGATTATTCTTCCTTTTGCTGAAATTTATAGAACAGATATCCTAAAAAAGGCAAGATTAACAAACTTCCCAATACCAATGCCCATCCTAAGCTTTGAATCGTCTTCTCAGGGCCTATTGTTTCATATAAGGAAATTACCTCACCTCCTTTCAACCTGATAAAATTAGGGAAGTGCGCATAGCTAATGGCAATCAAAATCATGGTCACCTGAAAACCTGCCAACACGCGTAAAATTTTTGTTTTGCCCTTTAAAAGCAGATACCACAATAATACTAAAGACAGACTGGCCAAGCTTACTGATACCAGGCCCACTTCGTTGTAGATTACCCAATTTATTAAAGGGACTTTTTCTATCGCCGCACTGAAGAAGACCATTGCTCCAAAAATTACGGCTGCCACATTCATATATTCGGCTTTCTTTATGAAGCGTTTCTTATCTTCTGCTGTTTTACACTCCCCTATTAGATAAATGGCCGCCAAAAAACCACATAAAGCGGTAGTAAACAGCCCCACCGAAACAGAGAACCAATTCAACCAGCTAAAGATATAGGCATCCACAAAATTATTCGCAGCCAGATCTACCCTTCCAGATAAAACACTACCTGCTATAATACCCAAAAACAAAGGGGTAACAAAGCTCGAATAAATAAAAATTCGATTGTATAGTTCCTGCATATTATCTTTTACCGCATCGTAATGTCTAAATACAAAAGCTGTTCCCCTCGCTATAATGCCAATCAACATAATGGCCAGCGGAATATGTAAATAAACAGACATGGTAGTGTAGATCAATGGAAAACCTACGAACAAGATGACTATGGCTATGATCAACCACATGTGGTTGGCTTCCCAAACTGGCCCAATAGCCTGATGCATGGTATGACGGGTTTTTCCTCTATTCTTTTTCGAGGTAAACAACTCGATAATACCTGCCCCAAAATCAGCTCCTCCCAACAGGAAATAAAGCAGTATGGATAAACATAAAAAGGTAATTACTACATATTCCATTATGGTTCGGTATTTTGTTTTGCAGATGAATGATATAAAATAGGCACCATTTTAATCTGCCGATAAAGTAAAAAGATAACAATGATACTCAACGAAAAATAGATGGCCGAAAAGAGATAGAATGACCAGACAATGCCTGGCATTGGGGTAACGGCATCTTTGGTACGCATAATGCCGTAAATGATCCAGGGTTGCCTACCTACTTCTGTAACTACCCAACCTGCTTCTAAAGCAATATAGCCCAAGGGGATAGCACATACAAAAAGTTTGAGCAGCCATAAAGTTTTCAATACGCTTTTCCTCCTCCATAAGATAAAAAAATACACCAATGAAAGCAGCAGCATCAAGGTACCCAATCCCACCATAATTTGAAAGGCGTAATGGGTAATGGCCACTGGTGGGTGCTCATTTTCTGGAATTTGGTCTAAGCCCTTAACTTCAGCCTTAAAATTGCCATGTGCCAAAAAACTTAAAGCCCCGGGTATTTCAATCGCCTTGCTTACGGTTTTATTTTTCTCGTCTACAATACCACCTATTAATAAGGGTGCTGGTTTTTCCGTTTGGTATAAAGCTTCCATAGCAGCCAATTTTGCAGGTTGCCTTTTGGCCACATCTTTTGCAGAAATATCTCCACTTATAGGCTGTAAAAGAGCACATACCGTAGCAAAGGCAGCAGCAATTTTAAATGCTTTATAATGAAAATCTACGTACTGTTTTTTTAGGATCATTAAGGCATGTACGCCTGCCACTGCAAAGCCGGTAGCTGTAAAAGCCGCTAGGCACATATGCAGGGCCTGTGTAAACCAAGCATCATTGAACATGGCTTTGATGGGATCTATATTGGTGTACTGTCCGTTTACATATTCAAAACCAGACGGACTGTTCATCCAGGCATTGGCCGCAACCACCAAAATACCCGAAGCCAAACCGCTCACGCCTACCACTACCCCGGTAAACCAATGGAACCACTTATTGAGTTTGTTCCAACCATATAGAAAAAAACCCAAGGCAATGGCTTCTATAAAAAAAGCGGTCCCTTCTAAGGAGAAGGGCATACCAAAAATCGGACCTGCATGCTCCATAAATTTTGGCCAGAGCAGGCCCAATTCGAAGGATAACATTGTTCCCGATACAGCTCCTGTAGCGAAAAAGATAGCTACGCCTTTACTCCAAGCTTTAGTAATATGCTGATATACCTCCTTATTTGTCTTTAACCATTTGTAATGAGAAACCGCCATAAAAAATGGCATCACCATTCCGATACAGGCATAGATAATATGAAAGCCCAAGGAAAGGGCCATTTGCGAACGTGCGGCTAAAAAATCATCCATAAGTTGGGGATTTGGATTAAACAAATATAGGGCTTAACACCTTATATATTAGCACCATATTCCCCCATAAAAGATATATTTGAAATATAGAACGTTTATAAATTAAAATATCTTTATTTTTTTTCAGATCTTTTTAAAAGTGGTTATGCCACTTTACAAATGTGGTATGTTTCATCATGATTTTACCATCGTTAGTTCAGCATAGGCCGCATTTAAACTTCTGGCAATACCGTCGCCTTGCCACTCAGGCGCATTGGGTATGGTAGTCGCTTTTAAAATATCATCTTTAGATTTACCTGCCTTGATTTCATTGCCGACAAAAGCCAACAAGGATTGTAGGTAATGCTGAAAAGCTTTAAGGTCTTCCTTGTTACCGGTGATCTTCTCGGGATCGAGGCTATGTCCAAAAACAAAAAGCGTATCCTTATCAAACTGTTTCATTGTCTTTTCTAAAACCACAATCCAGCTCGTTATATCGGCACCATTTGCCGTATCGATAAATGGAAAACGGCGATTGAACACCAAGTCGCCTACATGGGCAATATTTGCATTTTCAAAATGATAAATGGCATCTCCATTGGTATGCCCTGCTCCAAAATAATGCGCCGTTATTTTTTCCTTCCCTACTTTTGTGTTCCAACCATTGTTTCCAAAGCTCATATCCGGCAATAACTGTTTATCCAAGTTGTTCGCTTTTTCGGCAGTAAGTTTTTGATTAGCTAGCGAGTGCTGATGGGCCACTACATGTTCGGCCAAGCCTTTAAATGCAATATTTCCTCCGGTATGATCACCATGATGGTGTGTATTCAACAAATACCTGAAAGGCTTTTCTCCCAGCTTCTTCAATTCTTCAATAACATGGGGTGCCGTAGCAGGAAATTGCGCATCGACTACTACAAATCCATTGGGGTTATTTAGCCAGGCTATGGTTCCACCTTGTTCGGTAAATACACCTATATCATTTCTTAAGGGTTTAAATTGATAGGCTCTGAACAAAGGAGCTTTAGCAAATAAATTGGACCTGTACAAGGAAAGCATAGCCAATGCAAATGCCGATTGTTGGATAAACTGTTTACGTTGCATAGCAGAAATTAAAAAGCCACGGCTGAAATGCCGTGGCCTAAATTTAATGAATAATTTTGATTAAAAGCCACTACCAGGTGTAGTACCCGGCTCATGACCATCACCCATTGGCGGATGCTTACGTGTATGATTCTTACTGAAATTAGTTTTGATGCTCGAAGAAGAATTCTTCTCGATATTCTCTTCTGTCCTTGTCGGTTTTGTATCATCAATATCAATCAGATCATTCCTTATTTCTTTTTTCTTTTCATTTTTATTTGCTCTTTCCATGATATGCTATATTTTGATCCATATCTTTTTAACAATATCCATTTATTATTGTTTGTCAAATAGCGATCTTACAGCAGTACCAAATTCATACAGCATAGCGATGGTTTGTGTAACTTAATAGTTCAAAAATTAATTGATACAGATGAAAACAGCAATTCTCTTTGGTGCCAGCGGATTTATAGGTGGATATTTATTAAACGATCTCTTACAAAGTGATATTTATAGCCAAGTAAAAATTGTAGTAAGGAAACCTTTGGATTTACAGCACCATAAATTAAAAACCATTATTGCCGACTATCAAAGTTTGCCACAATACCAGGATGAACTAGTTGCCGATGATGTATTTATTACCTTGGGCACTACGAAAAAGAAAACGCCCAATGAAAAGGAATACTATCAAATAGACCACGATTATCCGGTTCTGGCGGCACAGCTTACCTTAGCAAAAGGTGCAAAATCTGTATTCATGGTAACGGCCATCGGTGCCAATGCAAGATCTTCCATTTTCTATGTAAAAACCAAAGGTGAGTCCGAACGAGATGTATTGGCACTTGGTTTTGAGCATACACACATTTTCCGTCCCTCAATGATTATGGGCAACAGAAGCGAAAGTAGGCCATTGGAGAAGATCTTTATAAAGATTTGGGTAGGCATTAACTTTTTGTTGGTTGGAAGTCTGAATAAATACAAGGGCATTACAGCAAGAGAGATTGCAAGGGCAATGTTCACTGCCGCCCAGCAACCTGCCGAAAAGGTAAAGTTTTATCATTGGCAAGAAATGCAACAGCTCTTAAAATAGAAAAACAACTATTTTTTGTCAACTGACATAAGGTTGTCACTTTACCTTCTATTTTTGCCTATTAAATTTACAAGCAATTATTAACATGAGCTACTGTAGCGCTATACCTCATATGCAGCCCGAAGAACGTAGGGCTCTGCATGCCAATTATCACGATAATCATTATGGCTTTCCCATTCATGACGATAACGAATTATTTGGCCGCCTAATTTTAGAGATCAACCAAGCGGGCTTAAGTTGGGAAACCATTCTTAAAAAGGAAGTGGGTTTTAGACAAGCTTACGCCAATTTCGATATTAAAAAAGTAGCAAACTTTACAGCAGCCGACAGGGACCATTTATTACAGGATACTGGAATTATCCGCAATAAATTAAAGATCAACGCAGCCATAGAAAATGCGAAGACTATTCTTCAATTGCAGCAGGAGTTTGGCAGTTTCGAAAAATGGTTAACGCATCATCATCCCAAAACCAAAGCAGAATGGGTAAAGCTGTTCAAAAAGACTTTTAAATTTACCGGTGGTGAAATTGTTGGTGAATTTTTGATGAGTATTGGTTATTTACCTGGTTCACATGATACTTCTTGCGCTGTGTACAACAAAGTTTTACAAGCCAATCCAAAATGGACCAATAAATAAGCAAATAAAAAGATGAAACGAAAAGCATAGGTTTAGATTTCTCACATCGATTCGAAATGACAACTTACTTTGAGCATTAGCACAAGTTGCTGTTAAATAGATCCGATTGAGTTGGATACCGATTGCAACATCTGTTTTTATTGTTATGTGGTGTACTTGCTTGTTACACAGGTTTTATCGGGAGAAACACAAAGCGGGGCAAAATGGAAGCGATTAGCACCAAAATTGCTCTTCAAAAAAAAGAGAGAAACCATTAGATTTCTCTCTTCATTTGAAATAAAAAGTGTTTTGACTTAAGCCAAGGTATTCTGTTTAACCACCATCTTAATTTTTTCGAGGGTGTAGTCTATTTCTTCTTTAGTGGTGTATTTACTGAAAGAAAAACGAACCGCCGGGCGATTTGGATCCGCTTTGATACCATTTAACACATGCGAACCAATATTGGAACCTGATGAACAGGCGCTACCACCAGAAGCACAAATGCCATTGATATCTAAATTGAACAGCAACATATCTGCCATGTCCATTTCTGGAAATGACACGTTCAGCACTGTATAAAGACTTTTACCAGCCTCTATTTCACCATTGAAATCAATACCAGGCACTTCTGCCAACAGTTGTTCCTTCATATAATCTTTTAACTGCTGTATCTGTTGCTGGTGTTGCTCCATCTCCGCGTAAGCAATCTCTAAGGCTTTGGCCAAACCTACAATACCATATACATTTTCAGTTCCGCCACGCATGTTGCGTTCTTGTGCCCCACCATAGATCATTGGCGGAATTTTAATAGAATTATTGACATATAGAAATCCAACTCCTTTAGGTCCGTGCAGTTTATGTGCAGCACAAACGATGAAATGTGCTTTCAGCTTACGTACATCGTGCGCATAATGGCCCATGGTCTGTACGGTATCTGCATGGTAAATGGCATTATATTTTTCACAAAGGTTGCCCACTGTTTCCATATCGGTCAAAGTGCCCAGTTCATTATTGGCATGCATCAACGAAACAAAACTCCGGTCATTATTCTGCAACAATTCTTCCAGATGCGCATAATCTACATTGCCCTTGGCATCAATGTCTACAAAACTGAGCTTATCTATTACCCCGTCTTTTAACAACATATCTAAGGTATGTTCTACGGCATGATGCTCAATTTTAGAGGTAATGGCATGCTTAATACCGTATGCCGCTATACCACAGCGTATGGCTGTATTATCGGCCTCTGTACCACCAGAGGTAAAGAAAATCTCTGAAGGGGATGCATTCAACAGTGTTGCCACTGTTTTACGTGCCTTTTCTACCAACGTTCTTACTTCTCTTCCCAAGGCATGTATAGCAGACGGATTGCCAAAGTAGTGTTGCATTACATTGGTCATTTCTGCGATTACCTCTGGATCTAATGGCGTTGTAGCGGCATTATCCAAATAAACTTTTTTCATTTTATAAATAATAAGTTAGTATCTGCTGGCACTAGCCTATTTTCAATATCTCCTTAATGTCGGAAATAATTTTATTGGCCAGGTTTTCTGCAATTGTTTCGTTCTCAGCTTCGCTGTAAATACGAATAATCGGCTCCGTATTAGATCTCCGCAAATGTACCCATTCTTTTTCAAATTCAATTTTCAATCCGTCAATTGTGCTATGCGGTTGATTTTTATACTTCTCCTCTACCTGCAACAAAAGCGCATCGATATCCATCTCTGGCGTTAATGTAATCTTGTTTTTGGAGATGTGATAAGATGGATAACTGGCCCTCAATACCGAAATTGATTTGCCAAATTTGGCCAAGTGCGAAAGGAACAAAGCAATACCCACCAGGGCATCTCTACCATAATGCAACTCCGGGTAGATAATCCCGCCATTGCCCTCTCCGCCTATTACGGCTTGGGTAGCTTTCATCTGATTGACCACATTCACTTCTCCAACAGCGGCTGCATTATATTGATTTCCATATCTCTCTGTTACATCTTTCAAAGCCCTTGTAGAAGACAAGTTAGAAACAGTATTACCAGGTGTATATTTAAGAATGTAATCTGCCACGGCTACCAAGGTGTACTCTTCACCAAACATAGATCCATCTTCATTTACAAAGCATAAACGGTCGACATCTGGATCTACTACAATACCCAAATCTGCCTTTTTCTGTTGAACAACCTTAGATATTTCAGTCAGGTTTTCCGGCAGTGGTTCCGGGTTGTGAGGGAAATGGCCATTTGGCTCGCAATAAAGTTCATGAATAGTTTCTACACCTAATGCCCGTAACAAAGGAGGGAGAAAAATACCTCCCGTAGAGTTTACACAATCAATAACTACATTAAATTTTGCTTTTTTTATCGCTTCTACATCCACCAATGGCAAGGCCAAAATGACATCTATATGTTTTTGGATATAACTATCGTTCTTGATCACTTTGCCCAATTGATCTACATCAGCAAAGCTAAAATCTGCTTTTTCAGCGATCTCCAACACCTCTTTTCCATCGGCATCACTAATAAACTCGCCTTTTGCATTCAACAATTTCAAGGCATTCCATTGTTTGGGATTGTGACTGGCCGTTAAGATAATTCCTCCCGCGGCATTTTCTAGCGGAACTGCTATTTCTACGGTTGGCGTAGTAGAAAGGCCTAAGTCAATCACTTCAATGCCAAGTCCCTGAAGGGTACCAACGACCAGGTTGTTGACCATTTCGCCTGAAATACGGGCATCACGACCAAGTACGATTTTTTTATTTTGGGTTTTATCGATTACCCAAGATCCATAAGCTGCAGTAAATTTTACCACATCTATTGGGGTTAAACCATCGCCGGCCTTACCGCCTATGGTCCCCCTAATTCCAGAGATAGATTTTATTAAAGTCAAAGTGATTATTTTTTTTCCAAAATTAACAAAAAATAGGTGGTCTGTAAACTTATCTTTTACGTTTCCGGTAGATCAGATAATTTAATTTCCATAAATAAGCTGCTTATGCGTGGTCCTTGCCAAATATGGGTACATGTTAAGTTATATGTAAACGAATATAACAGAAACAAACGTTTGTGTTGAGTTTCTCCAAGCAGAGCCAAAAACATGACCTTCAAAGTACGCACATTAGTTAAAGCACTCATTTTCACGCACAAAAAGTATGATTTTTTAATTTCATGGCCAAAATCGATCAAACGTTTGCGCTACATACATACCCACTTATGGTTGACCAATGTCTTACTTTTAAGTCTATTATTTTTCAACCTTCAACTTCTTAAACAAAAATTATGAAAAAACTTCTACTTGCAATTTTATTGGCTGTTCCTTTTTTGGGAAATGCTCAAGGCCCAGGTGGTATAGGCCTACCTGCCATCTGGCTAAAAGGTGATGATGGGGTAACACCGGCAACCAATGGCAGTGCCATTACAGGATGGCAAAATAAAGGTTCAATAGCTTTTACCCTATTGCCATCTTTTGTTTCTCCCGCCATTACAAACCCTACCTTTAGCAATGCCACAGATCGATCAGGTGTTACCTTTGCCTCTGGCCAAACCATGAGCTTTGACCAGGTTGGGACAGAACTATCCAGCATACTGGGTGATGGCATTAACACTTTAAAATATGATGTATTCATTGTAGCTACGGGCAATAGTTCAGGCGCACTTATTTATTTGGGACCAAATACACCAGGCACAACATCTGCTGCACTTGACCATATCGGCTTTGGCAAAAGAGCAGTATATTATAGCCAATCAGCTCCAGCTTCTACATTTGCCGATGCAGAAATAGGTTATTATGGCAGAACTATACTTACCAACAATGTAAAGGAAGCTTATACGCCTAATGTGCCCATTAACGGTATCCCAAGCGAACTGACCATAAGCAACATCATATCTAATCCATATGATCCATATACAGACCTTAACAGTTTGTTGTTTAGCATAAATGGCATAGGCAATACCAAACAAAACGATGGTGTTACAGCATCTCCGGGTGGTCAAGATTATTTTGGCAAACAACAGGATTACGTTGCAGGCTCACAATCTAATCGTTATAATACCTTAAATGTAACCAAAGTTCAATTAGGAGGACTATATCACGATATTAGTGGTCTGAAAAGACCTTTTGCAGGAACTTATTATGAAATCATTATTTATCCAAGAAGATTAACGACTACAGAGCGCCAAAAGGTATATTCATACCTAGCTACAAAATATAGGATCTACCTGGCTCATGACCAAGGTGCATATGCTGGTACGGCTATCTTAGGAAACGGCACAGGAAATGGGGAAACTGTAAACAATGGCACTTACTTCGCATCCGATGGTTCAATCATATTCAAAAGAGATGGCTTTACCTACTCTAACAATCAAGATTATAATGGCAACACGGTAACGGGCTTTCCTAAAGATACCTTTTATCCACTTTCTACGTCAAATACCAACGATAATTTCCAGCTATTTGGCAGGGACGATGCCAGTGGTTTAAATACGTGGGTTACTGGCAATTCTAGTGGGGCTTATTTTGAAAAGTCTCCCAAATCGCAAATGCCGGGAGACAAACAATTTATGACAATGACTTCCAATGGTGCTACAATGGCTTCTTACTCAACCACTAATGATGCCAATACACCATTTCCTACAGGTGCAAATATTGAAGGCCGCTTGGCACGCACTTGGAAAATCACAACTACCGGCTACAATGATTCGTTCAACATGAATCCCAATGTTACTGCCGCTATTGTTTCTAACAATGGTTTCACTAATGCAAACATAGTATTGTTAATTAGTAAAGACCCTACATTTCCAGCAAACAAAACGGCAGCAATTTCCGGTTTTACCGGAATCACTCCTTCAAGTGGTTTTTTATCGAAAACCACCAAGGTATCGGATATTTTGGGACCAGTTGGAGCTGGAGAATATAAAGTTTTCTATGCCACCATTGCAAAAACAAGCGGCACTACAGGTCTTCCTGTAACCTTACCTGTAGAACTCACCTCATTCACCGCTAAGGCCAATGCAAGTTCAGTGAGCTTGAACTGGAATACCGCTTCAGAAAAAAATGCCTCGCATTTCAATATTACCCGTTCTGTTGATGGTACCAATTTCTCCATTATCGGTAAAGTTGCTGCTGCTGGAAATACCCATACCGAGAGAAATTATAAATTTACCGATTTCTCTCCTTTAAAGGGCACCAACTATTATCAGTTGCAACAAGTAGATTTAGACGGTACACAAAACCCATCGGGTATTGTTAGTGCAAAAATTGCCGTTCCAACAAGTGCGCTGACCCTACAAGAGATTGGTGCCACCGATATCTTATTAGGCATTTACGTACCCAAGGCCATTAAAGGTAAAATTGAGGCCACTAATTTAATAGGACAAAAAATTGCTGACCAATCGGTTAACCTAACAGAAGGCAACAATAGGATCTCCGTAACTACCGGAACAAACAAAGGTCTGCTAATTTTAACCTTAACGACAACAGAGGGCACAATCAGTAAAAAAGTTATAAAATAAATCAATAATCTCTTATTATAGAGAGGCTGTTTAAAAAGTTTATTTTCACCATATCCAATTTATTGGAGATCTTAATGAGGCATCAATGTCAATTAAAGAGCTTTCCCTTTTAACGGAACCGGTGCAATACTTTTTAGACAGCTTCTTTTTTTTGCCTTGAAAATGAAATCAATAAAAAATGTGGATGAACAACATAGCTGCATTAAAAGGCAAAATCATATATTTGTAGTTCAACAAATCGGTAAATAATGCAACGAAAATGGTTTCAATATTGGTTTAATTCTCCATATTATCATATACTATATGGGAATAGAAATGATCAAGAGGCAGAATTACTGATAGACAATCTACTGGCTTACCTAAAACCCGAGGCAAACAGCAAGATCATTGATATTGCCTGTGGTAGAGGTAGACATTCTATCTACCTTAATAAAAAAGGCTATGATGTTACTGGTATAGATTTATCAGAACAAAACATCAAATATGCGCAGCAGTTTGAGCAAAAAAACCTCCATTTCTATGTGCATGATATGAGAAAGCTTTCTTATATCAATTATTTCGACCTTGCCCTCAACCTCTTTACCAGTTTTGGGTACTTTGAAACGGAAAAGGATCATGTGAATGCACTAAAGGCATTTAGAAAAAGTTTAAAAGCAGACGGCACTTTCGTAATTGATTATTTCAATACGCAAAAGATCATAAAAAACCTTACCAACCAAGAAACGAAGACCATAGATGGTATTGAATTCCATCTGCATAAATTTGTTTCGGAAGGAAAAATCATCAAGCACATTAATTTTGAACACAAGCTCAAAGATTATGCATTTGAGGAACGTGTACAGGCTTTCTTATTGGCAGATTTTGAACATATGCTCGAAAAAAGCGGACTGCTCATCACCGAAAAATTTGGCAGCTATACTTTAGAGCCTTTTGATGAAATGAAGTCTGACAGGTTAATTCTTGTTTGCAAAAAAGCATGATAGCAGAATTACAGCAATTCGATACCGAGTTATTCCTAAAGATACATAGGGGTTTGAGCAATGTTTTTTTCGACTGGATTATGCCCCTGCTCAGAAACCGTTTTTTCTGGTCGCCGCTGTATTTATTTATTATTATCTTTTGTATCAAGCAGTATAAGAAAACGGGCTATTACATTATCGCAGGGGTACTGATCACCTTCGCTATGGGCGATTTGATCTCGTCTAGAATGATCAAGCCTATGGTCAACCGGGTACGCCCCTGCAACGAAGTAACGTTAAGCAATAAAATCATACACCGTGTACCTTGTGGTAGCGGGAAAAGTTTTCCATCATCGCACGCCACCAATCATTTTGGCATTGCCGTTTTCTTGATCAGTGTATTTTACAGGAAATGGAAAGCCATCTTGCCCATAGGCATAGCCTGGGCGGCCGTGATTAGTTTTGCACAGGTCTATGTAGGTGTACACTATCCTATAGATGTATTTTGTGGCGCTCTACTCGGTATTAGTATCGGTCTTTTAACGGCCTTCATTTATAAAAAAGTAAAACCTGTTTAGACCATGGAGATCTGGAAATTTTCTGTTTTATTTTTTTGTGCTTTTTTGGGAGGTATGGCCATTTTTTTGGTCAAGAATGACAAGTCAAGATTACTAAAACTTATCTTATCTTTTAGTGGAGCCTACTTATTCTCCATTACAGTGCTCCACCTTATTCCCGATGCCTATAGCGGTACAGATGGACATGAAATAGGTATTTACATCCTTATAGGCTTTCTCTTACAGGTTTTCCTCGAACAGTTTTCTGAAGGTGTTGAACATGGACATATCCACAAGCAACATCATGCGCATGCTTTCCCCTATGGCATTATGATCAGTTTATGTCTGCATGCCTTTTTAGAAGGTATGCCCTTGGCCAAAGATCATCATAACGAATTCATATTCGGCATTGCCCTACACCATATACCTGCAGCATTTGCCTTGGCCAGCATCCTACTGCAAAACCATATCCAAAAAGGTCAAATTGTATTTTACCTAGCCATTTTCGCAATAATGGCCCCCTTAGGTTATTGGATGAGCTTAGGATTGAGCAATGGTAGTATTGGTGGCATAGAAGCTTATTTCAATAAAATTATGGGAATTGTAATCGGTATATTCCTACACATCTCTACTACTATACTCTTTGAATCGAGTGCGGACCATAAAATCAACAAAAGAAAGATGGTTGCTGTACTACTGGGCATCAGCGTAGCCCTAGTTGGTTATTTTGCAGGGCATAGCCATTAGGGAATTTACGATTCTAGATTGACGAATTCCGATTTGTCGTACAAAAAGCCTGCAATTTATACGGTTAAACCAAATCTACAGCCCTATAGTTTCCAACATTCCTGTCAAAATCTAAAATCGTAAACTGTAAATCATAAATCAATTATATCTGTCTCTTATACACATCTCCGAGCCCACGAGACCTGCGTTACCAT
>NZ_JAELTN010000079.1 GCF_016428855.1 Pedobacter sp. ASV28
ATTGGGGTTCTCTTACCGTTCTCTTCAATATTTACCGTGCCCAGTTCCAAGGTAGAGTTATCTGCCGGTGCTGGTACAAGACCTGGGTCGACAATTACCTTATTGCTTTCGTTCTTGGCATTATATTTAATGGTAAATTGTTCTTTCACCGGATTTGGATAAATATTAATGGCAGCTGAAGTTGTTAAGCTACCTGTATAATTAATTGCTATTGGTCTATAAGGTGTAGATTTCCCATCATTATCATACTGTACCAATCTATAATAATTATTTCCCATTAAAGGACTTTTATCTACCAGGCTATAGCTGGAATTACTTCCCTTAGCCTTAGTACTTCCTATACTGGTATAAATACCATTTTCACCCGCTCTCTCTACTTCAAATCTATTGTTATTGGCTTCTACGCCTGTGCTCCATTTCACCAAAACCCCTTCATTAACCTTAGAGGCGCCATAAGATGTTAAAGCAACAGGTAAAGTAGCCGGAGGTTCAAATGAAATGCTAAATCTATTTGCACCATAGCTTGCGGCAACAGCCTTATCTATGGTAAAATTATAGTCTGATCCATTTAATAAAGTCGATGTATTCAAATAGGCATCATTTAACTTCGCTAAAGTATTGCTTGGCAGTTTATCTAAATTTATTTTCAAACGATAATTCGCTGATACATCTGCATCTACACTGAAATTAACTTTAGGAACTTCTCCTATTGCTGGCATATAATTAATCACCAACTTTTTATTGTCAGAAGATAGAGTTGATAAATAAATTTCATTGCCTGCCAAAGCAGCCACATCTTCTCCTTGTACAAAACTAGCAGATTTACCATCCTTAAACACAATGACTGCCTCAGCTTCATATGGACTATTCACCTTTTTTACAAATACCCTTAACTCTGAACTAGAGGAGATACTGGATAGGTAATCAGTTTGTGGTCGTTCTGCAACTTTATAATCAATTAGCGAAATATGATCTAATGGAGCACTTAATATTAAAGGTAAGGGCTGATTGCTAATTTTAGCTGCTTCAGTGAATTTTAAGCTACCAGAACCATTTGTTGACTGCACAAAAAAACCTTGACCACTTGGTATTAAGTTACTGCCGCCATTTACGCCCACGTTACCATCATAAGTTGCATATTGTCTGTTTGCAGGATTCCAGATCATGACCACATTGTTCATGTTCGATTTAACCAATCCAGCAGAATTCCAATCAATTGTAGAAGCATATGGATTTCCTACCAGGTTATACCCACTTGCCGAAGCACTATAAGTTAAAGGTACCGTAATATCTTGTTGGTTCAACACACCATCAAAATCTATCACTTCATTTTCTGGGTCCATAAAAGGAGGAGATACTTTTAATGAAAAGCTACTTCTGTTTCCCCTATAGAACAAGTATGATCCTTGGCCTACATTAACTGATGTATTAATATTCCCAACGGCTACAAAGCCATTATTATAAGTCCAGGCCGATGGCGAATTTGTGGGACTATTGTCAAAACCATTTAATGTACCACCAGCACCAGTGACAATAATATCATCAATAAACTGACTAAATTTATAAGCCCTATTGCCCGGGTTATCATTGTTGATAAATGATGCCGTATTATCATAAACTGGTGAAGAAAACATCCTATAGGTTCTATAAGGTTCCATGTTTCCACCTGTTACATATCGTTGCACGTTTACTGTACCGGTGATAGATGAGGTTGATGGTATAGGTGCTATTCTAGCAGAATTTGAAACACTTGATAATAGGCTAAGATGACCATTAGCATTTAACGAAGTATTAGTAGATAAAGTTAGCACACCATCAGCAGATACTGAGAAATTACCGCTTGTTAGCGTCTTTATACCACTATTAGAAAACACAACTTGATTAAATTCTATTCCCTGACCTGAATTAGATCCCTGATCTACCAAACTTTGGCTGCTTAACCCACTAAAATTGATCGGTGTATTATTAGTGATCAGATCCACTCTACCACCAGCAGAAGACCAATCTCCATTCACATTGAGTATACCACTTGGACCAGTCTTTAGGCCTGAACCCGAAGCAGCTAACAATCTATTATAGGTTCCTGCAATAATATTCTGATTAGCAGAACTGTTGAATTCAACTCCAATACTCCAAGTTTTACCCACCGAAAAAGCATTGGTGGCCTGTGTTTTCAAGGTACCAAAGCCTGTGTTGGTAAAAGTGCCACCAAGTATGTTTTGGCCCATATCCAGAAATCCTGTTTGAATTGATAACACGCCATTTATATTATAGGTTGCAGTTCCACTTGGGAAGGTAACCCCTTGTGCATTCAAAATGGTCAAGTTGTTTACCGTTAGAGGCAAACCCGTACCGATCGATTGGCTAACATTTCCATTATAGGTATAATTACCAGCAGTATTATACAACCTACTTCCTGTATTTTGAATTGTACCCGTATATGTTCCTGCAGCCATTAATCCATTTGAATTGGCCGTAATTAGGGTAGCTCCAGCCGACATGGTAAAATTACCCGAAGTTCCGTCGATTATCGCTGTTCCAAAATCAACAATTGCCGATGAATTAACGTCGAAATTAACATCGCCGGAAATAGGAATGCCCACATTAGAAAAATATTGTGGCGTATTACCTATAAAACCTATATTCACAGTACCGGTACCACTTTTTAAGCTTCCTCCATCAAGGGCAAAATTGCCTGCAACATTTAGCAGTCTGGTTCCACTCGTTTTATTAACCACCACATTTCCGCCAGTTAGCCTAAAATTTCTATCTATAACCGATGTTCCTCCTGTAGTACCCAAATATACCACCCCGGTTCCTGTGCTTACCACAGTAAAGTCACGTGCACTAAAAGTGCCTAATAAAGCTGGGCCATTATTGCTAATATTTTGATCTGGGCAATTCCATACAAAGTCTGAAAACGCCTGACCACTTCCACTAACATTTCCCGTATAGGTGGTATAGCCTATAACTTCACAAACAGCACCCGTATTCCATGTTGCTGTAGGTATTATTCCTGTAACTGTAGTAAACTTATGTTGATATTTACCTGTACTGGCAAATTCCAAGTTTCCGGTCACCGTTATCGCACTTTTATTGGTTAAAGTCCCTTCAACCAACATATCTATTGCATTGCCTCCATTGGCAATAGTGAAAGTACCTGCATTTATATTTAACGCGCCTCCCACTTGAATGGTTAGTTCATCAGCAGATACCGTAGCGGTTACATCCACCACACTTCCACTTTGAATGGTAATGGTTGCAGAGTTATTGGTAGGCGTTAGCGTCGCTGGTTGCCATGTTATCAAATCAGCCGAACTTTCCCAAGTGCTTGCATTATTCCATGAGCCACTGCTTGCGCTCCTAAAGTGATAGCTAATTAAAGATGCTCCTGTTGGCTCTGGAATATTTACCACTTTTGAAAAGGCCGTAGCATCATCTGTTACCGTAACTGTCTGCAAGCCTGCTGCATTAATGGTTACATTTAAGTTTCTGTAATTATTTGTCACCATTGAAGATGAAGCAGGAACCACATCACCTACACTAGATTTTGCTAATGTTAGTGTGTTAGTAATCCCGTTAACCACATTGAAATATTCATCAACTGCCCTTATTCTCAATTGAAATTGTGTGCCCCTAGCAGGAATAATCGGATTTCCCGTTACACCTGTAACCGTACCCGAAGCCAAAGATTGATTAGGCAACAGCACCAGAATTTTAGCATATGGACCTGCAGCCATTGTAAATGAAGGGCTGGTATTTAAAGTTCTAGCTCCATTGGTAAGATCGGTGGCTGTTATTGTGCGGTTGGTTGCCGCTGTTTTTAATACCACACTAAATTCTTGCGTACCATTTACCAACACCGCATTAGCATAAGGGGCAGCCACATTAACATCATTTGAAGTAATGGCCACTTCATCTGCTGCAGTAGAAACTAAGTTCCACGAAGCATCTACTGAATTTACCCGTACATTAAAAGGTACACCAACGGTTTGGGCTATCGGAGTACCCGTTTTACCCGAAGTTGTGCCAGGGGCGGCCGATTCTCCCGGTAATAATAATTGAAGCTTAGCGAAAGCGCCTACCAATACATTTACATTAGCACTTTGGCTTGATTCAATCGTACCATTTGTGGCATTAACAGCTGTGATTGCAGCTGTTCCCACCGTTTTTAAGGTAATGGAGAAATTGGCCTTTGTTCCTGCAACCAATGCTGCATTAGCTGGCATTAGAGCATTTAAATCTGTTGATGATAAGTTGATTTCATCTGTGATCGTGGTTATTCTATTCCAATAATCATCAACCGCATTTACCGTTACATTAAATGCGGTATTAGCTGTACGGTCTGTAGGTGCTCCTGTTTTACCTGTTACAGTTCCTGGAGCGGCCGTTTCACCTGGCAACAATAATTGTAATTTAACAAATACTCCTGGATTTACGCTAATAGAAGGGCTTGTGCTTACTGTTTTTGTACCATCGGTTACATCTGTAGCCTTTAACTGTTGTGCTATAGCTCTACTAAATGTAACTGAAAACGTTCCCGTTCCTGCGGTTAATGCTGCATCAGGCGATAAAATAGTAGTAAGCGCATAGGTTGCATTCACATTTGTAATGGAAACCACATCGTTGACATTGGATATAATATTCCAATTCGCATCAACTGCATTTACTGTAACATTAAAAGGTACTCCAGCTGCCTGAGCCAATGGCGTACCTGTTTTTCCGGTGGTTGTTCCTGGAGCTGCTTCTTCTCCTGGCAATAATAATTGAAGTTTGGAAAAAGCTCCAGGCAATACATTTACACCATCTGTTGTGTAAGGTATACCTGTTCCAGGGCTAACATCGGTAGCCGTAATTGTATTTGAATTTCCTATCGTTTTTAAGCGAACCGAAAATGTTCTCGCCCCAGCAGAAAGTGTATTATTTACTGGATTAGTCCCTAAAGGATCAGTTGAAGTAACCTGAATGGTATTAGTAGCCGAAACTTTATTCCAATAGTCGTCTGTTGCAACCACCGTAACATTAAATGAGACATTGGAAGTTACATCACTAGGCGTACCCGTCTTTCCTGTCTGTGTGCCCGGAGCCTGAACCTCTCCTGGCAATAAAAGCAACAATTTACTGTAGGCTCCAACCAAGATCCTAACATTAGTACTCGTATTTTGAGCTACGGAGTTATTTGTTACATCTGTTGCCGTAAAAGAAAAGTTTGCCGCAGTGGTTGGGCTAGCTGTACCTAGAGCAGAATTAAAGGTAGCTGATCCATTTACCAGATTGATATTGGGAGGAATAATAGCTCCAGGATTATTTGAAGTCAGGTTGATTTCATCGTTTGGCGCTACCGTAACAATATTAAATGCATAATCTACAGCATTAACTACTACCGGAAATGCCACACCAGCAGTCTGGACAGTAACAGTACCCGATTTCCCTGTTGCCGTACCAGCCGCATTGACCTGTCCTGGCAATAGTACCTGTAAAGAGGTAATTGCCCCTGCTACTTTTGATAAGGGGGCCACAATAGTTCCCGTAGCAAAGCCCGCAATTACTCCAGTACCTCCTGACCTTGTCAAGTTAACTTCTGCTACAACGATCTTGCTTGTTGATTGCACCTGTATACCAGAAATGGTAAGGGAATTCCCCAAGGCAGCCGTACCAGAAGCTGTATAGGTTATGGTAACCGCAGTTGCCGTAACGCCAATGGTAGCTGAAGTGATATTCGGACCAGTAAATGATACAGCGCCTATTCCGGCTTCAAACTGCCAGCCTGTAGGTCTTGTAAAAATTAATGTTCTATTTGTTCCGTTAGTAAAATCTCCAGCATTAGTGCTCGAAATTACAATATTTCCCAATGCTGTATAACCAGCAAGAGGTCCACCTACAGATTTATCTGCAGAAATTCCCTGACCGCCGATAGCCCGAGTGACAACCACATCAGCAAAGGATGATCTAGCAATAAACAAGAAACAGGTTAAGATCAGAAAGAACCTGATCTTAAGGGTAAAAATTTGCATAGGCCTACTATTTTCTTTTATCTTTCTTAAACAAACGATCTCTATTATTCTGTAAATCAAATAATTCGGCTAATCTCGCAAAATTTAAACATTTATACAATACCCAATTATGGTTAATTATCCCCAGAATTATCGTTCGAAAAAAGGTCTATTTTTTAATAAGTTTGCTACTGCCCAATTTTAAATTGTTATTTACATCATATAGTTCAAGCACGTAAGTTCCAGCTGAATTAGCAGAAAAATTAGTATTAAAACCTTTATCCAAATCTGTTTTCCCTAGTGTCTTTTTAACAACTACCTTACCCGATACATCTGAAACTTTCATTAAATAAGAGCCATCAGTTAATGTACCGCTATATTTTATGGTGAAATCGGTATCTACCAGATTGGGGAATACCATTACAGATGCCAAAACAGCATTTAGTTCATATTTAACCATTACAGGATCATATACTTTAAACTTCCCATCTTTATCCACTTGTGTTAACCTATAATAGTTATTTCCCTTTAAAGGAGATTTATCTAACCATTGATAAGCTGCTATCTCATTAGCTGAAACGGTAGTCATATTTACAAAAACCTTATCATCTCCCGATCTTTCTAAAATGAAATGACTGTTGTTTACTTCATTTGCTGTAGTCCATTTAACCTGCACACCCTCGTTCGTTTTATTAGCGGAGAATGACTTCAAGACCACAGGCAAAGTTGTTTGTGGCGCCAACATTAATACAAATCTATTGCTGCCAAAACTTGCCGTATCCAATTTATTGATATTCAAAACATAACTTACTCCCTCAGCAATATTTGTGAGTGTATTTAGGTATCTGTCCTTTAATTTAATTTCAAAACCAACGGGCATATCGTCTAGGTTGAATTGTAATGAATAATTTCCCGAAGAGGTGGCATTCACAAACAATCCGATATTTGAACTATTGGTTATTTCTGGCATGTAATTAATGGCCAATTGTTTCTGGTCTGTAGACAAACTCGCCAAAAACACTTCCTCGCCATTTAAATGGAGTACATCGTCTGTTGTATATACCGCCAAAGCACCTCTTTTCAACACCACAAGGGATTCATCCTGATTGTCGGTATTTTCTTTGGCCAACTTCACCCTGATTCTAGTTGGCGTTTCTTCTGCCAATGTATTCTCTCCAACTGCCATCGTTGTATTCACCATTTTCTGTTCAACACTCATAATGGTCGACGACGACTTTAAAGCCGTCCCCATTTTGGCAGATTCGGTAAATGTAACCGAGGGAGATACATTGTCGCTAGTTTGGACAAAAAAAGACTGCCCTGATGCAATATATCTAGAGCCTCCATTTACACCATCGCTACCGTTGTAAGTAGAATACTGACGTTGATTAGGATTCCAAATCCTAACCACCTTACTTACATTGCTCGTTTTGGTGATCAAGTTCCAATCTATAGTAGCCGCATAAGGATTGCCCAACAAGCTATAACCAGAACCTCCATGAACTAAAGGCACAGTAATGTTTTGTTGATTAAGCACTCCTTTAAAAGTCATAACAGTTGATTCTGGATCAACGAATGGCGCATTAACTTTTGCCGTAAAATTATCTCTGTTTCCTCTGAAAAAAATATACATCCCTCTACCCACATTAACAGAGGTATTGATATTCGGAATTGCAACATACCCCTGATTATAAGTAAATGCACTACTGTTGTTTTGAGGCGAGGGATCAAAACCGTTTTCTGCTCCTTTTGGCCCCGTAACAATCATATCATCAATCAACTGGGTAAATTTATATGTTCTATTTCCAACTACATCGGTATTAATGAAAGCAGTTGAGTTATCGTAAACAGGAGACGAAAGCATCCTATAAGTCCTCAACATATCTTTACTTCCGCCCTGAATGTATCTCTCTACGGTAACTTCTCCCTGAATTGAGGATCCAGTAGGAATACTGGCAACACTTGCCGATCCATTAACATCGGATTTCAATGTTAATTTACCAACAGCCTGTAGAACTGTATTTCCAGAAATGGAAAGTAGGCCACTTACAGCCACAGAAAATTTACCATTTCCAGATAATGTTTTTATACCACCTCCATTAAAAGATACATTGTTAAACAATACCCCATTTCCTCCTGCGCTACCCTCATCAGTAATAGATTGGTTGCCACCGTTAAAACTAACAGTAGTATTATTGGTTGCCAAATCAATTTTACCTCCTGATGATGTCCAATTCCCAGAGACAGAGAGATTATTCCCGGCAATATTCTTCAATCCACTTCCGGTAAAGGAAATGTTTTTATAACCAAACGATGTATTCACATTCTGCAAGTAAGCGGATTCATATACGACATCCCCATTAGAAAGATTAATATTGTAATTACCCTTTAAAGCGAAAGGCGTTGCACCGTTTAAAATCAAAGAGGCATTATTTCCCAAAACAAACTTGTTCGTGTTTGAACTAGATACAATCTGCAAGTCTGTCTTGATATTGAACTTTGATCCGTTAGATAAAAACTCTACAGCGGCATTTTCAGCGTTAAGAAGCAAGCTGGTTACATTTAATGTTGCAACAGAAGAAGTTATCGTCGAATTTGAGGTAGGTACAAAAATTAGGTTTCCTTTTACATCTATAGTTCCATTACCCGCCAATGTAGCTCCCGCTTTATTTTCTATTAAGCTGTTTACCGTTAAAACTGCGCCCGAACCAATAGTTAGCACAACAGCTTTGGCAGATCCGATGACTATATTCCCAACAGTTTTAGTCGTAGACAATAATGGTTGATTGGCGAATGTACTCACTCCAATACGAGCTAAATCTTTAGTATCAGGAATTCCAGCTGGCGACCAATTTGAAGAAACCGACCAATCAGAGGAAGTATTTCCCGTCCAATCATAAGTTTTACCTGAACCGGCTGCTGGTGAAACCGTATTGGTAACACTTCCTGTATTTGAATAATTGGCTTGAGAATTAGAGCCCTGAATTTGAGGAGCTCCAGTAAAAGCAAAAGATGCGGTACTAGAAGCATCAGTCCTTACATCGGCACTGATAAAATAATAACATGCAGTAGCCAATGTTCCATCAGCATTGCCCAAACTAGAAAACCTATCCGATAACCCACTGTATTGTTGGGCTGTCGAATTCCAGAAATCAACGTTGACTAAAAAAGTATCATCTCCATTCCCAAAAAAGCCGTCCATTGATTTGTTAAATTTCATGGTTCCGCCCTGAAGCACATCTGTAATACTTCCCGAAAGCGTAAACTGAATTTGATAGATATCAAATAAACCCCTAGCTTGCGCCTGCAAACCATATATTACTGCATTTTTCTGCCCCGCATATAACGGATTGTTAATGCCATTTGAAGCAGCATTAGCGCCAGTTATCATCAACTGCATACTATAGGCCTTCATTTCATCAAACTGAAACCGATTTTCAGTGGTAGATGAAAGCAATAAAGAAGAATTTGCATAGGTACCTAACTCTCCATTATAAGCTCCCGCACCTCCTCTTTCTGTGGTAGCTTCTTTTTTACTGGAAGTATAAGGGTCTACATACAAATGCCATACATAACTACCTTGTCTTTTCAAGCGTTGAACACGTATGGCATAAGTAGTATTATTTCCTCCTATACTTGAGAGATCGAAAGCTATGAGATCATTATATTGGCTAGGCGCATTAGAATTATTATATCTGTATCTTAAATATAAAGTTGAGCCCACTTGGGTTAAGAAATATCCTTTTGATATATTCTGATTTGAATTGTCTCCATACAACCAGTATTTCCAAGCGTTTTTGTTATTATCAATTACATCAGAATTATCTGTATTCGATCCATTATTCCTATACAACAAAGTCCATTCATAACCATAATTCTCATTATTAAGGTTAGTACCTGCAGGTAAAAAAGACAAACTAAAACCTCCTGCTTGGCCATTGCCCGTGCTCACCAAGGAATAACCATTCTCTGAAGTCAAATTATTAGCAGATTGACTTGAGCTGATTTTTAAACTAGCACTACTACCTACTTGCGTAAAGGCAGTCCCTAGTTCTCCTGAATTAAAATTATTGTAATAATAACCTGAACCGGTATAGCTCTGCGCATAAACAGCAGATGTTAACACTAAAAGTATAAGGGTAGATATATTTTTCAGAGTCGTATTTTTCTTTTTCATTGCGAGAATGAAAAGTCAAAATATAAGCCACAATATGGCCAATCTGATTAGACCCTACAAAAACCTCCCCTAAACGACAAAAAAGCTATTTGACAAAAAAATGAAATCATGAAAACCTCATTCCACAACCATTAAGCACCCCACAAAAAGAAGATTATTTTCCCCAAAAATACCCGCAAATTCCTCAATTCTTCCTCAGCAAACTCCATCACGGTTCTTTAAGCAGTTTTTCCATAGCTACCACCTTTCCACTGGACACATTAATCAATTTTAGGAAGTAAACCCCTGGCAATAGCACTGCAGCACCAATTTCGTGTCCCTTATTTAAATCACTGGAATTTATAATTAACTTTTTAACCCTAATTCCGCCCACATTATAAAGCGCCAATTCATAATTCCCTTTTTCCAATCCCAAAGTTTTCACCGAAAACTTATCCACAATTGGGTTGGGATAAACCACAATCGACCTGTCTGATGCATTTAAGCCATAATCAACCACTACCAAACTCGAATACCTCTTTTTACCACTGTTGTCTACCTGCATCAACCTATAATAATTATTCCCCAATTCTGGGCTTGAATCCAAGAACGTATACTGGTGATTTTCTCTTGGCAAAACCGTTCCTATAGTAATAAAATCTCCTTCTTCATTTAATCGCTGAACCTCAAAATGCTTATTATTCACCTCATGTTGTGTTGCCCATTTCAACAGTACACCATTGGTAGTCCGCTGTCCCTCAAAGGTCACAAAGTCTACCGGCAACGTAACAGGAGCCTCCACAAGAAGGGCAAATCTACCGCTTCCAAAACTCAGTGCATTTAACTTATCTACCATAAAACTATATACCATACCAGGTACTACATCTATTGTTTGGTTTAAAAAGTAATCCTTAAGTTTAAGCTTAAGACCACTATAATATTCATCAAGATTAAACTCCATCAAATAGTTTCCACCAACAGCAGCATTTACATTCATTTTCACTAATGCACCCAATTCTAAAGCGGGCATGAAATTAACAGCAAGTTTGTAGTCATCAGAAGAAAGAGAAGTGATATTAACCACCTCTCCATCAATATGGAGTGCATCGCGATCATCTAACATTGAGTTCTCGCCTTCCTTAAACACCACAGCCATCTCATCCATTCCATAAGAAGCCAAAGGCATCATTTTAACCCGAACAATATGTTGTGGTTCAGCTATCGTTCGAACACCTGCGTCTGTTCCATTAAGGGAAATATTCGAATTATCCCCCATACTCATCAACAGCGTTGGAGCCTGACTGGCCGAAGCCTTTATACTTTCCTTAAACTTAATTGTACCTGCAGCCATAGAGCGTACAAAGAAAGCCTGTCCCGAGGCAATATATCTACTTCCTCCCAATAACCCTACACCATTGGTATAAGTAGCATAAGACCTTGTTGCCGGGTTCCATATCCATGTGGCATTGCCAACGCCCCCCTTGTCAGTTCCCCAATTAGCGGAATCCCAATCTATAGTTGAGGCATACGGATTGCCCAACAAGCTATATCCCGTTGTAGAAGGCAAATTGACGCTGATATTTTGTTGATTAAGGAGGCCATTAAAAGACACTACCACATCTTCCGGATCTACAAATGGAACATTCGTTTTTGTCGTAATATTACTTCTATTTCCCCTAAAAAAAACATAAACCCCTCTACCAACATCTACTGTTGTGGTATTAATATTGGGAACGGCCACATAGCCGAGATTATAGGTGAATGCACTACTGTTATTCTGGGGAGAAGCATCAAACCCTGCAGCTGCTCCGCCAGGCCCCGTAATAATGATATCATCTATCAACTGGGTAAACTTATACGTTCTATTGCCCACCACATCGGCATTGACAAATGTACTTGTATTATCATAAATTGGAGAAGAAAACATCCTATATGTTCGATATGGATTTAAAGTGCCACCTTTAACAAAACGCTCTACCTTAACATTTCCTAAAATTGACGAACCAGAAGGTATAGAGGACACCGCCGCCGTCGAACCTAGACTAGAAGCCAACGTGAGATAGCCTCCCGTGTTGAATGTTCCCACACTCACCGTCAATATTCCCGTAAGTCTCAAGCTGCCACCAAGGCTCACTCCACTTGCATTATTTACAGTTAAGTCCTTGATCAAATTGCCAGAAAAAACATTGGCAGGAATAGTCTGTGCTGTTGTTCCATTCAATATGATAGCTCCCGCACTCACCGTGAAAGTACCGCTATTTAAAATTTGGGCAGCAATAGCCAAGGAGTTGGTTACCGTTAGACTGGCCCCATTAGCTATAGTCACATTATTTAAAGCCTGAACGGTACTCACTACCGGATAATTTAATAATGCTGCCGGAATCAATACATTGGTTGAAGCACTAGGTACCAAGCCCGAGCACCAATTATTTGCCGTGGCCCAATTGGTATTTATATTGCCCGTCCATTGGCCATCACCTATAGAAACCACGTTAGTAGACGCAGAGATAACACAACCATTTCTGGTTACAGTAACCGTATAAACCCCCTTGGCCGAATCCGAATAAGTTAATGTTGGATTTTGTAGCGAAGAAGAAAAGCCGTTAGGCCCAGACCAAGAATAAGTCGCCCCACTTAACGTATTAGCCACCAAAGTAAGCGTCGTACCTGCACAAACCGGACTTGTGCTCCCCACTCCTTCTCCTCCATTGTATAAAGCCAAGACTTCTGAGCCACTCAACACCCTGCTATAAATGTAAACATCATCTAAAGTACCTGTAAAATACCTATTGGCAGGCACGCTAGGCCAGCCGTCAATATTATCATAACCAATCCGCCAATAACCCGCATAGTTTTCAGCCGAAAGAACAGTAGCATCTTCGGCCACCTTTACCCCATCAACATATAAAATCATCCCAGTAGTTGCAGACAATGTAGCACTTGCCATATGCCAGTTATTATCAGCATATGACAAGGCTGAGTTTATGGTTTTAAATACACCTCCGGGTTTTACACCAAAAAAGATTCTACCGTCGTTTGCCATATAAATATGCCGATCGAAGCTTGTACCAAGACCCGTCTGATTATTACCAAAACCGATCAACTTCCCGCCCGCCACACTGGTCTTGAACCAGATGGAGATGGTAAAATTTACCGGATTGGAAGAACTCACGGCAGTAGATACATATTGGCTTGTTCCATTGAACTGATAAGCTGTATTGGGTGTATTAAATCGATTCGAAGCCAAAGTTGGACTCCCTTGCAATGTACCATTATTTAGACCGTATAGATCATTTGCATTACCATTGAACTTATAATTTGCCACTATATTTCCTGTTGGGATATTAGCTAAAGTAAAATTTTGGCAGGTGGTAAGCGCATTTCCACTTACTGGGCCATTTAAGTTCTCTCGTAGCGCATAAACCCTGTAATAATAAGTGAGCCCAGAAGTCAGACCAGTATCATTATATGAAATCACATTTGCAGCCGTAGTAGTGAGGTAATTATAGTTTGTTCCATCTGTCGACTTGTAAATTACAAACCCCACCTCATTAGTCGAGTTATCTATCCAGTTTAAAGTCATACCTGAAGAACCAATATTAGTAAAGGTTAGGGATGTTGGTGCATTCACCTCTATAGGATCAAAGGTATAGGTTTGTCCAGTAGCAGGTCTGACTGCCAAACCGGAAGTTTCTATAGTAGAGCTTACAACAGGACTTGTGCTAGCATCACCCAAAGAAAGAAAGTTACCCGATCCCGTACCCAAGCCTGTAATTCCTATGGAGGCAGAACCATTATTTACCACACCACCATCCCTACTATAAACAAACTGGACATTTCCATTTTCATACAACTTGACCTGAAACGACATCACAGAAGCGGGCAGTACCAAAGTAAAAGAATTCTTGTCCCAACGCATGGCATACCATTGTATGGTGAGCACCCTACTGCCCACAACTCCGGTAGTTACATAGCTAATATTACCCGGATTCAAAGGATTCAGACCTGCTATACCTGGGAAAACAGCCAAATCATCCCAAAGCGGAGCGATAACTGGTCTTGTGCCTCCAGCAGAAAGGTTATTCGTTGGCGTACTGTTTACCATGGCACTTCCCAGGGCCAACCAACCATTTGAACTCACAGAGAAACGGGTATAGCGCGCCCCCATATACCAAAAATCAAATCCAATGGGAAGATCTAGATAGGAGACATCATCATCACCAGCCGTCGATACAACTGTTCCACTCACAGAAGTATACGTTCCAGCAGATGCACTAAAACCATAATTGACAATGCTTTGAGAGAAAACAGGTTTTACATTCATCAAAATGCAAAGAAGGGAAAAACACCCAAGAAATCTTAGTTTAAAAATAGTAGCCATGGCAAAATATTTAGTGATGGCAATTGAAATTCACGAAGGAAGAGAGAGGCGTCGGAGTGGGTGTGAGCGTTATCGGCAGGTAGTTCGTTAAAAAAACAAATGCAGTTAATTCCTAATTTTAAGGCAATCGTGTCTTTACGAACGGAGAGAGAGGCGTCGGGCGGATGTGAGCGTTATCGGCAGAATAGTTCGTTAAAAAACAAATGCAGTTAATTCCTAATTTTTAAGGCAATCGTGTCTTTACGAACGGAGAGAGAGGCGTCGGGCGGATGTGAGCGTTATCGGCAGAATAGTTCGTTAAAAAACAAATGCAGTTAATTCCTAATTTTTAAAGCAATTGTGTCTTTACGAACGGAGAGAGGCGTCGGGCGGATGTGAGCGTTATCGGCAGCGTAATTCGTTAAAAAACAAATGCGACTTTAATGTAGAAAAAAATTCCCTAATAAGCAAATTATACAGCAAATTTTCTCAAAAAGAGAAAGCAAATCCACAAAACCAACCACAAGATCAAAAAATAGTAATGCCCGCATTCCAGCCAAACCAGGCTTTATGGCCTGCAATGGTCTTACTCCCTGAAGGAGTTATTTGCTGCTTATAGCCTTTGGCATTTGAGGCTTCGGGAGCATCACTGATATAATAATTTAGGGTAGGTCCTCCATAAACATTTAGGCCTTTAAATATTCTGATCTGCAAATTAGTTTGAAATTTTGTCAAAATATTAGCGTAATCCCAATTACCTAAGTAAAGCTGCTGCGCAGTCGCTTCTGCACCGACTGACAATCTTTTACCCGCAAAGAAATCATGGCCAAAGCCTAATCCAAATGTATCTATACGTTCATGATCTACAAAATTTTTCCCTAAAAGGAAAATGGTGTATAGATTTGCATTACCGGTCTTCAAAGCTACGTTGACATTGATCAGCTCATTGCCCGAAAGGCTAATTTTATGATAGCCCGTTCTTACGATGTTCAATAAGCCCAGGCTCACTCCCGTAGAAGTATCGGCCACATTAATTAAACCAATCTGAAATCCTATATTTTTCTTGGCATAATTAAAAATCCCTGAAATCTGCATCCCTCTTAGCGTACCTTGCACCGAATTACCAATTCCCGCAACTTGTACACCATTCATCAGCTTGGCCCCTACATTTCCAAAGGCAGCAACTTGTACGCCAGCTATATCCTCTTTCCCTACATTGATCAACCCAGTTACCTGAACTCCTTTGAAATCTTTATCGACCAGATTGGCCACGGCCGATATTTGAAAACCTTCGGCCGTTCCATTTACCTTATTTAAAGTAGAAACCTGTACGCCAACTACATTCTTCCTCACCTCATTATATACACCCGAAACCTGAAAGCCACGCACATCCCCCCCCACTACATTGAAGCCTCCTGCCACCTGAACCACACCTACATCTCCTTTATTCAAATTAAAAATACCTGCCATTTCAAAGCCGTCTACTCCAGCGGTATATCCTCCCAAGACATTCAGTGAAAACTTATTCACCACACTGGCGCTCATTCCACCATGCGAGCTTAATCCAGGGGTTAATGATGCCTGAAATGGCGTATTGGCCAAAAAACTAGGAACATTCATATTTTGAATTCGCTGCTTAGAAGAGGCAAACCACCTTCCTATCCTTAGGTTATCTAAAACATTGTCAAAAAAAGCACCTTTTTCTTTATCGGGATCGTTATAGCCTTCCGGCCTCACATTAATGCTCGATAAAAACACCAAGGCCGTATCTCGATAGGTCTCCCTACTGGCCGTTAGGATAATAGACTTATGTTCTCCCTTGAATTTTAGACTAAAAAACCCTTCCTCATCAGTTATAGAAGATTGCAACAAACGTTTTTCATAAACACTTGCATTTTTTACCCTTTTGCCTGTTTGTATATCAATTACATGACCTGTTATGGCATACAGGTTTTCGGCTGTAACAATACTTTCGGCCTCAATTGTAAAATGATTAACAGCATATCTTAATATAATATACTCTGCATTCTCTCTATAGTCTACCTTACCTTCAAACAATTGGTCAAGCACATCACGAACTGGTGTATTTTTCACATGAAGGTTCACTATACTGTCTTGTTGAAATAGCGCACCATTATAGGCAAAGTAAAATCGACCTGCATTGCTGATCTTTTTTAGTACTTCACTTATCTTATTTGCTTTTACATCAATGGTTACACGTTTGGAGAGGTTACTCTGGAAGTTTGCTGCCATTTGTGCATAACAAAGGCCATTCAATAAAAGTAGAGCAATAATTAATTTGGTTTTCATTTCTACTTTTTAGATAGCAATATTTCTGTTTGGTTACGTACCATTTTCAAATCCAGCACTTCACAAATATTTTGTAGATTTTTATCGAGTGAATTAAAGGGCAACGTCGTAAATATCTTCAACCCTTTAGCATCTTCAGCCAATACAACATGGGCTCCATAAGCTTCATTCAGTACTTCTACAAGTTTGGTTAACGGCGTATTATTGGCAATAAAAAGCTTTGTTCTATAATAATTATAAAGGTCATTTTCTGTTGGTTGTTTAACCCAATTATCGATCCCCTTACCTACCGATATGCTTTCTCCTTTTACCAACTGTATTTCTTGATGGGCACTGGTCACTTTCACTATACCGCTTTCTACAATAACCTCGGCAGTTTCTCCATCGTATTTAATATTGAATGAGGTTCCTACCACCTCCACCGAAACTTTGCCCATTTTAATCATAAATGGATGTACTTTATCATGTGCCACCTCAAAAAACACTTCCCCCTTTTTTAACTGCATATTCCTATGCTGCTCAAAATCATCAGCATAACTTATTTCGGTATTTTTATTAACTACCAATTTCGTACCATCAGGGAGCTCCTTGTTCACCACTTGTAAATGGGTAGCGAAATCTGTATATCTAGAATGATATAACAGTTGATAAGCTGTCCACGCCCCAGCAATAAGTACAAAAACCGCAGCGATACGTAGCCAGAAATAGTACTTGGGTCCAATTTTTCGAACAATTGGACGATTTACTTTCTGGTCTGCTCGCTGTTTAAATTTTTGCCAAGCCAACTCCTCGTCAACTTCACTTTTTTGTGCCAATAGGGCGCTTTCATTCCATATTTTTTCAAGTTGGTGGAAATAGCGGACATTGTCTATATTGGCCATCCATTCCTGTATTTCCCTATCTTCTGCCTCTGATGTTTCTTTAAGCAGAAACTTTATCAACAAATCGTCATTCATATCGCCTTGCTTAATTTAAATAACCACTACAACTACCCATTCCGATCAGTAACAGTACAAGAAAATCGACAAGGCTCATTCTCAAAATTCTAAGTGCCTTACCCATCTGGTTTTCTACTGTTTTAATAGAGATCCCCAACTTATCGGCTATTTCCCTATATTTTAGTTCTTCATACCTGCTCATTTGGAATACCACCCTACATTGTTCAGGCAGGTCATTTAAAGCATCGAAAAGTCTGGATTGCAATTCTGTGAGTTCTATTTTTACAGCTGCAGAATCACCATACCTATTCATTGTCCTTTCTGTAAAATGCTGATATTTTGTTTTAATTTTTTCATGTTTAAGTACATTCAAACTATCGTTATATACGCATTTATAGAGGTACGCCTTGATAGAGCTCTGCACGTTCAACAACTCCCTTTTTTCCCAAAACCTTAAAAACATGGATTGTACTACTTCTTCGGCCACGTCCATATCTTTCAAAATCATATTGGCATAGACATGCAAAGCCTTATAATGAGCCTTAAATAGCTGCTCAAATTCAATATCACTATATATTTTTGTTGCTGTTAACTCCACATTAATATTGCTCAAATATATTGCTTTAACATTAGCTGCACAATTAGCCATTTGGCAAAAGATTGATCCTTTTCATCATTTCCATACCATTTTCACTATCTATGGTAAACAGATCTATATAATGCACCTTAGGAAACCAAAACGAGCCACCTTCTACCTTTACAAAAACCCTTTTTAGCAGCAGGTCTTTCCCTTCATCCTTTACATATAACCGATATTTATGATCAGATTTTGATTTTAACAGATATAGCGGCATTTTCTTATAAGCAACTAAACGTACTTCAAATGCATCATCTCCTATTGGTTTACACTGTACACCGT
>NZ_JAELTN010000007.1 GCF_016428855.1 Pedobacter sp. ASV28
AACGCAGGTCTCGTGGGCTCGGAGATGTGTATAAGAGACAGCTACTATATTTATCTGCACTAAAACTACCATTGTTAACTGGTTTTGCTAAATAAACAAAATCTTTGTCGGTTAAATATGAAAATAAAGCCAAACTAGCACTCAAAGTCCCTCCCGGATTATTTCTAATGTCGATTATTAAATTTTTACTTTTAGCCAATGAAATACTATCAAAACATTGTTTATAAAAAAGTGGAAAATTAGCTGTTGGTATAGAAAAGCTCTTTATTTTTAAATAAGCAATATCTTTTTGTTGATCTAAGAATTTGAAATCAAGCTGATATTCGTCATTAACTTTTTTACCTCTGTGTTTTAGAAAATCTGTAGGCTTTTTTATTGGGGCTTTAACTATCTTTTTTGCCGTATCCAATTTTTTTTTGGCTTCATTCTCCTTTTTCTTGTCGTAAAACGAAATATAGGCATTCACAACTGTACTATCTAATTTGAATTTGATAGCAGCACTATCTTGCTCAGAAAAATAAATTTTATACAGCTGTGGAAAAGAACGCTCTATTCTCTTATTCTTCGATAAAGAATTATAACCATCATAAGTAAAGCCAGCTGAAATAATATTGAAAATATCTTTAGTTGCCAATCCATCAATCTCTAAAATTTCAGTACCGGTCTTGATGCTTTTATTTTTACTTTTATTGTTTATAACTATTAATTTACCATCAAAAACAGCATAGCTAAACTGGTGAAGTGGATAAATTTTATTTTTTATCGCCTCTCTTTTCTTCTTGTCTTTTTGTATAACCGATGGATAGGTTAAAGCCGTATGCCCACACCTAATAGCAGCAACAACAGGTGCCAATTTCTGATATAACTGTGCTGTGGTTAGTGGTTTATTAATGGCTTTCTTTAAACTGTCAAACTTATAATCAAGGTTTTTTTTAGAAATATACCAATACAAACCTGGATGACCATCTTTTAAAATCTGATGTGCCAAGTCAATATCTTGTTGTAAAGCCTGTATGCTATGCTTTTTTTCTGTAATGGTAAAATTATGCTCCTTTATAGAAGAACATGCCCCTAATAGGCCAGTACTTACGAACAATAAATTTATAAAAAAGCGCCTTTTTATCATGCTATAAACCTAACTGTGCTGATATTTCCAACATTCTTTCGATGGGCTTTCTCGCATCTTTTATGATATGTTCGGGAACTGTAACTTCAGGCAATCCATTTTTTATACATAGGTATAATTTTTCTAAGGTATTACGTTTCATGTATGGACAATCATTGCAAGCACAGCTATTGTTAGGTGGAGCTGGTATGAATGTTTTTCCTGGATTAGCTTTTTCCATTTGGTGAATAATACCACTTTCTGTAGCTACAATAAACTCGGTAGCATCACTATTAATGGAATATTTCAACAAGCCAGTGGTAGATCCAATATAATCGGCCATTTGTAATACTGCTTCTTCACATTCTGGATGTGCAATAAATTTGGCATTCGGATGTCGCTCTTTCAATTTGGTGATTTTTTCTCTAGAGAAAATTTCATGTACCATACAGGCACCATTCCACAATACTAAATCCCTTCCGGTCTTTTTGGCTACCCAAGCACCTAAATTTTTATCAGGACCAAAGATGATTTTCTGATCTTTAGGCAAACTTTCCACAATTTGTACGGCATTTGTTGAGGTACAAACAATATCGCTCAAAGCTTTTAGTTCCGCAGTACAATTTACATAGGTAATTACCAAATGGTCTGGATATTTTTCTTTAAACTTTTTAAACAAATGTGGTGGACAACTATCGGCCAAAGAACAACCTGCTTTTAAATCGGGCAATAAAACCTTCTTTTCAGGCGATAAAATCTTTGCTGTTTCCGCCATAAAATGTACTCCGGCAAATACAATTACATCTGCCTCCGTTTTAGCTGCTTCCTGAGACAGTCCCAAACTATCGCCAATATAATCTGCAATATCTTGTATATCAGGATCTTGGTAATAGTGAGCTAGTATAATGGCATTCTTTTCCTTTTTTAGCTTTTCTATTTCCTCAAACAAATCCAAAGTTGGATCTATCTTTTCTTCTACATATCCTTTTCTATTGAGTTCTTCTAAAATTTCCATTACTATGCTTTTAGGCGTCCATTAATTTTTGGTAAAGATACACAGCTTTCAACGTTTCAATAAAATATAATTATTTAATATAAATAGATTCTTATTGTTTATTAAGATGTTGGTAGTGTGCAAAAGTTATCAGCTAAAATCTTGTAAAATGAGTTTTCCTATAGTTACCAACATTTTTAATGATCTTTTATTTTAAACTTCTACTGATTTTCAATGTTATACTTTTTACGTGATTAAATTATCAATAGTAAAATGTGCATTGTTAGTAATGTGGTTAAAAGTTGATAAACTATACAAAAGTGCTTAAAATTATGTAAAAGATTGTTTCAATTTTCCGTTTTTACCTTAGCTTTAAACATTCAAAAATAGTTGTTATGATAATTTATACATTCAATTCACATACTTGTTAACTTTATCAACATACTTGTTTTATATTTATTAATTTAATGAAAAAGGTTGACTTTTTAGTAATAGGATCTGGTATAGCAGGGCTGAGTTTTGCACTAAAGGCTGCTAAGTATGGTAAGGTATTGATAGTTACAAAATCTAATGAAGATGAATCCAATACCAAATATGCACAAGGAGGGGTTGCCGTAGTTGTTGATAAGGCAGATTCCTTTGAAAAACATATTCACGATACCTTAATAGCAGGAGATGGTTTGTGCGATGAAAACATTGTGGAAATTGTAGTAAAAGAAGGGCCTGAACGTATTCAGGAAATAATAGATTATGGTATAAATTTCGATAAAAATAACGCTGGTGTATTTGATTTAGCGAAGGAGGGAGGACATTCAGAACATAGGGTACTTCATTATAAGGACATTACGGGCTATGAAATTGAAAGTGTTTTATTGAAGCAGATCCATCAAAATGAGAATATTGAGATATTAACACACTACTTCTGCCTAGAGCTAATTACTCAACATCATCTTGGTATACATGTGGATAAAAGTAGCAAAGATATCAACTGTTATGGTATATATGCCTTTAACACAGAACTTAACGATGTGGAAAAGATAGTGGCAAATGTTACGGTAATGGCAAGTGGTGGAGCTGGGCATATTTATGCAAATACCACAAACCCAGTGATAGCCACTGGTGATGGAATGGCTATGGTATATAGGGCTAAAGGAAAAATAAGGAATATGGAGTTTATCCAATTTCATCCTACAGCTTTGTACCATCCAGGTGAATACCCGTCTTTTTTAATTTCTGAAGCGGTAAGAGGTTTTGGTGGGGTATTGCGGAGAAGAAATGGTGAAGAGTTTATGTATGAATATGACTCCAGAGGCTCTTTGGCTCCTCGTGATATCGTAGCTCGCGCCATAGATAATGAAATGAAGAAATCTGGAGATGATTTTGTTTATTTGGATATAACTATGCGTAAGAAATCAGACATTCTTACCCATTTTCCTAACATTTATGCCAAATGTCTATCTATTGGCATAGATATGACCAAAGACTTTATTCCAGTTACTCCGGCATGTCATTATATGTGTGGCGGAATATTGGTAGATGAATTTGGCAGATCATCGATCAATAATCTATATGCTTGTGGCGAAGTATCATCTACAGGATTGCATGGTGCTAATCGTTTAGCTTCCAATTCTTTACTAGAAGCAACGGTATTTGCACATCGCATATTTTTATCGGCGATAGAGCGTTACCAAAATAATATAATACCTGATAATATCCCAGATTGGAATGATAAAGGGGTGATCCAATCGAATGAAGATATATTGGTTACGCATAATTTAAGGGAAACCCAAAAGATTATGAGCGATTATGTGGGAATAGTACGTTCTGATTTTAGATTGGATAGGGCACTGCGCAGGTTATATCTCTTGTATGAAGAAACAGAAGAATTTTATAAGAATAATAAGGTATCGGTTAAGCTTTGTGAATTAAGAAATGTTATTCAGGTAGCTTATTTGGTTATAAAATCTGCTATTGCACGTAAAGAGAGTAGGGGATTGCATTATACTACAGATCATCCTGATCATTCTGAAGAATTAGTAGATACCATTATCTAGTTATCAGTTTTCAAGTCTAATATATTTAATACTATATAATTAATAAAAAATGCCAATAATATTACCTGTTAAAGGAGTGGACCCACAATTTGGAAGTGATTGTTTTATAGCGCCAAATGCTACAATTGTTGGCGATGTTAAAGTTGGAAGAAACTGTTCAATTTGGTTCAATGCCGTGATTAGGGGAGATGTAAATAGCATAATCATTGGTAATGAAAGTAATATTCAAGATGGAGCAGTAATTCACGCTACCTATCTAAAAGCAGCTACACATATTGGAAATAGGGTATCTGTTGGACATAATGCTATTGTTCATGGTTGTTTGGTAAAAGATCATGTATTGATAGGCATGGGTGCCATTGTAATGGATCATGCTGTAATTGAAGAGTATTGTATTATAGCAGCAGGTTCGGTAGTATTAGAAAATACGGTATGTGAAAGCGGATATCTATATGCAGGAACTCCGGCAAAAAAAATAAAGCCCATTAGCATTGAGCAACGGGCCTTATTAAATAAATTACCAGATAACTATATCATGTACGCAGGTTGGTTTAATTAATACTTTACCTGGGCTGGATTTTCGGTTTATTTTCTGGTACCGGTTTTGGCTTTTGAACTACTGGTAGGGGCTTTAAAGGTATTTTTATAATTTCTTCTCTAGCCCAATTTGCTCTTATGGATTGTTCTTTTGGCTCATACCATATAGGCTCAGGTTGTATTCCTTGTTTTACATTTCCGGTATCCCATATCCCATTTTTATTTTCATCATAAACAATCCTTGCAAAATATATACCTGCTTTATAATTAGCTAATGTAATTTTGGTATTCCTAAGAATAGGATAGCTAGAAATGACTTCTTTTTCTTTATTGACAATTTGAAGAATGTAATTTTTTGAAGTATCTGGAGTTTCTACACTCAAAGTTAATGTACCGTAATCTAAAGGCTGACCTAAGGTAAACGTTTTTTTAATTTCCTTATTTTTAGCATCGAATATAGCAGTTACGGCATTTTCTTTAAAGGTAAGAATATAGTCTTCTTTCGGTTTCCACTTATATTTGAGATGGTATTTTAAAAAATCTAGGCTATCTTTTGTTAGGGTAAAACCTTTTCTTGGTATGCTGTCTTCCAATAACATAATTTTACTTTCATCAATACTTTTTATCGGTAGATTAAAATGAACGATTAAGTCCCTATTTGGATTAAGTACACCATTTTCTAGGTTATCTGAAATGGCTATTACCCTATTATAGGTATCTTTTTTACCCCTATTAAACTTAATGGTATCTAAGGTTTTACCCTGATTTTTTAAGGCTATTTTAACAGAATCAAAAGAAAAATTGTCCAACCAAAGAGATAAACTATCCCCATTTTTGCTGAATTTGAATAATTTACCTTTATCAATATTAGCAGGTTCTATAATGGAGATTTCTGGTTGATTGAGCTTTTGATTAAAACTTATGAATATGCTCCCATCATTGTTTAGTTTTTTATCTACTACCCTAAAATTATCGGCTATTTCCTTGAATATTTTTAGGTCTATGCTATCTACATTTTTATTTAATACAATGGGATCTTTAATGAAGCCTATTTCATCGCTTGCTTGTTGATAAATCCTGTCGCCATTTTTTTCTTTTAAGGCATATATTTTATAAGTATCTTTTTTAATATTATTTAATTTAAAATTTCCGCTACTATCTGTTAACGTAAAAATAGAAGGTTTTTTTTTGCCAAATAAACTGTCCCTACTAAGAGGAAATATAAATACGGTGGCTTCAATTTCTGGTTCGCCGCTCAAAGCGTTGGTTACATGACCAGTTATAGTCAATGAGTCGAGAGTTGGGCCTGTGGCAAAAACATAGGTAAAATTTTTGAGCTGGTTTCCTTCATTAATATCTACAATGGATTTACCAAAATTTAAAGTATAAGTTGTATTTTGTTCTAAGCTATCGGGAAGATTTATTTCTAGCCGTTTAAGTTTAGCTTTTAGTTCTGGCGCTTTTTCCAATTCCGGTGAAATGGAAAATTCTTTAAACTCATTATTCAACTTTATATATTCATCAAATTCTATGGTTATTTTTTTTGCCTTAAAATTGGTGCTTAAATTTTCTGGCGTCATTTTTAAAACTTTAGGAGGAGTAGTGTCTCTTGGTCCGCCTTCAGGACTTTTCATTGATGCACAGCCATAAATAAATATCGCTACTATTAATAATAGCCGAAAATTTATAAAAAATGTGTGTTTACCGTTTTTAGCCATTTATAAGCTTTTTATTTAATTTTTACCTTTTCTGGATTAATACCATTAAAAAATGAAGATCGTTGCAGAGAACGCTTTATTTTAATTGATTTTATTTTTTATTTAACTTATTTATAATCAGTTATTTAGCAATATGAACCATTAAAACTGAGATATCTGAAGGCGAAACCCCGGAAATTCTTGAAGCTTGACCTAAAGTTCTGGGTTTGATCTTCAATAATTTTTCTCTAGCCTCTTTCGAGAGCGAAACTAATTTATTGTAATCAAAATCTGGATTAATGGAGCGGTCTTCCATTTTCTGCATTTTGTTTACAATCTCATTTTCTTTTTCAAAATAACTTTCATATTTGATTTTTATTTCGGCTTGTTCTATAGTTTCTTTATCAAAGTTATTTAATAACTCGTTAAAATTATTACTTACCGTTCTAATATCATTAATGTTCACTTGGGGGCGGCTCAATACGTTAAATAATTTAACATTTTGCGTCAGGGCTGCTGTACCTAGTTGTTCTAATAATTGATTTGCTTCGGTCATTTCAATTCCCTGCTTTTTGGTAAATGCTACTATGGCATCAGAATTTTCTATTTTCTGATTGACCTTGCTTAACCTTTCATCACTTACCAATCCAAGTTGGTGGGCAATAGGGGTAAGGCGTATATCTGCATTGTCTTGCCTAAGTAATAAACGATGTTCCGCTCTTGAAGTAAACATTCTATAAGGTTCTTCGGTTCCTTTTGTGACCAGATCATCTATTAAAACCCCTATATAGGATTCTGAGCGTTTCATAATCAGTTCATGTTGATCATTTACTTTTTGATGGGCATTTATTCCTGCTATAAACCCTTGACTAGCAGCTTCTTCGTATCCTGTAGTGCCATTAATTTGACCAGCAAAGAATAAATTACTGATTAATTTGGTTTCAAGCGTTAAGGATAGCTGGGTAGGAGGGAAATAATCATATTCTATGGCATAACCTGGTCTGAACATTTTCGCATTTTCAAATCCTGGTATCTGAGTTAGCGCTTTATATTGTACATCTTCGGGTAGCGAAGTAGAAAAGCCGTTTACATAAATTTCACAAGTATGCCAACCTTCTGGTTCTACAAATATTTGGTGTCTTTCCCTTTCTGCAAACCGGTTTATTTTGTCTTCTATTGATGGGCAATATCGAGGACCCAATCCTTTTATTCTGCCGGTGAACATAGGTGATTTTTCAAAACCTTCTTTTAAGGTTTCATGTACTTTTTCATTAGTATAAGTAATCCAGCAACAACGTTGTTCATTTGGAAGGGCTACATCAGTATAGGAAAATCTACCTCTTTCTTCATCGCCCCATTGTTCCTCCATTAAGGTATAATTTAAGGAGCGTCCATCTACTCTTGGAGGAGTACCGGTTTTCATTCGGCCAGCTTCAAAGCCGAGTTCAACCAATTGCTCCGTTAATCCTGTAGCCGATTTTTCACCTGTTCGACCACCACCCATCTTTTTTTCCCCAATATGGATAATACCATTTAAAAAAGTACCATTGGTTAATACCACGGATTTACCTTTTATTTCTATACCCAAATTAGTTTTTACCCCTACTACTGTATTGTTTTTGATTAATAAGGAACTGACCATTTCTTGCCAAAAATCTATATTTGGTGTGCTTTCCAAGGCTAGTCTCCATTCTTCGGCAAAACGTTTTCTGTCATTCTGTGTGCGTGGACTCCACATGGCAGGGCCCTTTGATTTATTTAACATACGGAATTGGATGGTGGTTTTGTCGGCTATTATACCAGAATAACCACCCATGGCATCAATTTCTCTTACTATTTGTCCTTTTGCTACACCGCCCATCGCTGGGTTACAACTCATTTGTGCAATGGTTTCCATATTCATGGTGACCAATAGTACAGATGATCCCAAATTTGCTGCCGCCGCCGCTGCCTCACAGCCCGCATGACCAGCACCAACTACTATAACATCGTATTCTTTAAACATATTTATGGTGTGTTTCACGTGAAACACGTTATTGTTTTTATCCTGTTTTCAGTTGTTCCACGTGAAACAACTGAAAAAAAATTAATTTTGTTTGTCTGAGAGCGCTATCCAACGTTCCATTACAGTTTCGTTTTCCTGATTTAGAATTTCTATTTGCTTGGATAGTTCTTCTATCTTTTTGTAATTACTGCTTTCTATATTGTTTAATTCAACCGTTAGCATTGCAATTTTTTTTTCGCTGTCGGCCAGCTGTTTTTCTAAATTATCAAATTCAGTTTGTTCTTTGAAGGATAATTTTTTAGAAATGGTATTGGGTTTAGGGTCTTCTGTTTTTTGTTTTTTTGTAGAGTTTTCTTTTTCCTGCTCTACGCTGTTTCTGTATTCTGAATAATTTCCATTAAAAATCCTTACTTCTCCATTGCCTTCCATAATGAATAATTGTTCACTCATTTTATCTAATAGATACCTGTCGTGCGATACTAACATTAATACACCAGGGAAATTTTCTAGAAATTCTTCTAGCACATTTAGGGTATCTATATCGAGATCATTAGTAGGTTCATCTAAAATAAGGAAATTAGGGTTTTGCATTAAGACCTTCATCAAATGTAAACGTTTCTTTTCTCCGCCACTTAATTTCTCTACCAAACCGTGCTGTTTTTTGGGAGGGAACAAAAAAAGTGTAAGTAGGGCAGAGGCAGAGATGGTTTGCCCATCTGCCATTTTAATATATTCGGCATCCGATTTTACAATATCTATTACCCTTTCTTTTTCATTGAAACTTAATCCACCTTGTTTATAATAACCATATTTTGTAGTATCTCCTATATCTACTACGCCTTTCAACGGAACTAAATTACCTGTGATGATATTAAGCAAGGTAGATTTTCCAGTGCCATTTTTTCCTGCTAACCCAATTCTATCACCTTTTTTAAAAGTATAACTAAAATTGTTAAGGATGTGTTTTGCGTCAAAAGATTGTTCAATATTATCTAGTTCGAGAATCTTATTTCCTTGGCGCGACATTTTTACATTTAATGTGACCTTTTGATTGTCCGTTCTTTGTTTGGTTTTTTCCTCTAAATTATAAAAGGAATCAATTCTAGATTGAGATTTTGTTGTCCTTGCTGCTGGCATTCTTCTCATCCATTCCAGTTCTTTTTTCAACAGATTTTTATTTTTTTGGAACGTACTTTCGTCTGCAGCTTCTCTTTCTGCTTTTTTCTCTAAAAAGTAAGCATAATTTCCATTGTATGTATAGGTTTTTCCCCTATCTAATTCTACAATAGTGTTACATACATTGTCTAAAAAGTATCTATCATGGGTCACTAACAAGATGGTTTTGTTTCCAGTGGTCAATAATTTTTCTAACCATTCTATGGTATCAATGTCCAAATGGTTAGTAGGCTCATCTAAAACATATATTTCTGGATCTTCAATTAATAGTTTAGCTAAAGCAAGTCTTTTCTTCTGACCACCAGATAAGGTATGTATTTTTTGCTGGAGTTGGTTGATGCCCATCCTGCTTAAAATAGTCTTTATCTCATGTTCATATTCCCAAGCATTATGTTCGCTTAATTCTTCATATAAACGATTGAGCTTCTTTTCATCAGGATTAGATAGTTCAATTAATTCTTCATATTCTTTTATGAGCTGTTGCTGCTTGTTTTCAAGCGAGAAAATAAAATCACTTATAGAATATCCATCGGGGAAAGTAGGTTCTTGATCTAAGAAGCCTATTTTAACCAATTTGTTTTTAACGATCTTTCCTTCTAAAGGGACAAAGCGTTCAGCCAATAATTTTAAAAGTGTACTTTTTCCCGCTCCGTTAATCCCTACCAGCGCAACGCGTTGTCCGGCATTAATACCAAGGGTTAAGTTTTTAAATAGCCATTCTTCGTGGTAGGCGTGGCCAAGGCCTTCTGCTGCAATTAATGTACTCAAGGTGTTTCTAACAATTTATTTAATCAAAAATTACTGCAAAAGTACGGAATATTAACTGTTAATGGCTTGATGATAGCAGATTAGTTAAAGCGACTTTATTTATTCTTGCTAAATGATGACGCTCTGAAGCAGTGGATAATTCGCCCGGATGATAGGCTTTTGAAGTTGTTGCAATTGGCTTATTATCGAATGGTATGAGGTCAGGTTATTTGGATTGATACAGCATAGAATCAGGAACATTCTTTCACGATATTTCTGAATAGCTGTGATTTGAACATTTGCCAAGTTTTATTGGATCTTGTTAGTTGGAATTCTTAAGGCTAGTTTTGCTGATGTTCCAAAAAAACATAGCATAAAAAACTTTTTAAGGGCTCAAATAAGATTTGTCTTTGTTGCCCTCATTCAATGATGGGACTCCATGGTTTCTAAAAAGCTTTCTTTCACTGCTTGGACAGGATGGCTAATTCAAGTTATACTTGTCATTCCTAATATTCATTACATTGGAAGCAAATACAATGGATACGATTAAAATACCTATGATGATAGCCAATACAAGTTGCATATTTGAATAGAGGTTGGTGCCAGATACTATCTTTTGTGATTCGTTTTTTAATTCTTCACCAACTGTGGTTTGAATTTTTGTAAGCTGAGACAATAAGGTCGAAATACCCAAGAACGATTGGTCAAATGTATTTTCATACATTTTTCTTAATGTAGTTTTGGAAAATGAATTTGCGTTAATTAAAATGTTTTTTTCCAGGACTTTATTTTCCAACAATTTAACCTTTAATTCAGTTAGTCGGTTCTTCTCGTTTTTAACCAGGAAGGTTTTTTCATACTTGGTGAGTAAAGTATCTATTTCACGATCACAAGCCCTTAGCTTTTCATTTAGTTGGTTTGTTGTGAGCTTATTATTGTCGCTATAGATAAAGGTTTCGAGTAGTAAACGTTTTGTATATAGTTTTTCCGAAATGTAAAAAATGTCGGTAGCAGGAACCAAGCGATCATTATATAGGGAAGAAAAGGCTTTTTCCATGTTTTTGATGCTTCTATCTTCTAATAGCCTAATTAAAATGGTACAAGCCATAATGCAGAATAACAATAAGGCTATTTTGGTTTTTTGTTTGATAGAATAAGAAAATTTCATAGTTATGGCTTAAGTTGAATAAAACAAAATAGGCTAAATATAAGAAAAAATGAAAGCATTGGTTGCTTTATAACCATGATTTGGCAATTACTAAAAATCTAGTTAATATTGAATAAACTAGACGACTAAAACTTAATGCAATGAAAAGTTTATTTTACAGCATTTGCCTGATTTTATTGACAAGTTTTCAAAGTCAAGCTCAAAAATCAGAAGAGGCAGTGATTAAGATTAAAATTGCCCCAAAAACCTTTGTTAAACTCTACCATGCTGATCAACAGTTTGAAAAGGTTACAGAGACATTTGCCAATTCGGGCATACAAGAGCAATATATAGAAAAAAACATAGTGCTTAATCAACCTACAATTTTCAAGTATCAAGGAGAAAAAGGAAAGGACATTTATAACCATGAATTCTTGGTTAACCCAAAGGACACGCTCTATTTTGTTTTTGATAAAGGCCGACTTTCAGTCGATCAGCGGGTTGCACAAATGAAGTTTATTGATGAGCAGTTTAACTTTAATTTTGGAAGCTCTGGCAATATCACCAACAATGTTGTACATAAGAAGAACCTTCGTCTTATCGATAGCCTAAGGAATAAGGGTGTATTAGACAGGAATCGTAAACATCAGCTCAAATTGTTCGTTAAATTGAAATATTATGTTTGGGCGAGCAGCCAGGCGCTTAAATCCAATGCAGATGCGCAACAATTAGCTTTTTTATTTACCGAATCGGAATCGAAAATAGATAGATTTAAAACCATCAATACCCTAGATCTTTTGGATTTGTATAGAAATGTAATGGTTTTTAAGATGCGTAAAAATTATGGGATCTCTCTTTCCGACCTCATCAGAATAACAATGGCCAATGACCAAACGGCCTTGGGCAAGGCCCTTATAAGTAAGGAACTTAATGATTATAAGCAAAAAAACTCACCTGAATATTTAAATGCCATTAGGTATTTGGGCACTAGCAATTATGCGGGTATTAATACACTTCAAAGGGAACTATTGGCAAAACCATTGCTAAATGGCGATGGTAAAAAAGGAAATCTACAGCTAGAATTAGACCAGGTACCAGAAAATGGTTTATTGGTACTTGACTTTTGGGCCAGTTGGTGCGTTCCCTGTATCCGTGAGTTTCCTAGTTTGAAAGAGCAAAAGGAAAAACTTTCTGGCTTGCCCATTAGGTTTGTACCCATCAGTATAGATGTAGATAAGAACAATCAAGCTTGGTTAGAGAGAGCTAAACAATACGACTATCTTTTCGAAAAGAAAAACTACAGGATCTTAGATGAACATAGAAAGACTTTCGAAACTTTTTTCAAGCTTACAGAGATACCCAGATATATTGTTTTAGATAAAAATGGCAATATTATCGATGGAAATCTGAGCAGACCTTCCCAGTCAGCCTTTGCTAAGTCACTTATAAATTATGTAAAAAAGGTGGCCCTATAACTAAAAAAAGAAAGCGGACATCCATCCGCTTTTCATTAACTAAAACTAAACTAAATTTATATGTGTATTATGAATTTTAAAAGGTTAGCAAAGCATCTGCAGTAGGCAATTCATTCACTACTGTTGCTTTTTTTGCCATCACTTGGTTTTTAGATTGAATACTCGAACTTTCTGCAGTAAACTTGTCCATGTTCAGTGTGGCAACGCTACCAATTACGGCATTGTAATCGCTACTTGATCCTGATATGGTTAGATTGGCCTGACCACTTACATTTGTAGAAAGGTCAATGGTATTAGTATTTAAATTCGCTTTTGCACGATCTTTTAAAGTGATTGCCAAACTAAGGGTGCTAAACTTACCATCAGTTTTTACTATGGCATTATCAGCTACTGTAATTTCGGTTAGGCTATTCGCATAAACCACAACCGTAAGTGTTTCCTTGTCGAAAGAACTAATTCTTAACTCATCATTTTTTTGCTGTACCAAGGCATTTTTCGAATAATAGTTATCATAAACCTTAACGCTTTCTGTTGGACTTTGAATCAAAATCACTTCTACATTCCCAGAAACATTTAATTTGCTGATGTTTTTAATCGCTGTTAATACGGTTACCTTGTTCGCTTCTTTACCATTTGAAATGCTTGTAGCACCTAGGCTAATGATTACTGTTAAAATGATTGCTAATAAATTTTTGATAGCGCTTTTCATGTTATTTTATTTTAAAAATCTTTAATTATTATTATTTCTTTTTCCCTGTTTTTAAACGGGTTACATACATAAGACAACCAAATGGGGAAAAGGTTGCAAGATAAAGTGGAGTATTATACCACTCATAAAAAAAGCTCGACCAACGCCTGTAATTTTTCGACCAACAGGATCATCCTAACCATGGTACTTGCAACGAAGAAAAAAAAGTTGAAAAACTGCTCATTAATATCAGATGAACCAACTAACTTTGATCCTTATTTAGAATTAAACTTATTAGATGTGAAAATATTCGCAACACTAGCTACTGCTTTTATATTGGTTGCAGGGCATCCGGCTAAAGAAAAGGTAGTTCCTTCTAAAGCCCAACTATATGTATCTAATCATGAAAACATTTTGGGTACATCTTTAGAACTTAAGTTCATAAGCACTTCAGAAGCTGAAGCTGATAAGGCTGAAAAAGCAGCTTTAAAAGAAATTGGTAGGCTTTCAGCCATTTTTAGCGGTTACAGTTCGGAAAGTGAATTTAGCCACTGGATAAATCAGGGGCTTCATAAGCCCATAAAAGTTTCTAAGGAGCTTTTTGAAATGCTAAGTCTATTTGAGGATTGGAAGAGCAAAACCAATGGAGCCCTAGACCCATCGGCAGCAGTAGCATCTAAACTTTGGGCCAACGCAGCAAAAAAACAACAGCTCCCTTCAAAATCTGAGATCAACCAAGCTGTTGTGGCCATGCAGGCTCAGCATTACAGCTTAGACAGTAATAATTTAACTGCCACCCGATTAGATGATACTCCTTTGATGATGAATACCTTTACTAAAAGTTATATTATTAATAAGGCTTGCGCAGCCGCCTTAGCAGCAGCAAAAGTGAAGAACGTAGTCGTAAATATTGGGGGTGATTTGGTCATAAAAGGCGAAGATAAAGATTTGGTATATGTAGCCAATCCACTAAATAATGCCGAGAATGATGCACCATTAGCCAAGTTATTGGTGGCAAATAAAGCCATTGCTACAAGTGGTAATTACAGGAGGGGAGAACAGATTGGAAAAAGATGGTATTCCCACATTGTGGATCCAAGGACCGCTTTACCTGTTGAAGGGATAATCAGCGCTACAGTTATAGCATCCAATGCTACCGATGCCGGAGCACTTGCCACCGCATTTAATGTACTTACCCTAGCAGAAAGCAAAGCCTTGGCAAAAACAGTTAAAGATGCGGAATACCTGATCGTAACCAAGAACGGGAAAGTAATAGAAAGTGCGGGATGGAAGAATTACCTGGATTTATCTGTCAAGGAAAAACAGCAAAACGTAGCTGTGCCAATTAATTATACTGCCGAAAAACTGTGGGATCCGAAATATGAATTGGCCATTAATTTTCAATTTAATGTGATAGAGGGAAATTCACATAGACCATTTGCGGCCATTTGGGTAGAAAACGATAAAAGAGAGTCGGTTCGCAACCTGGCTTTGTGGTATAATAAACCAAAATGGATACCTGACCTTAGAAATTGGTATCGTATTAATGGAGAACGTTTTAAAGCTGATAAAGAAAACTATGCTTCGGTTACGGGTGCTACACGTAATCCCGGGAAATATACAGTGAAATGGGATGGAAAGGATGATAATGGAAATTATGTGCCCCAAGGCACCTATACTGTCATTATTGAAACCTCCAAAGAGCATGGTACTGATGAAATTTTGCGCCAGCCTATCGAATTAAAGAAATCTGCACAAAAAATAAACAATGCAGGTAATGTTGAAATATCAAACGTAAGTTTTGAATTCTATAAAAAGAAATAACGAATCGGCCTTGCCAGTTAAAAAAAAGGTGGGCAAGCCTAAATCTTCTGGTGCTAAAAAAGAAGTGGCAAAATTATCGAGATGGCTTCACATTTACCTTTCGATGGTAAGTTTTGCCATCGTGCTGTTTTTTTCTTTTACGGGATTAACTTTAAACCACCCATCTTGGTTTGGCGGAGATCAACAAGTGGAGGTTAAGAATAAAGGAAAAATTAACCTCAATTGGGTAAATAATCCCGATACGAATAAGATTGGGAAGCTTGAAATCGTTGAGTTTCTACGAACCAAATATCAGGTTAAAGGAGCGGTTAGTGAGTTTAGGATTGATGATCATGAGCTGAGTATTTCTTTCAAAGGACCTGCTTATTCCTGTGATGCCTTCATTGAGAGGGAAAGTGGAAATTATGAGCTCACCGAAATAAAAATGGGCTTGGTTGCACTTATGAACGATTTGCATAAGGGCCGCGATTCTGGAAAAGGATGGGGCTGGGTGATCGATGTTTCTGCCATTTTCCTCATTCTGGTTTCTTTAACAGGATTGATTTTATTACTGTTTATCAAAAAGAAACGAGTTTCAGGTATCGTTACCGCTATATTGGGTTTGATCGTCAGTTATTTGATTTATTGGATCTTTGTACCCTAGTTAGAATATAAGAGGATGTCCAAAAAGCCTATTTGGACATCCTCATTAATTTTTTCATTACATTGTTGGTTAACACAATTAAATCGGTATCAAAGTTAGCCTCCTCACTTCGCGAATTTAAAAGGATGGCTGCACTATATTCTGTGCCATAAATCCAAAAAGTTAAGGTGAACTGACAGCCTTGATTTAAAGCCTGTAGATTTACAAATACTTAAAAGAGGTATTTTACAAAATGTCAAGCTTTGCCAGATAAAAGTCTTCTTTTGAAGTCATAAGCTTTTTAGCTGCCTTGCTTTTATCTTTATAGCCCAATAAATGCAGTGTTCCGTGAATCATCACCCTGCATAACTCGGCCAAGGTTGTAGAGCCAAAATTATTTGCATTTTCCTTAATCCTCTCAAGGCTGATAAAAATATCGCCTAAAATCATTTTAGGGACTTCTGCGTTATCAAAAGTAATCACGTCGGTATAATAGTCGTGCTGGAGGAAATCTCGGTTTATACGTAATAAATATTCGTCAGAGCATAAAATAAAATTGAGTTCCTCTAAGCGGTATCCTTCTGTAGCAATGGTTTCGGTTATCCACTTTTTAATAGCTGTCTTTCCTTTTAGGGTATAATGCAGGTCTTCGGTGAAGAAATTGATTTTTGACATGATTTGAAAAATGCTGTCATTGCGAGGCACGAAGTAATCCTAAAGCGTTTTGTAATTCCGACGTTAGGAGGAATCTGTTAGTTCAATGCTCCTTAATCACAGATTCTTCGCTCCGCTCAGAATGACAGAAAGAAAGATTGCTTCGTGCCTCGCAATGACGATGAGGTTATTTTTGTGGCAAATTTAGCAATTTAAAATATTCGGCTACTTTGTTCTTATAATAATAGTTGAGGTTTGGAGGCAGTTTTTGAATCAGCTCACTTTCGCTTTGCAAACTTTTATTAAACTTTTCGAGCATCTGCTGGTATGATGGAGGAAATTGCTTGGCCGCATTGCTCTCACGTTTTGAATCCTGATCTTGTTCTCTTTGTGCCTTTTCGGCATCCAAAAGTTTTGTCATCAGGTTTTTTTGACGATTGATGGTTTCCTGGCTGATACGCTTGTTCACCAAATCCAATTCTGATTGTTTCATTTCCTGGATGGTCTGGTTCAAATTTCCCATAGCCCCTTTGCCATCTTTGTTTTCTTCCTTGTTTATTTTTTCCAGCGCTTCCCTAATCATCTGTTGCTGTTGGGCCATCTTGGCAAACTCTTGGCTCATTTGGCCTTTTGGTGCACTGCCCATATTACCCTCACGTTGCATTTTATCACGCGCCTGCTGCATGTTTTTGTTCAGTTGATCTTGCATTTGTTGCAATTGCTGCATACCTTGTTTTTGCTTTCCTTTTCCTCCCTTGGCATTTTTCATGGCATTTTGCAATTGTTCTAAGGCCTCATTGAGCATTAGGGCCAAGTTATTGAGTGATGTCATGGCAAATTGCTGTGATCGATTGGCTTCACCTGTTCTTCTGTCACCTAAAAAGTCGATAGCCTTGCCCATGTTAAAGTTAATTTTCTCCACCTCACTACTTACCGTACTTTCTATTTGTGGCACGCGTTTGCTCAATGAATACAAGCTATCGGCAATAGTTTTCATATTGTCCTTAATGGTATTCTGTTTTTGGGCCTGTGCTACATAGCCCGGATCCGAAGCGCCCATTTTACGTAATGAAAGCATCACTTTTTCTTGTTCAAATGAAGTACTGAGCAAATTTTCCAGCAGTTTACGTAGCTCCTGTGCGTTTACTTTGTTCTCTTCTTCTGCCCCTGCCTGCTGTTGCTGTTGTAGCTTGTCGGCTAATTGTTGCATTTGTTCGGAAGCCTGTTGTTGCTTGTCGGCAGCTTTTTGCTTATTGTTCTGATTCAGTTGATCTTTACTTTCCTGCTGGGTTTTTTCAATTTGGCTAGTTTCCTTTTCCGGATTTTTAAAATCGTTGGGCCGATCCAGTTGTTGGTTTTTTTCTTCTAATTTTTGTAATTCTTTTTGCAGGTCTTTGAAATCTTTATTTAATTCCTCTTGCTTTTCCTTGAGGTCTTTTGCAGATGAATTTTTGTCCTTGCTTTGTTCGCCCAGTTCCTTTTGCTGTTTGGCCAGTTCGTTTAATCGATCAATCTTATTTTGGAGATTCTGTTCGAATTCCAGTTGTTTGTAAAGTTCCAAGATGCGGTCAAGTTCATTTTTTATGGATTTATTGTCCATTTGCATTTTAGACAGCTCGTTTCGGGTCTGGTCTTTGTTATTTTGGTCCATGAGCTGCTGCAACTTATTTAACAGCTCCTTGGTTTTTTCGTCAAGTACATTCTTAAATAGATCGTCGATCTGTTTCTGTTTTTCCTTGAGCTCTTCGCTCAAGCTGTTGTTCTCTTGTTTGTCGAAATTATTTTTCTCGTTTTGTGCCTTGATATCTTTTACGGCTTCTTCCAGCTGCTTTTGCTTATCCAGAAGCTGTTCTATCTGTTTTTTATCTTCAAAATTAAGCTGCTTTTTGTCCAATATGCTTTCACTCAACTTTTTGCTTTCCTTTTCAATGGTATTGGCCAATTTAATGGTCGATTCCATTTTCTGTTTTAAGGTTTGGCTACCCTCAGCCAGTTTTTCTGCTATTTGTTGTTGTGTAGGAGCCTGATAGGTTTTTATTTCAGAGCGTGATATTTTTGCGCCATTCACGCCATCATTATCTGCCACTTCGAAAAAATATTCGATGAACTGCCCTGGTTTTGCAATTATTTCATTCAGGTTCCAGAGGTAAAAAAAGCTATTTTCGGTTTGATGGTTCTTAATTGGGATTGATTTGGCTCCTTGGGCTATTATTTTATTTTTTTCCTTAACCTGATAACGGAATTTGAGTGATGAAAAACCATAGTCATCATTTACAACGCCTGTAAAATATAGCGCTTTACTACTTAGGCTATCAGGTGTTTCGATTACCGAAATGGTTGGAAATTGATCTGTAATGACCACAATTTGGTGACTAAGCGAATCTTTGTTGCTAACAAAGCTGTTTTTTGGAACGATTCGATAATTGCCATTTTTTCTTATCGTTGTACTAAAATGGGCAAGATTGTCACTTACTGTCAACCGATGGTTTTGATCTTGCAAGATGAAGCTTATTTCGTCGCTATTTTCGGTACGCAGTTTCCAGTTTACCTTCGTTCCTTCTGGAATAAGCAGATCTCCAACATTAGTTAATTCATCATTTTTTCGCTGTAGGTAGGTGGGATATACCAATGTTGCAGCAAGGGTTAAAAGAGAAGGGCGTGGTTTTACGCTAATGGTATAGCTTGAGGAAGTAAAACCACCTCCGCTAAAGCGGATATGCTTATCCTTTTGAACATTTTTAAAGATATAATTGAAATTACTAATGTCTTGTTTTTCCAGCTTATAACTATTTACGCCATCTTCCACATAGATGTCCTGAGGGAATTCGTTGCCAGTGAGTTTAAGCTTAAGGGTAAAGTCATCCCCCTGTGTAAGGTTGAATGTTTTGTTCTGTACCACAAACTGGAAAGGTGCTTTTGGTAAAACTTCCTGATTATAGCCTATAAAACTAGCGGTACCTTCCCTTAAAATGGCAGGTGCCAGAATACCGATCAGTAAAATAATACCCAATGGTAGCGCAATATATTTGATATGCTTTTTGTTATCGCCCAGATTTATCGCATTTGAAAACGGAATGGGCTTTAGTTCGCTAATTTTTTGGTCTATGCCAGCTAAGATCAATGCGCTGTTCTGTGGAGACGAATCGGCCAGCGATTTTAACTGCAGGGTGTTTAATAACCGATCCTTAACATTAAAGAAATGACTTCCGATTAAATTGGCGGCCTGTTCTAGGCTCAACGTTTTGCTAAGTTTAAAATAAGCCAACGCAGGTCTTGCTATCCAGAAATAGATAAGGGACACTGAAATAAGGATAAAAAAGAAAAATAGAAATGTTTTGATCGCAATGCTTGGATAGCTGTAATAGATCCAAACAAAAAGTAATAAATAAAGACTTAGAATAGCGGCAGCGGCATATATGCTTCCACGCAAAAGTTTGTTGAGATAAAACTTTCTTGTAAACTCATTGATCTTCTCTAATAATAGATTGTAGTTGCTACCCATAATATCTAAACGACAATAAAGGTAGAAAATGTGCGTCTAAATAAAAATAGCAAATATGGAGGGAATAAGTTTAAAAATTAATCATTTTGTTTTAAAAAGACAAACAAATGTGTAGATTAGAAACCTAATTTAATTAATTAAAACCAAAGTATAAAGTAACAGCGATTTTTCAGCCAGCTTGCCTCATCACGTAAGTGAAAATCGATGATTTGGACAGTTCTTATTTAGGGTTGGATATAAAAGCTACTATAGCCCTTAATGGGATGAAATCACATTAGATCTAAAAACAAAACCACACACAGATGAAAAAGAAAATTTTTGTATTTATTTTAGTGCTTGCAGTAACAGGAACAGCATTGGCACAAAAAGCATTTAAATCATGGAATAAGAATTTGGTTATCGCCCACCGTGGAGCATGGAAGACCCAGAATCTACCAGAAAACTCTATTGCCTCATTAAAGGAGGCCATTAGGATAGGTTGTTTTGGCAGTGAGTTCGATGTGCAGCTCACCTCAGATGGTATACCTGTAGTTAACCACAATGCTGATTTTTTGGGTAAGGATATTGCCACAAGTACTTATCAGGAATTGATAACGTATAAAAAACTGGGCAATGGCGAATCGATCCCTACTTTGGAAGAATATATTAAAGCCGGACAAGGACAGAAAAAAACAAAACTGATCTTGGAAATTAAACCACAAAAAAACCTAGACAATGAAATTGTACTTACCAAAAAGGTGATAGAAACGGTAAACCGTTTAAAAGCGGCACCTTGGATAGAATATATCAGTTTCAGCTACGATATCTGTAAATATCTGATAGACCATGTACCGGGAGCAAGGGTATCTTACTTAAAAGGAGATGTGGAGCCAGCAAAGCTGAAGGCAGATGGATTTTATGGGTTGGATTATCATTATTCTGTTTTTGAAAAAACAGATTGGCTTACCAAGGCACACGAGCTTGGCCTAATTGTGAACGCATGGACTGTGAATGCTGATAAAGATATGCTCAGGTTGATTGAACAGAAGGCCGATTATATTACGACAAACGAACCTGAACTGCTTTTTGAAAAGATCAAAAAATAAAGAGGTAACCTTAATGATAAAAAAAGGGGCTTGAAATTTTTCAAGCCCCTTTTTGGTAAATATGATAATAATTAGATTACTTTCACATTAACGGCATTTAAGCCTTTTCTACCGTTTTCAACATCGTATTGAACTTTATCGTTTTCACGAATTTCGTCGATTAGGCCTGTTGAATGTACAAAGATTTCAGCATCGCCATTTGAAGGGATGATAAATCCGAAACCTTTAGTAACATTGAAAAATTTTACTGTTCCTTCTTGCATTGTATTATTAATTAAGGCTGCAAGGTACAGAAATTAAAATTAATAAATGCAAAACCCTCATTTTTTGACAAATAATTTGAAAAAACAAGCATTTAATTACATTTTTCCCGTTAAGTTAATGGTTACTTCACTAGAATGTGGGATGCCTAAAGTCATTCCAGGTTTGATACTCAATAGGTTCTTAAGGTATACATCGGCTATGCCCTGTATCAGTTTTTTTCTAGAGGGCATGTCTTCTGGTAAAACCCCTTCTACACGATTTACATATAGATTACCTTTTGCATCTACAACAAGCGAAAATCGATAATGGAAGGCCTTGTAAGATTTATTGATCAGCATACGAAACTCGGGATACATATAGGCATACGATTGTCTACTGTTAATTCGATCTGTATATCCTTCTTTTTCTACAGTCACATTTTTACTGTTTGACTTAAATTCAACAGGCTCGGTTGCTGCAAAAGCGATTTCCGGATTGCCTGGAGATTTGTAGGTGGCTTCCGATAGTTGTTTGATATAGGCGGTATCTGCACTACTGGGCCTTTGTAATTCGCCAACGGTGGTTTTAAGCACTTTTTCTATGTAATCTTTTGTATAGTAAATGCAATTTACATCGGAAACTTCTCCTTTTTTTACCACTCTCGCTTCCACCTGTAAGCGTTGCAAAATCAAACTGTCTTTGGTGATCACTTTGGCCCTAAAGAATTCTCTGGCAAAATTATATACTTTACCATGATCAAATTGTAGGAAAAAAGCTTCCATACCTTGCTTTTCAGGACTATAGGCCAACATGGTGTCTGGAGATTTGAATTGAATGATCCAGGTAGGAACCAGCATAAACCCATCCTTATTAAAGGAAAGCCCGTTACTAAACCTTCGTTTAACCTCATAAAAACGAATGCCATCCACATCCCTAAAAGTTAAATGCTCTGCAGGCTTAGCGTCTATATTTTTTTTCGCATTGTCTTTTGGAGCATTGTTGCAGGCAAACAGAAAAAGCAAAATCGATAATTGAGTGCACAGCGTAAGGCGGTTCAGTGTCATTATAGTCAGGTACTAGCTGTTGAAAATACAGGCAAAGATATTATTGTTTGGCTTTGCTTTTTATAAAAATAACATTAGCCACCTTTCTTTCGCCTTCATGGTCCCATTTTTTATTATCAGACGGGTGATTGACAACGCCATTTTCCCCAATTCCATCTACCCAGAGTGTTGTAGAGCCACCCCCATCAAGGTTAATGGCGCTCGAGCAGCCTAGCCATTTCATGATTTTTGTAAGTTCAAAAAGGCTCACACCGGCTGAATTTTCTTGTCTGCCATCAACGGTTAACAACAATACACTACCATTTGGTTTAATGCCAATGGCAGAGCGAGGATGACGAAGCTTGTTAAAAGGAACAGAATCCATCTTTTCTTTTTCACTATCCAATAGTAAAAGAGGGCCACTGAGCATGATGTTCTGGTCTGTCAAGTTGCTTTCCCACTCTTGGCTGCCATCCCATTTTTTAATGGCCAAATGATAATTGTTGATGACAAGGGCCGCTTTTTGGTGCAGTGCCCTGTTATTGTTTTTTTCTAGTCGGTTTGGATTAATAATGGTATCGTTCACTTTTATAAAATCTACGGAACCTCCATTTTTTATGTCGAAAAATGTTCCATTCAAAGCAGAAATGGCCTTATATTGTTTGCCAAAGACTGATGTTTCGATCAGTTTTTTTTGGTCGTAGCCGATAAAAAACCCAGGTGCTTTTCTGTGATCCTTTACTTCTACAAAGCTGATGTATTGATTAGAGGAGAAGAGACTGCTGTCTTTAACATGAGTGGTAAAGAGTAAAGTTTTTTTGGCTATCTTTTCCTTTTCCCACTTGATATGGGCGAAAGTAACAGAATCGACATCTTGGGCATAAACATTGAGAGCGAGTAGAGAAAAAATCAGCGTGCGGAAAAAGAATTTCATTGCGGTTATATTCGTTTTTTAAGTTTCAGTAATTTGATAAGGTAAGAATTATTTCGCCATATTTCTATAAGTACACTATAGCCGTTTTTGGCCTTAAATATGGCGCCTATTTCATCTAAGTTATAGGTATCTATTTTTTTAAAGTTGATACCGGTGATTTCATCTCCTTCCTGAAGCCCAACTTGTTGTGCAGGAGATTCCTTTTCAATTCTTGCAATCATATATCTAGATGGTGGCCCTTGTTCGGAGTAGATTTCTATACCGGCCATGTCGTGCTCGAACGGGCGATTAAATGCATCATTTTTTTTAAGGTACATATAGCCATTCTGATAGTCGTAAACAATATTAAATCGGCTCAAGATTTCTGCACCAATATTGGCATTCCTGTCTTTGTTTTGAAGTGAGTCTAACACGTATTCGGGATAGCTGGTAATTACATCCTTTAAGCTAACGCTCCCAATAGTTAATTTAGATGCTCGTCCCATCCGTCCTTTTATTTCGCCGGTAAGCCCAACACCTAGATTGGCGTCTATGGTTATGGCGGGCTTTGGAAAAGCTAAACTTTGCCAAGATTCCAAAGATAAGGTATGGGTTGCGCCACAATCTACAAGAGCTTTAATTGTTTGATGTTTAAATCCTTCCTGTTCAAGGCCCAAATGAATGTAAGGTTTGTTTTCTATAAATGTTAATGGAATCTTTTCGCCTTTGATACTTACCTTTTTTTCGGGGAGGCTGTATTTTATGATTTTGTTGCTGTAGTTTATCTTTACCACAAAACTGTTAAAAAAATTATAGCCAATAAGCCCATATATTTTTTTGCCTACAAAACCAGAAAGGTTCAATAAGTCTTCCTTTAGGAAAACGCTGGGCATATTTCCAATTTCTGCGTCTCCAATTTTAACCCCCAAACTTGTCAGATAGGCATCAATTCCTTCAAAGTTACCATAGCCACTAATTTTTATAGGCCTTGGATAATTTATTTTTAAACTTTCCCTTAAAGCAGGGTCGGTAATGATCATAGGGCTGACCCCAGTATCCAGAATAAAATTAAAGGGCCCTTTTTCATTAATATATATTGGGATGATGATTAAGTTTTTGATCAGTTCAAAAGAAATGCTTTGCTGTTTTCGCCCGTTGGTAAATTCAAATTTTTGGGCTTGTGCATTATTGATGAACAACAAAAACACACATAGTAATGCCAAAATAAAATGGAAAAATTTAAAATGAATACCTGCTTGGGTGCTGTTCATAAAACTAAATTAATAAATTAGTGGACACATCACATTCAAAATGAAGAAACTTAGATATCGCCAATGGCTGATCATTTTACAACTTTTTGTGCTTATGGCAACCTTTTATGCTTGTAAGCCTAATCAAATCATAGCTAGGAAGGTTTCAAAAGAATTTAAGCATGCTGCCCTGACCCAAAAATACCAAGTTGGATTTGCGCTTTATGATATGTCCAATCAACAAATGATTTTTGAAAAAGATGCCGATAAGTATTTTACGCCTGCATCAAACACAAAGCTGTTTACTTTTTATGCAGGTTTAAAGATCGTACCAGATTCTATTCCTTCTTTAAGATACGTAGAAAGGGGCGATTCGCTGATTTTTTGGGGAACTGGTGACCCCTCTCTCCTCCACTCTGAACTAAAAGGCATAAAGGCGATTCAATTTTTAAAGAATAGCAATAAAAAACTTTTCTTTGCGCAAGGGAGGTACACCGGAGATTTTTTTGGAAACGGATGGAGTTGGGATGATTATAACGATTATTATCAGCCCGAAATCAACGAGCTGCCCTTGTTTGATAATGTGGTATTGATAACCGCCGAAAAAACAGGGGATATGTTGTTGTCGCCAAAAATTTTTAATGCTTGTTTTATGGTGGATGGTGGGATGAAGAGCCCCAAATTTGAAGTAAAAAGAGACTTTTTAACAAACAAGTTTCATTACCCTACTACAAAAATAACCGATAAATATACCCAACAAGTACCGTATAAAACTTCAACAGCCCTTACACTTTCTTTGTTGGCCGATACGCTTAAAAAGGAAATAGGTTTGGTCGATCAAAAGATCCCAGCAGAAGCAAAAACTATCTATAGCACCAAGAGCGATGACGTTTTCAGACAATTGATGCTACCTTCAGATAATTTTATAGCTGAGCACTTATTGCTTACCTATGCCGATAAATTAGGTATAGAGCTTAATACGGCGAAAGTTATCTCTGCCATTCAGGCCAAATATTTAGGGAGTTTACCAGATAGGCCAAAGTGGGTTGATGGTTCTGGGCTATCGAGGGGTAACTTATTTACCCCTAGGTCTATGGTTAAGCTATTAGAAATGATCTATAAAGAGGTGAACAATCAGGATAGACTTTTTAGTCTTTTACCTGCAGGGGGAAAAACAGGAACTTTGCGAAATGCTTATGCCAAAACAGATACTCCGTTTGTATATGGAAAAACAGGTACCCTTTCGGGTGTTCATAATCAAAGTGGTTATGTGCTCACTAAAAAGGGACGGCTTTTGCTGTACTCCTTTATGAACAACAACTATGTGCTTCCAACGGCCGATATACGAAAAGAGATGGTCAATATGATCACCTATATTCACAATAATTTCTAATTGTAAGGCAATCGGAAAAAAAATCTCTTTGATATACTTTTTATCGAATTTAACGTTTCTGCACAGTAGGGCATTATATAGCATGTTTGGATGTGAATATCAAGGATGTATATGCGTTTTTTTGCCGTTTTTAAAAAATATTATTTAATATTACTGAACCAACATTAAATCATTTCATGATGAAGAAATTTCTACTGCTTTTTGCAATGGCTATCGGTGCGTTTGCTGCTAATGCCCAAGACCAGTTGATTTACCAGAGCAAAAACCTACCAAAGCCCGATACAGTTTGGGTTTTTAAACCTAAAAATTATAATAACGCTGAAAAACTTCCGCTTATTTATTTACTTCACGGCTACAGCGGCAATTATAAACAGTGGCATGGCATTATGGACGCTCAGCAATATGCTGATGATTATGGATTTATTATTGTTTGTCCAGATGGTTTGTTCAACAGTTGGTACCTTAACAGTCCTGCAAAAGCAAATTGGCAATATGAAAGTTTCTTTTTCAATGAGCTTTTCCCAGATATCAAGAAGAAATACAAGGCAGATGAGCAAAAAATATTTATTTCTGGGTTAAGTATGGGTGGACATGGAGCGCTTTATCTCTTTATTCAAAGGCCAAGTCTTTTTGCGAGTGCTGGTAGCACCAGTGGAGGAATAAAGCTTACCGATGCCTTTGGTAAATATGGCTTGGGAGATTTATTGGGCAATCCGCCAAAAGAAGACCCTTTATGGAAACAATTTTCTGTTATTGATAATATCGAAAAGTTAAAAGAGGTAAACAAACCTTTTATTTTCGATTGTGGTTCGGGCGACTTTTTCTATCAATCTAACAATGAGCTAAAGCAGAAATGTGATCAGCTCAAATTAAAAGCAACCTACATTTCGCAACCAGGGGCACATAACCGAAATTATTGGGCCAAATCTATCAAGCAACAATTCGAATTTTTTAAAAACTATTTAGCAGAACTAAAATAAAGCGAACTAAATCAAGCCAACAATTAATGAAAACCAAGCTGATTTATCTACTGGGGGCCGTATTATTTGTCACTGCCTGTAAAAAGAATGATGCCACACTAGAGGTTGATGACACGCCCTATAACCCTCCCATGATTACCCCTTATACACCAGATAACGGTTTTAAAATTGTAGCTTATATGCCCAGTTATAAAGATCCAGCGACCATAGGTGATCATAAGTATAAAATGATTACGCATCTTTTTTATGCTTTTTTAAGTCCTGCTGCTACAGCCGATGGTTCTTTACAGGCATTAGGGCAACCTACAAGGTTTGAAACGCTAAAGCAAAAAGCAAAAACAAATAACGTAAAATTTGGTATTTGTATTGGCCCGGGGGGTGGCGTTACAGAAAATACTTTTTTGAATATTGCCAAATCAGCTACAGCAAGAGCAAATTTTGTGAAAAATATTGTCGCTTTTGCCAGAAATAATGAACTTGCAGGTGTAGATATTGATTGGGAATATCCACGGGAAGATAATGGCGGATCAGAATCTTTTAATTTGCTGATGAAAGAACTTTCCTATGAATTGCACAAAATTGGTAAATTTTTGAGCGCAGCAGTTACCCCAGCAGTTTATCAATCTAGTAATGGTGATGCTATCCTTGTCGAGACTTATCAATACATCGACTTTTTTAATATTATGCAATATGATGGAGCGAATTACGATACTGCTGAGCCTTTGAATCACGCTTCTTATAAAATGAGCGTGGCGAGCCTTGATTATTGGTTTAATAGGAATTTGCCCAAGAACAAAGCTATTGTAGGTATTCCTTTATATGGTAGAAGCAGTACAGGAACTTTAAAAAGCTATAGGGACATAGAGGCATCGGGTGCAGATATTAATCTCAATTTAGCCACGGTTGAGGGCATCAATTACGGTTATAATGGTGTGCTTTTGGTAAAGCAAAAGGCACAGCTGGCCAAAGACAGGGCAAACGGTATTATGTTTTGGGAGTTTTCGCACGATTCCAACAATAACAATTCACTTATAAAATCAGCTAACGATCAGTTAGGCAGAACCTATTAATGGATAAAGAAGATAAATTTAGACACCTTGAGCATGGGCTATCATCCAAAATCGAAGTTGATCATCAACAGTTTTTATACTTTGGGGGAACGGCATACTTAAGTATACCTCAGCACAAAAAATTTATTTCATTATTTATTGAGGGTATCGATAAATATGGACTAAATAATGGAACAAGCAGAGGGAATAATATTCAATTAGGAATTTATGAGGAGGTAGAACAGTATGCAGCCTCAAAATATAACGTAGAAGCAGCGCTTATTACTTCGAGTGGTTATCTGGCTGCTAAACTGACCATAGCTGCATTGGCCAATGAAGGCGAGATTCGCTATGCGCCTGATACCCACCCTGCGCTTTGGGGACCAGAAAAGCCAGTGGTGTTAGAGTCTAGTTTTGATGATTGGGCAGTTAATACTGTTAAAGAGATCAATGAAAGTTCTTCCAATAAATGGGTGCTGATCAGTAATTCTATGAATAACCTATTTCCGAAAAGCTATGACTTTTCATTTATTGACCAGATTGAAAAGAATAAAAAAATCATATTGATTATTGATGATTCGCATGGGATAGGGATTCTTAATAAAGGAAAGAGCGTGTTACCAAGTATTCCTAAACTTCCACAAGTTGAAATTGTAGTGGTGGCTTCTATGGCAAAAGCCCTGGGTGTTGATGCTGGAATAGTTTTCGGATCAAAATGTATCATCGAAAACCTTAAACAACGAAATGAATTTAATGGGGCATCGCCCTCTTCTGCTGCTGGTCTTTATGCCTTTATGCATGCTGAACATATTTATAAAGAAGAATATCATCGGCTGCAGAAGAATATTGATTTTTTTGCCAACAAGATAGATCTTGGAGAAGATTGGTGCTATGAACCGGGTTTCCCCGTATTTCTTTATCGAAACGAAGGCTTGGCCACCAAACTATTGCCACATCACATTTTAATTTCTTCATTTCCTTATCCAGACAAAAATGGGAGAATCATCGATCGTATTGTTTTAAGTAGCTGGCACAGTAAGGCAGATCTATCTCATTTAATAAAAGCGTTGAATTAACAAATCAGATCATGAGTAAAAGAATTTTTTTAGTTTTCTTATTATTTTCATTGGCACAGGTCAATTTACAAGCGCAGAAAAGCCTTAAGGTTTGGATAGTAAGGCATGCTGAAAAGGATACGAGCGATGTAAAGGATAAAGATCCAGATTTGTCCATGCAGGGTAAGCAAAGGGCAGAGGCCCTAATGAAGCTTTTAAAAGGGCAAAAAATCGATTCGATTTTTTCTACTAATTATAAGCGGACGAAGCTTACTGGCTTTCCATTGGCCGATAAAATAGGAATTACGATCAAGACCTATTCGCCAAGCCAGAAAGCTGAATTGGTCAAAAATTTAAAGATGAATGCAGCAGGAAAGCACATCCTCATTGTAGGGCATTCCAATACGATTCTAGAGCTTATTGAGGCTTTTGGTGCCCAAAGGCCCCTAGCTCAAATAAAAGATGATGAATATGGCTATATATTCTTATTGACTATTAAGGGAGATAAGGTAGATGTAAAAGTGGATAAATATGGAGCAAAAGTGGGGGTAGAATAACCAATTATAGCCGTTCAAATGGAATATCCATTAGGTCATAATCCTGCCATCCGTTAAAATCAAAATGCCACCATTCATTGTAAATGACCTTAAAGCCGTGCGCTTGCATGGTATTGATTAAAAAATCCCTGTTTTTGATAATCTCTGGAGGGAGTTTATCATAACGTGAAGCAGCCGCCTCCTCAAAACTGTCATAGGGAGTTGGCATAGGAACATCTTTTCCCGTTTTGAGGTCAATCATCGTTAAATCTATGGCACAGCCCCTGTTATGTTTGGAGCCTTTGTTGGGATTGGCCACAAATTCCTTATTACTAGCTTTCTCATAAAAAGAAAGTGTTACGGCATAGGGCCTGTAACCATCAAATATTTTTAGACCATAACCTTTTTTACTAAGGGCCGCTTGTATCTGTTTTAATTGTTCCACCACAGGCTTACGGGCGAAAGCACGTGCCTGTTTATACATGGCCTGTTTCATGAAATTGTTTTTGGTGGCATAACGTACATCCAGTACAATGGAGGGAATGGCTTTTTTAATATCTACCAGTTCATTATTTGGATTTTTGGCAATAGCACTCTGATAAGCCTTATAATTATTGGTTATTTTTAATCCAAAAGGATTTTGAGCATTCTTTTGTGCGCACGAACTTAGGTAGGAAATTAAAAGTAGAACGACAAATAAATTCTTCATAATGTCTATTGATTGGATAATACTAATAGCTCCAGGTCTTTGTGCGGAAGGTTATACATATTGGCCAGGTCCTTGTTGGTCAAGTGGCCTTGATAACAATATAAGCCTTCTCTGATGCCAGGTTTATTCCAAACCATATTCATCAGTCCACCCATGTCGCCAATGTCAACTAAAATGGGCGCAAAAATATTGGTTAGTGCATAAGAGGCCGTTCTAGGTACACGTGAAGCAATGTTAGGTACGCAATAATGGATCACTTCATGTTTCACAAAGACAGGTTCTTTGTGGCTGGTTACCTGAGAGGTTTCAAAACATCCGCCCTGGTCTATGCTTACATCGACAACAACGGAGTGGGGTTTCATTCTTGATACGGTTTCTTCCATAACCACACAAGGGCTGCGGCCATGATCAGAACGGATGGCGCCAATGACCACATCGCAAGTTGTAATGGCCTTAGCCAGTACAATGGGCTGCATTACCGAAGTAAAAACCCTGCTGCCCAAGTTATTCTGTAATCGTCTTAATTTAAATATGGAGCTGTCAAAAACTTTGACTTCGGCACCCAATGACAGGGCTGTTCTGGCGGCATATTCCCCTACGGTGCCGGCACCAAGAATTACGATTTCGGTTGGTGGTACGCCTGTAAACCCTCCGAGCATTAATCCCTTGCCACCAAAGGCACTGCTTAGGTATTCGGCGGCGATAAAAATGGAAGTGGCTCCCACAATCTCGCCCATAGCCCGTACCACGCTTAACACATTTCCTTCATCACGCAAGTTTTCGAAACAAAGGGCATTGATTTTCTTATTAAGCAATGCCTTTAATGTATCTACCTTTAAAGTTCCAATTTGCAGAGCAGAAATAAGTGTTTGCCCCTTGTGCATCATGGCGATTTCGTTTAGGCTAGGCGGGGCAATCTTCACAATAATATCTGCGGCCCACACATCTTTTTTGTTGAAAGAGATCTGCGCACCTTGCTCACTGTAATCTTTGTCGCTAAAGTTTGCTCCATCGCCAGCCCCAGTTTCCAAAATTACCTTATGGCCATTGTTAACCAATAAGGCAACTGAAAGTGGAGTTAAGGCTATCCTGCGTTCTTGAAAAGAAGATTCTTTGGGTATGCCTATAAATAGATCGTTGCTTTTCTTTCCTGTTGCTAATACTGCTTCTTGGGTTTGAAATAAGCCCCTTTGAGCAATGGCAGCCATTTCGTCGCGTAATCCTGTAGCCATGTATTTATGGTAGTTTAGAGCTTTGAAGATACGAAAAATCTATCTTAATCAACAGGTTTATCGTTCTTTTTTGACCATTGGCAACAACATAAACGAAAGATTCCTTGGGGCAACCATCAAGAAAGATGCATTAAAACAACAAGCTCGGCTAAAAAAACCAAACTTTAAACTTACTCATTGATCTCAATGAACTCGAATATCCGTTGTTCGGATCCTGTAATAGTGATTTTAACTTTTATATAATCCTCGGGTAAAAGCTCTTCTATTTTTTCCGGCCATTCTACCAAACAGAAACAGTTGCTGTAAAAATATTCTTCATAACCAATATCATAGGCCTCCTGTAGGTTTTTAAGTCTATAAAAATCGAAGTGGTAAACAGGTCCTTTCGGGCTTTCATATTCATTTACGATAGAGAATGTAGGGCTGCTTACTACATCAGTAATGCCCAAAGCTTCACAAAAGGCTTTGATAAAGGTTGTTTTTCCTGCTGCCATTTCTCCTTCAAACACAAAAAAACGATGTGTTTTGGCAAAATCCAATAACTTTTTCGCGGCCATTGGAAGTTGGGCTATCCCATTAATTTCTACTTGCATGAATTATTTAGAGCTGTAAGTCACTATAGGAATGATCATTTCTTCCATTGAAATGCCTCCATGTTGAAAAGTTTCGTTATAGTAGTTCACAAATTGGTTATAGTTGTTCTGATAAACAAAATACTGGTCTTCTTTTGCAAAGATATAGTTCGAGCTGATATTTATCTTAGGCAGTTTAGCCTCGTGTGGATTTTTAATCAGAAAAACTTCTTTAGGATTATAGTTTAGGTTTTTGCCCTGCTTATAACGCAAATTCGTGTTTGTGCTTCTATCGCCAATTACCTTGCTTGGGTTTTTTACGCGGATAGTTCCATGATCGGTTGTAATAATAAGTTTGATGCGTTTCTGCGATAACTTCTTAATCAGCTCTAACAATGGAGAGTGTTCAAACCAAGATAGCGTTAATGATCGGTAAGCAGCATCATCGTTTGCCAGTTCTCTGATCATCTGCATATCGGTTCTGGCATGAGAGAGCATATCCACAAAATTGAAAACAATGGCGTTAAAATCATTATGCATGAGGTTGTTCGCTTGGTCAAGCAAGTCTTTGCCTTGATCAAAAGTTAAAATTTTATGGTAGCTGAACTTACAGTCCTTTCTAAGACTTCGTTTGATCTGATCGTCTAAAAAAGTCTCTTCATGCAAGTTTTTTCCCCCCTCATCATCATCATTTTGCCATAACGAAGGAAAACGTTTTTCCATATCCAAAGGCATCAGCCCAGAAAAAATGGCATTTCTTGCGTATTGGGTAGCTGTTGGTAAAATGCTCGAATAAGTATCTTCTTCTTCCAGACGGAAATATTCGGTGATTAAGGGATTGATGACTTTCCACTGGTCATACCTGAGGTTGTCGATAAGGATAAAAAAGACTGGAGTTGTGCTATTGATCAACGGAAAAACCTTCTTTTTTAACAGCTCATTGGAAAATAAGGGAGCTGGACCTCGCCCGTTTACCCAATCTAGATAATGGTCTTCCACAAATTTCGAAAATTGCGTATTCGCTTCAGACTTTTGCATAGTTAAAATTTCATGCATCTGCGGATCATCCAATTTTTCAAGCTCTAACTCCCAAAACACCAATTTTTTATAGACCTCAACCCATTCATCATAAGTTAATTTGTCATTAAGCGTCATGCCTAGGCGTCTGAAATCCTGCTGATAGGCAGAAGATGTTTTCTCACTAACCAAACGCTTATTGTCAATTAATTTTTTGATCGTTAATAAAACTTGTTTTGGGTTAACCGGTTTGATCAGATAATCATCAATTTTAGATCCAATGGCGTCTTCCATCAGATTTTCTTCCTCGCTTTTGGTAATTAGCACCACAGGGACGTCAGAACGAATGTTCTTAATGGCCGATAAGGTCTCCAATCCGCTTAGTCCGGGCATATTCTCATCTAAAAACACCAAGTCAAAATGTTCTTTTCCAAAAGCCTCTAGGGCATCATTTCCATTGGTAAATGTGCTCACCTGATATCCTTTCTCGTTCAACAATAAAATATGTGGTTTTAGGAGGTTGATTTCGTCGTCGGCCCATAAGATTTTGGTTTCCTGCATTTTGTATCTTTTTTGTGTAAATTAAAATATTAAATAAGCCGATGGCTTTTTTACTGTCGATAAATTTAGCAATTTTTGTACCGTATAATTTATATTTAAGATTTGAACAAAAAGAAAATCGTCAACGACCCGGTTTATGGGTTTATTAATATACCTTCAGCATTTGTTTTTGATCTCATTTCGCATCCTTATTTTCAGCGCTTAAGATACATCAAGCAGTTGGGAATGACGCATTTGGTATATCCCGGAGCCCTGCATACCAGGTTTCATCATGCCTTGGGCGCTATGCACCTGATGAGTTTAGCCATAGAAGTGTTAAAAAATAAAGGACATCAGATTAGTGAGGAAGAAGAAGAGGCGGCCACTATAGCAATTTTGCTACATGACATAGGGCATGGTCCTTTTTCCCATGCTCTTGAATATACAATTGCCCGTGGAATAAAACATGAAGATATTTCTTCTTTGATGATGGACAAGCTAAATGAAGAGTTTGGCGGCCGATTGACAAAAGCCATCAACATGTTCAAAGGCCATTATCCCCGCAAGTTTTTTTACCAGTTGATCTCGGGCCAGGTTGACCTAGATAGGATGGATTACCTAAATCGAGACAGCTTCTTTACGGGCGTAAGCGAGGGCGTGATCAGTTTCGATCGCATTATAAAGATGTTTAACGTAGTTGACGATCAACTCGTTGTGGAAGAAAAAGGAATTTACTCTGTAGAGAAGTTTCTAATTGCACGAAGATTGATGTACTGGCAGGTTTATCTACATAAAACCGTTATTGCCGCAGAATTATTGCTGGTGAAAATTTTGGAAAGGGCAAAGGAGCTTTCTACAAGTGGGACTACGCTGTTTGCCACACCTGCACTTCAACATTTTCTAAAACATGATATCACCGAGCTCAATTTTTTTGAAAGCGAATATCATTTGCAGCAATTTTCAAAACTTGATGACCAGGATATCTACGCGTCGGTAAAGGTTTGGGCTGATAGCGACGATCCGATATTGGCAAAACTTTGCAAAATGCTGAACTCAAGAAAATTGTATAAGGTAGAAATTAGCAATGATGCTCCCGATTTGCAGCGATTCGAACGATTGGCTTTTCAAACTGGGGTTGCTTTAGGCGTTGACGATGATGATTTATCATATTTTGTATTTACAGACACGATAAAGAACAGGGCATACAATGCGGCGAGTAGCAACATTAATATTTTAATGAAAAATAATACGCTGTCGGATATCGCTAAAGCATCTGATCTTTCGAACCTCGAGTCGTTAGATAAAACGGTAGAAAAGCATATTCTATGTTATGTTAGAGATATTTAGCACTTTTTAACAAAATAATGATATGTTTTTCTCGTTAATTCGTCTTACCAAATACCTAAGATTGATTATTTGTTCATATCAATTTAACATTTAACTTTGTAAAATGCAATTTACTGCCAAGCAGATAGGCGAATTTTTAAATGGGACCATTGAAGGCGACGAAACCGCTCAGGTTAGTGTGCTTTCTAAAATAGAAGATGGCACTGCTGGCTCTCTTTGCTTTTTGTCAAATCCTAAATACGAAAGCTATCTATATAAAACAGAAGCATCGATCGTTATAGTTTCGAAAGACTTCGAGCCATCTCAACCCGTTAAAAGCACTTTGGTTAGGGTCAAAGATCCTTATAGTGCTTTTTCTATATTGCTGGAAAAATACAATGAGGCAGTTAACTTGGGAAAGCAGGAAACGGGAATACAGCAGCCATCGTTTATACATCCTAGTGCAAAAATTGGGCATAATGTTTTTATTGGGGCATTCTGTTGCATAGAGGAGAATGTTGTTATTGGAGATAACTGCAAGGTTTATCCCCAGACTTATGTAGGGGCTGGCAGTAAACTGGGCAATGATTGTATCATTCATCCAGGCGTAAAAATATATAAGCATTCTATTGTAGGAAATAGGGTGATTATCCACTCAAATACCGTTATTGGAAGTGATGGATTTGGTTTTGCCCCACAATCAGACGGCTCATATAATAAAATTGCACAGATAGGAAATGTAGTGATCGAAGATGATGTGGAGGTTGGGGCAAACACAACTATCGATAGGGCGACCATGGGGTCTACCTATGTGCGTAAGGGAGCAAAATTAGATAACCTGATACAGATTGCCCATAATGTTGACGTGGGCGCCCACTCGGTTGTGGCGGCACAAACGGGCATTTCGGGAAGTACGAAACTGGGCGAAAATTCTGTTATTGGCGGACAAGTAGGCATTGCAGGACATCTTACCTTGGGAAAAGGTACCCAGGTAGGCGCACAGGCAGGGATCAATTTTGATACCGAGGAAAACAAACAGTGGCATGGTAGTCCAGCGCAACCTTTAAAGGAGTGGATGCGGGCGACTGTAATATTTAAAAAGTTGCCAGATATGGATAGAAAGGTTCGGGAACTTGAAGCTAAAATAGCAGAGCTTACCGCTGTGATAGAAAAAATGACAACAACACAAACATGATAATGAACGTTAAGCAAAAAACGATAAAAGGAGAGATATCTGTTAAAGGAGTGGGCCTGCATACTGGAGCGAACGTTACTTTAACTTTTTGTCCAGCACCAGATAACCATGGATTTAAGTTTCAACGAGTGGATTTGCCGGGGCAACCAATTATCGATGCCGATTGTGATAACGTGACCGATACGGCCCGTGGCACAACGATTTCACAGGATGGAGCGAGTGTAAGTACGGTAGAACACGTCATGGCCTCATTGGTAGGCATGGACCTAGACAATGTACTGATTAAGGTAGATGGACCTGAAACGCCAATTATGGATGGAAGCTCTATCAAATTTATCGAAGTGTTAGAACAGGTTGGTACTGTACTACAGAATACGGATAGGGAATATTACACTATTCCGCATAATATCACTTATACAGAGCCAGATAGGAAAGTAGAGATTGTGGCCATGCCACTTGACGATTATAGGTTTACCTGTATGATCGATTATAATTCTCCGGTATTGGGAAGCCAGCATGCGGGAATTACGGCTATAGAAGAATTCAAAAAAGAAATCGCTTCATGTCGTACTTTTTGCTTTTTGCATGAACTAGAATACCAGTTACAACATAACCTGATTAAAGGTGGAGACCTAAACAATGCGATCGTAATTGTTGATAAGGAAGTCACCCAAGAAGAATTGGCCCATTTGGCCAAAATATTTAATAGAGAAGAGATTGATGTGGCGCCACAGGGTATTTTAAATAATATGGAGTTGCGTTACCAAAATGAACCTGCCCGTCACAAATTACTGGATATGATCGGTGATTTGGCCTTGGTTGGTGTTCACCTAAAAGGACATATCATGGCCGCAAGGCCTGGACATGCCGCTAATGTGGCCTTTGCCAAAAAAATTAAGGCGGCCATGAGAAAAGAAAAAGGGAAGAAAAAGGTTAACGTTTACGATGTAAACGCCAAGCCTATATATGATATCACCCAAATTATGGATATCCTCCCACATAGGCAGCCCTTTTTGTTTGTAGATAAAGTATTAGAGCTTACTAAGACGCATGTGGTGGGGGTGAAGAATGTAACCATGAACGAAGAGTTCTTTAAAGGACATTTTCCTGGTGCACCTGTTTTTCCTGGCGTTATCCAGATAGAAGCGATGGCACAAACAGGTGGTATATTGGTTTTAAGTACGGTGCCTGACCCTAAAAATTATTTGACCTACTTTTTAAAAATAGATAATGTTCGCTTTAGGGCCCAAGTGCAGCCTGGCGATACGATCGTTTTCAGATGTGACTTAATGGAGCCTATACGCAGAGGTATTGCTCAGATGAAGGGCGTAGGAATGGTTGGAGAAAAAGTAGTAGTAGAAGCAGAAATGATGGCTCAAATTGTAAAAGTAAAAGAAAGCGATACCCCAAAATGATACAACCCCTAGCATATATTCACCCACAGGCAAAAATAGCTGATAATGTAGTAGTAGAGCCGTTTGCGGTCATACATAAAGATGTAGAAATTGGAGAAGGAACTTGGATAGGATCCAACGTAGTGGTCATGGACGGAGCTCGAATTGGCAAAAACTGTCGTATTTTTCCTGGATCTGTAATTTCTGGCATTCCACAAGATTTAAAATTTGCCGGCGAGGTGACCACTGCCGAAATTGGAGATAATACGACCATTCGTGAGTGTGTTACCATTAATAGGGGGACCAAGGACAAATGGAAAACCGTTGTGGGAAGCAATTGCCTGATCCAAGCCTATTCGCATATTGCACACGATTGTTTGGTAGGTAATAATTGTATTTTTTCCAATAGCACTACCTTAGCTGGACATATTACCATTGGTGATTATGTAGTCTTGGCAGGCCTGGTGGCTATCCACCAATTTGTTAAAGTTGGGTCACATGCATTTGTAACAGGGGGGTCTTTAGTACGCAAGGATGTACCTCCTTATGTAAAGGCCGCCAGAGAACCGCTTTCTTATGTGGGAATTAACTCTGTAGGACTTCGAAGAAGAGGCTTTTCTTCAGAGCAGATCAACGAAATTCAGGAAATTTACCGAGTGCTTTTTGTGAAGAACAACAACGTTACTAAAGCGCTTGATATGATCGAAGCAGAATTTCAGCCAACAGAGATCAGGGATGAAATTGTTGATTTCATTCGTAATTCTAATAGGGGTGTAATGAAGGGCTTTGGCTCAGGTAGTTGATGAGCAATGCAGATTAGCCTTGAAAATGTAGGAAGAAGGTTTAATAAAGAATGGATTTTTAGAAGCCTAAGCTATACATTTGATAGCGGGCAACGATATGCCATTCTTGGGCCAAATGGTTCTGGAAAATCTACTTTTTTAAGTGTAGCGTTGGGAAGCTTGACTCCCTCAGAAGGAAAAATCAGATACGCCCAACAAAAGGAGATTCTGACCGAAGATATTTTCGCCTACATTAGTTTTGCTGCCCCATACCTAGATTTGATAGAAGAGTTTACCCTGCAAGAGACCATTGATTTCCATTTTAGGTTTAAGCCATATAGTCAAGGACTTAATGCTGCTGCAGTTTTAGATATACTTAATCTCAATAAGGCAGAAGACAAGGCATTAAAGTACTTTTCTTCTGGAATGAAACAGCGAACAAAATTGGCCTTGGCTTGTTGTGCCGATACGCCTATCCTGATATTAGATGAACCTACTTCCAATCTGGATACACAGGGCACCGATTGGTATTTGGGCCTAATAGAAAAATTTGCAAATGATAAGTTGGTGATCGTAGGTTCAAACCAAAAACACGAATACGATTTCTGTGATCATGAGTTAAATATTACCAACTATAAGTAAAAATGCTCTTATAAAAACACAGAAATGTGCCTTTAAAGTGAATAAAAGCACATTTAAAAAATATTTGAAAATCACTATTGTTTAATTAAAAAATAGTCTATACCTTTGCGCCACGAAATAAGGGCTCAGATAGTAGGCGCAAATTTCAAAAAAATGGCAAAAGCATCTGATATTAAAAATGGAAATATTCTTCGCTTTAACGGAGAATTGACACAGGTAGAAGAATTTATTCACCGTACTCCAGGTAATTTAAGAGCTTTCTATCAAGCTAAAATGCGTAACGTAAAAACAGGAAAACTTGTTGAGTACCGTTTCCGCGTTGATGAAGAGGTAGAGATTTGTCGTGTAGAAACCAATGATTATCAATATTTATATGAAGATGGTAATTATTTGGTGGTAATGGATAATACCAGTTATGAGCAATTCAACATCCCTAAATTTTTGTTTGGTGATGGGGTAAAGTTCTTAAAAGAAGGCATGAATGTGATCATTGCTTTTGAAAGCGAGGAGCCAATTATGGCGCAAACACCTTCGCACGTGGAATTGGAAATTACCTACACTGAGCCAGCGGTTAAGGGTAACACTTCTACCAATGCATTAAAATATGCAACAGTAGAAACAGGTGTAGAAATAAAAGTCCCAATGTTTATCAATCAGGGCGATAAAGTGAAGATTGATACACGTACAGGAGACTATATAGAAAGAGTAAAATAAATTTTCATAGTTTAGTTTTAGGTTTAGGTTGATTGTGGCTTCGGAGTGGTTCCCGAAGCCATCTTTTTTTATGATAAATTTTGAAATTGTTTTACTTTGCGGTTTCAAAAATAAAAAAAACCTAAAATATAATAATAGTAATGGCAAAAGCATCAGAAATAAAGACAGGTAATATTCTTCGAGTTAATAACGAATTAGTTACTGTTGATGAGTGGAATCACCGCACGCCGGGTAAAGGTGGCGCTTTTTACACAGGAAAATTTCGTAACATTAAAACAGGTAGGATAGTTGAGGCACGTATGAATACCGATGAGGCCGTTGAGATTTGCCGTGTAGAAACAAACGATTACCAATACTTGTACGAAGATGGTGATTATTTAGTGATCATGGATAACGAAAGCTACGAACAGTTTAACGTTTCAAAAGAACTTTTTGGCAATGCAATAAAATTCTTAAAAGAAGGAATGAGCGTGTTGGTTTCTATGGAAAGTGATGAACCTATTATGGCGCAATTGCCAAACTTTGCTGAATTTGAAATTACATATTCGGAACCTGCGGTAAAAGGAGATACTTCTACAAATGCATTAAAAGCAGCAACGCTTGAAAATGGCATAGAGGTCAGGGTTCCTTTGTTTGTAAACCAGGGAGATAGAATCAAAATTGACACGCGTACGGGAGAGTATGTAGAGCGTGTTAAATAGGCTAAATTAATCTAAAATATATACCGATGGCTTTGGATAGATTTCTAGAGCCATTTTTTATAACTTAGTATTTCCAAAATATTATCCTGATCGTAGCAAAGGGGTCTATTGTAAATTATTCAGTAACTAAGGATTGGCAAATAAATCAACCATCAGAAAACAGGTTTTGCATCAGAGGAAATTTTTATCTGACGATGAATTTTTGGCACTAAACCAATTGTTGTTGGCGCAGTTTAAAACGCTTGATTTTTCAGAGATAGCGAGTATCCACGTTTTTCTGCCCATCGTTAAAAAAAGGGAGCCCGATACTTTTCTTTTGATCGATTGGTTAGAGAAAAACCACCCAGAAATTAACATTATAATTCCTAAATCCGATTTCGAAAACCATAGCTTGACCCATCATCTTTATATAGGTAGGGAAAATTTGGAAGTCAATGAATATCATATCCCAGAACCTAAGCAGGAAAAGGTTTATTTGGGCAACATTGATATGGTGCTGGTTCCATTGCTGGCTTTTGATAAAAGAGGCTATCGAGTGGGTTATGGAAAGGGCTTCTATGATCGTTTTTTATCGGGTATTAAAACCAAAAAAGTGGGAATATCATTTTTTGGGCCAATAGATGAGATTATTGATGTACATTTAAATGATATTAGGTTGGATGTTTGCATTACCCCAGATCAAATTTATAGATTTGGGCACTCAACTTGAACCAATACCATCTCAATATGATTAGCAATGGAAAAGGATTTTAAGATTATTACGGCAAAACAGTACGAAGAGACAATGATTGCTATTTTTGAAATGCAGGAACAAGAAGAGCCCTTAACAGCAGAGCAGTTAACAGAAATGGAACTGATGACTAAGGCCGCGCAACGTTACGAGGATGAGGAGCTTTAATAAAGTCGCTGATCAAATAAGCAATTGTTTTGCCAATTAAGAGGTCGGTGCTGCCATTTTCCGATATAGAAGCACCTTCGCAGATGTGCAGATAATCAAAACACCTGGCATTGGATAAAATGATGTTTCGTATATCGTTTAGTGAAAAACCGGATGGGGTAGCTGCACTTGCCAATACATGAACGATACTATCGAGATCAATTTCCAAGCCCAATGGAGATTTTAAGCCGTCTAAAAGCATTTCGAACTGTTTTTGGGTATTAGTGTCACTTCTCAAAAGATCGTCAAAATACAAGGCCTGAATGTTGTCGTTATGGTTAATGTAATCAACTAGGGAGTTGCTGGCGTAATTTTGATGCAGCCCGAAAATCCGATACTGATCCAAAAAACCATTTTCGATGGCATAACTAAAGCCATTACCGCTATGTCGCCCTTCTTTGGTATGTCGTAAATCGGCGTGCGCATCGATGTTGAGCACATTTATTTTTACTTTTTTAGCTAAAGATACGCCCTTAATAATGGGGTAGGCATTATTGTGCCCGCCGCCAATAATAATGGGTATTTTCCCTGTCAAACCGATTTGTTCAATAAGCCAATAGACCGAATTGTCTAGTTGCTCCACAGCATTTCTTAATTCATTTATATTAACGTCTATTGGCTTTGGAATTTCAAATTCGCCCAAGACCAAAATATTATCACCATCTAAAAAAGGATTTTGCTGCAAATTCAAAAACGCTTTTAAGGCTGGCCGCCATGCGGTATCTGCCCCACCAATTCCGTAATTTGCCCTTACGCCAATGTCTTCGGGTATTCCTATAAGGACAAATTTTGCGGTCGATCGTTTGAGCACCTCAATAGCGATCGTTTTTTCCTTTTTTTCTTCAAATGGGCAATATACCTGCACTTTTTCGCCCAATTTGGTCTCCCCATCGCGTTGGCTTATATAGGACAGAATATCATCCTGTGAAAATATCTTAAAGCTGATCATGATAAATTTCTCCGTTTAAAATTACCGTTTCCACTTGGCTCTGGCCAAAGCTATAAGGCAAATAGGCCAAAGATGTCATGGGCCGAGTTATAAAAAGATTTGCTTTTTTCCCTATGGCAATACTGCCTACTTGATCGCTTAGTTCCATGGCGGCCGCTCCGTTAATTGTGGCTGCATTGATGGCTTGCTCTGGTGTCATCTTCAATTTGATACAGCCCAGAGAAACCACAAAATTCATGTTCCCTGATGGCGTAGAACCTGGATTGTAATCACTGGCCAACGCTATAATTGCATTGCTGTTAATAAGACCTTTGGCATTGGCGAAGGGAATATTGATGTAAAAGGAACACGAGGGCAATAAAGTGGCAATGGTGTTGCTCTTACTTAACGCTAGCAGCACGTTTTCATCAGTTTCTTCTAAGTGGTCTACAGAAACCGCATTGTGTTTTATACCCAATTCTACAGCTCCTGAGCTAGATAACTGATTGGCATGTATTTTTGGTTTTAAACCATAATTGGCCGCTGCGGTTAAAATTTGCCCCGTTTCTTCGTTGGAGAAGAAGCCTTTTTCGCAAAAAACGTCTATATAATCGGCTAAGTTTTCTGCCGCTACCTTGGGCAAAAGCTCGTTGATAATTAAATCGATATAGCCTTGGTGATTATTCTTAAATTCTGCCGGATAAGCATGAGCAGCCAATAAGGTAGCTTTAATTGGGATTGGAAACGCGGCTTTCAGTCGTTTGATTACCCTCAGCATTTTCAATTCGCTTTCTACAGATAATCCATAGCCGCTTTTAATTTCTATAGCGCCGGTGCCTTGTCTTATCATATCCGTTAAGCGAATACTGGCACTTTTGAAAAGTTCTTCTTCTGTAGCTTTTTGCAATTTGTTTGCGGAGTTTAATATGCCCCCTCCTGCTGCTGCAATTTCTTCGTAGGTTTTTCCTGCAATTTTTAGGGCAAACTCTTCCTCTCTAGGTGCCGCAAAAACAATATGCGTATGACTATCACACCAAGAAGGAAAAACGAAACGGCCATCTGCACTTAATTCGTGACCAGTCTCAAATTTGGGCAGATTTTGCATCAGACCAAAGTCTTTAATCAAACCATCTTCTAACAACAACCAAGCATTTTCTAAAAAGGGAAGCTGGTTTAATTCGCTACCGCGAAGAAAAAGCTTTTCTTTTGGGTGAACACCGATAAGCGCTTTGATGTGGGTGATTAGCATGGTCGGTTAATTGTTTAAATCGTAAAATTGGTTAAATTGTTTGGTACAGTTAAGCCGTTTAAACAATTCACCAGTTAACCTTATTCTATTTCCAATAAAACTGGACAATGGTCGCTATGTAATGCATCTGGTAAAATGCGCACGTTCTTCAAGCGGCTTTCCAATTCTCGGGTGGTTAAATGATAATCGATACGCCAGCCTAAATTCTTTCCCCTTGCGCCTGCACGATAGCTCCACCAAGTGTAATGGTGTGGATCTTGGTTAAAATGTCGGAAGGAGTCGATGAAACCATTATTGATGAAAATTTCCATCCATTCTCTTTCTTCTGGCAAGAAGCCAGAAGAGTTGGCATTTGATTTTGGGTTATGGATATCTATTGCCTTATGACAGATGTTATAGTCGCCAGAAATGATCAGTTTTGGGTGTTCTTTTTTTAGGTTTTCAATATAACCGTCAAAGAAGCGCATGAACTCATATTTTTTGGTCTGCCTTTCATCGCCGCTAGAGCCAGAGGGCATATACAGGCTCATTAGGGAAAAATCATCAAAATCAGCCCTCAAGATCCTGCCTTCTGCATCAATCCATTGTTCGCCACAGCCATATTCTACATGGTTAGGCTTTATTTTGCTAAGAATGGCCACACCACTATATCCTTTTTTCTCTGCTGGGAACCAATAGTGGTGATAGCCCAAATGCTCAATGAGGGCAATAACTTCGGGGATCTGCTCCTTTAGTGCTTTTACTTCTTGTAAACAAACCATATCGGCATCGGTTGCCTGTAGCCAGTTAAACAAACCTTTTGTAGAGGCGGCACGTATGCCATTAACGTTATAAGATATAATTTTCATTTCTTTATAGCTGCTTTCTTTAATTCTTTTTCCAGTTTTTTTGCTTCTCTTTTCTTTAGGATAGTAACCGTCATCACTACATCTTCTTTTGGCCTGTTGGCATTTCCTGTTTCTACATTGGCAATACTGTCAACCATTTCAATTCCTTTAACTATTTCGCCGTAAGCGGTATAAGACTGATCTAGATGTGGCGTGCCGCCAATGGTTTTATAAACCTCTCGTTGATAGGCCGGAATTTTGTGTTTCAGCCTGTTCTGTTCCACCAAATCTAATTGTTCATCGGTGAATATTTTGCCTTGTACCAAGTAAAACTGGCTTCCACTTGAAGCCTTTTCGGGATTGTTGTCTCTTGCTGCGGCAAGTACGCCTTTTTTATGGAACAGGCTGTCTCGAAACTCGGCAGGAACGGTATAGCCTGGCCCGCCATTACCCAGCATGGATTCGGAAGTGGTGTTTTTTGAATCGGGATCGCCTCCCTGGATCATGAAATCCTTAATTACCCGGTGAAAAATAGTCCCATTATAGAAACCTTCTTTGGCTAGTTTTAAAAAATTATCGCGATGCAAAGGCGTCTCATTATAAAGCCTAATGATACATTCGCCTTTTAAGGTGTTGATTTTTACATACTGATATTTAGGCTTGGCAGCATAAGTAAAACTGCAGCAGAATAAGGCACAGATGAGTAGAAATTTCTTCATAATGAAAGATGAATTTCTGCTAAGTTATCTAAAAATTGCAACTCATTGTCTAAGTAAAGTTGAATTATTACTTATGGTTTTAGCTTCAACAAATAATTATCTACTTTAGTGAAGAATGAAGCTTTACATCAAAAATATGGTTTGCGATCGCTGCAAGATGGCAGTGGAGAGTGTGCTGCAAAAACAAGGGCTGCATTACCAGAAGGTAGCTCTAGGTGAAGTAGAGCTGTTAGAAGAGGAGCTCTCTTCTGTGCAATATCAAGAAGTAAAGCAAGCCTTGGAAAATTTAGGTTTCGAACTTTTGGAGGATAAGAGAAAAATGGCGGTTGCACAGATTAAGGCGGCTATTGTAGAATTGGCTCATTATTCAAAAGAACCACTTAAGGTTAACCTTTCGGATTATTTGAGCCAAAAATTATCTGTTGATTATCCTTATTTGAGCACCGTATTTTCAACCCAAGAGCACAATACCATTGAACACTATTATATTCAGCAAAAAATTGAGAAGGCCAAAGAACTGTTGACCTATGGGGAACTTACTTTAAGTGAGATCGCTTTTGGCCTAAATTATAGTAGCGTTGCACATCTATCGGCACAATTTAAAAAGGAAACAGGTTTAACGCCCTCACAATACAAACAAAATCTACAGCGTAAAACCTTGGATCAGATCTAACCCGGGGCCACACTTTTAACCTTGTTTCTTAACATACATCAACTTTTTGTTTACTTGGGTGTTGTAGCTTTGTGTCATTAATAAAATGATAAAAAACATACATTAATAAAAGGTTATGAAAAAATTATTCTTATTTATTTTGGCAGCGGGCCTAAGCTTGGCCACATTTGCACAAACCAAGTGGACGGTTGATCCCATGCATTCCTTTGTGAGTTTTTCTGTAAAACACTCGGGTATTTCTTTTGTAGATGGTTCATTCAAAAAATTTGATGGTGAAATTTTGGCTTCAAAAGCCGATTTGACAGATGCAAAAATCAATTTTACAGCGGATCTAGCTAGTATTAGTACTGATGTTGATATGCGTGACAACCATTTAAAGTCTGATGATTTTTTTAATGCGGAGAAATTTCCTAAAATCACATTTGTAAGCACTTCCTTTAAGAAACAGGCAGTAAAAAGCTCAAAACAAACCACTAATGTTTATATACTGAGTGGTAAGCTAACCATTCGTGATGTGACTAAGGATGTAAAATTTACCGTGATTTATGGCGGAACAGCAAAAGATCAACAAGGAAATACCAAAGCTGGGTTTATGGCAACCACAACCATTAATCGTTTAGATTATAACATCAAATACGATCCTACAGGTGCCGGCATTGCTAAAAATGTAAACATCACTTTGAACTTGCAATTTGTACAAGCAAAGTAATTTCCATTGTCACATTGAGCTTGTCGAAATGCATGCTTCGACAGGCTTAGCATGACACAGCTTCATAAAATGGATACACTAAATCAATTCAAAACCTTTACTTCTAATTTACCAAAGAGCGATATCATGCCTGTACTTTTTATGGGACATGGCTCGCCAATGAACGGCATTGAAGTGAACGAGTTTAGCAAAGGCTGGTCAGATATGGCGAAGTCTATCTCATTACCTTCTGCGGTTTTGGTGGTTTCGGCCCATTGGTTTACTCATGGAACTAAGGTTACGGCCATGGATATGCCGCCTACCATTCATGATTTTGGCGGATTTCCGGAAGCATTGTTCAATGTACAGTATCCCGCACCTGGTAGTCCGTTATTGGCGGCAGAAACGGCCCGATTGGTAAAAACCACTTCGGTAACTTTAGATCATGATTGGGGCTTGGACCATGGTGCCTGGACTGTTATTCGACATATGTATCCTAAAGCCGATATTCCAGTGCTGCAATTAAGCATCGATTATACAAAAGGAGCACAGCATCATTATGAACTGGCAAAAGAACTTGCCGCTTTACGCAAAAAAGGAGTCCTGATCTTAGGGAGTGGGAATATGGTGCATAACCTTCGCATGTTAAGCTGGGAAATGATAAATGGCGGGGGCTATGATTGGGCAATAGAAGCCAGTGAAAAATTTAAAACGGCTATTCTGAACAAAGATCACCAATCGTTAATTCATTATGAAAATTTGGGCAGCGAAGTTCGTTTGGCCATACCAACTCCAGAGCACTACCTGCCATTAATGTATACGTTGGGCCTACAGGCAGAAAAAGAGCAAGTAGAACTATTCAACGATAAAGCTGTTGGTGGTTCGTTAACGATGACTTCAATTAAGATCGCTTAGTAATATAATAAGCGCATTGAAACCAGGTGTTTTTATCGTTACCATGAACTTGTTTCAAAATGGATGGAAACATTACATGATTTTTTTCAATAGGCTTAAAACCCAGTTTTTTTTCTGGTATGGAGGATAGATCATGGCATTAAAGTCTGGTTTTCTTTGTGTGACTACGGCCCGCTCGTGAGAAAAATTCTTAAAACCAAAAAAACCATGGCTGCTTCCCATTCCGCTGCCATTTACGCCGCCAAAGGGGAGCTTTGGATTGGCCAAATGGATGAGCACATCGTTGATACAGGTACCTCCAGCACTTGTATTTTTTAAAATATGCTTGATGTTTTTGGAATTGTTACTAAAGATATAAAGGGCTAAAGGCTTGCTCTTGGCATTGATTTTATCTATTGCCTCATCTAAGTGGCCATAAGTAATGATGGGAAGTACAGGGCCAAAAATTTCTTCTTCCATAACCCTACAGCCCGATGGTAGTTGCGATAATACTACAGGGTAGATCGTATGGTTTTTTTCTTCTGATTTTCCACCCCAATTAATTCTGGCTCCTTTTTCAACTGCCTCGTTTACCAGTTCGTTTAGTCGGTCAAAATGCTTCTGGTTGATGATTTTTCCATAGGCATTAGGATTGATCTCCTCTTTGGATTTAAAATACATGGTCGTGGCATAAGTTTTATAAAGCCCAATGAACTCGTCCAAGCGCTGTTCATGGATCAATATATAATCTGGCGCAATGCAAGTTTGGCCACTATTGACCAATTTGCCCCATGCAATTTTTCTGGCGGCTTTTTCTAAATCTACCTCTTTATCAATAATGGTTGGAGATTTGCCTCCAAGCTCAAGCGTTACTGAGGTCAGATTCTTTGCAGCCGCCGCCATAACCAATTTACCAATGGCCGTGCTTCCCGTAAAAAAAATATGGTCAAAAGGGAGATCCAATAATTTGCTGGCAACAGTTGCGTTGCCCTCAACGCAAGCAATTTCTTCTTCCTCGAAAGTATGGATGATGATTTTAGCTATTACCTTGCTTGTGTTTGCGCTGATTTCAGAAGGTTTGATCATGACGCAGTTTCCGGCGGCAATGGCAGAAACCAAAGGAGACATTACCAGTTGAAAAGGGTAGTTCCACGGAGCAATGATCAAGCAAACGCCCTTAGGTTCATAATAAATCCTATTCTTGGCAAATGGATTGCTTAAGCTTTTTCCGATGCGTTTTGGGCTCATCCAACCTTTTAGGTTTTTAATAGCAAAATCGATTTCGCCATAGGTAAAAATCAATTCTGTTACGGCGGCCTCGAAATGGTTTTTTCTTAGATCCTTTTGTAGGGCAGTATAGATTAACCCTTCATTTTCTTGAATGGCAGCCTTTAATTTTCTCAGTTTTTCTATTCTTTCTGCAGCGTTGGTTTTCCGCAGTTGATATTGAAAGACCTGTTGATTCTTGAAAACACAGCTAATTCTATTCATCGCTATTAGACAAAATGAAAGGATTTAATTGTTAAATATAGTTAAAGCCCCAATAAAACTTCTTATAATTACACACAAATTGGCATTTTGCACTAGCACTTATTTTTTTGACCTCTAATGAAAAGATATCTGTTTCTATCTTTCTTACTGTTTCTTACCTTTACATTAAAAGCGCAAACACTCAGGCCAGATGTTTTTATTGTGGGTAACGGTAATGCTGCGGTTGCCGCAGCCATACAGGCCGCACAGTCAAATGTTAAGACCACGTTGTTATTACAATCGGGGGGCTTTGATATCGTTCCAGTCCAAAAAGGCCTCCATTCAGGAATCCAGGCTGCTTTCATCAAAAAAATAAAAGATTTTAAGCAGATAAAAGATAGTGTTGCCGATATCAGCTTTGATAAGCAAACCGCAAATGAGGTATTGACCAAGTGGGCCGATAGCATTAAAAACCTTACCATAATTAAAAATGCTTATTGGGTAAAGGCAGACCGATCAGGCAATGGATGGGTATTTAAGCTCAATGACGGTAAAACTGTTAGGCCCAAAGTCTTTATTAATGTAGCTGACCAGAAACTTAATACAGCCCTAAAAATAGTGGCCCCTACAAATGTGCCCTGGAATAAGCTGGATTATCACCATACTATTTATAAGACCAGCATAGCGGCAGGAAAATGGATGGATGCTGGTACTGCAAATACCTTTTCGCTTTACCAGTTATTGATACCTGGCCAAGAAAACCTAGTATATGTTGACGATGCTCAAAATATGTTGTTAGGGCAAGCCGCAGGTGCTGTAGCTGCTTATGCGGGTTTCTTTAACTTGAAAACCTCAGAATCCAACCTGAAAAAAATCCAGGGAGAACTTGTAGGGTTTAAATTGAATGTCATGCCTTTTGCAGATATAAAACTTGACGATCCAAATTGGAAAGCAATCCAAATGGTAGGGTTGACAGGCGTGCTAAAAGCATCAATTGTAAATGGTGAGGCTTATTTTAATGCACAACAGTTAATCGGCACAGAAGAAATTAAACAGCCCATTAAAGATCATTATTACAAAGCTCAGATTTGGTTTGATGATTATAAAAGTGATGGGATTACCATTGCTGCAGCTTTAGATATGATTTGTTATGTAGGCAACAAGGCCCCAGAAAGCACCAAAAAAGAAGTGGAAAAAAAATGGAAAGGCATTTATGCTTTTAAAACGGATCTGGATTTTAATAGGCAAATATCCAGAAGAGAATTGGCTACCTTGTTGCAAGATTATATGCCACCATTTAATGTTACTGTAGACAAAACAGGAAAAATACTGAGATAGGGTTCTTCTTGTCCTAAAGAGGCCTGTCCGAAAGCTTCCCATCGTTCTCGCATGGCGTAATCTCCCTGTAAAAATGCTTTTTATAGGCATTAAGATCTCCGATCTTTTAGCAATGATGAGCAAATGATCTTTTTGATCATCCCCATTTGATCTGTAACATTTGTAACATCTTGTTTTACCTGAGTTTGAGGAAATGCTTTTTTCTATAACTTGCAGGTATAACCTTAAACTATAATGAAGAAATTTTATCTATTTAACCTGTTTTTTCTGTTTCTCACGGGTATTACTTTCGCCCAAAAACAACAGGACTATACTAATCATGCAGGCCTTGCACAACGAATTAAGACGTTGACCAGTAAGTATCCACAGTTGATAAAAGCAAGAACACTTACGCAAACGAACGGAGGCAAGGATATTTGGATGTTAACCATTGGATCGTCCAATGCTGATCAAAAACCCGCTATTGCAGTAGTAGGAGGAGTGGACGGAAAGCACTTGCTCGGTGTGGAAATGGCCCTAGGCTTTGCCGAAAGACTATTGGCAAATTCAAGCACAGACAGCGTCAAAGCTCTTTTGGGCAAACAGACATTTTATGTTTTCCCCAATATGAGCCCGGATGCTACCGAACAATATTTTTCCAAGTTAAAATATGAACGCAGCGGTAATGCCACTAAAACCGATGATGATCGTGATGGAAGGTTGGATGAGGATGGGTTTGATGATTTGGATGGCAATGGGAAGATTACCTGGATGCGCATTCAGGATCCTACAGGTAAGTATAAGCTAAATCCAGACGACTCACGATCTTTAATTTTGGCAGATGCCACAAAAGGCGAGAATGGAACTTATATCCTGTTGGAAGAAGGAATTGATAATGATAAAGATGGTGAATTTAATGAAGATGGTGAAGGCGGAGTAAGCTTTAACAAGAATGCCAGCTTCAACTATAAGAATTTTGTTCCTGGAGCAGGCGAATATGCGGTATCGGAAAAGGAGAACAGGGCACTTTTCGATTTTCTTTTTGATGCCTTTAACGTTTACGCCGTGGTCACCTTCGGCCCTACTAACAACCTATCTTCGCCAGTTATGTTTAATCCCGCTGGGCTGAGCAAGCGAATTATTACGAGCTGGTTTGAGGCCGATGTAAAATCAAATGCACTGGTATCTGAAAAATACAACAAGATTACCAAAACCAAAGATGCACCGAAGACGCAAGTAGAAACAGGAGATTTTTCCCAATGGGCCTATTTCCATTATGGGCGTTTAAGCTTTAGCACACCTGGTTGGTGGGTGCCGAAAATTGCCCCGGATACTGCAAAAAAAGAAAAGAAGTTTACCAATGATGATCCGGTTGCATCCTATCTGCGTTGGGCGTCAAGTCAAGGCATTACCCATACTTATACGCCTTGGAAAGCGGTTAGCCACCCCGATTTTATAGGCAAAACAGTTGAAGTGGGTGGCATAGATCCTTTTGTGTTGAACAACCCACCTTATACATTGGTAGATAATATTGTGGCCAAGCATACCGATTTTCTCATTGCTTTGGCAGGAATGGCCCCACAACTTGATTTTGTAAATGTAAAGACAGAAAAATTGACAGATGGATTGACCAGGGTAACGGTACAGCTCATTAACAAGGGTGATTTATCTACCTACACTAAAATAGGAGATCGTAGTTATTTTCTTAAAAAGATAGCGGTAAAGGTAAATACAAAAGCGAATCAGGAAGTGGTAAGCGGTCGTAAGAATCAGACCATTGAAAGTTTGCAGGGAAAAGAATTTAAAGAGCTTACTTGGCTCATTAAGGGTGCAGGCAAGCTTACTATTGATGCTGGTAGCCCAACCACGGGAAATAAATCAATTGAGGTATCACTTTAATCTAACAAGACGATGAAGAAATATGTGCTAATGGCTGCAATGATTTTGTGTGCCATTATAACCAAATCACAAAAACCAGAAAATATATTAGCGGCAGTAGGAACCCCTCCCAGTCCTAAGGTTTCAATAAGCTGGAATAGATATAATGATTATGCTGCAATAACCGAAATTTGTAAAAAACTTGCTGCGGCCCATCCCAGCTTGGTCAAGTTAGAGGTGATCGGTAAGTCATACAAAGGGAAAGATCTTTGGGTAATGACCATTAGTGATTCCAAAAAAGGTAATCCCGATCAAAAACCAGCGATGTATATTGATGGGAATATCCATTCTAATGAAATACAGGGAAGTGAATTTGCCCTATATACGGCATGGTATTTAGCAGAGATGCATGCAGCAGGCAATAAATCCATACAGTCTTTATTGGCCGATAAAACATTTTATATTGTACCCACCATTAACCCCGATGCTAGGGATCATTTTATTCACCAAGCCAACACGGCCCACTCGCCGCGTACAGGGCTAATCCCTATTGATAATGACAGGGATGGGCTTGATAATGAGGATGGTTTTGATGATTTGGATGGCGACGGACACATTACCATGATGCGACGTAAAAATCCTAATGGGAGGTATAAAGTTGATCCTTCCGATTACCGTAGAATGATTATGGTAGGCTATGATGAAAAAGGAGAGTATGAACTCTTAGGTTCGGAAGGGATTGATAATGATGGAGATGGTTTGGTGAATGAGGATGGAGAAGGGGCTTATGATCCCAACCGTGATTGGGGCTGGAACTGGCAGCCAAATTATATTCAAGGCGGAGCGTATAAATATCCTTTTTCCATACCGGAAAACAGGGCTGTTGTAGATTTTGTGATGAAACATCCTAATATTGCCGCCGCACAATCTTATCATAATAATGGGGGGATGATCCTTAGGGGACCGGGTGCCGCCGAAGACGTAGATACTTATAATCCACAGGATATTAGGGTATATGATGCACTGGGTAAAAAAGGGGAGGAACTTTTACCGGGCTATAGATACCTGGTCGTCTACAAAGATTTATATTCTGTTTTTGGAGGAGAGCTCGATTGGTTTTATGGTGGTCGTGGCATCTATACCTTTTCTAATGAACTATGGACCGCATATGCCATGTACAATAAGTCTGGAGCGGAAAGTACGCAAGACCAACTCTATTCTTTTGATAAGGATCTTTTAATGAAAGATGCTTTTGTAGATTGGAAACCTTTTAAGCATCCGCAATATGGAGATATTGAAATAGGTGGCTTCAAGAAAAACTATACCCGTCTGCACCCTGGGTTTTTGCTGGAAAGCGATGCCCATCGTAACATGGCATTTAGCGTTTTTCATGCCTATCATACGCCAAAATTAAGTGTCGACGAGATAGAGGTGAAAGATATTGGAGGAGGATTGAAGCAGGTAACCGCAGTAGTAAGCAATGAACGCATGATTCCTACCCACTCCAGTCAGGATATAAAAAATAATATCGAAATTCCCGATATTGTTTCCCTAACAGGAGGCACGGTGGTAGCAGGTATGGTCGTTAATAATCGTGATTTAGGGATTTCTACAGAACAAAAGCTAGATCCGGCAAATATCAGGGTGGCCAATATCGCAGGGAATTCTTATGTAACGGTGCGATGGTTGGTGAAGGGAGGAAGTAAATTTACCGTTAATGTGAATAGTAAAAAAGGTGGATTAACCAGTAGATCAAATTAGCATAAAATTAATATAGACAATGAAAAGATTGGTATTGTTTTTTTTAATACTTACATCAGTAGCACAGGCACAGCAGCTTGCGCCATTAACGGTACAGAAAATAATGCGAGATCCAAAATGGATGGGTACTTCACCCGACGGTTACCGTTGGTCTGGCGATAGCAAAACCGTTTTCTTTAACTGGAATCCCGAAAATAAAGATAAAAGCCAGCCCTATAAGGTAAATGTTACCACACAAAAAATAGAAAAAGCAGAGGCTGATGAGGCAGAAAAAAATGCGCCTGTCAACTATGTTTATAATAAAGACCAGTCATTAGGCTTGATGGAAAAAGGCGGTGATATCTATCTTTCTAGCTTTAAAACAAAGAAAGAAACCAGGTTGACCAATACCTTGGAAAGAGAAAGCAATGCCAAGTTCCTGTATAATAATGAGGTGATCTTTCAGCGCGCTGAGAATGTTTATCAATTGAATTTAGCTACGGGAGCGCTTACACAGCTTACTAACTTCATTAAAGGAAAGCCAGAGGGTTTTTCAACGACAGGAAGAGGTTCGGCAAGGACAGCAACCTCTCAACAGGATGCCTGGCTAAAGAACGATCAGACAGCACTGTTTGATATCATAAAAAAGAGAAATGCCGAAAATGGAAATAGAGGCACAGGGGGCTCTAGAAGATTTGGGATGCAGGCAAATGCTACACCTGCTAGGACCATAAAAGCCATTTATTTGGATGATAGCTACCTCTCCGGATTAAGCGTAAGTCCCGATGGCAAATATGTAAGCTATAGGTTGACGACCTCTGCTGCCAATCATAACACCATTGTGCCCAATTACGTAACCGCTTCTGGCTATACTGAAGATATCAATGGCCGCGCAAAAGTTGGGGAAACTTTATCAACAAGTACAACTTATTTGTACGATGTGTCAAGAGATACCGTTTATACCGTTAATATTTCACAGATCCCTGGTATTAAAGATTTACCAGATTACGTAAAAGACTATCCGAAACAGTTAGAAGAGCGGACAAAGAGAAATGAAGATAGAAAAGTAAATCTTAATGTGGCAAACTGGAATGAGAATGGCTCTTTTGCTGTAGTTACAGGGAGGGCGCAGGACAATAAAGATTTTTGGATTTTAAAATTGGATCCGAGTACCGGAAACCTCACCGTGATAGACCGTCAGCGAGATGAAGCTTGGATCGGTGGTCCTGGAATAGGTCGAGATGTGCAATGGATCGATAATAATCGCTTTTATTTCCAGAGTGAAGCTACGGGCTATTCACACTTGTATGTTTACAATGTGGTCAGTGGGAAAAAAATACAGCTTACTTCTGGTCAATGGGAAGTTCAACGGGTTCAGCTTTCTAAAGATAAAAGCTCATTTTACATTACCGCCAATAAGGAACACCCAGGTATTACCCATTTGTATAAATTGAATGTAAATGGAGGAGAACTGGTGCAGCTTACTGCTATGAAAGGAGGGAATGAAATTACCTTATCGCCAGACGAGAAGTGGCTAGCCATCAACTATTCTTATATGGATAAGCCTTGGGAATTATTTATTCAACAAAATAAATCTGGGGCAAGTGCGGTAAAGGTTACCAAATCAACTTCTGCTGAGTTTGACAGCTATCAATGGCGCCAACCAGATTTGGTGTCTTTTAAAAATCGTTATGGAGATGAGGTGTATGCCAGAGTTTACGCCGCTAAGAATCCCCATCCAAATAAACCGGCCGTAGTTTTTGTACATGGTGCAGGCTATTTACAGAATGTACATTATTGGTGGAGCCAGTATTTTAGGGAGTATATGTTCAATAATTTATTGGCCGACAATGGCTATACCGTTATTGATATAGATTATACCGCAAGCTCGGGGTATGGGCGCAACCATCGCACAGGTATTTATCGGCATATGGGCGGAAAAGACCTGACCGACCAAGTAGACGGGGTAAAGCTTTTGGTCGAAAAATATGGCGTTAATCCAAAGCATGTAGGTTTGTATGGAGGTTCATACGGAGGTTTTATTACCTTAATGGGACTATTTAAAGAGCCACAAGTATTTTCGGCTGGCGCTGCCCTACGTTCGGTAACCGATTGGGCCCACTATAACCACGGTTATACTTCTAATATCCTTAACGAGCCAATTAATGACCCCGAGGCCTATAAAAAAAGCTCCCCCATTTATTTTGCCGATCAACTAAAAGGTGATTTGGTTATGTTACATGGCATGGTTGATGTAAATGTCCATTTTCAGGATATTGTGCGTTTAACGCAGCGTTTTATCGAATTGGGCAAGGATAATTGGGAATTGGCCGTTTATCCTGTAGAGGATCACGGATTTGTAGAGCCCAGTAGCTGGACAGACGAATATAAACGTATCTTTAAATTATTTGAAAATACATTGAAAAAATAGATTTTTTTAAAATTATAGTATGAAATTCTTTAAACTAAAAATTAGTGTACTTTTTGTAGTATTGGCCTCTTTCTTTTTTAGTAAGGCCGATGCTTTTTATCTGTCTGGTCAGGGTGTTAATATTACGTTCGATAAACCCAATAAAGATAGTGTCATTAGGATATTGGCCATAGGAAATAGTTTTTCGGAAGATGCTATAGAATATTATCTATTTGGTTTGGCAAAAGCGGGTGGCTATAAAGTGATTATCGGTAATCTTTATATTGGAGGGGCTCCATTGGACCTACATTTGCAAAATGCAAAAGAAGATAAACCCGCTTATGAATATAGAAAAGTTGGGCTGGATGGTAAAAAAGAACGTTTCCCTCAAACCTCAATAGCGAAAGCTTTGGCCGACGAAAACTGGAATTTCATTAGTTTCCAGCAATCTAGTCCAAAGTCTGGGCTGTTTGAAACCTATGTAGAGCCATTGCCTTTGCTGTTTAATTATGTAAAAGCAAAAGCAACCAATCCAAAAGTTAAATATGTGTGGCACCAAACATGGGCCTATGCACAGAATTCAACGCATAACGGTTTTGTGAGTTATAATAAAGATCAGGCTCGAATGTATGCGGGCATTGTAGATGCTTCCAAAAAGGTGATGAAATTGATCCCTTTTGATGTCTTGGTGCCTAGTGGCACGGCTATCCAGAATGCGCGTACGTCATTTCTTGGTGATCACCTGTGTAGGGATGGCTACCACTTAGACTTAAATATTGGCCGTTATATAGCTTCTTGTACTTGGTATGAAGCCATATTTAGGAAAAATGTTATTGGAAACACCTTTAGGCCCGAGAAAGTGACGGAAAAAGAAGCTGAGGTCGGTCAAATTGCCGCCCATAAAGCGGTTAAAAAGCCTTATAAGGTAAGCCAACTTAAAGAATTTTCGAATTAATCAGTGAAGATTCATTTTTTTTCAATCCAGAGAATTTATTGATTGGAAGTTTCTGCTAGGTCTCCTTGTGGCAATAGCTGCAATTTGTTGCGGTTTGTTGAAAATAAATGTGCGGTTTTTTGCGTTTTTACAAATTCTTTTTTGTAATATTACTTAACAAACAAACTGCTTTATAGCGATTTAAACTTTTATGGACTTGAAATGCGGATTATTGCAATTCTTAAATTGTAGCTAAGTCAGCATAAGTAGTTTTTTGTAAAACAACCTATTCAACAATCAAAAATTAAATCGTATGAAAAAACTTTTACTTTGTTTAATGCTTGCTTCCACAAGTTTTATTTCATTTTCGCAGACTGTGCCTTTGACCACAAATTGGTCAATTTTAAGTGGAAATCCTAGTTTTACTAGCTTGGGCTTATCTAATGCGGCTAGTATTGCTTATGATGGTACAGGTCATAAATTATATGTGGCAGATAGGAATGCTCCTCAAATTAAAATATTACAGCTAAACCCTCTTAATTTAGGTAATTACACTATATCGGGAAATTTAACAATAAAGGCTGATTGGTTGGGCACTTTTAAGTTTAATAAAATAAGGGTTGCAACAGATGGCGCAATCTATGCAACCAGCTTATATAATGCAGCTAGTGCCACTACGGCGGGTAAACTTTATATTTACAGATGGGAAAATGATGCAGATACAGAACCTAGCTCTTTTGAGCTTAATGTAACTGGACGCTTTGGAGATGCACTGGCTGTTTACGGAACTGGCGCTAATACAAAAATTTATGTGGGCGGATCGGGGACCGGTATTGCCCCAAATAATGTGCAGGACAAGATGTTGGTTTTAGGTTTTGATGTAAACAATAAAATCGTAGTCCAAAATATTGTATCGGTAGGTGGAAACAACTTTTCGAGAGGGAGTATATCTCCAATTTCGGATACAGAGATTATCATTAATGGACCTCAAAGTGTAGGGATAAGAAAAATCAAATTAAATCCAGACTATACGATTGCGGATACAAAAGTATTGTCTTCAACGGTTTTGGATGCTCTTTATTCGAATGCACAGTATTTTGAAAGCGGAATCAAAAAATATATTGTTCTATCTGGTTCTGTGATAGGAAGCGCTCCCGCTAGTAATATTGGGGTAAGAATGAGGGTGGTAGATGTGACTTCTGCCCTTTCAGGGCTTGCTTCCTCTGCGACTTTAAGTTCTAGTGCAGAACTGTACAGCGAGACTCCTGCGGCGGTGAGTGGCGGTTCAAATCCTAATGGTTATGCCGATGTTGTAATTCGAAAAAATGCTGATGGAACTCATACCTTCTTTCATTTGGTGTATGGACATGGTCTTGCTTCTTATACAACTGATGGCACACTTCCGGTTTCCCTAAGCTCATTCAATGCCGCTTTGGTAAAAGGTGAAAGCACGTTAACTTGGTCAACCGCTTCAGAAACAAACAACAAAGGTTTTGAGGTGTTAAGATCTACAGATGGTAAAAGCTTTTCAGTGGTAGATTTTGTCGCTTCTAAGGCTGCTAACGGAAATTCTTCCACTTCCTTAAATTATAGCTATGTTGATCGTAAGGCGCAGTCAGGCATCAGCTATTACCGCTTAAAGCAGATAGATCTTAACGGCACTTCAGAGTTGTTCGACCAAATAAAAAGTGTGAACTTGATATTAAACGCAACAGCTGTTCAGGTTTATCCAAATCCGGCGACTTCTTATGTCAAAGTGAAAACGAGCACAACAGATTTTAAAAATCTTAAATATGACCTTTTTGACCTGAACGGAAAACTGGTACTGAGCGAAAAAGGAAAAGATACAGAACAAGAACTTTCCCTAAAAGGATTGGCCCCTTCTGTATACTATCTGAAAGTTAGTACCAACACAGAGCAAAAAATGGTAAAAATCATTAAAAATTAATTGTAAGTCTGATTTTTTTTAAGGGCCGCCTAAATTAGGCGGCTTTTTTTGTGGCGGAACAAATAGATAGACAAAAACTAATCTGCTAAATTAAACTATAGTTTTTGTCTATATGTGTATCAAGATTAAGTATGGCCAAATGATGAAAATCAATTGTTCCTGCCCAAGTTTTGGCTTATCTTTGCGGCAAGAAAAAAATAAAATTTATAAATATTATGAGTTACGTAGGTAAAAAATTTCCAAGTATTAGTGTAGATGCGATCTCAGAAATGGGAGATAATTTAAAGATCAATGTATTTGAAGAAGCGGTAAAAAACAACTCTAAAGTATTGTTGTTCTGGTATCCAAAAGATTTCACTTTTGTTTGTCCGACAGAACTTCATGCTTTTCAAGCAGCTGTAGAAGATTTCAAACAAAGAAATACGGTAATAATTGGCGCATCATGCGACACCAATGAAGTTCATTTCGCGTGGTTAAATACAGCTAAAGATAACGGTGGTATTGAAGGCGTAACTTATCCATTAATTGCAGATACACACAGACAATTGGCAGGTACTCTAGGTATCCTAGATCAGGAAGTTGAATATACAGAAGAAGGCGAAGAAGTTTTCTCTGGCTCAAATGTATCTTACCGTGCTACCTACCTCATTGACGAAACCGGAAAAGTATTCCACGAAAGTGTAAACGATATGCCTTTGGGTAGAAATGTAAGAGAATACTTGCGTTTAATCGATGCATATGCGCACGTACAAAAACACGGTGAAGTTTGCCCTGCTAACTGGGAAGAAGGAAAATCGGCAATGAATGCAACCAGAACTGGCGTTGCAGAGTACTTAAGTGCCAACTAAGCAAAAGCTTGCAAATAATAGCAGATGCTGGAGGCCTTTCAGCATCTGTTTTCAAAACATTAACTATGCGATTTTTTAAACTGGCACAAGACTAAAAAGTTTGTGATTGCATAGCTATTAAATTTTATATTATGTTTTTAGAATTAACAGAAGATAGTTTAAGCCAATACCTTTCCAGCAATCCGAAAGTAATGGTGCAATATGCCGCTTCATGGTGCGGAAACTGCCGTATCATGAAACCAAAGTTTAAAAAATTAGCTTCAGAAAATGAAGAGGTCACTTTTTTGATCGTTGATGCAGAGAAATTTCCAGAGTCGAGAAAATTTGCAAAAGTTGATAACCTGCCAACCTTTGCTGCGTTTGAAAACGGATCGCTGGTAGATCAGGTACAAACTAATAAAGCAGAAGTTTTAACAGATTTATTTGCCAAAATAAAGTAATTATGAAAGTTCCAGTAATAAGACAGTTTTTTGAAAACTCAAGCCCGGAGCAATTAAATGCAACACTAGAAGTATTGGAGGCTTTTTGCGAGTTTAGAGGGGTAAGCGAAGCAGAAGTTGACGTTGCAGGTGAAATGATTACCAATATCTGTGGTGCTTTAGAAGTACACGAAAGTGTGAAAAGCGGATTGGAGCCTCGTGAAGCTTTAAATGCTTTTTCTCAGAAAGTAATGGGCTCTATTGATAGATAATATTCAAAGCCTAGAAATAAAAAAGGTCCTGATTTTTCAGGACCTTTTTTGTTTATAAAGATTTCTTATACAAATTATAAAGGATCTGTTTGTCAAAATCTGTCAACGTTTGCGTAATATCTGTTTGCACAAAGTGGATTTTAAATGCCTCGATAGCATAATTTAAGCGTTGTACATTGTAGCCAATGATCCTGAGCGCTGCGGTGGTATCAAAGTTTTCGGGAGGAGTCTCCATTACGTCGTCATACCATAACCCAAATCCTTTTTGGGCCAAGGTTTTCCAGGGAAAGTTTTTTGGATCGTTTTTTCTGCCAGGAGCAAAGTCGGCATGCCCTATGAAATTAGCGGTGGGAATACTATACTTCTTTTTAAGCGTAGCCAGAACAGCACATAAACTGTTAATTTGAGCCTCTGTCCAAGGGTCTGTGGTCCCGTTGTTATCCATTTCTATACCAATAGAGCACGAGTTCATATCAGTAACACTGCCCCATTTGCCTGCTCCCGCATGCTGGGCCCTTAGGTAATCGTTGACCATCTGCACTACTTTTCCATCTCTTCCAATGACATAATGGGCACTGGTACCTGTACGGGTAAGCGTAAATGTCTTTAATGTTTGGTCGGTAGAGTTTTGTGCGGTATGGTGGATGATCACAAAATTAGGCTTACGGATGCCCATATTGGTAGTGCCTACAAAAGATTGTTCATTAAATAGCGAATCTATTCTTTGGTTCTCTGGCGGCATTGCCTTAATGAGCTTAGAAAAATCTTTGGCATTTTTTTTATATACTTTATCGCTTTCCTTGTATTTGTACGTACTGCAGCTGGCTAACAATACACAGGAAAAAAGGAGCAAGGCCTTGTAGGAAATCTGGTGAATATGCATTTGGTTGATTAGTTTGCCCTGACTTTCGCCAAGAAATTAGATTAAATTATTGATGGATATATTTTTTACTAATTTAGTGCATTCATATAAGATCCGAAAGAAGAATATTTATGCAAAAGCAATCAGGACTTTATCACCCAGTAGATCAATGAACAACGTTAGGATACTGGCCTGTGGCAGACCATGCTTGATGGTCAATTTAAAAATAAATTGAGCTTATGGATTCATTAAAATGCCTAAAAACAGATAGATTACCCTTAATAAATTTGAACAAATGAGAATAAAGATGAATTTAGTTAAAGGCCTTTTTGCAGCATCGGCTTTGGTTACTTCAGTCACAGCATGCACCAGCAATAGCAATAACCAGGAAAATTCAGAGAAAAAAGACCTAGATTCATTACAGGAATATGTAGCACAAAGATTGCCTATTTACGAGAAAGTAAGGTTAAGTACAAATCTAAATCTTTTAACGATCAGTGAGCGTAAAGTTCTTCCCTTGCTCATTGAGGCTGCTCAAATTATGGATGAATTATTCTGGAAACAAGCTTATCCACAACGAGATAGCCTGCTGGCCAGTATTAAGGATGAAAAAACGAGAGAATTTGTTAAGATCAACTACGGCCCATGGGACCGGCTGAATGGCGATAAGCCTTTTGTGAATGGCGTTGGTGAAAAACCGATAGGGGTAACCTTTTATCCATTGAACATGACTAAGGAGGAACTGGAAAAATCAGATGTAAAAGACAAACATGGCCTATATTCGGTCATCAGGTACGAAGATGGCAAATTGGTTTCCATTCCCTACCATATTTATTTTGCTACAGAGCTACAAAAGGCAAGTAGCTTATTAAAGCAGGCCGCATTGCTAACCGATGATCCCGGATTTAAAAAATACTTGAACCTTAGGGCTGATGCTTTGGTGACAGATAACTATACGGCAAGTGATTATGCTTGGTTGGACATGAAGAACAACGGTTTGGATATCATTATTGGTCCGATAGAGAATTACGAGGACAAATTATTCAACGCTAGGGCTTCCTTTGAGAGTTATGTGCTGGTAAAAGATAAGGAATGGAGTAAACGTCTGGCTAAATATGTTTCGATGCTTCCTGAGCTTCAAAAAGGACTTCCTGTAGAAGCTAAATATAAAAAAGAAGTGCCCGGTACAGATTCGGAACTTAATGCATACGATGTAGTGTATTATGCCGGAGATTGTAATGCGGGATCGAAAACCATCGCCGTAAACTTACCGAACGATGAGAAAATCCAACAGGAGAAAGGAACAAGACGTTCTCAGTTGAAAAACGCAATGAAGGCCAAATTTGATAAGATTTTGGTGCCTATAGCAAATGTATTGATTGATAGAGACCAGCAAAAATACATCAAGTTTGATGCTTTCTTTTCTAATGTAATGTTTCATGAAGTGGCCCATGGCCTGGGCATAAAAAATACTGTGAATGGAAAAACAACTGTTCGAGAAGCTTTACAAGAACAATACTCTTGGTTAGAAGAAGGTAAGGCAGACGTTCTGGGCTTATATATGGTTACCGGCCTACTTAAAAAAGGAGAGCTTACCGGAGATATTAAAGATTATTATACTACCTATATGGCCGGTATTTTGCGTTCTGTTCGTTTTGGAGCATCAAGTGCCCATGGGAAAGCCAATATGCAATGTTTCAATTTCTTTCAGGAAAAGGGTGCATTTGAACGTACAGCTGCAGGTACTTATCGCGTTAACTATGATAAGTTTGCCATAGCCATGAATGAACTGAGCAACCTTATCATCACGCTACAGGGAAATGGGAATAAAACAGCCGTAGAGCAGGCACAAAAAGAAAGAGGAGTGATTAAAGCTGAACTGCAAGCAGATTTGGATAAACTGAGTAAAAAAGGCATCCCTGTAGATGTTATTTTTGAACAAGGGGTAGATGTTCTGGGTATGAAGTAGAAATTTTATTTTTTAAAAAAAGCGGTTTGAACATGTTTTAGGCCGCTTTTTTTGTGCGTTTTGAAATCGCATAGAGAAAAAAGTGAAAATTTATTGTAACCTTTTGTAAATCTCTATCGTCTACATGCTACAAACTATTAAGAAGGCTTTTTGCCTTTTAGAAAACTAAGCTAAAAATTTTTAGAAGTAAAAATACGCTAATAACGTAATGGGATTTTTATGCCCAAAATTAAACGATAATACATACACAAATGAAGAAGATATACTTTTTGTTAATTACTTTTTTAACGTCAATGGCACTAAGTGCCGAGGCAAATTATGGGAGACAAACCGATGTGAACGGTACTGTTTTAGACGAACAGCGCAAGCCTATCGATTATGCTACAGTAGGACTGTTTAAGGCAACAGATTCGTCATTGGTAAAAACAGCGATGACTACGCCCGACGGTAAGTTTAATTTTCCAAATGTGGCTGCAGGTAGCTATTACATCAAAATTAATATGATGGGCTATCAAATTTATAAAGGAAAATCTTTTACGATAGCTGTAAGCAGCCTAACCTTGCCGGAAATATTGTTAATAGCCAATAGCAAAACCTTAAATACGGTAAGCATTACGGCAGTAAAGCCACTTTTAGAGCGGAAAGCAGATAAGATGGTCATGAACGTAGAAAACAGCTCGGTAGCGGTTGGCTCTTCGGCATTGGAAGTTTTACAGCGAGCACCAGGCGTTACGGTAGACCAAAATGACCGTATATCAATGCAGGGAAAACAAGGGGTATTGATTATGCTAGATGGCAAGCAAACCTACATGAGCCAAGCTGACATTGCCAATTTGCTGAGGAACATGCAAAGCGCTGAAATTGAAACGATCGAGTTGATCACCAACCCGTCGTCCAAATATGATGCTTCTGGAAACTCAGGCATCATTAATATTAAAACCAAGAAAGCAAAAAGCGGTGGCGCTAACGGTAGTTTTAATGCTGGCATGGCTTATGGTAAAAACTTGAGGGGAAACACAGGATTAAACCTGAATTACAGAAGCAAGAGCGTAAACGTTTTTGGCAGTTATAACTTTAACAAAGGTGCAAGAAGCAACAGAATAGATATAGACCGTATTTCGAAAGGTACTGATATTACTTATTTTTCGCAAAAGGGCGAAGACGATCGGGATTTCGAGAATAATAATTTTAAGGTTGGGGCAGATTTTTTCTTAAACAAGAAGAATACGATTGGCATATTAGCTACCGGATATTTGAACAGTGGGCTAGAGAAAGCTTATAATAAGACACTTATTGGCAAAACATTCTCTCAAATAGATTCGGTTTTAAACTCTAACAATACGCAAAAATCGAGCTACCGGAATTTTGCTTACAATTTAAATTATAAATCGGTGTTAGACACTACGGGGCAGGAGCTTTCTGCCGATGCAGATTATTCTAGGTATCAAGGAAAAGACCATGCAGAGTTGGTGAACGAGCTATTATATCCAAACGGTTTGTCGGTAAAACCAATTGGACGTTTAAGAAATAATAGTCCAAGTACGATTGATATTAAGGCAGTTAAAGTAGATTATACTTTGCCCATTAATAAAACCACAAAATTTGAAGCGGGCATAAAAAGCAGCTGGGTAGAAACAGACAATGATTTACGTGCCGAAGAATGGAAAAGTGATACCTGGCAAAATGATGTGCGTAGGAGTAATCGCTTTGTGTATGATGAAAATGTAAATGCAGCCTACGCCAATTTCAACAAACAGTTTAAAAGGACAAGTGTGCAATTGGGGCTCAGGGTAGAACAAACAAATTCAACTGGTAACCTCATTACCACTAATAATATCGTAAAGCGCAGTTATTGGGATTTCTTTCCCACCGTTTTTGTTCAACAGACCCTGTCCAAAAATAATCAAATCGGTTTCTCTTATGGCAGGCGTATAGATAGACCTAGTTACGACGATTTAAACCCTTTTATCTACTATTTGGATCAATATACCTATAACAAAGGAAATCCTTTCTTAAATCCTCAGTATACGCACAATTTTGAGGTTTCTTATACCTTTATGCAGAAGTACTTCCTTAATGTGCACTATAGTAAGGTAAATGATGCCATAACACAGGTGATCTTACCAGATGCCGAACAAAAAGCATTATATCAAACCAATGCAAATATTGCCGAAAACATAACCTATGGCGTAAATTTGACTATACCTGTCAAAATAGCTAAATGGTGGAATATCAACAATAACCTAAACGTTTTCCATTTGAGCTTCGAAACCCCGAATTTGGCAGGACAAACCTTGAAGACAGGGCAAACCTCCTATCAGGTACGTATACAGAATAGTTTCATTATTGTAGATGGGTTAACTGCTGAATTTAACGGAAATTATGAATCACCTTTGGTATATGGTACCTTGAACATGCAATCAAGAGCATATGCAGACCTTGGGCTCAGCAAGTCGTTGTTAAATAAGAAAGCAAGCTTAAAATTTGCGGTATCGGATGTTTTTGATACGAACAGAACTAGGTTAAAAAGTGCCTATACAGGATTGGATTATAGCCTATACCAAAAGAACGAAACACAATTGTTCAGATTAAGCTTTAGTTATAGGTTTGGAAAGAATGAAGTTAAACCGGCCCGTCGCAGGTCTACTGGAACAGAGGCTGAACAAGGTAGGATGAAAAACTAAGAGTAACCGCTCGTAAGTTTTAAAAACCTACGAGGGGTTTTGTTTTTTGGTAAATGATTAAACGAATCCTATTCATAAATGCTATATTGGTGGGCAATGGGGTTTAGATCTTTTCTTATTCTCCAATTGTCGATGTTATAATGGTCTCCAAAGCTTCGATATCGAAAGGTTTAGCTAAATAGGTGTCTGCCCCAGCAGTTTCTGCCAATGCTTTGATATCATTGTTGGCCGAAAAATAAATAACGGGAATGTTTTTGTAGACTGGATGTTTTTTGATCATTTGAGTGGCTTCCACTCCGCCTAGATCTGGTAGCCAGTTATCCATTAGGATAATATCAGGCTCAAATTCGGCTACTTGCTCAATGATATGATTAGAGCTTTGTGAAGTTTTGATTTCATAGCCGGCATCCTCTAGAATTAAGGAACATAGTTCTAAGATATCCTGGTTATCGTCAAAAATAAAAATTTTTTTACCCATGTTGTTAATGATTAGGAGATGGAGTTAATATAAGCAGGCATTTCTTCAATCTTTAGAATGTTGACATTGGTTCTTAAAATGGCCTGTTCTGGCATGTAAGATACCTGAGCAGAACTGGGTTCTTGTGCTAAGGATATGCCGCCGAATAAGTTGTTGGTAATTAAGCCATTTACCCCATCGGCATTAGAGCCCGAAAGTAGAAGACAGACCAAGCCATCATGGTAGGCTTCTGCGGCAGATTGAAAAGTGACATCGATAGAAGGACGTGAATAGTTGACCTTTTCAGAATAGTCAAGGGAAAAGGTAAAGTCCCTTTCTATCAATAAATGATAATCTGAAGGAGCAATATAGATATTGCCATTTAAAATGGGCTCTTTTTCTTCTGCCTCCTTAACTTTTAGCACTGTTCTATATGATAAAAGATCTGTTAGGAGGGAGTCCATGCCTTGCTTACGGTGCACTACCACAATGATGGGGAATTGCACATTTGGGTTCAGCTCTGGAAGTACTTTTAAAAGCACATCTAAGCTACCCGCAGAACCTCCTATAATTAATGCCCGGCGTTTCGTCATGTGCTGGTTTTCCTCCATATTTTTTCTGTACCCACCCTTTTATACCTGCTGGATATAGGGGAGAATTCTATGGTCTCTTTGGAGCCCAAGGCGAGATAGCATAAGTTTTCTAAACTCTGGTCAAACAGTTGCAGTACGTTAAATTGTAAGCTTCTATCAAAATAGATGAGCACATTTCTACATAAGATTAGCTGAAATTCATTAAAAGAATGGTCGGAAACAAGATTATGCGTAGAAAAGATCATTTTGTTCTTTAAATCGGGATCGAATTTCGCCAAAGAATAGTTGGCAGAATAATAGGAAGAGAAATCCCTTTTGCCTCCTGCAGCAATATAGTTCTCCGAATAGCTTTTCATCTGGCTAAGGGGGAACATACCCTGTCCTGCTTTTTCTAAAACAGAGGGGTTAATATCTGTTGCGTAGATCAGCGATTTGTTGAGCAGGTTGAGCTCTTCTAAAAGAATGGCCATGGAGTAGACCTCTTCTCCTGTAGAACAGCCCGCTAACCATATTCTGATAAAAGGGTAGGTATTTAAGCTGGGCAGAATATGTTCCCTCAATACCTTATAAAAGGATGGGTCCCTAAACATTTCGGTAACGTTTACCGTAATACCTTCTACAAAATGTTTAAAATATACCGCATCGTTCAGGGTTTTATACCTGAACTCGGCAAAGCTAAGGTGCTTGTCCAGGTTGTACAATCTGGAAATCCTCCTTTTTAACGAAGCCCTGGAGTAGCCTGTAAAATCATAGCCATGATGTTCTAATACATCATTGATTAAAATTTCTGTTTGTTCATCGCTTATGGCTCCAGAATAAGGCACTATAAATAATGGTTTAGTAGATTAACGAGTTCATCAATATTCACTGGCTTTGAAACATAGCCTACTGCTCCTGCATTTAAACAGCGTTCTCTATCGCCAAGCATGGCTTGTGCGGTTACCGCAATTACTGGAATTGATTTTAGGGCGCTATCGTTTTTCATTTTTGCCAAAGCTTCATATCCATCCATTTCGGGCATCATCATATCTAATAACACTACACCAATATCTTTGTTTTGTAGAATAATATCAAATCCTTCAGCAGCGCTATTCGCAGCTATACAACTATATTTTTTTGCCGTTAAAACAGCCTTCAGTGCAAAGATGTTTCGACTATCATCATCAATAATTAAAATTTTATTCCGCTTATCACTCATACTGTAATTAAACTTTGTCGTATAACCATACCCTTAATAAGGAAATCAATTGATCTATATCTACGGGTTTCGAGATATAATCAGAAGCTCCTGCCGCAATGCATTTTTCTCTATCGCCCATCATAGCTTTGGCGGTTACGGCCAATATGGGAAGGTTTTTGTGTTCTGGAAGGCTCCTGATTTGTTTTGTGGTCTCATATCCATCTAGCTCAGGCATCATCATATCCATTAATACTGCATTTACCTTAGGGTTCTCCTTGAGAATGGTCAAGGCCTCTTTGCCATCGGTTGCGGCCAGAACCTTCACTTTATGATGTTCAAGTGCCTTGGTAATGGAAAAGATATTTCTAACATCATCATCGGCAACAAGAATTACCTTATCCTTTAGGATATCGTTGAGATTTTGTAAGGTCGAAGTTTTTTCTTTAATGGCTTCGTTACCTTTCTCTTCTACCAAATGAAGGAATAGAGCGGCCTCATCCAAAATGCGCTGGTAGGAATGGGCGGTTTTAACTACGATCGAATCCGCATATTTTTTAATCCTGGTTTCTTCTCCCTTTGATAAGTTTTTGCCTGTAAATATAATGATAGGTAGGTTTTCCAATCCTTCACTCTTTTTAATGGTTTCCAGCGTTTCGTAAGCATTTTTATCTGGAATGCCCATGTCTAAAATTACGCAATCTACCTGCTTTTGCTTTAGGGCTTCAATGCTTTGGGCAATATTGGAGGCTACAATAGTCTGTAGGTTCGAATTGCTTAAAAAATAGCTTAGGGCCTTTGCATGCTGCTCGTTTTCTTCAACGATTAATACTTTTTTAGGATCTTTGCTCAAGGCTTTTTCCAATTTTTCGAAAATCTGCTTCATGTGCTCCAGTGCAAAAGGCTTGTTGATAAAGTCAACGGCACCTTTAAGCAGACTTTCTTTTTTAACGGAGAGGGAAGACATGATATGAACCGGAATGGATCTGGTTAAAGAATCCGATTTCAGTTCATCCATTACCTGCCATCCATCTTTTACGGGAAGTTGAATGTCCAATAGGATGGCTAAAGGATGGTAGGTTTTTGCCATTTCTATCCCTACGTCTCCACGAACAGCAACTATACCCTTATACCCCCTTTTTCGAGTAAAATCTAATAATGTTTTTGCGAAAAAGGTATCATCCTCTATGATCAGGATCGCTTTATCGTCTTTTGTTAGCATTTCTCGATCATCCTCAATGTCGGCAGGGATTTTGTCTACAACAAAACTTTCAGATGGAATAGCTGCGGGGTTTTCTTCTTCTTTTACTGCTTTAATTTCCCTTAGGGCCTGATCATTGATGGCCTCTACCGCTTTATGATTGTTAATATCTGCAGGAATGGTCAAGGTGAAGTTGCTCCCAAAATTCTCTTGACTTTGCAGTTTAATGTCTCCTCCAAGAAGTTTAGACAATTCTTTACTAATGGAAAGGCCTAGGCCAGTTCCTCCAAATTTACGACGTGTAGATCCATCGGCCTGTTGGAAAGCTTCGAATACCAAGTTTTGTTTTTCCTTGGCAATCCCAATGCCGGTATCGCTTACCGAAAACGATAGCGATTTATGGAGGTCATTGTAGGAAATAGATAGACCTATTTCCCCTTTTTTGGTGAATTTAAAGGCATTGGACAGGAGATTCTTTAAAATTTGTTCCAATCTCATTTTGTCGGAAATAAAATGATGGGGAACATTTTCGTTTACGGCAATTTTGAGGTCTAATTTTTTGTCTTTTGCTATCGGACTGAATAAGGATTGCATGTCGGTCACCAATTCTTCTATGGTCAAGGTGTCGATTTCCAGCTCCATTTTTCCAGCCTCGATTTTAGATAGGTCTAAAATTTCGTCTATGAGACTTAAAAGACCCTGTCCAGAGCTTTGGATTACAGCAGCATATTCTGTAAATTCTTTATCCAAATTTTCGCTGTCTGCCATCAATTTAGATAATAGTAAAATAGAGTTAAGCGGTGTTCTTAGCTCATGTGACATGTTGGCCAAAAATTCAGATTTATATTTGGTGCTCTGCTCTAATTGCTCGGCCTTTTGCTTAATCTCATTATTTCTGTCCAGAATAAGCTGGTTTCTTTCTTCAAGTAGGCTGCTCCTTTCCTCTAGTTCCTGATTGCTCTGTAAAAGCTCTTCTTGTTGTACGCGCAATTCTTCTTCCGAGGCCTGTATTTTTTGTGTCTGTGCCTCAAGTTCGGCATTTAAGGCCTCTAGTTCTGTATGCTGAGCCTGTAGCTCCTCAGCCTGTGCCTGGGTCTCTTCCAGAAAATCTTGTAGTTTTTTCCTGCTTTGGGCAGCGTGTAAAGCAATCCCAATATTGGTCGAAATGTTGTTTAGAAACTCTAGCTTTCTTGGAGTATAAACATTTAGTGAGGCAATTTCTATTACGCCCATAGGGATGCCATGCCTCATAATAGGGAATGCGATGACATTTACTGGCTTGGTTTCGCCTGTAGCGTAGCTGATCGTGGATTCGTTATCGGGAATCTGATCTAAAAGAATCAGCTTTTCAGATTGCATTGACTGTCCAATCAAACCTTCTCCTAGGGCAATTCTGTTCTTTTTTTGCTGTATTTCTAAGGCATATCCATTTACCAAATGGAGCAATTTGTCGTCTTCCAAGATATAGAATGCGCCAACAAAACTTTTGGTGTGCTCAATAACTGCCGTTAGGATATCTTGGGATAGGGCATGGATATCTTTTTCTCCAACCATTTGGTCATTAAGTTTGGCAATACCGGTTTGTAGCCAGTCTTTATCTTCCAGCAGGCTAAAAGAATATTGTAGCGACTCTGCCATATTATTTAACGAGCCAGATAAACTTCCTAAGCCATCATTTGAATTTTCTTCCAGTCTTGCCTTATAATTTCCGGTTGATATTTGAGCAGCGATGTCTTTAATGGTATCGATCCTTTTCGAGGTATCTTCATTAAGGCTTTGCAATTGCTGAAATAGCTCTACACGCTCATTGAATTCGGAAGTTACTTTTCGGTAAAAGAAGACCGTGCTTAAAATAGACAGCATGGCTGCAAGAACAATAAGTAACGGCGCATAATTTGAAAGTGCGTTCATTTCTGATGTTCTAGCACTCAAAGACCTCTTTTCTTCTTCTTTTATGTCCTTGATAATGGTTCTGGCATTGTCCATATAGCGCTTGCCATCCAGTAATACTTGCTCTGATATAGATTGATTGGTTTTTTTAAGATCTATAACATCGTTCAGGATATCCAATCTTTTCTCAATGATGTTTTTTAGTTCATTCAATTTTCTTTGTTGATAGGCATTTTCTTTTGTGCTGGTAAACACCTTATCAAAAAGCGCCTGTGTCTTTTCCCGACTGCCAATATAAGGATCGAGAAAAACCCTGTTTTTGGTCAACAAAAATCCTCTTTGCCCAGTTTCAGCATCTTTTAACGTAGAAATAATGTTGTCTATGTCGTTGATGATTTCGTTACTTTCTACCACCAGATCTACACTTTTTACCAAGTTTTTAATACTGATGTAGGAGGCTAGGGAGCTCACGAATAATAAGAGGAGCGATAATCCGAGGCCAATGCGTAGGTTATTTTTTAAAGATAGTTTCATTAAATTAAAATGGCTTTTATTTAAAGATTAAACATCTAATTCAGATTGTTGGATGGGTATGGTGAAATAAAATTCAGAACCCTCACCATACACACTGGTCACATTAATTTGTCCGTTATGTCTTTTGATGATTTCTGATGAAATATAGAGGCCTATACCCAAGCCCTGAAATCTGTGGGAAGTTTCTTCCACTCTATAAAACTTTTCAAAAACAAATTGTAGCTGATCTGGCAACATGCCTATACCATAATCTTTTACGGCCAGATATAACAATCCTTCCTTTACTTCTAAAGTTAATAAAACTTCACTGGTGCCGGGAGCATACTTAATGGCATTGGTCAAAAAGTTTACGATTACCTGCTCTATTCGCATTTCATCGGCATATATTTTACAATCGGCCCTTCCCTTTCTGATAATGGTAAACTCTGGATTGGATTGGTGGATGACCTCAATGATGTTATCTATCAGTTGGTCTATATCGAAATATTGTTTGGTAAATTTAAGTTTGCCGCTTTCTATTTTCGACATGTCCAGCAGGTCGGCAATGAGACCGTTCAGTTTTTCCAGCTGGATGTGTGCCTTGGACAGGTGTTTTTTTACCGTTTCAATATCGCCTTTGTTGATACTTCTTTCCAACAGTTGAATATAACCTTTTACACTGGTAAGCGGTGTTTTTAATTCATGGCTAGCAATGCTGATGAATTCATCCTTTTTGCGTTCGGCTTCTTTTCTGTATTCTATTTCTTCTAATAAGGTTTTCTGAATTTCGCTCAGTTTCCTACTTTGTTCGTAAATGCGGTAGAAAGTTTTGATTTTAAGTAATAGAATGTTGATGTCGACGGGTTTGGTAATATAGTCGAGACCTCCCGAAGAGTAGCCCTTGGCAATAAAGCGGAATTCGGTATTGGCGGCAGAAAGGAAGATAATTGCCGTTTCTTTTGCCTTGCTATAACCTGAAATTACTTCAGCTACTTCAAAGCCGTCCATCTCTGGCATTTGTACATCAAGGATGATGAGGACGTATGATTTTTTAAGGACTTTTTTAAGGGCTTCTTCTCCTGAACTAGCGGTATCTACCTCAAAACCATGTTTTTCTAGAACGTTTTGTAAAGAAATCAGATTTTCTGGCGTATCATCTACAATTAAGATCATTCCCAAATGTAATCAAAAATGATTTTAAAAAAATCTATTTAAGGCTTAAATTTATTAAAAATGGGATATCGATGTGCCAGAAAACTTCCATTAAAGGGACTGTTTAAAGCGAAGCTGAATTAAAGGTATCGCCCTGCTTGATATCTCCTGTTTCGAAACCTTTTTTAAACCAAAATACTCGTTGGGCAGAGGTGCCGTGGGTAAAGGAGTCTGGTACCACCTCTCCAGTAGCCTGTTTTTGAAGCCGATCATCGCCAATGGCATTTGCTGCGGTCAGCGCTTCTTCGAGATCTCCTGCATCCAGCCTAAAGTCTTTTAGGTTTTGTGCATGGTGAGCCCATAGGCCAGCATAAAAGTCTGCCTGTAGCTCAAGCATTACCGACAATCTATTATACGCTACCTTGCTCATTGTCCTTCGGGCCCTTTCCATTTTTTCTGAGGTGCCTAATAAATTTTGGACATGGTGGCCAACTTCGTGTGCTATGACATAAGCTTGGGCAAAATCTCCTGCAGCTCCAAATCTGTTTTTAAGCTCATCATAAAAGGAGAGATCAATGTAAACTTTATGGTCGCCAGGACAGTAAAAAGGACCAATAGCTGAGCTGGCATTGCCACAGGCAGACTGCACTTGGTACTCGAATAATCTTAATGTAGGTTGTTCATATTGCAGACCAAGTTCGTTAAACTGTTGCTCCCAGACCTGCTCGGTAGATTCAAGTACACCTGATACGAATTTTTTTTGCGGGTCATCTTCGGGAAAGCTCCCTTTTTTAACGTTGGTTTGCTCTGAGGTAAGGGGTAGCTGTCCCACTAATCCTGTGAGGTCTTTCCCCATAAACAGGCCGATAATCACAATAATGATACCCAGACCGCCGCCAAGGGCAATCTTGCCCCCGCCGCCTCTGCCATCTTCTACGTTGTTGCTGCCTTTACCAAACCACTGCATAGTATATAAATTAAACTTAAACCAATTTAGGAATTAAATTCTGCAATACCTCGTTCAATTCTATTTGAAGTTTCCTTTTTGCCTAAAAGTTTAACGATGTCGAATACGCCCGGGCCAAATTTGCCACCTACCAGCATTATGCGTAAAGGCAACATTAGCTCTCCCGCTTTTAGGCCTTTAGTTTCTGCAAGGGCTTTGAATTGAGCTTCTAGTTCGGAAGCTGCTAATTCGGGATCAAGAGAAGCGCCAAATGAGTGGAAGAAATCTGCTTTCTCATTGTTCCATTTTGGTTTTACGGCAGCGGAGTCATAAGTTGTTGGCGGCGCAAAGAAATAGGCACTTTGGGCTATAAAATCGGGAATGAGAGCACAACGATCTTTTATTAAATCAATAACAGTCAGCAAAAAGGTTTCGTCTGTAATTTTGATATCCGATTTCTGCAGTTCATTTTTAACGATTGGAGCTAAATGCTCGGCACTTTCGGCCTTAATCCACTCGTGGTTAAACCACTTTGCTTTTTCAAAATCGAATTTTGCGCCTGCTTTACTAATTCTATCGATGGAAAAGGCCTGTTTTAGCTCTTCCAAGGTAAACAACTCTTTGTCGGTGCCATCATTCCAGCCCAATAAGGCCAAAAGATTTACAAAAGCCTCTGATAAAAAGCCCAGCTCCTTAAACCCCTTGGTAAGGTCTCCTGTTTTTGGATCGATCCAGTTCATGGCATAAACAGGAAAACCCAATCGGTCTCCATCTCTTTTGCTGAGCTTGCCATTGCCATCGGGTTTTAAGATTAGGGGCAGATGGGCCCACTCTGGCATTTCATGCCCCCAGCCCAGGTATTTCCAAAGTAGAATGTGTATGGGAGCAGAGGGAAGCCATTCTTCGCCCCTAAAAACATGGGAAATCTGCATGGCCTTATCGTCTGCCACAACCGCCAAATGATAGGTTGGCATACCATCGGCCTTTAAGAGTACTTTGTCGTCTACCAAATTGGTGTCAAAACTTACCACTCCCCTGATCATGTCGGTAAAAGTAACCTGCTCATCAGTTGGCATCTTAATGCGAACTACATGGGGTACGTTTTGGGCAAGTAGCTCACTCACCTCATTTTGTGTAAGGGTAAGTGAATTGCGCATTTGCATGCGGGTTTTTTGGCCATATAAAAAATTGGGCTGTTCGTTGCGTTTTTCGCTTAGTTCTTCTGGGGTGTCAAAAGCATAATAAGCATAGCCGCTTGCAATTAATTGTTCGGCATATTGCTTATAAGATGGTTTCCTTTCACTCTGGCGGTAGGGACCAAAAGCACCAGGTTGCTGGGGGCTTTCATCTGGAGTAATGCCACACCAATTTAAACAGTCTACAATATATTCCTCGGCACCTGCTACAAAGCGGGTCTGATCAGTGTCTTCAATTCTAAGGATAAAAGTTCCATTATGTTTTTTTGCAAAAAGATAATTGAACAGGGCAGTTCTTACGCCCCCCAAATGCAACCCGCCAGTTGGGCTTGGTGCAAATCTAACTCTAACTTCTTTATTCATGGTGGTGTTTTGTTGAGCGAAAAGCGGAGGGCGAAAAGCATGGATAGGCTTATCACTCTGCGCAAAAAACGCAAGACACGACAAAGATATGTTTTTCATCTGTTTTTATATTGTTTTCATCGGTGATGAAGCTCCTATGCCTTTTAAAAATGATTGATTGGGATTTTGAAAAAGCATAATGGTTTTGTGGTTTTTCCGTTTTGATATTGTATTTTGGCAATTGAAAAATGAATCCCTATCAAAAAAAGCGGCGTTGGAAATTCTTTTTGCTGGTCTTTGCCATAGTAATAGGCGCAGCTTCCGTTTTCTATTCAGATTTTTTTGTTAAAAAAATGGAAAGGGAAGAGGCTACCCAGTTCTTGTTATGGGTAAAGGTTGCAGAGCAACGGATGAAGATGTACGACAACGAGCAGCTCACCGAGGTTTTTGAAACCATAAAAAAGAACAATAAGATGGATGTGATCGTTACCAAGAGAGATGGGAGCATTTTTACTTGGGACGGTTTGGACACGACCAAAACATTCTATAATGTGGCAGATCAAGGAAAACAATACGATTCGCTATATTTTGTAAGGCAATTGGCAAAGATGAAGGGACAGCACTTGCCGGCTAGGATGCAGGGGATTGATGGGGAAGAGCTGATCGCCTACTATAAAGATTCGACCATACTTACACAATTAAGGTTTTTTCCATATATCCAATTGGGGGTAATCGGGCTGTTCCTGATCATCGCCTATGTTGGTTTTAGTGCGGCAAGAAGAGCCGAACAAGACCAGGTATGGGTGGGTATGGCAAAAGAAACGGCCCATCAGTTGGGCACGCCAATTTCTTCTTTAATGGCCTGGGTAGAGCTGATCAAGTCGAGGTTCGAGGCCGAAAATGATCCCCTAGTGGCCGAAATGGAAAATGATATCCAACGTCTGGAAATCATCACCGATCGGTTTTCAAAGATTGGTTCTAAGCCCATTTTGGAAGATCATGTAGTGTTTGTGGTGATCAGCAATTTTGTAGATTATTTTAAGATCAGAACATCAGATAAGATCACTTTTGTAATTACCGGCGATAAACAGGTAAGGGCAATGCTCTGTGTGCCACTTTTTGACTGGGTAACAGAAAACTTATTGAAAAATGCCGTTAACGCTATTGATAACGATGGAACCATCACCATTAATATTATAGAAAATCTGGCAAAGGAAGAGGTTTTTATTGATGTTTCTGATACGGGAAGGGGAATTCCGAGGTCTAAGTTCGATACTGTGTTCCAGCCGGGGTATACCACCAGGAAGAGAGGTTGGGGCCTGGGGCTATCATTGACCAAAAGAATGGTAGAGAATTACCATGGTGGCCAAATTTTTGTCAAAGACTCTGAAATGGGCAAAGGCACTACCTTTCGAATTATTTTAAAAAGTAGCATAACTTATGAACCAACCACAAATACAGGAATACCCACAGTGGTATAAAAGATATATTGATCTTGTTGAAGGCAACGTTCTGGAGGTATTGGAGAGACAAGGGCCGGATTTTGCTGGTTTTCTTGGCTGTATTGCTGAAAAAGCAGATTATGCCTATGCGCCAGGTAAATGGACCATAAAAGAAATGGTTGGCCATGTTATAGATACCGAACGCATTATGGTTTTTAGGCTCACCAGCTTTGCCAGAGGCGAAAAAGCACCTCTTCCCGGATTTGAAGAAGACGATTATGTCATAAATGCCCACTTTAAAGACCGTACCTTAATAAGCCTTTCTGAGGAATTTGAATGTCTAAGAAAAGCCAATCTTTTTTTATTCAGATCTTTAAACGAAGAAGAACTTAATAGATCTGGGAATGCAAATGGCAATGAAATATCAGTAAGGGCATTGGTTTTTATTTTGGCCGGGCATGTGATGCACCATACTAACATTATTAAAGAGCGATATTTATAATCGTCCGAAGTCGGAGGTCCGAAGATGGATGACATTATAAAAAACACTCAATTTAGCTTTATTATATACTTTAACATTGGATATCGGACATCCGACTATACACGCTGAAAATGATTTGGTTTAAAGAATTTACGCCTGAGATGTTGAATAGCAGGTCCAAAAATCACATTGGTGCATTATTGGGGATTGAGTTTACGGAAATAGGAGAAGATGATGTATGTGCCATCATGCCAGTTGATGAACGAACCCATCAGCCGGCGGGTATTCTGCATGGAGGGGCATCGGTAGTGCTGGCCGAAACCTTGGGTAGTATTGCTTCTTATATGTGCATTGATCCAGATAGGTACCTGGCAGTGGGTTTAGAGGTCAATGCCAATCACATTAGGCCAGTAGCCTCCGGATTTGTAAAAGGCGTTTGCAAGCCCCTGCATATTGGCGGAAAAACCCATTTGTGGGAAATTAAGATTTATAACGATAAAGGAAAAATGAACTGTGTAAGTCGTTTAACTGTAGCCATTCTGCCTAAACCTAAAGATCAATAAAATTAACCCTGTTTGCAGCGTTTATGATGAAAGAAACTTTCGAAGAAGTAGGTTTATTTTGTCGTCTGTTTCTGTATTGAATGATCTAATTAAGGTGAGTTCGGGATAAGAAACGGTCTTCATTTTATGGGTACTAGTCGCTAAACCCACGTCCAGCTGTAAGACTGGCCATTGAAGCGAAAATAGCTTGAAACGCAAAGCTTTACTTTTTTGACCTTGCTTAATCCGAACTCACGTTAATCGATGTTGATTGATGATACGCTTTTTGGGACAAAAGCTACTTTTCTGTTATTGTTTGTCTAGCCATTTTTTCTCGATAATGTAGGAAATAACCAATCCTAGTCCCCCGAAAATAAGGACACTGCCAAAATAAACAGCTACAGCTTGGGCCTGTTGGCTCTCATTCAGGGTTTCGCCAAATATTCCCCTTACCGTAAACAAGGCTACGATCAATCCCAGCCCTAGGCCTATCAATAGGAGACCAAATTTAAGGCTGAGGAAAGGAGTTGGCGTTGATTTTTTCGTGCCTGGATCTATTCCTCTTTCGATCATGGCCATTTTTTCTTTGTTGGATAAATATCTGATGCCGAATATCATGGCAAAGGTGCCGATGAAAAAGGTAATGGGTACTAATTCTCCACTCATGATTTTATTATTTTTTGTTAAACATTCTATTTGCTATGAACCGTGTTCTGATGGTTATGACAACAAGAAAAAAAAATAGGTTACACACCACTGCGAAAAAATATAACACTTACCTTTATCCAAAAACAAAACGTTTTGGATAATATCCTAAAAAAGATCGATGCGATATTTTGCTTGCCTTTAAGAGAAAAAGAAATTCTTCTTTCACGGCTAGAGAAGGTAGAGTTGCCCAAGTGCCACCTATTGATGAGTACGGATAAAGTAGAACGTTATGTTTATTTCATAGAGAAAGGAGTAGCAAGGGCTTATTGCAATACCGAAAAAAAAGAAGTGACCATATGTTTTGGTGAAGAAGGAGATGTAATGCTTTCGTTTCTAAGCTTCTTTAATGGGCAGCCAGGTTATGAGTTTATTGAACTTCTGGAAGATAGCACCCTGTACAGAATATCCAGCCAAATATTACAGAAGCTCTATGCAGAACATATTGTTTTGGCCAACTGGGGCAGAAAATTTGCGGAACAAGAACTGTTAAAAACAGAAGAACGCTTTATGTCGCTGCAGTTTAAAAATGCAACACAACGTTACCGGGAGCTTTTAGAAAAACAGCCTTCTTTAATACAAAGGGTACCATTAGGACAAATCGCCTCGTATTTAGGCGTAACTCAGGTTACCTTAAGCCGAATTAGGGCAGGAATTAAATAACATAAGTTCGGTAAAGCCTCAGTTTTAATCCTTTTTCCATGAAAATGGTGTTTTTTTAACATTTGTTAAAGGAAAACATAAAATTAGCCGCGATTTTTGCAGAAAAATAAAATGATGAATTGGATAATATTAATTATTGCAGGACTTTTTGAAGTGGCTTTCGCTTCTTGTTTGGGCAAAGTAAAAGAAACAAGTGGTGCCGAAGCGGCGTGGTGGTTTGTAGGCTTTTTGGTTTCCTTGACCATTAGTATGCTGTTGTTAATCAAGGCCACCCAAACTTTACCCATTGGTACTGCATACGCCATTTGGACTGGTATTGGAGCAGTAGGAACCGTGTTGATGGGTATTCTATTTTTTAAAGATCCTGCCAGCTTTTGGCGTATATTCTTTATCACCACCTTAATTGGTTCTATTATTGGGCTGAAAGCGGTTTCGCATTAATTTGGGTTGATGGCTTAAATTGGTTAATTCTAAATAGTTGAGCTATGGGTCGGTTAACCGATCTCAACGATTAAATAGTTAACCCACTACAATTTTTGTAAATTGCTGTAACCCGATGGTAAAAGAAAGCGTCATAAGGTTACTTATGCAGCAGGTAAATACAGATCTAGATTTAATCAATGCAGTGTTGTTGGGCAATACCGCCCATTATGCATTATTGGTTAAGCGTCATCAACGGTTTGTTTTTACCTTGGCATTGCGCTTTGCTAAAAATAGGGAAGATGCAGAAGAAATAGCACAAGATTGCTTTGTAAAGGCCTATAAGGCCTTAGGTACTTTCAGGCAGACCTCGAAGTTTACAACCTGGCTCTACACCATTACCTATACCACGGCAATGACCTTTTTAAGGAAAAGAAAATTGGATACCAGTTCCATCAACGATGAGGAACATGTACTGCAGCTTGCAAATGAGCATACTTCTTTTAATGCAGACCAGGTAGAACGAAAGTCGACCTATAAATACCTGAACGAAGCCATTGATATGCTCTTACCTGATGATGCGGCCATCATTACTTTGTTTTATAAAGGGGAGCAGAGTCTGGAAGAAATTGGCATAGCTTTGGCCATGGAAACAAACACAGTGAAGGTAAAATTACATAGGGCAAGGCAGAGGCTAAAGGAAAAGCTGCAGGTTTTATTGAAACACGAGGTAAATGAATTGATATGAATATACGGGAAGAACAACTTTGGAATTATATCGATGGCTTTTGTACGGATGCCGAGAAAGTTGAGGTTGAAGACGCATTAAACAACGATAAAGAGCTTTTAAAACATTATGAGCAGTTGTTGGCCATCAGTAAGCAGCTTGGCCAGTTGGAAGCAGAAGAACCTTCCATGTCATTTACGCGGAATGTAATGGAATTGGTGGGGCAAGAGATGGCGCCTATATCCTTAAAAACAAAGGTTGACCGTAGAATTGTTTATGGCATAGCGGCATTTTTTGTGCTGTGCCTGTTGGTTATTTTATGCTATGCATTATATACTGCAAGGCCAGGTTTTTCTTTTGGAATGCCCAAAGTGCATTTGGCACTAAATTTAGAAGGTTGGTTTAGCCGTACAGCATTATATGCCTTTCTTTTTGTAGACTTGGTATTGCTGCTTATTTATTTCGATGCCTACCTTAGGAAAGGCAGGGATATGGCACAAAAAAAGGAAGAATGAGGTTTCTTCCTTTTTATTAGATTAGCTAAATCATCAGCTTATTTCTTAAAGTTAATGGGCAATTCAATTTGTGTACTGTCCCAGGCAGCAATAAGGTTAGCACCTTCAGCAGAATCTGAAAAGGTGATGGAAAATACATCCAATACTTTATCTAATTTGATGATCGGAACTTCCACCCTAACTACATCTTTTTTTTCATCGTAAGAAAAAGCACCCCATTTATCTGTTTGTTGATTAATGATCATTGTCCATTTATCTTGGCTTGGGATAGCGAACAATGAATACCTGCCAGCTTTTATTTTTTTGCCTCCAATATGTACTGTTTTAAAGAATGTAATCTCCGTACTCTCATTTGCGCCTAATCGCCAAACTTTATCAAATTGTTCCAGTACGCCAAAAATTTCTCTTCCTTTTTTTTGGGGACGAGAGTATAATATCCTCATAATGGGATCGATATGCTCTTTAGATTTTGTGGTATTTAAAGGATAATAGACCACATCTAATGGACTGGCATCCGTTTTTGGAAAGGTTACAGCATTTCCGTTAGGTGCATTTTGCGCATTAGCCACAAACGAGCCAAGGGCAAATAACACCAGTAAGCTTAATTTTTTCATCAAAACGTGAATATTTTTAATGATGATGAAGCTAGCTTGGCTGGTTTCATCAAAATGTGGATTGGTTGTGTGATCCTGATTTTGTGTTTTTCTAAGCCAGATGTTTGCAGAAATTAATATTCTCTGCCCTTTACAATCTTGTTCAAAAATACACCACCAAATATTAAACCAATGATCGCGCCTATTAAAAGGTAGCCAATATTTAAGGTTACGGCCGAGAAGGCTAAAACAAAAGCCAACATTCCAATTACATACCAAACCCAATCAAAATTGTTTTTATTTTCTGTAGTGCTCATTTCATTAAATTTTTGCAAATCTAATTATTTAATTTAAAAAAGAGGAACTAATCCGTATTAGTGGGCCAATAAATCGCTAATGGTTACCGCTTTGTAACCATTTTTTTTCAGGTAGCCGAGCAGTTTGGGAAGTTGATCATAGAACTTGTCTTTTCTTCTGGGGTCGGTGCCTATATGCAACAATAGAATGAAGCCGTTCAATGAATTTTTCTTTTCATAATCTACAATGGAGTTATAGATTTCTACACTACTTCTATACGATTTTCCCATTTCTGGAAAGGTGTAGTCGGCATTTGAACGAGTTCCAGGGCTGAAGTTGATCAATTTCAGATCGAGTTCTTCTGTCCAGTTGGCAATGGTTTGGTTATACCACTCGTAGGGAGGAAGAAAATAATCGGCGTCTTTTTTATGGATGCCGAGCTTTTCCATTGCTCGGTAGTTATCCAGCACATCTTTCTTAAACTGTGTTTTGTCTACCAATAAGGAATCTCTTTTCTTCCAGTCGTTGTAAAGCAGATGCTGGTCAGAATGGGCACCAAGATAATTCCCATTGGCCTTTAGTTTTTTGATTAGGCTTGTAAAACTCGGATTTCTATAGAAGTTTCCCGTAAAAAAGAAGGAAGCCTTTGTGCCTTCATTTTTTAAGGCTTCATTGATCTTGTAGCCACCATCGGCAAATTCATCTCCGGTAAAAACCAGGGCGATTTTTTTATCCTGTATATTTCCCCTAATTATGGCTCCCTGTTCTTTTTGGATAGGCAGTGGGTGCTTGTCGCTATTGTTTTCATAGGCCGCCAATAAATAAATAAGGGAAGCTGTGCCGTCCATGGTGGGCTCGTTCGTGCTATAGTCCCCATAGTCATCATGGTAAACGGCTAGGTCACTTTGAAATTCGGCATAAGCATCTGGTTTTGTCAACTGTATGCCGATCAGGTTTTTATAAATTCTGGTATATACCGGGCCATCCACCAATCCACCATCTATGGGGTAATTTTTCAAATGTGTAAAGGCAGAGTGAGGATCTGTTGGAGTGTCGCCCCAACTCGGCAGGCCATATACCATGCTCGTGCCCCATGGGTTACAGCCAAAAAGCCAGTCGAAATTGGCTTGCTCCAGTTCTGCAAATGAGAAATCGTTACTAAGCTGCTTGTACCACATACACTGCATGGTAAAGGCAACCGTTAGGTTGTTGCTGCACCAGATGAAGGGAACGCCACGGTAAAAGGCATTCTGCTTTGCCCTATTCCATACATTTTCAATACCTGATCGATAATAACGGATCAACGTTTGTCTTCTTTCTCCCTTTAGCTGCTTGGCCAATTCATAGTGGCCAATATTTATAAAAGGATACCATTGATAATGCTTGGCGGTGTCACTAATCAACCAAGGGGTTATGGGTTCTTGATCAGCATAATAAAAAGCAGAATCTAATGCCGAAACAGAAGCTGTGGACCTTAGGTCTTTAACTGTTGGTTGCTGTTCTAAATTGGCTAAAGCCAGCTCCATGTCGTCTACCCAATTGTCTTCTGCGTATATATAGGGCGATTTTACAGATACGGTTTGCGTAACGCCTTTTTTCTGAAGGGCATATTGGTAGGCCGATCTTGATTTTGAAAGAAGTTCTTCGTGAAGCTGTTTGTCGGTATAGGGATATAGGCTATTGGCTAAGGAGAAAACGCTGGAAAATTTGGCTGCCGTAGAACTCGTACCCTTTGTGTCGTTGAGAAATTTACCTCTTTGCTGGGGTTCGCCGTCTATAAAATACAGTGGCCGTTGAAAACCTTTTCCGTATTGGCTGTCCTCTTTTGGAATGCGCATGGTGATATGGTCTCTGTCATCTGCCAATTGGTTAAACATGATGTTTTCCTTTGGATGCATTTTCAAGAGCCAGTCCACGCCCCATTTGGCCTCATCTAATACATCGGCTATGCCATTCTTGCCATCTAAACCATTTGCTTTTTTTGTATCTGAAAACACCCTTGGGAAATCCCTGTAGGCCATTAATAAATGATAGGTTGCATTGGCCGTTGTGGTAGAATACTGTAGGTAGTCACTGGCATCGTGCCAGCCTCCGGTGGCATCGAAATAAGAGCTGTCCTTAATCCCTGCCTTTTTTCCGTAAAGAGCAAAGCCATCGTGCGTATGGCAACTATCTCTTAGGAACGGGTTAAAGCCGCATCTTTGTTGGCGCATATATCGCAATGCAAAGTCTGCAGTATGTTTATAGGCATCTTTATGGATAATGATCTCTGGAGACAGGATGCCGTTGGCCCTTAAGAAATAACGCCCACTTTTTTTAAAGTCGGAAAAATTTAAACGTCCAGTGGCCGTAAAGGGTCCATAACTTCCAAAAGGCTTGATCTGTGTAGATGTATATACCACTTTTCCCGTTGCTTTGTCAATGAGTTCAAAGCTTTGGGGGGTTATTGTATGCTTGCTTGCCCAAATGGCCACTTTTATGGAATTGGGCTGATAACCTAACAGGTTGATCCTGATCCAACTTTTTTGTTCTTCTTTGTCCGCTTGTGAAAATGAATACAACAAAAGTGTAACGAGCAGCAAAAGCGGTTTATAAAATAGATGTTTCTTCATTTGGGTGTTTTATGCAGAGCAGGATAGTTGGTTTACATTTAAATAAAATTAGATTTTTAATTCAACAAAGTGAAATGATAAGATAAGCAAAAGGCCAGATCGATAAATCCGGCCTTTTGCTTAGGCATTTTTGGAAAAATCTACCTATTAAAATTTCCTCATTTTCGAAGTGTCTACGGTGTAGCCCTGTTGATTGGTTTTTCCGTCGACCATTTCCTTTATAAGGCTGTTGTTGTTGTCTTTATCGGCATTGTACAGTTCTTCATAATCTTTGGTATAGAGTGGATCTGGCACTACATTAATTTCGAAGAAAAATGATTGGGTACCTTCTTTGGTATTGGTTTTAATGGTGGTATAAACCCCCGCGTAACCGATGTTTTTATTACTGTTGTATTCCATTTCAATAATGCCAAAGCCACCTACGGGGATAATTTTTTCGGGATGTTTGGCAATGGTACAGCCACAGGAAGGATATACGTCATATATTCTTAAAGGGTTGTCTCCTGTGTTGAATATCTTCACAAGGATGTTTTGCTTTTGCCCTTGGACAATGGGGAAGTATTTCCTAACGGGGTCTTCAATTTTTATAGTGGTAAGCTTGTTTTCGCTACTGGTGCATCCTGCCCAAAAAGCCGGTACCGTAAATGTCATGCATAAATAAAATGCCCATTTAAACAAACCTTGATCGATGATGTATTTTTTCTTGTAGGTCATTTTTAACAAGTTCAAACTCTTATTTAAATATTATTTCATCGCAAGCTATTGCTCTTTTTTGAAATTCTTGCGACTTTTTTACTTCTATCTTTATTTTTTGTGCCAATTTGGGTAGAGTAATTGGCATGTTCACTTCTACTATACGTCTACTATTCAAGCTTTCTTGATCTTTGGGAACCATTACTTCAAACTTCTCATTGCCAATGCTAACGACTACTTTTTCCGGCAGGTAGATTTTGTGCTTTTCATCAGACAGGAAATGTAGTTGTAGTGTTTTGGCCGCTTTTACTTCCTCGGCATTTAATTCTATACTTAAATTGTCCACTGTACAGATCCGCCAGTTGTTATAGTAATCATCAAAGCCCAAGGCCCCATCATTTAATAGGCTACCGTCTGAATAATCTTCATCTAACCTGCTCAATACTTGGAAAGGTTTTTGGTAGAAGAAATTCTTATAAGGTTTTGATATAAGGTTGGTCTCCCATAGGCTAATGTAGTGGGATAAGGTAAATCCAGATTCGTTATAGACCTCTATCTTTAGTGCTGCGCCCAATTTTTTAAGTGCTTTAATCAAAGCAGTGACTTCTGGATTTAAAACCGAGCCCGAATTTTCCGGATTAAAACTGGCATAGCCTTCGCGCCCTATGCCGTTAGTCCTTAATAGCTCGAGTTTTTGAAAAATACACGATAACAGGATTGGGTTAATGGCGACTTGTTCCTCGGGGCCTAAATCTTTATAAATAGCATTTATTTTGTTAATTATTTTATTTAGATCATCAATCTTAAGGTATTTATTTTTAGATTGTTTAATGCCTCCATATATATCAAGACTTTTATTGTTTTCTAAGGCTTTTTCTTCTATTTTAAAATAGTATTCGGCTAAATCTTTACCTAATTTGGGGTATTTGTTTTCGAGAAAGAGCCTAATCTGGGCTTTAAGGTCCAGGTTGGGCTTATTTAAAAGCTGGGCATAAAGGTAGCATTTAAGGTCGCCAAATGCGGCGAAAGAACCTTCATCACTGCCATGCATAAATACGCCCGTTATGCCATTTGCTTTATAAAAATTAAGATTTTTTTGGGCAATGGAAACGGTAGGGTAGAATTCGAAGTAATTGTCGAAATTAATGGCATAGTCCCATAGGTAGATATTTTTGGTAATGCTTTTCCAATTGGAGATGGTGTTTTTGATTTTTTCCGCTTGCTTGGTGTTTTCAATAACGATTCCTTTGGGAAAAGGCATGCTGCTCAGCATAATGCCTACATTTGTACCTAGTGCTTCTTTTGGGGGTGTTTCGGTACTTACATATGCGGTACTAAAGAACTCGAGCTCGGGAAATTTAGAAGCCAATTGGTTGATAAGGTGAAATACGGCAGGACTTGCATTGGTCTTTGTGTTTCCCAAGGCAAGACACTGATCGCATTGGCATACCAAGTCATTATCGTAAGGCATAATCATAAACTTCTTGACCATCGGATCACTTTCTGATTTCTCTTTTATGGCTTTTTCTAATGCCTTTTGAAGTGCTGAGCTGGAAAAATTCAACTGCTCATCATTTCGCTTCCCATTAATAATGGCCATCATTTGCGGGGTGACCGTAATAAATTTGCCCATATGATGTCCCCATAGGCCCCATACCTCTTCTAAAGTTTGTGTATTGTTCCAAAGCCTAAACGCTGGGTCAAAATTCTGGGCAAAATAAGGCTCTCTATAGGTAAAACCTTCTTCGGCTTTGCTGATGTTGTCGGGCAAGATAATCTCGCGTTGTGGGCTTAATGAGGGATCGTTTATGGAAAACTGATTAACGTTGGTATAATGGCTAAAGAGGTATCTGATGCCGCGTAAAAGTTCATTTTCCGATCTGCCGAATATGATTAGTTTTTCATTTTCTATTTTAAGCCCAAAATCTTCTGCTTCTTGGATGGTCAATTCTACAATAGGTGTCAAGGAATTAGACTTTTGGGAAATAATCTCCAGCTTTTCTCCCGTGGCCTTCTGAAAGAGTTGCTGAAAATCTTTAGCGGCACTCCATGTGTTTTTAAAGGCAAATATTTTGGGAACAACTTCTCCCTTTCTGTACAGCGTAAAATCTTTTGAACTGGCACAGCAGACCAGGAATAAGTGGACAACAACAATAAAAAAGATCGCCTTTTTATACATGGTGCTTACTAAAACTTAGTTCTAACGGTTAAAAAAACATTATACTGATTAATATAATTGGTTTTGGTCATTTTGAAATTATACCAGTTTCCCTGTGCGCCTATAGAGGTTCTGGAATTGATATAATGAAAATAGCCGGCTCCCACCATGGTATTTACATAAGAAGTAAAGGTATTGATTTGAAAATCTAACCTTTGGTCTTCAGGAGCGGTACCTAGGGAAGCCATGGCCACGATGTAGTTTCTATCATTCCTCATATAGAATTTGGATTGGGCAAGTAGGTTATGGTAATAATCTGTACCATCACTCATTAAAAAGACCTTGGCATTCAACCAAACCTTGTCGAAAGTTTTCTCCAGGCCAACAATACCGGTGAAAAAGTTCCTGTCATCTCTTAAACGAGCATATCTTCCTCCAATTTCTGCCTGCCAGGTCTTAGCAAGGGGTTGGAAATAAGATACGGATGCCTTAAATTCTGGAAAATACTGGTTTGCCACACCAGCACTAGCGATAAAGCTAGATTTACTTTTAAAAGTATGGTACCAATCTAATTCACCCTGTACCCCAACTCCTGTTTTTCTTGCGGCATAATTTACCCTTGCTATAACAGCATTGTTTTTATTGATTTGCCTTAGGTACTCCGCTGTGGCAATAGAGGTATTCAGTAGGGTAGAATCTGTGTTTACGTTCAGGTAGCTCAGGTTGACCTGATTTTTCAATTGCTTTCCGTCCAAGTAATCTAATCGTTCCTGGTTTTGTTGTGATTTGGTCATTGGATTCATATATCTGCTATGGTATTCCCTGGCCAGCCTAAAGTTGCCCATTTTCTCATAAATCAGTCCTTTTTGATACAACAGATCTGGATAATCCTTATGATAGATCAGGGCAGAATCGATGATCTCCATCGATCTGACCAAGGCATTTTCCTCTATTAAAATATTCGTCAGTTTAATAGGAGCTAAGGTATCTTGAGGGCTTATCGTTCGCACTTGGTTGTATATGGACTTGCTCTTCTCAAATTCGCCTTTTTCATCGGTTGTTTTGGCATATAAGAGCATTTCTTCTACCAAATTGTTTCTCAAACTATCATTGTAGGGATATTCCTGATGTAACGCTTTGAGCACACCGGTAGCCTCTTCATGGTTGCCCGCCGCGGCGTATACGCCAGCTAGTTTTAACTGTATTTCTTTTGATTTTGGATAGAACTGTAATGATTTTTGGATGTATGCCAAGGCCTCATCATATTGCTTCATGGCCACCCTTGCGCCAATGCCATATTGATAGGCTTCCATATTTAATGGATCTGCGGCAATAAGCTCATCCGTAACCATTTTTACCTTTTCAAAGTCTTCTACCTTGTTTAGGTACCTAATATAGCTTAGAGAGGCGGTATTGGCCATATGTACATACTCTAAACTTTGGGGATTTTTGGTTTTGAAATCCTTTGCCATTTCATAGGCCGCCGCATAATCCTCCATGGTCATGAAGAGGTCGATCTTGTTGAGTGTATACTGGCTTTCGTTTGGATAGCGACTAATCATGCTATTGATTAGTTTTAGGGCATCGTTGTATGATTTTTGGGCCACATGGATCGAAAAAATATACTGGTTGGCGTATCTTTTATATTCTGGTGTTTCAGATACTTTAAGGAAGCCCCATAAAGACTCCTTATAGTTTTGCTCGTTGAAATCCAATTTTGCCTTTTGGAAAACCCAAGTATTATATTTTTCCTTTATATCCGAATCATTAGGATATAAGGTATATAACTTTTCTACGGTATTGCCTATTTTCTCCCAATTTTTTTGAGCCTCATAAACATATAGCTGCTTGGAGAGCAGGTCTTTAGAGTTGGGATTTGATTTTAATGCTTTTTTAAGTAATGCTTCTGCTTCTTCGTAGTATCCTCTTGTAATTGAGGTGTTTAAAATAAAATTAAAAGCCTCAGCATTTGAGGGACTTTGATCGTATATTCTTTTGTAAAGTACATAAGGGTCGGCATTTTTATAATGTCTTGCCGCTTTTTCTACCAGGTAATTCAGTAAGGTTCTATAATGTGCCGATTCGCCTCTTTTTAACTTTTCTTCTGTAAGGGTAATGGCCCTTTGATATTCATTGGTTTCATCAAGAAGCCCTATTTTTTTGTCAAAGATGGGATTGCTGTTGGGCAAGGTCTGTAGACCCCTATCAGCTACAGATAGTGCTGCAGAATAATTGCCCAATTTGATATACGCATTGATCAGATTAAGATAGGCTTCTGTATCTGTAGCGGAAAAATCCAATATTTTTTCATATTGATCAACAGCCGATTCGAGGTTTTTTCCCTTGGCAAGCCTCACGGCATCATCTTTTAGGATGTTATTGTACATATCCTTTACTTCTATATCGTCGGGGAAAATCTGATATAACCTTTTTGCCGATCTGTTGGCCTCTACCCTGTTGTCCATGAGATGGTAAAGGCTGATCTTCTTTAACCAGAGTGCTTTGCTATATGGGGTAATTTCTAGCAGTTCATTGGCATAGCAAACTGCACTATAGTATCTTTTACTCTGGGTTTCTATATTGATGAGGTAATGTCTTGCGTCTACTCTTCTGGGACTTTGTTTTAATACGTCTAATAAAGTGGTCCTGGCTTTTTCAAGTTGACCTAGTTCCATATAACATTTGCCCAGATACTCTTTAATATCCATGTCCAATGGAGATTTTTTCAGGCCTTTTTCGCAGTAGCTTGCTGCTTTTGCAAAATTGCCCTTCGAGCCTTCTGCACGAGCAAGCGTAAAATACTCGTCCGATGAATCTTGCGAAGAGTCTTGTGCAGATAGGTTGCCAATTACCAATAGGCTGAAAATGGATATGGCTATCCACTTAAAACCATTATATACTTGCTTGCTCATTTATTTTTTCTTTTTTTTCAATCTTGGTGAATCCTTGTCTTGTCATAGTGCCCCATTTTACCTCTTTGGAAGTGAAATATTTGAAATATCCGCTAATAGAGAAAAATACAATAAGAGGGTGATAGATAAAGCTTTCAAAAAAGACGCACAGCCATAATTTAAAGTTTTCGTAAAAAAAGGTTTTGTATTGTCTTTGTATAAAATTATCATATAGTATAACCAGCGAGCCAATGGTGATGGCAAAGGAATACGAATATAAAAAAATATACATTGCCATATTCCAATTTACATCACCTTTTAACACAAGAAATATAAACCATATTAGACCTAAGACTTCTATAATAGGTGCTAAAAACTCATATATGAACATTGAAGGGAATACCACAAGGCCTAGTTTTTTATACCTTGGATTGAACAAGAACTTTCTATGTACTACAAAAATCTGGGCCAACCCTGTAGCCCACCTGGTACGTTGGCGGGAAAGGATTCTGATGTTTGGAGGACCTTCTGTCCAACAACAGGATATCGGAATATAATCGATATGGTATTTTCTTTTGTTGTCGATCATGAATGCTGCCATTTTAGTGGTCAAGTCCATGTCTTCAGCATGTGAAGCGCCGTTATAGCCACCCGCATTAATGGCCACTTCGGTATTAAATAGGCCGAGTCCGCCAGATACGTTTGGCACGCAGTTGATCAATGCCCAGCCCATTTTACCAAATAGATAGGCCCGTAAGTATTCCATTTCCTGAAAAAGAGGGATGATTCTCCTGGGGGGTCTAACCCGGGTGATTACCCCTTCCTCCACATCACAGCTATTCGACATCCTTAATATGGCGCCAACCGCAATGGTCTCTGCCTTTGAGTTTAGAATGGGCTTGATCATTCTTAACATGGTATTTTTATGTAAGATACAGTCTACATCTGTACACAGGAAATAGGGATATTGAGAGGCATTTATGCCTGCATTCGAAGCATCGGCCTTTGTACCTCCATTTTCCTTGTCTACTATGGTGAGTATACTGTATTTTGGGTTGGTAGATTTGAAGATCCGCTTAAAAGGTTTAGTTTTTATTCGTTCTATATAGGCAAAGGGTGTTTCTACCAGTTCAAATTCTTCGATCAATAATTCAAGGGTTTTGTCTCTGCTTCCATCATTAACAATAATTACCTCAAACAGAGGATAGTTCATTGTAAGTAGCGATTTTACGTTTAAAATAATGGTTTTTTCTTCATTGTAGGCCGGAGCTATAATGGAAATTCCGGGCGTTAACGAAGATTCCAGTAAGAAACTGTCATCGAGTTTTGAACTATAAGTTTTATATCTAAGTATATTAATGAAAGAGAGCGTGCCTAGAATACAATAAAGCAAAAATAGCGAAGAAGCGTAGAAAAATATAAAATATTCAAATAGGTTATAAGTAGCGTCCATAGTTGATTTATTGGTGAATTGCTTTATGTAGTAGTTAGATTAAGCCCCAAAGAATCGTAATTATATTCCGGATCTTTATGCTGCTTTTTTCTGCCTACCCTTAAACGGGATGGAATTAAAGGGTTTTTAATATGATCCAAAATAAGTTTGTTAAAACCTTTTTCTATATCATAGAGCTCTTGTATATAGGCTTTTCCTTCATCATTGTATTTGTATAATGCCTCGGCTATCAGCTTTTTTGAATCAAGGTTTCCCGCCTCTCTATAGGCAGATTTTAAGAAGTCCAAGGCCTTTCCCGAATGTATGGATAGTAAGGCCTCTATAATGGCATTCTGACAATTTTGGGGTTGATCACGGTACATCTCGATCATAGGTTCTTCGGCCTCGGCAATGCTCATTTCTCCCAGCGCAATAATGGCCTCCTTTCTTACATCATGATCTTCTGTGTGCAGCAGTTCCATTAGGGCAGAGCCAGCACTTGTCTGATTAAAGTGTGCTACGGCTTTAATAACGAATAATAGTTGGGATTTATTTCTGGAATACTTTATCCACTTACTAAAGTTTGGCAAATTGTTCTTGTGGTGCATCTGCATTTGCTGCATTAAAGAGATGTTGTCCCAGTAATTCAGTGAATTGTCTGCCTGGTCAAAAAACTTGAAATGATCGTTGTTGCTAATGGCAATATAAGAGTTCCTGGATTCTTTCCTTATAAAGGCATTTCTGCTGTGCGTGTAGGGTAATATAGATGAGTCTGGTGCGGTTAGACCTAATATAGATAGCGTTTGAAAAGTTCTCAGCCTGATCCTGGTGTTGGAAAAATCGAGTTTTTTTAATAAATGACCTTCTATTTTAAGTCCTTTAACAAGGCTTGGATAATTTTTGTCTGAAAGAATATGCGTATTCTTTTTGACCATGTCCTCAAGCGTTGAAATTAGCGGGGGATACGTTTTTTTATTCAGTTTGCCAGCCTTGCCAAGGCTTTCTACATAACGGTTGTATACTTCTTCTTCGGTATAAATTTCATTCGAATCAAGTATTTCGTTAAAAAATGCGATATTTTTTGGGTAGAGATCCTGCTCTAGGTTATCGGCTAGCCTTTTATTTCTTCTTATGATACAGGCAGACACCACAAAAATGACGATAGCCAGCGCATTCATAAAAATAAAGTACAGTGCAACTTGTATAACGAACGGAAAAGAAGGGATGAGCTCCAAGTATTGTTCAAGGTGATTTATAAATGACATCTTAGTCTTCTTTTAGTTATGGATTTATTTTGTGAGCCTGATCATCAGGAGTGGTTAAACACCAAATTAGGGCTTAGTTAGTCTTATTGTGTCACGAACACTAAGGCAAAAAGAACGCCAAAGGGGATTAGGTTCCCCAAAAAAGAATATTTTAACAAAAATACAGGCTTTAATTGTCTTTTTGCCAGTTTTTTAGCTTTTTTCAAGAAAAAAAGATGTTTTATCTGAAATAAGAATATAAAAGTTTAGGAGAAGTTTAGTGCTCAATATGTAGAAAACTATTCTCGTCTGACCTATTTGGGGTGGGGAAATACGAGCGATTTTACCTTTAATTTACTTTTTTAAGCATTTGAAGATGTTGAGTTCGCTTTTTTGGATTTTATTTTTATGTAATGGCAAAACATAAAACAGCCCCGATGATAAGTCGGGGCTGTTTCTCCCAAAAAATTAACAATTTTTTACAATGCTTATGACTAAGGATTGTAATGCTTTTAAAAGATTTAATGTTTAACCTTTAATAGGTACAAGGTATAGCTTTTTTGCTGCAATTCAAAATTTTATATGAACAATCTCATTTCGACATTTTTATTTTTGTAACAAACTAAATATACTTATCTTTTCAGCATGCAAGTAAATCAACCAAGTCAACGTGAATTTTTTTTCAATAACGAGGTAATTTCCCGTTTCGAATTGTACAACAGCCTATTTCTTACCCTGCCTTTTTATAAAATTAAAGATACAGGGACTCTGTTGCCCTTATTTTTTAAAAGTTGTGAAGAGGGCGTTAAGGATCATAAAAAACCAAATGAGCTTATACAAGGCTTTTTTAATAAATATGCCCAGAGCAACGAGGAACGGAACGTTATTGATCTTTTGTTTCGCTTTATACAGTATATAGAACGTCAAGTCGTTTTGTTTGATGCAGTAGAAGATGCATCTTTTACAAAGTTAAACGTAAGTGATGAGCAAAGTTCTTTAAGGGCATTGTTCTTAAAAGCAAACGATAATGCCGAACTGCATCAAAAGATAGATGATTTAATTGAAGAGTTTTCTTTGAGGCTGGTGCTTACCGCTCATCCCACTCAGTTTTATCCAGGCCCTGTGCTAGGGATTATCAACGATCTGACGGCAGCGATTAAGGTCAATGATATTACCGCCATCAATCAATTGTTGCAACAATTGGGCAAAACGCCGTTTTTTAATAAGAAATCGCCAACACCAGTAGATGAGGCTTTTAGTCTGGCCTGGTACTTGGAAAACGTATTCTATTTCGCGGCGGCTAATATCCAGACCAACCTCAACCAATTATTGAGCGAATACCATATTGAACCAAAAAAGGTGATCGAGCTTGGGTTCTGGCCCGGTGGAGACAGAGATGGAAATCCCAATGTGCACAGTGAAACAACATTAGAGGTAACAAGAATGCTGCGCCAGATTCTATTTAGGTGCTACTATCGTGATTTTAGGAATATTAAAAGACGCATTACTTTTAGGGGCGTGGAGAATAGTATAAATGACCTTCAGAAAATACTTTATGAAAATGCTTTTAATATCTCTGTAAAAGAAGAAGATATATCAGATTATATCATTAAAAACTTGAATGATATTTTAAACGTTTTAAATAATGATCACGGAGGATTATTTGCTAATCTGGTAGAGGATCTTTTGAGGAAGGTAGAGTTGTACCGCTGTTATTTTGCTTCCCTTGATATTAGGCAGGACAGTAGAATATTAAGAAAGGTGCACCAATATTGCCGTTCACAAAAACCTATAAATTCACTTTATAGTGAGCATTATGATGAACTTAGCGAAACGGAAAAGCTAGCAGCCCTATCTTTTAGAAATGCGAAGATCATATTTGAGGGAGAGCAGGATAATTTGATTAAGGACACCTTAAGCACCATTGCAGAACTAAAGGATATTCAAAATAGAAATGGAGAAAAAGCGTGTAATCGTTTTATTATAAGTAACTGTCAGCAAGCTAGTGATATTCTTCAATTAATGGAATTGTTTTTATGGAGCGGCTGGGAGGCAGAACAGTTGACTATTGATTTTGTACCCTTGTTCGAAACGGTGAATGACTTGGCGGGCGCAGGAGAGATCATGCAGAAACTTTATACACATCCTTTCTATAAAAAACATTTGGCGCTTAGAAATGGAAAGCAGCATATCATGCTGGGATTTTCTGATAGTACCAAAGATGGGGGATACCTGATGGCAAACTGGTCTATTTTTACGGCAAAAGTAGCATTGACAAAAGTATCGGAAGAACATAATATACAACTTGCCTTTTTTGACGGTCGAGGTGGACCTCCATCAAGGGGCGGAGGTAAAACGCATCGCTTTTATGCCTCCATGGGAAAAGAAATTGCAAACAAGAATATTCAATTGACCATTCAGGGGCAAACGATTAGTTCGCAATATGGTTCGGTTGACAGTGCCGCATTTAATATAGAACAATTGATTAATGCGGGAATTTCTTCGGGCGTAAAAAGTAAGCATAATGTGCTGTTGGATGAAGACAATTACAATGTGCTCAATGCCATGGCAAAAGATAGTTATGAGGCCTATATTGCCTTGAGGAACGATCCATTGTTTCTGCCTTATTTGGAGGCATTGTCGCCATTGAGTTTGCTGTCGAAAATTACCATCAGCAGTAGGCCGGTAAAAAGAAATTCTGGAGAAGCGTTAAAGCTAGATGACCTTAGGGCCATAAGTTTTGTAACGGCATGGAGCCAGCTAAAACAAAATGTACCAGGGTTTTATGGTATTGGAACTGCGTTAAATATTCAGGAAAAATCCGGAAATTGGGATCAGGTGGTGAAAACCTATCAACAGTCGGGATATTTTAAAACTATTATAGATAATGGAATCATGTCAATGAGCAAGTCTGACTTTGAAATAACGGCTTATTTGGCAAAGGATGAAACGTTTGGCAAGTTTTGGAAAAAACTTCACCATGAATTTGAGTTGTCTAAAAAAATGTTGCTTAAACTAACCGGGCATGCCAGCTTAATGGAGAATTATCCCGTAGAAAAGCGTTCTATTGCCATTAGGGAGAAGATCATCCTGCCTTTGGTATTGATACAGCATTATGCCTTGGAAAAACTGCAGCATGAGCTGTCAGAAGAAAAACAGCAAGCGTATGAAAAATTGGCCATCAGAACCGTTTATGGCATTGTGAATGCTGGAAGGAATTTGGCCTAATGTTTTCTAAGCCTACGAAGTTTAAAAACTTCGTAGGCCTGTGCCGATCCGTATGGGGGGGCAAATTTTTATGATATGAACAAACCAATATTAAACTGGACTTATAAATGCTTCGATGAACTCTTAAAAAAGGAACTTTATACTATTTTAAGGCTGAGGAGCGAAGTTTTCATCGTGGAACAACAATGTAACTATCAAGATGTAGATGGCAAAGACTTAAAATGCCATCATTTAATGGCCTGGGACGACGAAAACCTGGTGGCCTATACCAGAATAGTTCCGCCGGGAGTTTCTTTTGCAGAAGCGAGCATTGGCCGTGTGCTGACTAATGCTAAATATAGGGGGATTGGTGCGGGCATTACCTTGATGGAAAAAAGTATAGAGAAGGTTTACGAGACATATGGCAAAAGACCAATTAGAATTGGAGCACAACTTTATTTGAAGAAGTTTTATGAAAGCTTTGGTTTTGTGAAGTGTAGCGATGAGTATCTGGAAGACGATATCCCTCATATCGAGATGTTGTTAGCCTAAGAGCGGTAGAGCTTTTATTGTTGAGTAGAGATTATCGCGTTAAGATTGTTTCGTGCCTGGCAATGACGATTATGATTTCGTTGATTTAAGTGTGTTCTCTTAAGTAATTTCCATCTCGTCATGCTGAATTTATTTCAGCATCAGTTTGATCAATATCTGTATTTAAAGGTTGCTGAAGAAGCAGAATAAAAAGATGGAGACCATTATTACAAGTATGATGGCCCTAAATATCTTTTGTTGCTTAGCTTTTCGTAAATATCCGTCTTTCTTTAATTCCCAGGATATTAGAATTTCTAATAGGGTCCATACGGGACTAAAAATAAAATCAGCTATGGAATAAGCTTCTTTAGCCCTACGAAGTTGTTGCAGGGTTTCTTTACGATTGTAAAAGTGTTTTGCTTTCACCGCTAAGCCTTGAAAATCAACGCCCCTCATTGAGAGTTCTTTTTTGGCCTGAAGAACAGCTTCGTTATCCCAGTTTTCTGGAACAGCAACAATTTGTATCAATTCCGCTGAAGTACGAGCTGCTATTGAAGGGGTAAAAATTTTCATTACCATAAATATAAATGAATAAGACTTAAGGTAAAAAACAAAGCCCCGATGTAAAATCGGGGCTTTGTTATGTCTACTGGTTTGAAAACAGATTAAGCTTCTGTTTTGATCTTCAGTTCTTTTAACTGCTTATCATCAATGGTGCTTGGGCTATCAATCATTACATCGCGGCCCGAGTTGTTTTTGGGAAAAGCAATTACATCCCTAATACTATCTAGGCCTGCAAATAAAGAGCATAAGCGATCGAAGCCGAAGGCCAAACCGCCATGTGGTGGAGCACCATATTCAAAAGCGTCCATTAAGAAGCCAAATTGTTTTTGTGCCTCTTCTTTGCTAAAGCCCAGGTGTTTAAACATTAAAGCCTGTAAAGCCCTATCGTGAATACGGATAGAACCTCCGCCAATTTCCGTACCATTTAGTACCATGTCATAGGCATTGGCCCTTACCTCGCCAGGATTGGTGTCCAGTAGGGCAATATCCTCTGGTTTTGGAGAGGTAAATGGATGGTGCATGGCGTGGTAACGTTCGGTTTCCTCATCCCATTCTAATAGCGGGAAGTCCAACACCCATAGCGCCGCAAACTTATCTTTATCACGTAAGCCTAGGCGGGAACCCATTTCTAAACGAAGTTCGTTCATTTGTTTACGAACCTTGTCCTGGTGAGGTCCGGCCAAAACCAAAACCAAGTCGCCTGGTTTTGTATCTAATGCCGCCGACCATTTTTTAAGCTCATCTTCATTGTAGAACTTATCTACAGACGATTTTAACGAGCCGTCTTCGTTATGGCGCATATAAATTAATCCCGTGGCCCCAATCTGAGGCCGTTTCATAAAATCGGTCAGCTCATCCAACTGTTTACGCGTATAATGCGCACAGCCTTTTGCATTAATGGCCACAACCAGTTCTGCATTGTCAAAAACAGCAAAATCTTTTCCTTTTACTATACTGTTTAGTTCTACAAAAGTCATCTCGAAACGAGTATCTGGCTTGTCGGAGCCATAAAGACGCATGGCATCAGCATACTGCATGCGAGGAACTTCAGGTAGATCTATTCCTTTTATTTCCTTGAACAAGCGTCTAATCAGGCCCTCGAAAGTGTTTAAGATATCCTCTTGCTCGATAAATGACATTTCACAGTCTATCTGTGTGAATTCAGGTTGCCTGTCGGCACGTAGGTCTTCATCCCTAAAGCATTTTACAATTTGAAAATACCTATCGAAACCAGAAACCATTAACAGTTGCTTAAAGGTTTGTGGCGATTGGGGCAAGGCATAAAACTCGCCCGGGTTCATACGGCTGGGCACCACAAAATCGCGGGCACCTTCTGGCGTAGATTTAATCAAAACCGGTGTTTCTACCTCAATAAAGTTAAGTTCATCTAAATATCTGCGAACCGATTGTGCCATTTTGTGGCGTAAAATCATATTGTTGCGTACCGGGTTACGACGTAGATCCAGGTAACGGTATTTCATGCGTAAGTCATCGCCACCGTCCGTCTTGTCGTCAATTAAAAAAGGAGGTAATTTCGCCGCATTTAGAATTTCTAATGCCGAAACCTTAATTTCTATGTCGCCAGTAGCAATTTCTTTATTTTTGTTAGAACGCTCAACCACTTCGCCACTTACCTTGATCACGTATTCTCTACCAAGTTCACGGGCTTGTTGGCACAAATTGGCATTGTCGTTCATGTTAAATACCAATTGGGTAATGCCATAACGATCGCGGATGTCTATAAAAGTCATTCCGCCCAAATCCCTAGAGTTTTGCATCCAGCCGCACAAAGTAACGTTTTCGCCCAAATTTTCGAGGCTCAACGCACCGCAAGTAGTTGTTCTTAACATATTTATTCAAATGTTTAAGCCGCAAAAGTACGAATTGATTTACGATTTTAGATTTACGATTTTAGATTTTGCCTTGTAAAGCGCCTATTGTTTGATTTTTTTGAAGAGCAATACCTGTTTTTCAATGAACGTTGGTGCGGCTGGCTACTCCCGGTTTAATATGGGGCCATGCATAACTCCCCGGTTTTTCTACGTTCTCGCTATGCTTGCCTGTGGCTTTTTCGCCGCCATCCGGTCTATTTACCTATGGGGAACAAAAATAGCCGAAAATGGTCTCTTCGGTTATTCTCTAGTGCCCCATTGAGGTTTTCTATTTTAAGATCCTGATGTTTTTATTGCCGGAAAGCCCCATAAACTCAACGATGTAAACCCCTTTGGCGTAATTGCTAAGATCTAATTTGGTATTATTCTGGGTGTTTGTTATCATTTTTGTCAGCAGGGTTTTCCCATTGGCATCCACTAGCTTTAAACGATAGTATTTACCCGCACTAAAGCTTAAGCCCAACAGCTTGTCGGTAGGGTTGGCCCATGCCTTAACCTCATCAGCGGCCATCGATGAGCTAACCACGCCGTTGGCAAGCTCGGCAAGCCCACCATCATTGTCTTTTTGTGCTAGGCGGTAATAATTTACCCCGTTTGCAGGGCTGTTATCAAAAGTGGTATAGCTGTTTTGGCTAGGTAATACATAATTGCAGATAAGGCGTAAAACAGGAGCGCATATTTCATTTAATCTGTTTTGTTCAACTGGTTTAAGGCTAAAAATCCAGTAATTCTTTTGGGTGAACACTCAAGCCCTTTGCTATTTCTAAAAGAGTTGTAAATGTAAAATCCTTATTTCCATTCTCTATATTACTAAGGTTGCCTTTGGTAACATCGCATTTTGCAACTACTTGATCTTGACTTAAATTTAAGTTCTCCCTAATATTTCTCAGGTTTTCACCAAATGCTTGTAATCGTTTTCTGTCTCTTGCTTCATTCATCCAATAAATACAATAAAATTTAACTTATTTTTTGTTATAAGTTCTTGTAACAGATGAAATGAATTTGTATATTTGATTTATTGTAATTAGGTATTAATAAAAGTCTTGCAACTACAAAATCTGAGGCCGTTGAAGCAAGACAGCAGATTAATGCCCATATCTATACGTAGATGCATTATCTTTGTGCATCGAAATAGATGTGGGACTGCTGTAAATCCATTTCAACGTAAGGCCTCAGAAACTTTAATGTAGTTATGGTATGTAGTCCCACATGTATTGCTTTAGGGCAGCTTACCAACAGGACTCGTAAAACTATACGAGCATGGAAAGTAAAAACAGTTTACCATTTGTAGGACCATTGCAAAAGGCAGTGCAAAGAGGTGGCGTTTCCAGCGCTTATAAATTGTATTCACCCAAAACTCAAAAGCTATGGAAACAGCCGTTTTAAACCCTGGCGCAGCTACAGCGGCCAACCAGATAATTAACTTATTAATTGCGCAGTTTAAACCCCTGCACATTTACCAGTTTGCACAACTGTGCTGGCAGGACCAATGCGATAGTATTTTTACCGCGGCACGAAAGGGAAATCGATTTGTATACTACCTGTTGGTGATAACCGAGGGCAGTGCTAGTGTCGAAAACGAGATACAGTCCTTTATGGACAGGCAGAATACAGAGGATAAGTTTGTGGTGCACGCCCATGGCGAAGAAATCTTAAGACGTAACCTTAAGGCCTGCAATGCCTATTTTACCAGTGTGCTCAACCGGGGCGTACTGCTGTACATTGCCAACGGCCTAGTTGCCCAAGGGAAGGTACAGGCCCCCAACCCCAAGCGGGAGCTGCTGCGGCTGAGGGCGCATTGGCACCACCGAAGTGGGATGGCCAGGGGATTTATGGAGGCAGCGGAGCAGGCCCTAGATAACAACAGGGACAAGATGTGTGTGTTTTTGCTGCACCACGCCTGTGAGCAGCTCTGCGTAGGACTGATATGGGTGAATATGGGCTATAAATCTGACATCCGTAACCTTCAGCGCCTGCTGTATGTGTGCGGCTGTTTCTCTGCAGAGCCCCTGATGCATTTTATGGGTACCCAGGCAACTGAGGTCCTGCTGCATATCATGATGAAGAGCTTTCACCAGGCCCGCTATAACGATAATTACAATTTGAACGGACATTCGCCCTATAGGTTTTTGGAACTTGCCGAGGGCTTTGCCACTTTGTGCGAAGGGCTGTGCAAGGAGAGGTTTGCCGTAATGGAGAAGGGGATAGCTGCGAGTTAAAGGCGGGAGGGCAGAAAGCATGAAGCTTGATAAAGGGGTAAAAGGCAAGGATGGAAATTACGAAGTAGGGAAGCATAGGGTTAAAAGTTGCGGGTTATAGGTTGTTTGCTGCAGTGCATTGGGTTAACTAAACGGGATAGTAGCGGCAGCTCCCGACGCTAGATCGGGACTACAGCGGATAGCCCGGCCGGTGTTGATAGGTTGACGGACTTTGCTTTCTAAAGTGTTTTATGTTGTAAGTTACGGGTTATGAGTTGAAGGTTAAAAGGCAGAAAGCGTAAGGCTTAAAGCGGCTCGTTTTGTGTTTGACCACCAAATGGAGGGGGGTATAAAATTATGTATAAGCAAATTCTTGTGCTATAATGGGTTATGAATTCTATTCGTTTGCTCTACGTCGCCACTCTTCCTTGTGCTTAGATCGTTGGCAGCTTGTGCGGGAGATCTTAAAGCATTAGTATATATACCCAACCAACAAACTAACCAACTGCCTATTTTTCTTGATTTTCATTTAAAAGCAAACGTTTGTGCAGTCTTTTTAAGTAATTGAACTCTCATTTGCTTTAACTTAGGGCTTGGTCTGCTATCATTCCAGTATTGGACTGCCAATCGTTAAGCCTTATTTAATTATGGTGTAGGAGGATATTCAGATGTTAAATAGCAAAACCGAACCTTACTTGTGAAGAATTTTAGCCAACATATAAATGCGTAAATCAATCATCTTAGTACTGCTTGCCTTTTTTTCTTTTGAAAAGGTTGATGCTCAAAAGCAGCAAATATCAGCCAATGATATTTTTAGTCAAATGAAAAGAGTTGCCGACTGGCAATGGACAAACTTAGAAACCAAAGGGTGGAAAAACCCTAAAAAGGATTGGACCAGTGGTGCAATGTATACCGGAATGATGGCATGGGCAAAACTGGCAAATGACGAAACCTATTACAATAAATTGATCCAAGTAGGTGTAGATAATAAATGGGAAACAGGTAGGTACCGTTTATTTGCAGATGACTATTGTGTTGGCCAACTGTATTCGCAATTATATACCATTTATAAAAGGCCAGAATATATACAGAAATTTAGGGCATTAGCTGATACGATTGTTTCTTTGCCACATACGGAAGGTTTGGAGTGGAAAAATGGAATTTATACACGCGAATGGGCCTGGTGCGATGCCTTGTTTATGGGACCCCCGGCGTTGGGCTATTTAACGCAGGCAACCGGAGATCAGCGCTATCTCGATCAGTCAATAGCACTATGGTGGAAATCTACTGCGTATTTATATGATAAAGACGAACATCTTTTTTACAGGGACAGTCGTTACTTTGACAAAAAAGAGAAAAACGGCACCAAGGTGTTTTGGAGCAGGGGCAATGGCTGGGTAATTGCGGGCCTGGCCCGTCTTTTATCCGCAACGCCCGAAAAGCATCCAGAACGAGAGAAATTGGTAAAGCTATTTATCGGCATGTCTAAAAAATTGGCTTCGTTGCAACAGGCAGACGGAAGCTGGCACGCAAGCTTATTAGATCCAGAAAGCTTTCCCGTAAAAGAAACCAGTGGTACCGGCTTTATTGCTTATGCTTTAACTTGGGGCATAAATAATGGGCTTATTTCTTATAAAAAATATGAACCTATTGTTTCCAAAGCCTGGACAGCACTCACCACTTCTGTACATCCAGATGGTAAATTAGGATTTGTACAGGCTCAAGGTGCGGCCCCAGACAAAGTTGGTTATGACGATACAGATGTTTATGGCGTAGGTGCGTTTTTATTGGCCGGTAGCGAACTGCTTCCAATGTATGCGAACCATAAAGAGCATGTTTTTATAAAAGAAATTTATAATGAAACGCCCGCAGAAATAGAGCAAACCATTACCATCAAATGGGCTGACTTATCAGCTAAAATCAGCAATCTTAAACCCGCTAAATTAATTTTAAGAGATGTATCATCAGGTCTGGTGATCCCTTCGAAGGTAGAATATCATAAAAAAGTACCGCAGGCAATTTCATTTACCATAAAGGTTTTGCCCGGCACGAAAAGAATTTTTGAAGTGAGTAAAACCTAAAAAACAAATGAAGAATTTAAAGTACATTTTATTAATTGCAGTAATTTTTCTTAACGGAACTACAATCGTTTTTGGACAGCAAAAGAAAACAAAAATAAAAGCGCCTGTCATCGCTACCGGAGCTCAGGATCGTGCGTATTGGGCAAATCTATTGTATAAGATCTCTTCCCCTGTAATACTTAATCTGGCAAATGGAACATTAAGGCAAAATATGCCTGTAGAGGTTCCGCCGGGGCAAAAGGTAGATTTTTTTAAAAAAGTAACCTACCTGGAAGCGGTGGGGCGTACCATGGCAGGCGTTGCGCCATGGCTTGCTTTGCCCGATGACGAAACTAAAGAGGGAAAAATGAGAAAGGAACTACGTACCGCACTTTTGAAAGGCATTGCCAACGCCGTAGATCCCACTCATCCAGATTACCTGAATTTCAGAACAGAAAGCCAGCCAATAGTTGATGCCGCTTATATGGCACAGGCTTTTTTAAGGGCGCCCAAAGCATTATGGGAACCGCTAGATTCGCTTACAAAAAGTAGAATTGCCGAAGAGTTTAAGGCCCTACGTAACAGAACGGGTGCCTACAATAACTGGTTGCTTTTTGCGGGTATTAACGAGGCATTTTTATTAAGTATTGGTCAGCAGGCCGATCCGGTAAGGATAGAATTTGCAAAACGTAAAATTTTAGAATGGTATGAAGGTGATGGCTGGTACAGCGATGGCCCTAGTTTTAGTATGGATTATTACAATTCCTATGTCATCCATCCCATGCTGGTCGACTTTTTTAAAGTACTGGCAGATAAAAAGAGATTGGATGTTGAAATCTATCATACTGCCGTTAAACGCATGGTGCGTTATTCAGAGTTTTCAGAACGGATCATCGGAACGGATGGCACCTATCCACCTATGGGCAGGTCTGTCACCTATCGTACTGCTGCATTTCAGGCTTTAGGTCAGGTTGCTTTAATGGACAAATTGCCATCGGGTATCAGTCCCGCTCAGGTTCGTTGCGCATTAAGTGCCGTAATGCACCGCATGTATGATCACTACAACAATTTTGATAAAGACAGTTGGTTGGTTTTAGGTTTTTGCGGGTCACAACCTAACATTGCAGATGGATATACCTCTACAGGAAGTTTGTATATGGCAACGCTGGGATTTTTGCCTTTAGGACTGCCGGCCGATCATAAATTTTGGACTGACCCAGCAGCAGATTGGACCTCAAAAAAAGCATGGAGCGGACAAGCGTTTAAGAAAGATTATCACGTGGAGTATTAAATTGCACAAAAAATGCTCAATAAATTAAGGATAGCCACTACTATTTTATTACTCCTTTTAGCCGTAAAATCAGTGAAAAGTCAGGATAGGGTAGTGCAGTTGTCAGATTCTTCGGTAAGGGTAACGCAGATTGACTGGAATGGTTTCAAAAAGAAATCGCCACGCCATAGGCTGGCTAAAATGGTAAAAGCAAGCCTATTGAATGCCAATAAATTTGCACTTACCGCATGGTATCGCGATTTGAAAAAATACCAGGCAGACTCGAGTGGTTATCTCGATCTGAAGAGCACATCAAAAGTAAATGAATACCGTTATCGTTTTCCTGCAGCAATGGCATTTGGTATTGCCATTGCCATAAGAACAGGAATATACGAGCCCGCCATTACAGGTGTTTCTTTGCAGGAAGCGAAAGATAAGACGATCCAAATGGTGCGTGCCGTAGCTTACGACCATAAGGTGAATAATACCCGAAAAGTATGGGGAGGCGATTGGCAAGCGGCGCATTGGGCTTATTATTCAGGCTATGCGGCATGGCTGCTATGGAATGATCTTTCAGCAACAGACCAGTCTAACGTTATAAAAATGATTGTGTCTGAAGCAGATCGTTTTGTGCCAACCGCCCCCTTATATTATAAAGACAGGACAGGGAAATTACTTTTTCCTGGAGACTCTAAGATTGAAGAAGACGCTTGGAATGCCGAATTATTATACCTGGCGGCCGTAATGTTGCCCCATCACCCCCATGCTAACAAATGGTTGTCTAAAGCTGTCGAATATTTGATCGCAGCAACTTCCTTACCATCCGATTTGCATAACCCTAAAATTATACATGGACAGCCCGTGAGCAGCCGGGTAAAAGGTTATAATATGGAAGAGCCCGGTTTTGTGATCAACCACGGCATCATACATCCACAATACAATGCCTTGGCTTCCATGATCAACGCTCCCATTGTATTCTCCTTGGCGGGGAAAGCAACGCCCGAAGCAGCACGCTTTAACCTCGATAAAATTTACTATTCGGTAACCACACATTCATTTTCTGCCCCGCCATATAAAGCTCCAGGTGGTACCATGTACCAAGTAGGAACGGCAGATGTTTATTATCCTGAGGGTTCTGATTGGGGATTTGGTGTTTATGACAACTTTGCCAATCTAGACATTGCGGCCTCGTCTTATGGCTGGGATCATCTTTCAAAAAAGCATAAAGGAAAATATTGGGCCAAGCTGCATATGGATAAAGTGTTGGGCCAACAAAGACGATATACCGATGGGCATACCTATGCCGGTAATACAGAAAATAGTTACCTGGGCAGAGAAGAAGCCATTGCCAGTAGAATGGGTTCTGCCTGGATGACCATGTGGCTACAACATCAAGTACCTGTTGTTTATAACAATGGGCCCATTTAAATCGATCTTAATGTTAAAAAATTAATAACACTCGCGACCGTAATATAAATAAATTTGACCACCCGCCATTTTTACAATGGTATGCCTGTTGTTCATTTTCCTCATCACCACCAACCCAAACAACTAGAAAGCCAAACAACCAACCGCTTGCAAATCTTAAAACCTTCGTCTATATTACAACAATTCCAAAAAGAAAGCATATTTTCCAATTAATGAGCAATCAAATATTATTTTTTTTAAGTGCTATAGGTGTTTTTAATAGTATTGTTTTGGGGTTTTATTTTGTATTCTTCAAGAGAAACAGAACGATATCCGATTTATTTCTAGGGCTTCTATTATTATCTTTAAGTATAAGAATAGGAAAATCAGTATTTTATAATTTTAATCCGCAGTTGTCAAAAACGTATTTACAAATAGGTTTGTCAGCTTGTTTTTTAGTTGGCCCATTGTTATGTTTTTTTGTTAAGTCAGCACTCGGAAATCTTAACTATTCTTTCGCAAAGTATAGCCTCACTTTGATCATTATAACTATAAGTGTTTTTGGTTTTCTTTTCCCATACAAAGACAATCCCGCTATATGGAGAGGAATAATTTACTACCTTATCAATATTCAATGGTTTATTTTTATTATACTATCCATTTATGAGGCTAAACAAATTTTCAAGAAGTTAGTCACTAATCGCAACCAAATTAGCTATCACGAAACCTGGATATTATCAATTATTTGTGGCGTTTTTGCCATTTGGCTTTCCTACTCGTTAGCTAAGTATACTTCATATATTTCGGGTGCTTTGACTTTTTCCTTTAGCTTTTACATTTCCTTACTTCTTATCTATTATGCAAAAAACAAAACATTAATCTCGGTGATTAATAAAGAAAAATACATCAACAAAATAGATGAAGAGCTAGTAAAAGAAATTCAGGGAAAAATTAACATACTTTTTGAAACGAAAAAAATCTATACCAATCCCGACCTCACTTTATCAATTTTGGCAAAAGAATTAAATACCCGTCCTCAATTGCTATCGCAGATTATTAATGACAATTTGAATAAAAGTTTTACTCAATTCATCAATGAATATAGAATTGATGAAGCAAAACGACTATTAAAGGAAAATCCTCAGTTCAAAATAGATGCAGTGGGTTTTGAAGCTGGATTTAATTCGAGCAGTACATTTTATAGTTCATTTAAAAAAGTTACAGGTACTACACCTTCAAATTATCAAAAGAATAATTTTTACTCCTAAAATATACATTCGTACTCCATTATTATAAACTTGGAATGTTTTAAAGCTTGAGCGATATAATTTGCGAAATATTTTTTAAAACATTAAAAATCCAAAGTTTATGAAAAAAATCTTTTTCACAGTCTTATTTGCACTATTATCAAATCTGTCTTTTGCACAATCAGAACAGTCTCTGATTGAAAATTGTATTCAAAACTATATTGATGGCACATCTTATAATAAGCCCGACAATATTATTAAGGCTTTTTATGCTGAAGCCAATCTTTTTCTAAGCCACAAAGAAAAACCGTTATGGGTAGTTCCAATTTCCGAATATGTCAGCTGGTTTCAAAAGGGCAATAAAGGAGTATTTAACGGTCGTTTAGGAAAAATTATCTCTATAGAATATTATAATGATATCGCTATTGCAAAGGCCGAAATTATTATACCTGAAAAGAAGCAAGAATTTATGGATATGTTCTTACTAAAAAAAATTGAGGGTGAATGGAAAATAATTAGCAAATCAGCAAGTAGCAAATCCAGCAATAAATCCGGAAGAAAAATATTATTCATCGTTTCCAATGCACATTATTACGGAAACTCTACCATTTCAACAGGAAATAGCTTTGCCGAAATCGTAAACGCTTACAATACTTTTGTAAATTCAGGTTATGCCGTTGATTTTGTAAGTCCAAAGGGTGGTGCTATTCCTTTAGCCTATATCAATACCTCTGATAGTTTGCAGAAGCAATATTTATACAGTCAAGACTTTATGTACGCCGTAAAACATACTTTGAGCCCTAAAGAAATTGATTATAAAATTTACAAGGCAGTTCATTATATTGGGGGTGGAAGTGCCATGTATGATGTTCCTGAAGATTCGGACATTCAACGCATTGCTATGCAGGTATATGAAGATAATAATGGTATTATTTCTTCGGTATGCCATGGAACAGCGGGTATCGTGAACCTTAAAACTAAAAATGGTGAATTTTTAGTTGAAGGAAAAAAAGTAAGTGGTTATCCTGACTCTTTTGAAAAGCAAGATGGTGAATATTTTAAACACTTCCCATTTTTAATTCAGAAGACAATAGAAGAAAGAGGGGGAACTTTTAAATTTGTAAAGGGAAATGGATCTTACGTTGAAGAAGACGGTAGAGTTATTACTGGACAAAATTTCCTGTCATCAAATGCAGTAGCCTTAAAAATTATCGAATGGATTGAGAAAAATAATTAAGGATAAAGTTTTCAGCAGTTAATATAGGTCATTGGCTATTGCGGTTTCTGTGCTAAATTTGAAGTTTGTTTTGCACCTTTAAGATCGGTGCTTAACTCGAAAGTTTCGACTTGCTTAATCCGCAACAGCTGTAATGCCCCAAACCGTCAAGCTATCTGAAACTCCATCACTAAAACTTGATATTAGTACCACGGTGCTTGTGATTTTAGAACTAAGCTGCAAAAAGAAGATTTATCTTGTTTCTAGAGTGCTTTAAAGTTAAAGCGGTTTGTTTTTATGTTTGATAACCAAATAGGAGAGGTGTTATTAAATTAGGCCCAAGCAATGCTTGCGTCAGAGGGGTACTGTTTGTACAGTGCCTGCGGCCTTTTTAGCCATGACAAGTTGCAGCCCCCTAACCTAAACGGGAATGCAACCGCTATGGGCGCTATGGCATAAAACCAATGGACTGTTGATGTCCCTGAATTAAGTTGAATGAGGGCATTGCTTCCTTGATTTAGACCAAGGCTATTTTAATACTTTTACCAAATAACTATTATTGGGGTCTTTTAGTATAATTAGATAAACACCTTTGGCATAAGTACTCATATCTAATTTTATTTCATTTTGGGTGTTGGTTAAAACATGCTCTTGGAGCTTTCTGCCGCCGATATCTACCAATTCCAAGTTTTGATAGGTTGCTGTTGGGAAACTTAATCTTAGTATATTATCAATAGGGTTTGGCCAAGCTTTCACTTCTTTGGTACCAAGTGAGAAATTAACCGCGTCATCTGCAAGTGTGGCAACCGTTCCATCAATATCTCTTTGTTTTAAGCGATAGTAGTTTGCGCCACTTACAGGGTAGTTATCAAAACTGGTATAACCGTTTGTGGCGCTGCCCTTGCTTGCTTGTCGAGCAATTTCGATATAGTTTACACCATCCGTACTGCGATAAACTATAAAAGCTTCGCTGTTGGTTTCGCTAAAGGTATTCCAAGCTAATTTTACCTGGTTTTTCTGCACCGTTGCAGTAAATTTGCCAAAGCTTACAGGTAGTGTGGTGGAATTGCGCACGATAGTGGTTGTAATACAGGTGGTTCCGATACCGCATGATGGATTGCTGTTAATAAGCATATACAAAGTTCCTGAGATAGGGCTTGTAATGGTAACGGTAGAAGCGCCATAGCCTACCACGGTGCCATTGCTAGATCCCTGCCTTATGGTAATAAAGGCATTTCCGCTTGCTGTAAAAGTGTATGAAGTTCCAGCCAAGCAATCATTAATGGTATTATAGTCTCCTCCCCAATTACAACTGTTTATGGTTGATGGGGTAGAAGAGGTTGGCGCAGTAACTGATGAAAACGAGCTTCCTCCAGCGCATTGCGCTTTAATCTGGTCACAGATAAAAAATAACAGAATTGCAAATAGTAATTGTTTTTTCATAAAATTTAATGGTTTATATTGATCTTAACCCTTGTTTTTTCACTGCTGCCAGAAATTGAATTTGTGAAACGCTTACAAAATTATCCCAGGTATATCTTATAAATAAAAATGTTCTGAAGACTCTTGTTTTCGTTCTGAAATAGATTGGAAATTTTTGAAGATCTTTAAAACCTAATCATTTCAAATATAGCTTATTATTTACATTGTTCACAGTTTAAAAAAAGGATCGACAGTAATGAGTTTGGTTGATTCATCTGAGATATTTTTTTATGCTGAATTCACCCTTGGTTGACAAGCACGATTTCAACATTTTTACCAAATAAGTAGTCGCTGCTGTAGCCTTTTAGTTTCATAAGGTAAATGCCTTTTAGCATATGTACCCTATTTCGCTCGTGCCCAGTGATGGTTATTATTGCCCATGTCTCTATTGAGTGAGCCATATTGGTGACGGTAGGTTTTGCCTATACAGAAGTTAATCTGGGCATGGTAAGATAGCTCAAAAAATGTATTTTAAAAGTTAGAAATGAATTTGAGTGGATATGCTCATTACCATTTTTATGGCAAAAGCGCGTGTTGGCGTCTTTAAGTCAAAATCAGTTTTTTAAACAAGGTTATTATTGGGTTTTAGTGTCTAAAAAATCAAATCTATTTGCTATTTTGCACCAATGCAGTTTAAAGAGATTATTGGACAGGAAGCGACTAAGCAACATTTAATACAGACTGTTGCAGAGAACAGGGTAAGTCATGCACAATTATTCCTTTCTTCGGAGGGGAGTGGTGCCTTGCCCTTGGCCATTGCCTATGCCCAATATATCAACTGTCAGCAAAAAACGGCTGATGATAGTTGTGGAGAGTGCTCTTCATGCCGTAAATACGAGCGGCTCATCCATCCAGATCTTCATTTCTCTTATCCCTTTTTTGCTTCCAAAGAGGTGAAGATAGCCACTGATGTTCTGGAAGAATGGAGAAATATGGTGATAGAGAATCCATATTTCAACTTGGACATTTGGCGCTCTAAACTCAGCGCAGATAATAAGCAGGCAAACATTAATATTGCAGAAGCACATGACATTATCAAAAAACTCAGTTACAAGGCTTTTGAGGCCGAAACCAAAGTGTTGATTATGTGGCTGCCCGAGTTCTTGGACAGGGAAGGAAATGCCCTGCTCAAGATTATCGAAGAACCACCTGCAAATACCTTGTTCATTCTAGTTGCACAAAATCAGGAGCAGATTTTATCCACTATTTTATCGAGAACCCAAATTGTTAAGATACCGAAGCTTCAAGATGATGTGATAGGGAATTATTTGATGGCTAAGGCAAACTTGTCGGAAAGCCAGGCTGCCGAATATAGCTTTTTGGCCGATGGCAATCTAATTGAAGCAAATGCGCTGCTAGATGACATTTCAAATAACAATGCCAGCTATTTTTCGGAATGGTTGCGTATGGGCTTTGGAAACAAGGTGCCGTCAATGATCGATTTTACGGAAACTGCGGCAAGCTGGGGCCGCGAAAACCAAAAAAACTTTCTGAAATATGGCATTAATTTTCTGAGGGAGTGCAGTTTATTGCTGAGCGGAGCAGATGATTTGGTGAAATTACCACCACAAATTTTTGAAGTGGCTAAAAATTTATCGGCCAAAGTGTTAAACCTGGCTATGGTAGAGGCACTAATTATCGAATTAGAGAAGGCACATTACCACATTGAAAGGAATGCGAATCCGAAAATTCTGTTTTTAGATGTATCTTTACAACTGGTAAAAATTATAAAGTTTAAAACGCTCCCGAAAGGGACTCAATATATATACAATTAATTATGGGATGTGGAAGTTGCTCGTCGGGAGGTGGTTGTGCCCCCGCAGGCTGCAAAAGTAATGGCTCTTGCCTTACTGGAGGCTGCCAAAAAATGGAAGTGTACGATTGGCTATCCAATTTGGATATGCCCTCTAACTATATACCTTTTCAGATTGTAGAAGTAAAATTCAAAGGGTCTAGAAAAGAGTTTTTTGTAAATACTGATAACATTTATCTGGAAATAGGTGAGTTGGTAGCTGTTGAAGGACCTACCGGAGGCTATGATATAGGACATATATCGCTCACCGGAGAGCTTGTGCGCACACAGTTAAAGCGCAGAAAAACACCTATTGATCAGGTTACCAGAAAAATCTACAGAAAAGCTACAGAAGCAGATGTTGAAAAATGGAAGATTGCCAAAGGTTTGGAATGGGAAACCATGCACAAGGCCCGTACATTGGCGCTGGACCTAAAGCTTTCCATGAAAATAAGCGATGTAGATTATCAGGGAGATCGAACCAAGGCCACCTTCTTTTACACTGCCGAAGGCCGTGTAGATTTTAGGGAGCTGATCAAGAAAATGGCAGAGACTTTCCGTATTCGCATTGAAATGCGCCAGATCGGGATGCGCCAGGAAGCTGGCCGTTTAGGGGGCATTGGTTCTTGTGGTCGCGAGCTATGTTGCTCCACTTGGCTAACCAACTTTAAAACCGTATCTACTGCCGCTGCACGCTATCAAAACCTTTCTCTAAATACCTTAAAGCTTGCAGGACAATGCGGTAAGCTGAAATGTTGTCTCAACTACGAACTGGATACTTATTTGGATGCCTTAAAGGATATACCCGATAGAATTGAGGCACTACAAACAGAGGTAGGGGTAGCTAGACACCAGAAAACAGACATCTTTAAAAAGCTAATGTGGTTTAGCTATGCCAATCAGGAAGATTGGATTCCGCTTAAAGTGGACCGTGTGAAGGAAATCATGGCCATGAATAAAAAGGGCGAAAAACCCAACAACTTAAAAGATGAGGCCGTAGAACTAAAAACCACTACTATTGTAGAGAAGGTTCATGATTATGAGAATGTGGTTGGACAGGATAGCCTGACCCGCTTGGATGATAAATCTAGAAACCGGAATGCTAACCATAAAAATCGTAATAACAAAAACCGTAATCAAGGTTCTGGTGCTCAGCAGGGTACTGGAAACCAAAAAAACCTGCAGAGTAAACAACAGCAGAAACCTGTGGAAACAAAGCAGCCATTGGTAAAAGGTGGACCAAAAAACGAGGCTGAAGAAGGCGCTTCCAATAAAGCTCAAAATCGCAATAATAGAAACCGTAACAAGAATCGTAACCGCAATCATAAGGGGAAAGATCAGTCACCAGACAAACCAAACAATGGCTAAAAGGTATTTTTTGTTTATATACGCGCTGGTTTTTACATTTCTCGGCTGTAATGTAAACACTATTGTAGATACTAATCAAAGCATTAGAGACCATAATTGGTTGTATGCAAATACTGCAAAAGCAGAATTTGAGATATCCGATACCTTAAAAACCTATAAGGTTAGCTTCAAGTTGCGCATTAATACTTCATACCGATATTCCAACATGTTTGTGCTGGTATCTGTTAAAGGGGCAAATAAGTATAAAAGGACCCGCTACCAATTTAAATTAGCTAAAGCAGATGGTCAATGGCTAGGAAAGGGCTCAGGAGATCTGTATACTTATTCATTCCCATTGCTAAAAAAACATCTTTTTCATGAAGCCGGTAAATATACCATTGAAGTTGAGCAAAATATGAGGGATAACCCACTGGTTGGGGTGAGCGATGTTGGTATTGAGGTAGTAAAAGATTAACTTTAAGGAAATATAGCCTGATTTTGAATATGGTAAAGAATAGTTTTTTGGCTTGTTGCCTTCTTTTCATCGCAGTTTCAGTACGTGCTGCCGAGATTAAATTTTTGGAAAACCCTACCTGGAGTACAGTTTTGGAGCAGGCAAAGAAAGAGAACAAAATGATTTTCCTAGATGCTTATGCCACCTGGTGCGGGCCCTGTAAACAAATGGATGCGGAAACTTACACCAACCAAGCAGTGGCAGATTTCTATAATGCCAACTTTATCAATGTAAAATACGACATGGAGAAAGGTGAGGGGGCTATGTTGGCAGATCGATATTATGTATCGGCCTATCCAAACCTTATTTTTATCAATCCTGATGGGGTAATGTTGCATAAGGGCGTGGGTTTTCTCGATGCTGATGATTTTTTAGCGCTGGCAAAAACAGCAAAGGACCCAGAAACACAGTTCTTTACATTAAAGAAGAAGGCCTTGAAATTGACCAGTGCCCAATTTTTAAAATTTGCGGCACAGGCTACAGAATTACAAGATGAGGATTTTGGACAGATCAGCAGGGATTTTTTGTCTGCACAACCTGATATTTTAGGCGATGCAGATTTGATCGATTTGGTGATGAACTATGCTTTTTCCCTTCCAAAGGAAAAAGACTTGGCCTACTTTGCGGCAAATAAGAGTAAGGTAATGCGGGCAGGAAAATATACCGATGAAGATTTTGAAGACCGCTTGGTGAGCTTAACCATTCAGTTCGCCTTGTCTGAAGAGGTGCAGGTTACCGAAGAAATCGATTTTGAAGCAGTTAAAAATATCTTGGATAAGTTTGTTCCAGAACGCTCTTTTTTTGTGTACAACTATTTCAGAACGCAGTATTTTCTAGAGAATAAAGAAATTGAACCGGCATTGTCCGCTTTTAATACCATACTGGATAATCCTTCGAAAGTAGGTTACTCACAGTTGTGTAATGCGATGATGAACATTGGCCCTACCTTATATGAACAGGGCAAGTTGGAGCCTGTTTTAACTAAGTTTAATGCTATTGTTGTTCCAGCTAAAGAAGCAGGCCTGGCTTACCTGAAAGATTTTGTAAAGGCTATTATCTACATTAAAACGAAGCAAACCGCTAAATTTAAGGAAGTGGCCAATTCAATGATTGCCAATCCAAAAACACCTGAAGATGTAAAGAAAGATTTAAGCCAGGCTTTACAGAATATGGGGACTAATTAGGTTAAAAGTAGAAAGTATAAATATAGCATTGAAGACGTTATGCGCTACTTTTGAATTTTAGTTCAATTGGCTATAGCGTTAATAATTCCCTTCCATATCATTCAACCATTATAAAAGCGGCAATAACTGCTCTAATGCCATCCCTCTGCTCCCTTTTAATAAGATTAGGGTTCCTTTCCAATGTTGTGCCTTAATAAAAGCTGCGGCTTCAGATGGTGTAGAAAAAAAATGGGCATTATAACCGTCTTTTGTATTAAAAAAGTGGTGCCCTACAAAAATGAGCTCATTAATATTGCTCTGTGCAGCTAATTGGATAATATGCGCATGCTGTACGGAAGATTCCTCGCCCAATTCAAACATATCGCCCAAAATGGCTATTTTTTTTGTGGCACTAAGGCTGTTGAGGTTGTTGATGGCAGCGGCCATGCTACTTGGGTTGGCGTTATAGAAATCACAGATAACCGTATTGCTTTCTGTTTTTGTGAGCTGCGACCGATTATTGGTAGGAAAGTAATTGGCTAAGCCTTTATTAATTTCATGGGCACTTAAGTTAAAGAAACATCCAATGCTTATGGCCGCCAGAATGTTTTCGAAGTTGTAGGTTCCTGTTAGATTGGCCTTGGCCTCATGATTTTGGCCCTTAAAACTCCAATCGAATTCAATTAGCGGGTCGCTATGCTTTAAATGACCACATACGGCATTGGGCTGGGCACTATTATAGTGAACAACATTTGTTAGCGCAGCTTTATTACTCATTTCCATAAGGTCTTCATTTGAGCCGTTTACAAAGGCTGTACCGTGGTGGGCTTTTAGATAGGCATATAGTTCGGCCTTTCCCTTTTTAACGCCCTCAAAACCGCCAAATCCATCTAGGTGTGCCATGCCCACATTGCTGATCAGCCCATGTGTAGGCTGTGCAATCTCACAAAGAAATTCGATCTCTTTTTGGTGGTTTGCTCCCATTTCGATGACCGCAATTTGAATAGTGCTGTTAATGCCCAAGATAGAAAGGGGCACACCAATGTGATTGTTGAGATTTCCCTTGGTGGCAAAGGTTTGGTAACGTTCTGCCAAAACGGCCCTAATAAGCTCCTTAGTGGTGGTTTTTCCATTGCTTCCCGTTAAACCAATAATAGGTATATCAAGTTGCTGCCTATGGTGTTTTGCCAACTGTTGTAAGGTGGCTAGAACATCGTCTACCAATATGAATTGATCATTCTGGGCATAATCGGCATTATCTATAATGGAAAATGCGGCACCTTGGTCAATGGCCTTTTCGGCAAATGTATTGGCATCAAAATTTTCGCCCTTTAGGGCAAAGAACAAACAGCCTTTCGTAATAGACCTGGTATCTGTACAAATAACCGGGTGTTTTAAATAATGTTGGTAAAGTTGTTCTAGGTTGGTCATTGTACAAAGCAGATAAAATTGTTTCGTGTAAAATTACGAATGCTTAAGAGAAATAAAATATTCTTTTAGTATTATTGGTTAAATAAACATTTTATGAAGATATCTCTCCCTTTTTTATACTTGTTTTTTGTTGGTATAGGGCAGCTGGCGGCACAAACACCAACTCCCGATGCTTTCTTGGGTTATGAATTGGGGAGCCATTTCACGGCACATCAGAAGGTAATAGACTACTATAAAAGCGTGGCAGCAACACATAAGAATGTGAGGTTGGAAAGCTATGGCAGGACTTATGAAAATAGGGAATTAGTGCTGGCCATTGTTTCAGACCAATCGAATATAGATCAACTTGACCAGATCAGGGCCAATAACCTGGCTTTGGCAAACGGGGATAAGGTTATAAAATTAACAAAGCAGCCCGTTATCTTATGGCTGAGCTACAACGTACATGGTAATGAGGCCAATTCTACCGAAACAGCGATGAAAGTGCTTTATACATTGGCAGAAGCAAAAGGCGAAAACATCAAAGAATGGTTGAAGAATACGATAGTTATTATCGACCCCTGTTTAAACCCAGATGGAAGAGAAAGGTACGTCAATTATTTTAATAGCGTAAGCGGGGCCAAACCTAATCCCGATCCAACGTCTAGGGAACATAACGAACCTTGGCCAGGGGGAAGGACCAATCATTATTATTTCGACCTGAATAGGGATTGGGCCTGGCAAACACAGGTAGAAACCCAACAAAGACTGGTGCAGTATCATAAATGGTTGCCACAGGTTCATGTCGATTTTCATGAACAGAGCTACAATGAACCTTATTATTTTGCGCCAGCGGCAGAGCCCATCCATCAGGCAGTTACCTCCTGGCAGAAAGAATTTCAGGTGCTTGTAGGAAAAAACAATGCCAAGTATTTTGATGAGCATGGATGGCAGTATTTTACAAAAGAGCGGTTTGATCTGTTGTATCCATCTTATGGAGATACCTATCCCTTATACAATGGGGCTATTGGTATGACTTATGAACAGGGAGGAATTAGGGCTGGGCTTGCCGTAGTGACGGCCGATGGCGATACGCTCACTTTGAAAGACCGGATTGCCCACCATTTTACCACTTCCATGGCTACATTGGAAATTACTTCCCAATATTCAGAAAGGATTTTGACAGAATTCAGAAAGTATTTTGAACAAAGCCTAACGAATCCTTCAAGTCAGTATAAGTCCTATGTTATAAAGTCACAAAATATTTCCAGGCTGCGAAAGCTCGCCGAGCTGTTAAAAAAGAATCATATTGAGTATGCTTTTGGGGCAGATAAGGTACTAAATGGCTACAATTATGAAACCCAAAAAACAGAACAATTTAAAATAGAAAGAAACGATCTCATCGTTAATCTATATCAAAAGCACTCTGTATTGGCAAATATTCTTTTGGAACCCCATACGGTAGTTACAGATTCCAATACCTATGATATTACCGCTTGGGCACTTCCCTATGCTTATGGACTAAATGCTTATGCGGTGAAGGAATCGATCAGCGGAGCCTATCCCTTTATCGAAGAAAGAAAAAAGAGCATGCCAACTTCAGGCAAGCCCTATGCCTGGGTGTTGCCTTGGGAATGTTTAGAAGATGCAAAGCTATTGATGGCACTTCAAGCCAATGGCATTAAGGTAAGAATGGCCGAGCAAGGGTTTACCATAGGCGGAAATAACTATCAGGCAGGTGCTCTGTTGGTGTATAGGGCGGAAAACGAAAAGAGCAATAAAAGCATATTAGCCTCGCTGGAAGCATTATTTAATGAGCATCATGTGCAATATAACGTGCTAAACTCTGGTTTTGTAGAAAAAGGCAAAGATTTTGGGTCGTCTGTTTATAAACTGCTCACCCCGCCAAAAGTGGCAGTGTTGTCTGGCCAAGAGGTTTCCTCTCAATCGTTGGGAGAGGTCTGGTATTTCTTTGAGCAAGAGCTGAATTATCCCATATCTATATTGAATGTATCGGTTGCGGCTAGTCTAGATATTCAAAAAATTAATACCCTAATTGTTCCAGATGGTTATTATAACGATAAACTGGCCGAACAGTTATTGCCTTGGGTGAATGCTGGAGGTAAGTTGATCTTGTTGGAAGATGCCATAGGGGCTTTTATTGGAAAGAAACCATTCCAGATAAAAAAGAAAGAAGAACCTAAAACCGCCGAAGGAAAAGATAATGTACGTCAGTATGGAAAAAGAGACCATGATGATTTTAGCAATTCTATTCCGGGTGCTATTTATAAAGTATACCTAGATATCACGAATCCTTTGGCGTTTGGACTTGGAAAATATTATTATACCCTAAAAACAGATGCTAATATTTATGAACCTATAGAAAATGGGTATAATATTGGATTTTTAAGGGTAGATAGTTATATGTCTGGTTTAGTTGGAGTTAAGGCTAAAAGCAAAATATCTTCTGGTGTGGTCTATTCTTTTCAGGAAATTGGGAAAGGGCATGTTTTTTATTTGTCAACTAGTCTGATTTTTAGGGCTTTTTGGGAAAATGGAAAAAAAATAATGCTAAATAGTGTTTTTCTTGAGTACTGATTTGCTTTTTTACCCATATTTTCTTTTATATGTTTTATTGTGTTAAATGTCAAATGAAATTTGTGTTGCATACCTAATGTACCTATATTTGGCGCCTTAATAAATAATTAACTAACCTAATTTTTTTAAAAATTTTTATGAAAAAACTTCTACAGAGTTTGTTCATCTTGCTGTTTATTGCCTCTTCGGCAATAGCACAAAATAGGACAATTACTGGTACGGTGACTTCGAAAGAAGATGGACTTCCGCTACCAGGAGTAAGTGTTAAAGTTAAAGGCACAAATGTTGGTGTTTCGACCAACTCAAATGGTAAATTTTCATTAGTGGTGCCAGCTAATGCAACAGCATTAGAGATCAGTTCTCTAGGTTTTGGTACGCAAACAGTTGCCATCGGTGCTGGTAATATCGCGAATGCTGCTCTAGAGGCAGATTCCAGAGACTTAAATCAAGTTGTTGTAGTGGGTTACGGTACACAAAAGAAAGAAGCGATAACAGGTTCTGTTTTAGCAGTGGGTGCCAAAGACATTGAAAAAAGACCTATTACAAACGTCTTGGCAGCTTTAGAAGGAATGGGCACAGGATTACAGATTAGTAATTCATATGGTGAGCCAGGAAGTGGACCTTCTATTAGAATTAGGGGATTTAGTTCGGTTAATGGTAACCAAGCACCTCTAATTGTTGTGGATAATGCTATTTATAACGGGAGTATTAATGATATCAATCCAAATGATGTTGAATCTATTTCTGTTTTGAAAGATGCTACATCTGCTACTTTGTATGGAAGTAGAGGATCTAATGGGGTAATCTTAATTACAACAAAAAAAGGTAAAGGTGGTACTTCATCTATGAATGTTGTTGTAAATCAGGGTATTTACACTAGGGGAATTCCTGAATATGATAAGGTAAATGCTAACGAGTTTATGGAAGTAATGTGGAAAGGTTATAGAAACCAATTGGTTACCAATAGCCCAACATTGCCAATAGCCCAAGCTGGATTAAATGCAACAGCAAATTTGGTTCCTACCATTTTAAAAACCAATATTTATAATTTGCCTGATAATGCTTTATTTGATGTTAATGGTAAATTATTGCCAGATGCCCAAATTAAGGGTACGTATGGTGAAGATTTAGATTGGTTTGGTGCCATTACAAGAAATGGCTATAGACAAGATTATAACTTAAGCGGTCAAAGTTCAAACGAGAAATCTACTTTGTATTATTCTGTTGGATATTTGGGAGAAGAAGGTTATATCAAAACCTCTGATCTACAAAGGTTTTCTGGTAGGGTAAATGGTAGCGTAAGCCCTAGAAAATGGATTAAAACCGGATTTTCATTAAATGGAGGTTATCAAGTAGGGAACTATACAACGGGTTCTGGTGGTGGCTTTACCACACCATGGAACTATGCTAGAAATATTGCGCCTATTTATCCAATTTATAAGCATGATTTGGTTACTGGTCAGTATATTTTAGACGATTCTGGAAATAAAATATATGATAATGGTGAAGATTCCAGACAACAGTATATAGGTAGACACTTGATCTGGGAGAATGAATTAAATATGGACAGAACCTACCAAAATTCATTAAATTCCCAAGGTTATGTGGAACTTAGCTTCTTGAAAAATTTTAAATTTAATCTTACCGCAAATAACTTGCTGAGGAATACTGAGAACAGAACCTATAATAACGGCATTATTGGTGATGGTAGAGGAAATGAAGGAAGGGCTTCTAGAACTATTTACAGATATAATATCTCAACTGTACAGCAACAATTAACCTACAACAAAAGTTTTAATAATCATAATATTGATGTTTTGGTTGGTCACGAGAATTATTTCTATAGACACAACTATTTGTATGGTTACAAAACCAAGCAAACTTTTGCAGGACAAGTTGATATGGTGAATTTTAGCCAGATCACCAGCTTGACAGATTCTGAGGTTAATGAAAGACAAGAGAGTTATTTAAGCAGGGTACGTTATAACTATAAAGAAAAATACTTTCTGGAGGGATCTTTTAGAAGTGATGGAAGTTCGAGACTGCATCCAGATAATAGATGGGGTGAATTCTGGTCTATTGGAGGTTCATGGTTAATATCTAAGGAATCTTTCATGGCATCTACAAAAGAATACATCAATGATTTGAAAGTTAGGGCATCAATTGGAAGAGTTGGAAATATAGCCAGTGTAGGAACTTTTGGTTATATGTCACTTTATGCAATTAGTCAAAACAACAACATTGCAGCATTGTATAAAAGCCAGAACGGTAATGTGGATTTGCAATGGGAAGGTCAGAGAGCTACATCGGCAGCTATTGAAGGACGTTTTTTTGATCGTTTGAATTTATCGGTTGAGTATTTTGATAAAGGTTCTGATGGATTGATCTTCGATGTAAACCAACCACTTTCTGCGGGTGCAACAAGTACAACTTCGGCCGTATCTATTATTACAAAGAATATTGGTAAAGTTAGAAACAATGGTATAGAGATTTCAGCTGATGTAGACGTATTAAAAAAGCAAGACTTCAAATGGAACGTAGGTGTTAACGCCAACTTCTTAAAAAGTAGAGTAGTTACATTGCCAGCAGAAAATAGAGAAAACGGAATTCTTAATGGTAACTTTAAGTATACAGAAGGTAAATCTATATATGATTACTTTTTGTACCAGTATGCCGGAGTAGACATGATGACAGGCCAGGCATTATATTATGCCGATGATGAACTTTTCAATCCAACCAATACCGCTGGAGCCCATTATCCTTTTCTTGTAAACATAGATGGAGTGAATTACACGAGAAATGCTGCCTACTCAAAACGTGAATATAGCGGCAGTGCAATTCCTAAAGTTTTCGGAAATTTTAGCACCAACTTTAATTATAAAAACTTTTCTTTATCTGCCATATTTACTTATTCTATTGGCGGTAAAGGTATTGATAATTCATATATTGGCCTAATGAGTGCAACGGCTACACCAAGTGCATTACATAAGGATATCCTAAATTCTTGGGATGGCGTGCCTGAAGGAATGACCGCAACCTCTCCTGATCGTATCAATAAAAATGCCATTCCACAGGTGAACTTTGTGAACAGCCAATATAATAACGCAACAAGCACAAGGTTTCTGATTGATAATTCTAATTTGGCAATTAAGAACATCGCTTTTGGCTATACTTTCCCAAAAAGCATTACAAAGAAACTTGATTTAAATAGAATTAGCGTTAATGCCTTGGTTGATAATCTTGCTACTTTTACCAAATTGAAAGGAACAAGTCCAGAACAAGGATTTAATGGAACTAGTGCTAATGAATTTGTACCATCACGTACCTTCTCATTGGGAATTAATGTTGGATTATAATTTTAAGATAATTTTTATGAAATTTATAAATAGATATTTGAGTGCAATCATCGTTATTACGTTAGTTGCATCTTGTAAAAAGGATTACCTTCAAACCGCTCCAACGGCTTCAACTTCGCCTGCTACCGTATTTGAAAGCACCCAAAATGCTGCTTATGCCATAAACGGTATAGCAAGGTTGATGACACAGCAAAAACTAAGTATACAAGGTATGAACGGTGAGGGTACCATTAAGATGCTTTATGGTAATTATGCAGGAGCCGACTTTGGTGTTAACCTACCGGGATGGTCTTCAGTTATTAACTTAGAATACGTGGCCAATCCAAATAGTACCTATGTGGTTTATCCTTGGTTTTATTACTATTCTATTATTGCCAATGCAAATTCAATTATCCTTAACGTTGATAAAGCTAGCGGTTCTGAGGCTGATAAGCAATTTATAAAAGCACAGGCTTTAACATTTAGAGCTTATAGTTATACCATGTTGGCTCAGCTTTATGGTAAGAGGTGGGCAGATTCTCAGAACGGCGAAACGCCGGCAGTGGTATTAAGGGTTGATGAGACGACTGGCGATATTCCATTGTCTACCTTAAAGCAAACTTATGATTTGATTTATAGTGATTTGACAACTGCGATAGGCTTGTACACTTCTTCTGGAAAAACCAGGGTAAGCTCTCAATTCTATCTTCCAGATATTAATGTGGCCTATGCTACTTTTGCTAGGGCAGCATTGAACAAACAAGATTATGTTAATGCAGAGGCTTATGCGGCAAAAGCTAGACAAAACTTTGCTTTAATGACCAACACTCAATACAAATCTGGTTTTAATGCACCAAACTCTGAGTGGATCTGGGGTTCATATGGTGCACTGGATGAAACATTACATTACTATTCCTATTTTGCCTATATCGGGTATAATTCAACGGCCTCAGCCGTTAGAACGACACCTAAGTTTATGAGCAAGGAGTTATATAATAAGATACCAGCTACCGATATTCGTAAGAGCATGTTTTTAGATCCACTTAGTTATGCATATGATGGAACTACTGGACAAGGATCTACAGCTTTGTTTAATTATGCTAGGTCATTGTATCCATCATTGCCTTCAGATGCTAGAGCTTATCCATATATGTCGTTTAAATTTGTCGCTTCAGATGGTGTTGGTGTAGGTAATTTGAACCATTTCAGATCTGCAGAGATGATTTTGATCGAAGCGGAGGCCAAATATTTTCAAACTAAGCCAGCAACAGAAATACAGGCACTTTTAAATACATTGACCAAAACAAGCGGTAGAGATGCAAGCTATAATGCGACAGCTACAGGAGCAAACCTACTTGCGGAGATCAAATTATACAGAGCTATCGAGCTATGGGGCGAAGGATTTGATATGTTTGACAAGAAAAGATGGGGAGATAAGATCGAAAGAAAAAAATTGGCAGCAGGAGGCAACTTTATTGATGCGCTTGGTATCACTATAAATCCAACCGATCGTAATGGATGGCAGTTGGTTGTGCCTAATAGAGAAGCTGATTACAATAATTTAATTGTAAGATAAGGCTTAATTTAATTGTCGATTTAGACAGAATTCCCGGTTACTAAGGTTTCCGGGAATTTTTTTTGCCCTATACTAACTACTCCTTTTTTGAGCTTTAGGCTTTTTTCAGTTTAACAATTATACGAATCAAAGAGAATAGATTGGATAAGGTTCGGTTAAAGAAAGTCTTCTATACATTATGGTGGTCAAAAAAAATAGCCTGATAATACATCCAAAAGCACACTTGGTATTTACTAGCATATAAACCGGGTTTCTAGAAGAACAGATTATTTGTTCCGCTCATAGGGATAATTTTACACATAGGAGAAACAGATAATTATTGCGTCTAATCGAATATTTTCAGTCTGGTTGGCCAATATATTATATAATAGGTAAAGATGGCCATGAAGGAGCTTTTAAGGCGGTGCTTTAAAAGCAATATTGGAGGGAATGAGCGCTATAGCTTAATATAGGTAATAATATAACCATATTATACGAGAATATAACATGGTTGTATTATGCCTTTGTAAGATTTATAAGGAGTTATAATAGTCGAATACCTTACTTAAATCTTCGTCTTTTTTTAGATTTAGCTTATTTTTTGATACAAATGCCTTGACCAGGTCTTCTTTGTCCTTTAGCAAGTTAAGGATGCTATTGTCCTTTTTTACTTTGGTCAAGTCGTTCTTTTCATTGGCTACGTAATAGCTGAAGTTTTCTTTGAATACCCTGCGTTTAGGGGCATTGTATTCTGTAACTTCCATAATTGTTTTATTGGTTTTTTTTAGCAGCTTAACCCTGCCATCGCTTAATACTTGGTAATAAGTTTTGTTGCTATAAGAATCTATGGGGTTGAAACCATTCTGAAAGGTAATTCCGTTGATTTTAAAACTGGCTACCGGATCAACAAATAAC